>NZ_SGIM01000017.1 GCF_004208515.1 Acinetobacter halotolerans
ATTTCTCACCACCTCATCAGTGGCAAATCAACGCAATAAACACTCATAAACTTAACCAGTAAAGCTAAGTTTTGTTTGCTTCATCGCGTCGGGATGTGTGCATTATAGGAGATTTTTTTTGGTGCGCAAGTCTTTTTAAACATATGATTTATTGAGTGTTGCTTTTTTAGACCACAGCCTGCACAACAAACCATCAAAAACACCATAAACCAATGATAATAAGGAAGAAATATTAATTCTATATTTCTTCCTTATTTTTTACTTTTTGCTCTTTATCTGAACACTTATGATTTTAACCGGTTGTTTTGGTACATTTTGATGCATTCCATGGTTTCCCGTAGGTACATTTACGATTTTATCAACAATCTCCATACCTTTAGTCACTTGCCCAAACACGGCATAACCAGCATCCCTTTGGGAACGATTGAGGAAGCTGTTATCTGCAACATTGATAAAGAATTGACTCGTCGCAGAATTAGGATCGTTAGTTCGTGCCATCGCTAAAGTACCACGGGTATTCTTTAGACCATTGTTTGCTTCATTGACAATAGGTGCTTTAGTTTTCTTCTCAACCATATTCGCATCTAAGCCCCCGCCCTGAACCATAAACCCAGGAATCACACGATGGAAGATCGTACCAGTATAGAAGTTGCTTTTTACATAGTTTTCAAAATTCTTAGCTGACACAGGTGCTTTATCATCAAAAAGCTCTATTTCAACATTCCCCATGCTGGTTTTCATTTCAACCATTGTATTTGCAAATAAATGACCACTTGCCAAAAGTAAACTTGTTGTAATGAACAACTTTTTCATCATTGCTTTTCTCGACTTGAAAAATAGATTTTTTGCGAATACTAATCTTAGATTTGCAAATCCATTTTTACTATTTTTATTTGTTACGCTAAGCAATGCCTATGTTTCACGTGAAACATAGGCTCATCGATATTAGCTATGTTTATCCCAGAATTTTCTAAAGTTTCTTGCAAACTCAATTGTATTGCGTTTGGCCTTACTTGAGATCGGGGTTAGGTTGATAAAACCATGAGTCTGATCAACATAATTGACATACTGAACTTTGAC
Organism: Acinetobacter halotolerans; assembly: GCF_004208515.1. Taxonomy (GTDB): domain Bacteria; phylum Pseudomonadota; class Gammaproteobacteria; order Pseudomonadales; family Moraxellaceae; genus Acinetobacter; species Acinetobacter halotolerans. The sequence continues at coordinate 1,081 of NZ_SGIM01000017.1, forward strand.
GCCATTTTGTCTGAGCTTATGGCTATATATTTCACCTTCATCATGAAGTAAGTCATGACCAGCCGTAAGCACGTATGCTGGTGCAAGCTTACGAAGATTGCCATAGGTAGGTGAAATAAGCGGATCATCTAAAGCAACGTTATGCTGTGTCGCATAATAATCCGTCACATAATCCACATCCTTACTGGTCAACACCAAGCCTTCACCATATGCGTAGAATGATGGATGTCTACTTTTAAAATCTACAGTTGGATAAATTAACAGTTGAGCTTGTGGTGCATAGGCCTTCCCAACGCTGTGTTGCGCCACCACAGTACTAATATTACCACCCGCACTATCTCCAGCAACCGCAATACGATTTTTATAAATCTTGAGTTGGCGACGATTCTGATAAACCCAAGCCAAAGCATCCTCACATGATTTGATCAACAGTTGTGGAGATGCTTCGGGTGCCAGTGGATAATCAATACTCAAGACTTGTACTTTCGCGTATTTGGCGATTAAGCGACAAACCTCATCATGTGTATCCAAACCACCCACCACAAAACCACCGCCATGATAAAATACAATCATAGGGAGTTTCTTATTTGGCGCTGGATGAAAATGGCGCGCAAACACCGTTCCACTTTGCAAAGGCAATCGAATATCTTCAACAGATTCGATTGCAGTCGGTTTATTCAATATAGCCAACATCTGCGCATCGAATTGGCGTCTAGACTCAATCGGATCATCCCCCAGAAAACCAATATGCCCTTGTTTAATCTGGATAGCCATCAAGCATTTGGTAAATGCATCTAAATCTGGGTACTGATATGAATAACCTAAAACCTTAGCGAGAGATTCTTGTACGATTTTAGGCAGCTTATCCAGCACTCGTGCAGCAGGACCTTGTCCATTATCTAAAATTGTTTGAATTTTTTGAGGTAATGCTGTCACGTTTTTCCCCTTTCCACTTTGTCGTTAGTTCTTGTTCTATCCGACTATATGCCCTTATAAAGTCATAGATCAAGAATTTAAAAATAAAATCTAAGCTAAATGGCTGATCTACAAATGTCATTAACCATTCTGCTTATCTATGCCCTTTTTTTAGGTCAATTAGAGCCTTTGATTGGATGAGAAAATAAAAAACTCAAAAAGGAAGATTGTGCTTTTTGAGTTTTGATGACTTTTATATCCCGATTAACGACCAGCAGATGCTGAACCAGAGATATTAATTCCAACTTGTCCTGGTTGGACTTGAGCCTTTACTCCAGCGCCCGTTTGAACACCATGAGAACCGACACCCACATTTGTAGAACCTGTCGCCTCAACAGAAACACAACCCACTATTGGGCTTATCGCAATACACAGTAGCGAAATGAAAGTGAACTGTTTCATAATTTTTTCTCTCAATTAATTCAACACAACCCATTCGGTTGGTGAAATATCATCATTACTGTTTTGCAGATCAATCTACAAGTCCGCATGGGTTATTTTTACTGTCAGTTTGGCAAATCGTTACGAGAGATTTGAATGGCGCTAAAACTAAAAAACTAGAATCATTTTATTGATTCTAGTTTTCATTCATCAATGAATCTATATAACTTAAGAGCACCATATATAGCAGTATATGTTTAGATTGTTCTGTTGGCATCAACATGACAATCTATTGCTCTATACGTTTAGATTATTGTACTGATGCCTCAGCATCGACCGCACCAGATACATCAGCAGATGGGCTACCTGACTCAACACCCATAGAAGTATCTGCTTGTATACCTACACCAGCTTGTGCGCCAGTAGGGCTTGCACTTGTTTGAGCTGAACCAGAAGCTTCTAAGCCACCTTGAGAAGTACAACCTACAGCTGTGAATGCTACGCCTGTTACAACCATTGAAATCAATGCTAATTTTTTCATTGCTTACTTCCTTTCATTATGACAAAAAGCAAAGTCGCCTTTGCGTTGCCTATCATTCACAATTTTTTTCGCTGACGTGATGAGGATTGGTTGTAGTTTGTAGTGGAAGCTGCATTATTTTGCAATTTTTCTTATATCAGCCGTCTTCACAATTCACATATCTTTTCATATAAACAGACTTACTAAATAACTATTAATACAGCGTTTTTTTATTTTTATTTTGGCTCTATATCGCAAATCTTTGTTTATATTATGTTTTTATAATTTATAGAAATACTGTACAACCTTCTTAAAAGATTACAATTGCGTAGTTTTTATTGATAATGAATTAAGCACCAATAAAAAACCGTGGTCTAAACCACGGTTTTTATGTTTTTTGACCATGAATTTACGGCCACTGCATTTCACCTTTTACCACTTTAGCACCCAAATCTAAACTATCTGATTCGCCTAAAGCCGGATATTGTTTTTGCATGGTTTGTATTAACTGAGCTGAATCCTTGGTGGCTTTTACCGCTTTCTCATATTGCTTTAAATAGTCAATCGAGAAATTCACTGCCTCTAAGCCTTCAGCGGCGCCCGCTTTCATATGGGCTGGTACCACAGTTTTAGGCTTCAATGCTTTTATACTTTCTAACGCCTGAACCACCTCAGCACGATCTTTTGTGGTCGGGGTATCCGCCATCCATAAATGTATGCCTGAAGATACTGGAATTCCACCTACAACAGCTTTAGCACTTGGAACCCACAAATAAGTCAGTTCTTTTTTACCTTTAATTTCGATGTTTTCATTTTCAAGTTTTAAGGTTTTCGCTGTATAGGCTTGAGGAATGATAATTTTAGTCGGTGCATTGGCACCCATTTTAGGTCCCCAATACTGCACTTTCAAAGCTTGTGTATCTTGAATATGCTTAACCGTTTCAGGTGTCGCAATAATTTGCACCTGAGGGAAATATTGTTTAAAAACATCTAAACCAAAATAAAAGTCTGGATCGCCATAACTCACAAAAATCGTTTTTAACGTTTTACCGCTATCAAGGATGTCAGCCGCGATACGCAAAGCTTCTGATTTAGAAAATTGCGCATTGACCAATAAAACTTCTTTATCACCTTCAATTAAAGTTGAAGTCACACCAAAGTGCTCTGGTTTAGCCAGAAAATTTTGAATTTTTAATTCTTGTGCGAAAGTGTTTGATGCTGCAGCGAGTGTTGATAATGCAGTGAATGCAATGGCATACGGTTTTATGTTCATTTTTTCATCTCCAATCTGATAGAAGTTACTATAAATTGCATTTATTACTGAATAAACCGTCTAAATTAAGATAAAATGTTGCATACCTTGCAACAATCAAAAATAAATATGGATACTTTAAAAGCCATTCAGGTCTTTGTTTGCATTGCACATCAAGGCAATCTCAGTAAAGCCGCAAAACATTTAGATTATTCTAAAGCGATGGTGTCTCGCTATCTTGAGCATCTCGAACAAAGCTTTTCAACTCGATTGTTTCAACGCAATACACGTAAAGTTTCACTGACACCTGCGGGTGAAAAAGCACTGGTGTATTGCGAAAATATCCTGCAACAACAGCAACTTTTGGCCGGCTTGGCTGCTCCAGAACAACATACAGGTACGATTCGCTTCACCTGTGGTTTATTTTTATTTCAACTGGGTGTGAATGAATGTATTCGACAATTTAAAAAACGCTATCCTCATATCCATTTTGACGTTTATTTGACTGAGAACACGCTTGATCTCATGGATGCTCAAGTTGATCTAGCCCTACGTATTACTCAAAAAGTTGCTGATGGACTGATTGCACGGCCTGTATGCCAAATTGCATCTACTTTTTGTGCACATCCGCATTATTTACAAGATCACCCACCCCTTTCACACCCCAGTCAATTGATTCAGCATGAATGTATTGCTCACTATACCCACAATCAATATTGGACTTTGTTTGATCAAGATCAACAACCTCAGAATTATCCATTAAATGTAACATTTAAAAGCAATGATGTGATTGCACTGTATCAAATGTGCCTCGCAGCGCAAGGCATTGCCATGTTACCGACGTTCCTCGTTCGTCAAGATATTGCAAAAGATCGTTTGCAACAGGTGTTTACAGATTTTTCTGCACCCGATCTGACTTTGTCTTTAGTCTATGCCTCTAGACAACATTTACCAAAAATAACCCAAGAATTTATTGCTTTCGTGATCGAAAACTTAAATTTTTACTTAGATCAGCAAAATTAAAAGATTTAAATCAACCTGAACGCTTGAATTTTGTCGGGTTGCCCATACTTCATCCATATCTATGAATGACCAATATGTGGCAGTTCGGGTTTGATCCTATGAGCATTCACGCCAAAAGGACTGTACATGTTTAAGAACTTTTTTAAACGGAGATCATCAATGGCTAATGAGCACAATGAGCAAGCTCAAGACATTCAAAATGAGCAACAACCTGAACAAACTCAAGCTGAAGGTGTAGAGCAAGCAACAAACGAGCTTAGCGTTGAAGATTTACAAGCACAAATCACCACGCTTGCGGAAGGTTTAAAACTAGAAAAAGCACGTGCAGCCAATGCAACCTATGAAGCAGAAAAAGTGAAAGAACGTTTAGAACGTGAAGCTGAAACTGCGAAGAAATTTGCTTTAGAGAAATTCGCCAAAGATTTACTTGATTCAGTCGACAACCTTGAACGCGCGATTCAAGCTGCGGGTGATGAACAGTCGCCTTTACTTGAAGGTGTGCAACTGACCCTGAAATCATTGCTCACCACACTCGAAAAATTCGATGTGGTTGCAGTCGATACCACAAATGGTTTCAACGCAGATCACCATCAAGCTGTTGGTATTGACCCAAATGCCAAAGCAGGTGAAATCGGCACAGTACTACAAAAAGGTTATACCTTATCTGGTCGTCTCTTGCGTCCAGCGATGGTCATGGTTGGTCAATAAAGCACACGAGCAACATGTAAATGTGCTCAAAGTACAAAGAATTTGAGAGTTTTTTGATTTTTTTTTCATAAAAATGCTTGAAAAAAACCGAATGACTCTCATATCGAATAACAAGCAAATCCCCTTTAGCAAACAACGCTTTTATCCTCTTTATTAAAAGAGGAAATGAGGGGATTCAAAAATTTTAGAGGAACACACCAAATGGCGAAAATTATTGGTATTGACTTAGGTACTACCAACTCATGTGTTGCTGTACTTGAAGGCGATAAAGTAAAAGTAATCGATAACGCAGAAGGCGCACGTACAACTCCATCAATCATTGCCTATAAAGATGGCGAGATCTTGGTCGGTCAAAGTGCAAAACGTCAGGCTGTAACCAACCCTAAAAATACATTATTCGCAATCAAGCGTTTAATTGGTCGTCGCTACGAAGACCAAGCAGTACAAAAAGACATCGGTCTTGTACCTTATAAAATCATCAAAGCAGACAACGGTGATGCTTGGGTTGAAGTAAATGATAAAAAATTAGCACCTCAACAAATTTCTGCTGAAATCTTGAAAAAGATGAAAAAAACTGCAGAAGACTATTTAGGTGAAACTGTAACAGAAGCAGTCATTACTGTTCCTGCGTACTTTAATGATGCGCAACGTCAAGCGACTAAAGATGCAGGTAAAATTGCAGGTCTTGATGTTAAACGTATCATTAACGAACCAACTGCTGCTGCACTTGCGTTCGGTATGGACAAAAAAGAAGGCGATCGTAAAATCGCGGTTTATGACTTAGGTGGCGGTACTTTTGACGTATCAATCATCGAAATCGCAGACCTTGATGGCGACCAACAAATCGAAGTTCTTTCCACCAATGGTGATACTTTCCTTGGTGGTGAAGATTTCGATAACGCATTGATCGAATTCTTAGTTGAAGAGTTTAAGAAAGAACAAAGTGTGAATCTGAAAAATGATCCACTTGCGTTACAACGTTTAAAAGAAGCAGCTGAGAAAGCAAAAATTGAGCTTTCTTCATCAAACGCAACTGAAATCAACCTTCCATACATCACTGCTGATGCGACTGGTCCTAAACACTTAGTGATCAACGTAACACGTGCAAAACTTGAAGGTTTAGTTGCAGACTTAGTTGCTCGTACGATTGAACCATGCCGTATCGCACTTAAAGATGCTGGACTTTCAACTTCTGAAATTTCAGACGTGATCTTGGTGGGTGGTCAGTCTCGTATGCCACTTGTACAACAAAAAGTACAAGAATTCTTTGGCAAAGAGCCACGTAAAGACGTGAACCCTGACGAAGCTGTTGCAATGGGTGCTGCGATTCAAGGTGCGGTATTGTCTGGTGACAAGAATGACGTACTTTTACTCGACGTAACACCATTAACGCTTGGTATCGAAACCATGGGTGGCGTGTTAACTGCAATTATTGAGAAAAACACCACGATTCCTGCGAAGAAATCACAAGTGTTCTCAACTGCTGCTGACAACCAACCTGCTGTAGACATTTCTGTGTTCCAAGGTGAACGTAAAATGGCGCAGCAAAACAAATTGTTAGGTAACTTCCAACTCGGCGACATCCCACCTGCTCCACGTGGTGTGCCACAGATTGAAGTTTCATTCGATATTAACGCTGATGGTATCTTAAAAGTATCTGCGAAAGATAAGAGCACAGGTAAAGAGCAGTCGATCCAGATTAAAGCAAACTCAGGTTTGTCTGATGCTGAAATCGAAGCAATGATCAAAGATGCTGAAATCAATGCTGAAGAAGATCGTAAGTTTGAAGAGCTTGCGAAAGCACGTAATGAAGCAGATGCTTTAATTACTAGCTCGAACAAAGCAGTGAAAGATCTTGGTGAACAAGTGACTGCTGATGAAAAAACTGCGATTGAAACTGCGGTTTCTGAACTTGAAGCTTCAACAAAAGAGAATGATGTTGAAGATATCAAAGCAAAAACTGAAGCTTTACAAAACATCTTGATGCCAATCACACAACGTGCTTATGAACAAGCACAAGGTGCAGCGGGTGGTGCTGAAGGTTTTGATCCAAATGCATTCCAAGGTGGCGATGCGGGTCAACAACAAAAAGCGGACGATGGCGTTGTAGATGCTGAGTTCACAGAAGTAAAAGATGACAAAAAATAATTTGTCTCTTTAAAAAAAACCGCGCGAAAGCGCGGTTTTTTTATGTGCTAAGCATCATTTCCCTGATCAAAATACAGTTCTCCTAAGATCGGCATAAATAATGGAATCACGCCACAGTCCTTAATTTCTTCTATAAATTCAGGGATATTCACCTCAGGTAATAACTGCGGTGTCTCATCAATCGGAGTCACCATGCTATCCCAATGGCACGGGATAATATATTTTGGCTTGAGCAGTTGCACCACATCTCTGACGTAATTTGGTCGGTATTTACGTCCAATTGCACACAAACACACGATATCCGCCTGCCTCCCCTGCAATTCCTGTTCAATAAAATCTGCTGAATCAATATGTACCACGCTCAACTGCCCTGTATTAATCCACCAGTTAAAGACTTGTCCATGCTTTAGTTGATGAAATTTGGGTGGATAAGGTGGTGGTGTAGTCATGTCTCCAGGTAAGGGCACACGACCAAATAGTGCTTTGCCATGAATCGAAGGCAACCCAACAACTTGCCATTTACCACATTCAATAATTTCTCGCCCTTTTGTTTCAAGCATTTGCTGTTCAGACAAACCTGCCGAACGTCCATACATTAAACTCGCTTGAGAACCAATTAATCGTGCCCCTGTTTGTTTACATACTTCTGGCGCATCCAAAATATGATCATAATGTGCATGTCCAATCAGCACATCATCTGCCTGAGGAATGTATTGTTTAACCAATTCTGGATCACTCAGCAAAGGCTGAGTGAGTGTATGCCATAGGTTTGGACGACTAATAAATGGGTCCAAGACTAAAGTTCGATGTTGGTCCGATAAGATAAAACCTGCTGTGCCTAAATATTTAATTTTTAAATTTTCATTTTTCGCTTCAGCTGGAGAGCAAGCTGCCCATATTGGATCAGGTGTTTTGAGTAAATATTTCAGCATTTAGATTCCCTTACATTTTATTTTTACTTATCGACATTTGCTTCATCTATCTAAATATCGCAGCTGTACGCATGTATAACAAGTGCAATGTTAACGCTCAAGGAGCGGTATCACAGTTCACCAACTTGATAAACACAAACTTTATGTATAATTCAAAATGTTAAAATGATGATATAAATAAAAGATGAAAGCTGATCTTGTTATCGCCAAGCCTCTATCAACCTTTATTTTTCAAAAATATTAAATGATACGAATCGTTTTTATATGTCTTACACTCTTTATCTTATGGACTGGCTATCAAAGCTACCAGCACCCGCAGCTCAAATTTAACTCACTGTTAGATCGGGTCACCCACCCGTTGGATACGCGTCTTCGCTATCGTATTGCTGAAGTGGATCCTCGCTTTAAACTCAGTATCGAGCAAGTGAAAGAGATTAGTCAACAAGCCACGCAAATTTGGAAAGATGGCACAGGAAAAGAATATTTTGTATATGATCCTGACGCTCAACTGAGTATCCATTTAATTTATGATGAGCGCCAAGTTGAGAGCGAACAACGACGAGAGCATTTGACTGAGCTGAAAGCGAACCAACAACAATGGCGAGATAAGAAAAAACAGCTTGATCGAATCGAACAAGAAATGATTCAGAACAAACAATCTTTGAACCTAAAACGGCAACAACTTGATCAGCAAATTCAACAATACAATCAAGAACAACAAGCTGCTCAACTCAAGCGTTCATCAGCCGCACATCAGCAATACTTTCAACAACGGCAACAAGCTTTACAACAAAGTGTCGAATTATTAAAACAAGAAATAGCACAATACAACCAAAAAATTAATCATTTAAATCAAAAAGTGGATGAGCTTAACGCACTTGATCAACAATTAAACACCTCAGTCAGTCAGTATAAACAACGTTTTCAACCCCATTTATTTCATAAAGGCTTATTTAACGGAAAACAAATTCTCATTTATGAACTGGAATCAGAGAATGATCTGAGGTTAACGCTTGCACATGAGTTTGGTCACGCTTTAGGACTAAAACATAGTGATGACCCACATGCCCTCATGCATCCAATTATGAAAGATCAAGATGCTGCTCATTTTCGTTTAACACAAGCCGACCTCAATTTATTGTGGGCGCGTTAAGCTGAACAACGTGTTGTCCGATCAAGATAAAAAAGTAATCAAAATTTCGATGAACTATATGCATATCTTTTTTTAACTAAAAGGGCGATACATAGCGGAAATATCAATCGACCGTTCATGTCACAAATAAACAATTTTTTGCCCAAAAGTAAAAAACTTTTCAATCATGGCTAATTCTTACAAAAGTTAACAATTTGATCAATTTACAACCATTTGTGCTAAAATTTTAGTTAAACAAAGCTTAATTCTTTGATATTTTTAGACTTATGATAAAAAAACAACCTATTTTTTTACTTATCTGTTGTGTATATCATTCGATTCATTTTCAACTTTACTAGAAAAAAATCACAATTTTTAGCTTTATTTATTAAATAGATAGCACTTTGACCTAGGTAAAAAATTACTCAAGAATAAATTTTATTTTTGGGGATTTCACATGCGTGATCAACGTTTAATGATCATTATGGCGACGTGCATATATATGAGCGTGTCCCCTGTTAGCTATGCACAAAACAACTCCCATAACGCAAGTTCACATATACATCAATCTGTTGAAACACCTCTTTATTATCGTATTGCAGAGATTGACCCAAGATTCAATTTAACTACGCAACAAGTGTTAGAACTCACCCAACAAGCTGCAAATATCTGGACGCAAGAAACGGGGAAACAACATTTTATTTATGATCCGCACGCCAAATTTAGCATTCACTTAGTTTATGATGAACGTCAACAACAAAGTTCTCACCGTATCCAAGGCTTGAATCAAATCACGCAACAACAAAAACAATGGGAAAATCAGAATCAACAGCTACAACAAGCCAAAGATGAAATCGAAAAAACGACACTCTTGCTCGCCAACAAACAAACGCAACTCACCGCCCAATTCCAACAATATAATGCTGATGTACAGCAGTTTAATCAGCAACGATCATCATCCAAAAGTTTAGCAAACCAGCTTACGCAACGCCAAAAAGTACTGCAACAGCAGGCTGTGACACTACAACACGACATGCAATTGCATAACCAAAAAACCCAGCAACTTAATCAGGAGATTAAAACCTTAAATCAGAAAAATCAGCAGCTTGTTGCCGCAGCAAATCAATTTAATCAAGTCTTTCAACCGCGTCTGTTCCATAAAGGTCATTTTAATGGCAAACAGATTGTTATTTATGAGTTTACGACGTCGGATGATTTACGTTTAACGCTCGCACATGAGTTTGGACATGCTTTGGGATTGGCACATACAGATGATCCTAAGTCCCTAATGTATCCCGTCATTCAACAACAGAATCTGCAAAGATTTGCTCTTACGGATTCTGATCGAAACTTGGTCAAAGCAATCCACTAAGCATAAAATTATATGCTCAGCATTTAACGGTATAACGCGGTGGCCAGTTTTTTTGACAGGAAAAATATTATTTTTATGTGATACAGAATGTATTTTATTGGGTAAATCAGACCCATTTTTGTTGATTATCTTTGCCATAATTAAGATTATTCCTAGTCGAGCATAAAAACTAAATAATTGTTGCTCCATTATTTTTAGCTCTACCTTCCCTAAAAATAGTGATTTTTAGCTCACTGAAGTATCTACTCTTCTACAGATGTATTTTTTATTTTTCTAAACGTATTTTTCAACCCAGTGAATTTTAAATACATTTCATCAAATTGACTAATCATAAAAGCTGATTAAAATACAGCCCTTTTCAAGCTTTATCTCCTGCTATGCGTTTATGTTCCATCCTATTGGTTGCATGTATTTTCATGCTAACCCAAATCCCTGCCTTTGCTCAAATTTCATCAAATGCCACAACTACTCAGGTTCGTTATAATACAGAGCAGCCTTTGCGCTACCGTATTGCCCATTTTGATCCACGCTTAAATATCAGCCAACAGCAAATGATTGATTTGAGCAAACAGGCGGCTGCGATTTGGGAAAAAGACACTGGACAACATTATTTTGTTTATGATCCTGAAGCTGAGTTTTCCATTCATTTAGTCTTTGATCAGCGTCAAATCCGTAGTATGAAACGCACCGAGAGTTTGAATCAATTAAAACATGAACAACAAATTTGGCTAAATGAAAATCAACAATTACAACAGCTCAAACAAAACCTCGCTCGCTCAACAATGCAACTTGAATTGCAGAAAACTGAATATCAAGCACGTGTTGAGAGCCAGCAACAACATACACAGCGACGCTCGATTAAAACCTTATTTACAACAAGTCCAAAACAAGAACTTGAACAACTATCTGCACAACTACAAACGCGTATTGATATACATCAGCAACTGGTTCAACAACTTGATCAACAAACCAGAAAATCCAAACTGCTCTACCAACATTTAACTCAGTCAATTACTGAATTTAATCAAACGTTTAAACCACAGATTTTGCATAAAGGTCAATTTGAAGGCAACCAAATTTTTATTTACGAATTTTCTTCTCTAGATGATTTACGTTTAACCTTAGCACATGAATTTGGTCATGCATTAGGCCTAAAACATACCCACAACCCAAAATCGTTAATGTATCCAAAAATTAAACAACAACAAGCCAAAGACTTTAGACTGACCGATACTGATTTGGAGCTATTAGGTTATTCTCACTGAGGCTTGATCTATCCAAACTCCAGGCCATTTATTAGATGATGTTTTTACAAGATGACAAGAATGGGTCGATTGTTATGATTTATTCATGTTATTGTGATGTGAAAACATCATCTTAGCCTAAATGGAGATCAGCATGAGTTATTATCATATCTTAATTGAAGTGAATGACCACATCAGTACGATTGAGCAGACTCGTGATATCGAAATCATGGATATTCAAAATATCAGTCCTTATCTTCATTCTATTTTGATTCCTTATTTCAATGAGCAAATCGTCGAACTTGAAGATGAAAATATTGCTCATGATGACATTCTACATTTAGAAGTAAAGCAGACCTTATTGCCGATTGAGCATTTGATTGAAGAAGAGCAAAAACAATTGCCAAGTGATACTGATGTCACCATCACTGCTTATGAAATTTTTAATGATCGTGACTTAAGTCAGGATGTGACTGCGGTGATTTTAGATATTCTAGAAGCAGTAAAATTAGACGCTGCACCATAAAGAAAAGGTCTGCACTGGGCAGACCTTTTCACATCGATACTTACTGCATCATTTTGCGTGCTTGTTCCTGACGGAAAGCGCGCAAAATTTGCTGCCCTGCACGTCCTGTTGGATTTAACCCTAAACGCGTTTGCTCTTGACGAATCGCTTGACGACTTTTATCGCCTATCAATCCATCTACCGTACCAATGTCATGACCACGTTGAATCAAAAACTGTTGAATTTCACGACGTTCCACTCGCGATGTACCTGCATCATCTGTTGGCCAAGCAGTTAAAAATGGTGTTGCTCCACCTAATCGATCTGATAAATGTGCAATCGCTAAACCATAACTTTCAGCAGCATTGTAACTATAAATCGCATCAAAGTTTTTAAACACCAAGAACACAGGACCACTCGCACCAGCAGGTGCAATCAATCCTGCAGGTGTGCTACCTGATAAATTCCCTTGCACCAATGCCCGACCATCGGCACGCGTTACGCCCTGAGCAATCCAACTATTCAGTGACTTTTTATTACGACGACTTTCACCAGAGATCGACATACCTTGTGGAACTTTAACCTCAAAGCCCCAAGGCATGCCTGTTTGCCACCCTGCTCGCTTTAAGAAATTTGCTGTTGATGCCAAAGCATCTGGAATACTGGAAACAAGGTCACGGCGGCCGTCTCCATCAAAATCTACGGCTAAACGCTCATAAGTAGATGGCATAAATTGCGTATGACCAAATGCTCCCGCCCATGAACCATAGAGTTGATCTTGGGTGACATCACCGCGCTGTAAGATACGCATGGTCGCAAAAAATTCTCCACGGAAATAACTCTGGCGACGACCTTCACAACTCAAAGTTCCTAAAGCTTGTAATAAAGGATATTTACCTGAAATATCACCATAATTACTTTCCACACCCCATACCGCGACCACGGTTTCAGCGGGAACACCATAGGCTTGCTCTACACGTCGCAGCACATCACGATGTTGCGCAAGTTTCTGCTGTCCTGCTTGAACTCGCTCGTTATCAACTAAACCAGACAAATAATCCCAAATCGGTGTTGAAAACTCAGGTTGATAATTCAATCGATCAATCACCGAATAATCTGCACTCAGATTTTGGGTGTAGCGGTCATAATTCGCTCCAGAAACACCTGCCGCTACAGCCGAAGTGCGCAAACCAGCCAGACAGCTCTGAAAATTCTGCGTCGGGGTAAAACTGCTGTTATTTGCAGCGCTTGGCGTTGTGGTAGTCGTAGAAACTTTTGCGCCATTAATGATCAGCTCAGCATGGGCACTATAGGATAAGGTCAATAAGGCAGAGCCTAGAAAAAAAGGGAAATAATGTTTCATGTCTTAACCATAATTTTTGAATTCAAATTTCTTGTTCACCTTAACACGCTCTATCAAGATGTATAGTTTGGAAACGTAACTTTGAATTCATTCTTCCTCATTTAAATTTAAAGTTCACTTTTTAAATTCAAAACACAGACGCCATTTAAATTTAAAAAAGCTCAAGCGCCATGTTTTGAATTCAAAATAAGCTTAACTCACCACATCAACTTTGAATTTAAAAACACAACCAGAACGTCGCATCAGTTTTAAATTCAAAAAAAACACTCCTATTTAAATTCATTTTAACAACCCAACCGATGAAATCAGAAGAGGAAATTGCTGATTTATAGCTATTTATTCACCTCAAAACACTTATAGCCCAAGGAAATAGATACCCACAGGCCCATAATTTAAATTCAAAACAATGATACTCGCCACTTTTAAATTTAAAACTCGATCGTATTTTTAAATTTAAAAACAGCATAAGCAGCTTCTCGCGTTTTAAATTCAAATTAACCCGTAGGATTTAAATTCAAAAGTCAAAAATAAAGTTATCCACACCTCGGCGCAAGCTCAACAGTATTCATTTTTTAAATTTAAAAGTAATAGGCAATAAAAAAGCGATCCGAAGATCGCTCAATTGTGGATAAATATTTTAAATTTAAATACTCATTTCTTCCGTCAAGGCCAACGGCACAGGTAAAATCTGAGCAAGTTGACGACATAAAACAGTTAAATCATCGCGATTATTCGGCATCAGAGTAATATGGCCTAACTTACGACCCGCACGTTCAGACTTATTATAAAGATGTAAATGCGCGCCGTTGAGTGCCAAAACGTCTTCTGATCGAGGATGCTGACCAATAATATTGATCATTACCGTAGGACGAATCACCTCAGTTGAACCTAACGGTAATCCCGCTACTGCACGAATATGGTTTTCAAATTGCGAGCAAATTGCACCTTCAATTGACCAGTGACCAGAGTTGTGGACACGACATGCCATTTCATTGGCATATAAACCTTGTTCTGTCACAAACAATTCAAGCGTCAATACACCTACATAATTGAGATGATTCAACAAACGTGTGATGTAGTCTTGTGCAACAGGTTGTAAATCGGTGCTATTTGGCGCAGGAACAATCGAGTGCGACAAAATACCATTGTGATGGTGGTTTTCTGCCAATGCCCATGTTTTGACATCACCATCTTGACCACGTACCGCAATAATGGATACTTCACGACTGAATTTCACAAAACTTTCAGCGATTAAGCTTTTCGCAGGTCCAAGCTCAGCCCAAGCTGTATCAATCTGATCTTCTGAACGTAGAACAAATTGACCTTTACCATCGTAGCCACCAGTTACGGTTTTTAAAACGATTGGCAAACCTAGATCAGTTACTGCTTGTTTTAAGCTGTCTAAGCTATCAACTGCACGATACGGCGCAACAGGAATACCTAATTCATCAAATAAGGATTTTTCAGCCAAACGATTCTGTGCTGTTGCTAAAGCAAGGCGAGGAGGGTGTAAAGTTTTAGTTTGTGTCAAAACGTCTACATCCGCAACAGGCGTGTTTTCAAATTCAAGGCTAAATACATCTGCACTGGCAATAAAATCCTGCAAGGCATGCTCATTTTTACTTGAAAAGACTGGACCTAAAATCGCCGCTGGGCAATCCGTTTCTGCTTCAAAAAAGCTACATTGAATATTCAGTGGCAGAGCTGCTTGCGCCATCATGCGTCCAAGTTGTCCGCCACCAAAAATACCGATGGTTTTATTCATTTATATGACTCTACTTGCTCAGACAAAGTCTTCGCCTTGCATTCGGGCAAAGCGTTGCTTTGCTTATCCTCATTCATGACCAGGGATATTTTTGCTCGACACTTTCTCAGTTTGCGCAGTACGGAAATCCGCAACATTTTTTGCGATCTCAGGACGTGTTAAACCCAGAATTTGCGCTGCCATGATGGCTGCATTGGTTGCACCCGCTTGACCAATCGCCAATGTACCTACTGCAATACCTGCAGGCATTTGTACAATCGAAAGTAATGAATCTACACCATTTAAAATCGAAGATTTAACAGGTACACCCAGCACAGGCAAATCAGTTTTTGCTGCACACATTCCTGGTAAATGTGCCGCACCACCAGCACCTGCAATAATCACTTGGATACCACGATCACGTGCTGTTTCAGCATATTCAAATAAACGATCTGGTGTACGGTGCGCAGAAACCACTTCAGCTTCAAAAGGCACACCCAATTGTTTGAGCATGTTAGCGGTATGTTCAAGTGTTGCCCAATCTGATTGAGAACCCATGATAATCCCGACTAAAGGTTGGCTATCTGTTGCGACCGCATTCATTGGCTTTTCCAAAACTTGATAAAAAAAGAGGGCAGTGTCTCGACTTACGCCAAACACAAAGGAATAAATTGGCAGATATTATAGCGGTTTTTTCAAGCATCCCCAACTACAGAACGCTTGAACTGATCGCAGAAAAATTAGCTGTGATTGCGGAAAACAAAATAGACGCAGCCCAATAAACAGAGCATCGCCCAAACATAATCTAACTTAAAAGGCTGTTTAAACATAAATAGTAAAAATGGGACAAACACCAGCAAGGTCACCACTTCCTGAGTAATTTTCATTTGCCCCAGACCCCAGCCATGTTGACTCAATAGTTTGGTCGCTGGAATCATAAAACTGTATTCGAGTAGGGCAATACACCAACTCAGTAAAATCGCCTGCCAGATCGGTGCATCATGTAAATATTTCAAATGACCATACCATGCCAAGGTCATAAAACAATTGGAAATAACCAATAAACACAGCGCTAAAAGAGTAGGGCTCAAGTTCATGTCCTTCTGATTCAGAATACAAGCTTAATAAGGAGATTGGAGTCAGTATAAAAGCGCTGAAATATTAACACTTCTTGCTTTAATTTGAAGTAAACAACAACAACGAATTTTGACTATCTTTTCCATATCAGCCTTGCTATCTTTTGAGGCAAATTTTTAATTGCATTACACACGTTTATTGCGTGATTGGATAAAGAGAGAAGCATGATGCATCTGCATATTTTGGGTATTTGTGGCACATTTATGGGGTCTTTGGCTCTATTAGCACGAGATTTAGGACATAAAGTCACAGGCTCAGATGCCAATGTTTATCCACCGATGTCAACTCAATTGGAAAATGCAGGTATCGAGTTGATGCAAGGTTATGATCATAGTCATTTACAGCCACATCCAGATCTAGTCATCGTCGGCAATGCCATGAAACGTGGCATAGATGCGATTGAATACATGCTCAATGAAGGTTTGCCGTATATTTCTGGTCCGCAATTCTTGGCAGACCATGTGCTACAAGGTAAACACGTGCTAGGTGTCGCAGGGACACATGGTAAAACCACCACCACAACCATGCTCGCCTGGGTACTCGATCAAGCAGGTTTAAATCCCGGCTTCTTGATCGGTGGTGTGCCCCTTGGTTTTAGTGAAAGCGCGCGTTTAGGTGGTGGTCAATACTTCTGTGTTGAAGCAGATGAATATGACTCTGCTTTCTTTGACAAACGTTCTAAGTTCGTTCATTACCATCCTAAAACAGCGATTTTAAATAACCTTGAATTTGACCATGCCGACATCTTTGATGATCTTGCTGCGATTCAAAAACAGTTCCATCATCTCGTGCGTACCATTCCAAGCGAAGGGCGTATTATTGCGCCAATTACCGAATCCAATATTGATGAAGTCCTAGAACAAGGCTGCTGGACACCTGTCATCCGCACCAGTCTTGAACCTAATGCTCAAGCAGCGTTATCGGCTGAATTGATCAGTGCCGATGGCAGTCATTTTAAAGTGCTGGAACACGGTAGCGTGATCGGTGAAGTGAAATGGAGCATGACAGGCCAGCATAGCGTTGCCAATGCTTTAGCGACTATTGCTGCCGCGCAACATGTTGGTGTCAGCATTGAACAAGCCTGTGATGCATTATCAAATTTTGGTGGTGTAAAACGTCGTATGGAATTGTTAGGTACTATACGTGGCATCGAAGTCTATGATGACTTTGCACATCATCCGACCGCGATTGAAACCACGCTGGACGGCGCACGTAAGCGTCTAGGTGAGCGTAAACTTTGGGCAATCATTGAGCCACGATCAAACACCATGCGTATGGGTAGCCACAAAGATGGTTTAGCGCATTCAGCACGTTTAGCGGATGAAGTGATCTGGTATCAACCAGAAGGCTTAGATTGGGATTTACAACCCATCATCTCTGCATCATCAAACAAAGCCGAAGTCAGCCGTTCTTTGGATGACATCATTGCCCGTGTGGTCAATGAAGCAGGTGAGGGCGATGCTGTGGTGATCATGTCGAATGGTGGCTTTGGTGGTTTACACCAAAAATTGATTACTGCTTTGTCTTAATCTAGCCTATATCCCACTTTCATAATTTAATCTTGTAACGGTATTTACTATCGTGACAGGCGGCATGGATGCCGCTCGTTTGGTTGCGGCATCAAGGATGTGCCGTCAGCCAAACAGAGGGTTTTTTGTTACTTTTGACCCATCAAAAGTAAAATATTGCCAATACAAAAGTCTTCTGATGATTCCAAACTTCTGCCACAGTACTCACTTTATTGCGCTATAAATCATTTTTACCCTCATTTTCAGAAATTAGTCTTCTCTTTAAATTGCAATCAACTCAATTTATTCACTAATTTCAACGGCAAAATCTTCATTGCAATCCCCACAGGCAACCACGGCCACTGTGGTACATACGCTTTTATTGGTGCTTTCTCAATTGCTTTCACTAAAGCTCGACAACCTGTTTTCTCATCGACTTCAAATGGCAATTTTTTCGCGCCTTCATTTAGCTCAGTTCGAATATAACCAGGGAAAATCGTCGAGACTTTAATCGGGGTATTCAATAACTCAGCACGAATCCCTTCGGCCAAATGTGCAACTGCAGCTTTGCTTGCAGCATAAGTTGATAGATGCTTCGGTAAACCACGCATCGCACTCATCGAAGAAATTACCACCAAATGACCTTTATTTTGCACCCTAAAGATTTCAACCGCCGCTTCACATTGTGCCAATGCGGAAATAAAGTTGGTTTCTGCCGTGGCGCGATTAATTTCAAAATGACCTTTGCCTATACGGCGCCCTTCACCGACACCTGCATTGACAATAATACGATCAATAGTGCCGAACTCTTGTTGGAAGTCTTTAAACACCGTAAAAACATCATCGTAATGGGTAACATCCAAAACTTTAATGCTGACCTGAACCGAAAATTGGTTTTCTAGCTCTTGTTTGAGCGCTTCTAAACGCTCTAAACGTCGTGCGCAAAGCGCAAGATGATAGCCTTTGGCAGCAAATTCCCGCGCCATACCTGCGCCTAAACCCGAACTTGCACCTGTAATTAAAATCGTCTTTGCCATGTCTGTCACCTATTCTTGTTTAAATCCATGTTAAAAGTTCTTCATCGTACGCTTTTAAATAATGATGCTCATTAAAACTCAGTAATTGCAAACGGCCTTCCTTCCAGCGCAGTGTGGTGATACTGGCATTGGCAAGTGACCAATTCAGCGCAAAAATTTGTTTGGCATTTAGCCCCAACACCTTGCCCACCGCCACTGAAATCACGCCGCCAGAGCTAAATACCACCGCTTGACGCTGCTGTGTGGCATCCATGCTTTCACACAGTCCTTGCAACGCTGTTTCCACTCGTGATTGGAAGCCTAACCACGTTTCATGATACTCATGGTCAAATTGCTCCCCAATCCAACGATCAATCGCACCATCAAAGATTTTAGCCAGATAAGCACGTGGGTTCGCCACTTGTGCAATATCCTGTTTGAGCAATTCAGGTTGATTAAAACGCGGTTCATATTGCGCAAAGATATGTTGATGATCAAACTCGTTCCATGCTGATTCAGTCTGAATCAGCGCATTCTGAAAACTTTGCGATAAAGCCAATTGTGCTGTTTGCTGATGACGTTGCATTGAACCTGCAAGTACAAATGGGGGTTGCTTTAAGCTGCGCTTAAAAAAATCACCCACGATCTGCGCTTGTTGCTCACCTTTGGCTGAGAGCTGGTCATAACTTGCTGCGCCGAAAGAGGCTTGCCCGTGTCGCACCAAATATATCGTGCTCATCGCTTTAAAATATCCTGTAAGTTCGCCGCACATTCAGGAATGAGTTGCTGTGCCTCTGTATTGTCTTGAGCAATCAGTTTTAAGGCTCGGATATGCAAAGCATGAATCATGATCCAGAAATCTTTAAAGGCTGGATTATCGGTTTGTTGATGGTAATAGCGATAATAGATTTGTTGGGCAATCACCGCTAATCGAAACAGACCAAACACTTCATAGAAGGCCCAATTTTCAGGTTGTAAGCCTGTTTTCTCAAGATAATAATCCACCACTTGTTGACGCGTCAGCATGCCTTTTAGATTGGTCGGCTGACGGCGAGTCGACTTCATCAACGCATCATCATCATCCTGAATCCAGTAGGCAAGGGCACTACCTAAATCCATCAATGGATCACCTAAAGTCGCCATTTCCCAATCCAACACACCGATCACTTCAGTCGGTTGGTGCGGATTTAAAATCACATTGTCAAAACGCCAATCATTATGAATGACACAAGTTTTGGCATCGGCAGGGATATGTGCTTGCAACCACTGACGCACAAAAGCAAAATCAGGCACGTTCGGGGTCAGTGCTTTACTGTAACGCGCATCCCACCCCTCAACCTGACGACGACAATAGCCATCACCTTTGCCCAGTTTTTCTAGCTCAGTACCTTGATACGGCACCTGATGCAATTCGATCAGTTTATCTAAAACATTCAAACAAAGTTGCTGCACCTGTTGCTCATCAAGCTGCAATTCTTTAGGTAAATTGGCACGCGGAATAATGCCTTCGATCCGCTTCATCACATAAAAATCACAACCGATGACACTCTGGTCTTGGCATAGGGCAACCATTTCAGGCAGGACAGGGTAGAACGGTGCAAGATGCTTCTGCACATTGTATTCACGTGCCATGTCATGCGCGGATTTGGCTTTGGTGCCTTTGGGTGGGCGACGTAAAATCAGATCTGCATTGTCATATTGCAAGCGATAAGTCCAGTTGGAAGCCCCACCTGAATATTGGGTCACTTGCGCTTGCCCTTGTAAACTCACATCCTGAGTTTTTAACCACATTTCAATTGCGGCAACATCCAGTTCTTCACCTTTACGAACTTGATCAGCTACATCAATCACTGCCATTTTCTTATATCCTTATTTTCGACCATAGCCACGTTTTTTCAGCTCTAATTTGGCAATCATGCCTTTATGAACTTCATCAGGTCCATCGGCTAAACGTAAACTACGTGCTTGATTAAAAAATGCTGTGAGTGGGGTATCTCGTGAAACGCCTTCACCACCGTGGATTTGAATCGCCATATCCACCACATTTTGCAATACGGTTGGTGCGACCACTTTGATCGCTGAAATCTCGGTGAGCGCAGCCATATTGCCCAAAGTATCCATCTTATACGCTGCATAAAGCGTCAATAAACGGGCTTGGTCGATTTGCACACGTGCTTCAGCCACACGCTCTAAATTCCCACCCAATTTCAGGATCTCTTGACCAAAGGCTTTACGTGACATGCCACGATCAATCATCAACTCCAAGGCTTTTTCTGCTGCGCCAATGCATCGCATACAATGGTGAATCCGCCCAGGTCCTAACCTTCCTTGTGCTATTTCAAAGCCTTGTCCTGCACCACCAATAAAACTGCTGACAGGAACACGAACATTGTCAAAGCTGACTTGCCCATGACCATGTGGCGCATCATAGTCACCAAAAGCAGGTAACATTCTTTCAATGCTCACACCTTGGGTTTCGATTGGGACTAACACCATCGAATGTTGATGATGGCGGTCTTTGCTCGAATCAGGCGTATAGGCCATGAAAATGATCACTTTAGCGTTGGGATCACCCAAACCAGATGACCACCATTTACGCCCATTTAATACAATCTCATCACCGTCAATCACGGCAGTGGCTTGCATATTGGTGGCATCACTGGAAGCAACAGCAGGTTCAGTCATACAAAAGACCGAGCGAATCTCTCCATTCAGTAAAGGTTGCAGCCATTGTTGCTTTTGCGCTTCGCTACCATATCGCCACAATACTTCCATGTTGCCACTATCCGGTGCATTACAGTTAAAAACGGTAGGGGCGAGCAAGCTACGTCCAGTAAGTTCGGCAATATGTGCATACTCTTGTACCGATAAGCCCGCACCAAGTTCAGGATCAGGCAAAAACATATTCCATAAACCAGCGGCTTTGGCTTTACTTTTCAGTTGTTGTAATTGTTCAGGCCATTGCCATTTGGTCCAGTCGCCATCGACATTTAAACGATGCACTTCATCCCAAAACGCTTTTTCGATCGGTTCTATTTCTTGTTGAATAAAGGCTTGCGTTCGTGCAATAAAATCCTGTGCGCGTTCAGATAATGCAAACATCATCAGCTCCCTCAAGGTAAAAATGTGGCGAAAGATCATTCGCTGCTTTACATCACCATAAGCGAAATTTTATTATGAATGAAATGATTTTATTTTATTTAGAACTATGAACAATATTCATAATACAACCCCTTTAGAAGTAGGCCATTTCCATCGTATTGATATTAATTTATACCCGCTTTTTATTGCCATTTTTGAACAAAAAAGCATTTCTAAAGCTGCACAACTGCTATGTATTAGTCAATCCGCAGTGAGTCATGCCTTACAACGCTTACGCACACAATTGAATGATGAGCTGTTTGTGCGTAGCGGCCAAAAAATGTTGCCTACACCCTTTGCCGAGCAAATTTATCAACCCATTCAAACGGCATTGCTAAGCATTCAAAGTATTGCCATGCCGAAACAAGCATTTGTACCGAGCATGTTGCAAAGCCTTAAAATTGCGATTCACGATGAAATCGAGCCGATTATTTTTCCGCAATTGGTCAATCACTTTGCACAATTAAATCTCGATATTCAGTTTCTCAGCTCTAAACTGGATCGTAAAAACATGCTGGCGGATTTATCCGCCCAACAAATTGATTTTGTGATTGATTTAGTGCAACCCTATCAAGCGAATTTACAATTTGAAAACCTGATTGAAGATCACTTTGTCGTATGCACTCAACAAACGGAAATGGATTTATCACTGTATTTATCTTCACCGCATATCGGGGTTTCATCACGGCGCACTGGCATACTGTTGGAGGATATTTATCTCAATCGCCAACAACTGTCTCGCCAAATTTTTCTGCGTTGTCAGCATTATTCAACAGCGTTGCAAGTCCTCTCACAGTATCCAAATTCGATTTTGACCATTCCACAAAGTATTTTAAAACACCTCAATTATGCAGAAAATTTGCATATTCATGCCTTACCGATCGAACTGCCAAGAATCACCATGGGTATGTATTGGCATGACCATGTGAAACAAAACCCGCGTCATCAATTTTTACGCCAAGAGATCTTAAAAATTTTCGATTGAGACGAGTGAGAGCATTCCATCTCTAACTCGCACTCAAAACAATTTTGGTAGGCATTTATTGAGTTGAACCTACAGGCTCATCAGTACAGTTCAGTAAAAATGCTTTAGAAACGATGAGTCTAAGGATATATACAACGGCCATAGCCAAGATGATATGTCCAATTTGGTTAAATAAGAATGGAGTGCAAAATAAAATTAAAACGGTGACAGGATAAATCCAACGTCTCCACCCCTGTAAATAAAATGCTTCGTAAAACAACCACACACAGCTGCTATACACAACCAACGTTGCAGCAATAATCAGCCCCATCATCTGACTTGAAATCTGTGCATTTTGGGTTGAGACATCTACGGCGGCTGCTAATGCTGCCCCCAAAACCGCAATACTAATAAAAATTAAAAAATGTCCATAACCCCATAAAAATGGTTGTACACCTCGGCGTTGGTGATGGTGATGACTTCGATCAAAGTAGTTCCACCACATTGCAAACATCATCAATAAGCCACCCACTACTAGAAAAATTTCTTCAAGATTTAATTCTTTATTTGAAAATGCATCTTGAGTCGCAGCAAAACACCCAATGATCGATTCACCTAATACAATAATCGTCAACAATCCATATCGCTCAACAATATGATGTGGATGCCATGGCGTCGCTGCGTATTTCTCAGCATAGAAAGGCACTGCCAGTTCAAAGAATACAAGGACCAAAAACAGCAATGGACTAAGATGAATCGCACTAAAATAACTGATGAGCCAACCGAGTTGAACCAATACGATTCCGATTGCATAGCGATATGCTGTTACTTTTCTTAGCGGATCATGCCTTGCTACTCGCAGCCATTGGGTCACTAAAGCCAACCGCATAATCACATAACCAATAATGATCATGTCGAAATTATGCTGCTGAAACACCGCAGGAATGCCTGCTGCCATGACTAATGATCCCACCATTTGAACAAAGGTCAAACATCGATATAGCGTGTCATCATTGTCATATGCTGAAGCAAACCAAGAAAAGTTCATCCATGCCCACCACAGGGCAAAAAACACCATAAAGTAAGTCGGCAAGGCATGCCATAAATGACCTTCGATCATGGCATGGTGAAGTTGTTGACCAGCTGTTGCAATTGCAATAACAAAAACTAAATCAAATAAAAGCTCTAATGGCGTTGCAGCTCGGTGCGGCTCTTTGGGATCTCTGGGGGCAAATAACTTTAAAGTCATGTTTTGATTTTTCTCGGCACTCATATATTTTTCTCTAAGCGATATTATCTAACGTATACATCTAACTTAATCTATTGGGGAATCAGGGTTAACCCCTTGCATCATAAAATATAGTTGGAAAATTATTTCTTCAAATTTGCACAAATAAGTTAATTGTGTAATTCTACAGCCTAATTTGGATGTCACCATCCATACGAAATTCGTTTGACAAGGGGAGTAGCCTCCTCCAAACCGAAGCACTGAAATTAAAGCGCTTTGGTGTCAGAGCTCCGTCATTACACTTTGCAAAAAGTCGGACTCTGAGCATCATCCCCAAGGATGATGTAGGCAAGACCTTGATCATGTTGAAACAGATGTTTTTTTTAATTCATCTGGCAACTGGTCAAGGTTTTTTTATGCCTCTTCCATTTGCCAGATTGGGAGTGGTAATGGAATCTATCGGCAACGTATGGTTGTATCTTGCATTCTTTGGCATCGTCACGGTGATGCTATTGATCGATTTTTTAGGCTTTAAACAAAAACAAGACCAAGACGTGCCAATTCGGCAAGCCGCTTATTGGAGTGTGGCGTGGGTCACTGCAGCGATCGTATTTGGTGGAGGCTTATGGCTGTATTTACAACAAACGATCGGGACAAATATCGCCAATCAAAAAACCATGGAGTACTTCGCAGGTTATCTACTTGAGAAATCATTGGCGATTGATAATGTCTTCGTTTGGTTGATGATTTTTGCCGCGTTCGCCATCCCACCAGCCTTACAACGCAAAATTTTGCTCTATGGCGTACTCGGTGCGATCGTGCTGAGAACGATCTTTATTTTCATCGGTGCTTGGTTCGTTCAAGAGTTCTCTTGGGTACTGTATATTTTCGGCGCATTCCTTGTGTATACAGGCTTTAAGTTCCTAAAAGGACAAGAGCAAGAAAGCAATATTGAAGACAATATTTTACTCAAATGGTTACGCAAACACCTCCGGATTACTCCTCAACTTGAAGGTAACAAATTCTTTGTACGTCAAAACGGACTTTTGTGGGCAACGCCGTTATTTTTGGTGTTGGTATTGGTAGAAGCGTCCGATGTGATTTTTGCGGTGGATTCCATTCCTGCGATATTCGCCGTGACCACTGACCCGTTTATTGTCCTCACGGCAAATTTAATGGCGATTTTAGGTTTACGCGCAATGTTCTTTTTACTGGCGGGCGCCGCAACGAAATTACATTATTTGCCGTATGGCTTGGGCATTATTCTGTTGTTCATTGGAACAAAAATGTTATTGCTAGATGTGTTCCACATGCCAATTTGGATCTCACTCAGCTTTATCATCTTGGTATTAAGTATTACGGCGTATTTGTCGTTACGTCACAATAAGCGTCAAGCGGAATAATACGCTGAACATGAACAAAGGGATTTCAATCAAGTCCCTTTGTTCTATTCAAGCCTCATGTGTTTCAGTTGGACCAACCCACTGTAATCGAGGCCACTGTTGCAACCAT
Source organism: Acinetobacter halotolerans (assembly GCF_004208515.1). Lineage (GTDB taxonomy): Bacteria > Pseudomonadota > Gammaproteobacteria > Pseudomonadales > Moraxellaceae > Acinetobacter > Acinetobacter halotolerans. The sequence continues at coordinate 26,886 of NZ_SGIM01000017.1, forward strand.
TTTTTAGACTCAACACGATTTTTGAAGGTGGTATAGCTGACCAGTGCAGGATTCCAGCGGAGTCGTAATTCAAATAAATCTTGTAAACCAAATGGTGCAATCAGCTCCAGCTCTCCAGATGAGTTCAAACGAAGCGCGATAGCGGTTGCCGTTTCAGGCCATAACGATAAAGCATGTTCAATCGATGATATGGGCTGAATTTGTTCGCCATTTTCCTTGCGATACCATGTATGCACCAAAGCCTGATTCACCACATCCCATTGCTGTTGAGGAAATAGTTGTTCTAATTTTTGTTTTAATCGCTGCTGTACATGGTTATTCCGTTCCTGCCCATCGTAATAAATCACGTCAATTTCGCTATCTTTTAAATCAAAAGTCTGACCATGCAAAAATGCCCAAACTGTACTTCTAAGCGCACCTGCACTTAAATAGGCTTGAGGATGTAGCTTTGCAAGTTGTTTTAGCATCTCCGAGAGGTCAGAGCTATTTAAGATCAAATCAAAAAAAGCGTCTCGATGATGTGTTTGATGCGACGTCATTGGTGTTTAAATCCTTAAATAACTAAAGCAGCTTAGCCCTAACCACCGAAAAGTTGAGTGAATTGACTCAAAAGATTACTCACATTTATACACTTTTTAGCAGCTTAATTTAGGCGAATATTCCAGTAACTTGGACAAAATCAGGTACAATCAACCGAAAAAAGTAAACCTGTAGGTTGTTATGACGTTGGCTACTCAGATCACGGTTGTTCGTGGTCGCTTCTTAGATATTCAAAAAACCGTTTCCCAAGCAGCAGAAATCGCCGATCAAGCGCGTTATATCGAAGATGGCGTACTCATCACCGAAAATGGCAAAATTCGCTGGTTTGGTGCTTGGAATGAAGCACAAGAGCATCTTCCTACAGGCGTTGACATTCAGCATTATCCTGAACAATTAATCATTCCTGGGATGATTGACACTCACATCCATTTTCCACAAACCGAAATGGTCGGTGCCTACGGCGAACAACTCCTCAGTTGGTTAAATACCTATACTTTCCCAACCGAAATCCAATTTAAAGACCAAGCTTATGCCCAAGAAATTGCCGCATTCTTTGTCAATGAACTGCTTAAAAATGGCACCACCACGGCACTGGTGTTCTGCACTGTCCATCCTGAATCAGTTGATGCTTTATTTGAAGCCGCACAACAGCACCAGATGCGTTTAATTGCAGGTAAGGTGATGATGGACCGTCATGCACCTGAAGCACTTTGCGACACCGCAGAGAGCGCCTATGACGATTCTAAAGCACTAATTCAGAAGTGGCATGGTCAGGGCCGTGCCCTATACGCGATCACACCACGTTTTGCACCGACTTCTACACCAGAACAATTAGAAAAAGCAGGGCAACTTAAAGCAGAGTTTCCTGATGTGTATGTGCATACACATTTAAGTGAAAATAAAGATGAGATTGCATGGGTCAAAGATTTATTCCCAGCGCAAAATGGCTATCTCGATGTCTATCATCATTATGGTCTAACAGGTCAGCGTTCGGTGTTCGCACACTGCGTGCATTTGGAAGATGCTGAATGGCAATGCATGCATGACACAGATTCCGCAATTGCTTTCTGCCCAACCTCAAACCTGTTTTTAGGCAGCGGATTATTTCCATTGAAAAAAACATGGGATCAACAAGTCAAAGTTGGTTTAGGCACTGATGTCGGGGCGGGGACTTCATTTAGCTTATTGCAAACGGTCAATGAAGCCTACAAAGTACAACAGTTACAAGGCGACAAACTTTCCGCTTTTGAATCGCTTTATCATGCCACTTTGGGTGGTGCAAAAGCGCTCGATCTGGATGATAAACTCGGTAACTTCAATATAGGCAAAGAAGCGGATTTTGTGGTGCTGAATCTTCAAGCAACCGCTTTACAACAACTGCGTCAGTCACGGTCAAAATCCATTGATGACAGCTTATTTGCACTGTTTACCATGGGCGATGACCGCAATATTGAGGCCACTTATATCTATGGAAAAAAAGCCTATAGCCAAAACTAAAGCCTCAAACAAACGAAAACTTGGTTTGATATTGTTAGCGATTGGAACTGCAATCTTGCTGAAACGAGATAGCACTTCTCAGCAAAATGGCAGATATTCATCATCAAAAGATGCATGAAAACTCATTTTGTTTTAAAATTCTTCCATTAGCTCAAATTTTCGAGGTGTTGCAGGTCAACACCTTTTTTATTTTCCCATATTTAATGTTTTAGGAATCTGCCGATGACCATTGCAATGCGCATTATGATTTCAAGTGAAGAGATTCAAGCCAAAGTGAAAGAGCTTGGCGAAAAAATCAATGCACACTATGCTCAAAGTGATAAAGAACTGGTATTGATTGGTTTACTGCGCGGTTCAGTCATCTTCATGGCAGACTTATGCCGTGCCATTGAAAAACCACACGAACTCGATTTTATGACCGTTTCCAGCTATGGCGGTGGTACAACCTCTAGCCGTGATGTCAAAATCCTAAAGGACTTGGATGGCGAAATTCACGGTAAAGATGTATTGGTGGTTGAAGATATTATTGACTCAGGCAATACCCTCAACAAAGTGATGCAAATGCTGCAAACGCGTAAACCAAATTCAATTGAACTGTGTACGCTGGTGAGCAAACCATCACGCCGTGAGATTGATTTAGACGTAAAATTCTTAGGTTTTGAAGTTGAAGATCGCTTTATTGTCGGTTATGGTCTCGATTTCGATCAGAAATATCGTCATTTACCTTTTATTGGTGAAATTGGTCTGTAAGCTTGCAACATCAGCCCATTTTTAATGTGCTGCAAATATCCAATGCTTTTATCCCCATGCGCAGCATATGAGCCAGATATGGCTCAAGGTCTTCTTGCGAAGCTTTAAAGGCTTCGTAAGACAAATCCTTAACGCGATGCTTTAAGTTTGTTTTAATTTTCTCCATTCTCAGCATAGCTGCTCATCTTGCGCTCGTACCTTGCGAAGCGATGCTTCTCATGCTTTTATCTTCGCTCAGGTGTTGAAAAGCACTTTTTTAAGCTTTAATTTTAATTAAAATCTGTTAAACATTGCACAAAAATACGACATAAATAAGCAATCTACTACAGACAGCACGCGCTTGATCTAGCAGGATAAAAAAATAAATCGCTTTATGAAACAAGGAGAAAAACAATGTGGACGCTGATTGTTGCAATTGTCGTGGGTTTTTTTGCAGGTCTAATCGCAAGAGCCTTACATCCAGGGGATGATAAAGCAGGTTTTATCGTCACCACTTTACTCGGTATTGCGGGTTCTTTATTGGCGACTTATGGGGGGCGATTACTCGGTTTATACGGGGAAAACTCAGCAGCAGGATTTATTGCATCCGTGATCGGTGCAGTGATTATTTTATTTGTTTATAACCTCGCCACCAAGAAAAGTTAAATCGTTGGATCACTCCCAATTCATCCAAAATAATGAATTGGGAGTTGTATTTTTAAAGTCCTAATTCCTTCCAAATCATTTGAATGTCTTCAGCACTGCGACCACCGACCATTTTCAAACCATTTGAGAAGATTAACGTTGGTGTACCACTCACCCCTAATTTACGGCCTAACTCTAGATTTCGCTCTATCGGATTGGCACAGGTTTTGGCTTTAGGTTTAACATTCTTCTGCAGTAAATTTTTCCATGCATACGATGGATTAGCTTCACACCAAACTTGTTTCGAAACAGAGATAGATTGCGGTTTTAAAGCATAGATAAAGGTATAAATCGTCACATCATTGAGCTTGTCTAATTCAGCTTCTAATTGCTTGCAGTACGGACAGTTTGGATCTGAAAATATTGCGAGCTGACGTTTGCCATTCCCTTTGACCGTTTTGATCGCATCCTGTAAGGGAAGTTGTTTCCAATCAATTGAGTTTTGCTTTAATACCAAATCCTTGGTGAGATTTTTCTGATCTTTTAAGCGCACCATTGATCCAATAAACATATGCTCTGCAGTGTCATCGAGATATATGATTTGATTATCCAGACTGGCACTGTATAAACCTGCCATTTCAGTGCTTTGAATATTGGTCACTTGGATATTGGGATAGTTCTTATTTAAATTACTTTTGAGCGTTTCCACATTGGCTAAACTCAGTGCCGAAACACAGCTCAATAATGAGAATATCCCAATTTTTTTTAACATGACTGATACTCGAATCAAAAATCAGCCGCTATTGTAATCCGTCTCTCATAGCTAAACAGCTCGACTTACTGAGTCGCAACCAAAATCAAACCAATTCTCGCGATGTTTCACGTGGAACATTGCTGATTAGTTGTTTACCCCCCCCACTCACCAATGACTGCTTGTCGCTCATCTTCATAAGAGACAGCAAGATGGGAGACTAAACGGCATTGATCACATTTGAATGGAAAATGATGAAATTCATTAGAGTTTACTTCTGTACTCCAATTTTGACCACAAGATGGGCAAAGCCGAGCATATTCATTTGTGCGACGTCCCCAATAACGCACTAGATAATAATAGGTAGGTATGCCTGTAACTTTTTCGATATATTTACCGATTTTTTGACCTGCTTTTGCTAACTCACTATCTGAAGTTGCCAATTGTTTATAAGCGACTTTTTCCAAAGCACCGCTATATGTCCAAGCTTGATCATAAGTTTTGTATTCTTGCTGCCAAAAATATATTTCTTCACGCTGTTCATGTTCACCTGGAATAAGATAAATAGAAATCGATTCGCCATTATCCCCACGACATAAAGATGATCGTCTATCCCCCATATGCGTAAAGAGGTAAAGAAATGGAGCATTTTCCCATGTAATATTTTGTTTTGGAATATCATCATCAATAAGCGTCCATTGGGGCTTCCTACCAAAAAATTCAATGATTTTATGAAGTCGCTCAATACCATACTTACAATGATATTTCATAGCATATGCATTTCTACCTTGTACATTTAGATACGCACAAAGCTTTTCCTTTTGTACAACTAAAAAATATTCACCACAAATCTGTCCATTATGTAATAAGACTGAAATGTAATCTTCAACTAACCATTCAGCATCTTCTCGATTTGTTTTTGTAATTGTTCCGAATATTACTTTATAAGCAATCATCTCTATCCCATGAGAACTTTAAATTATAAAAAATTTAGCAGTAAAAACTATGATCATTAAAACAAAAAATATTGGATATACTCAATAAAAAAACCATTAAATCATTATAAATTAATGGCTTAAAACCCACCAAAATCTATTAAACAAGACTAAAATGTGCAATTACTTCCCAATACAAAACGAACCAAAGATCTTACCCAATAAATCATCGGCACTAAAATCACCTGTGATTTCACCGAGGGCATTTTGTGCTAATCGTAATGACTCTGCCACTAGCTCACCCGCATTAAACACCACTAGTTGCTCCCGTGCCTCTGCAAGATAGCGCTGAGTGCGCTTCATTGCATCTAAATGGCGAGTTCGAGCAATAAAGGTATCTTCTTCAGGCTGGAAGCCTGCATGCGCTGTAATCGCATCTATGAGCGCCTGAACACCCATTTCTTGCTTGGCAGAAACACGGATATGACGGAATCCTTGATAATCGCTTAATTCTGCGATTTGTCCCGTCAAGTCACACTTGTTGCCGATCAAAAGTAATCGTTTCGGTTCAAGATGGTCAGCAAAATATTCTTGCGCCAATTGCAACGGTTCATCGGCTTGATTTAGGTCATATACCAATAACAAAAGATCTGCTTGTTCAATCTCTTTGATGGCACGACGAATACCTTCTCGCTCAACAATATCACCTGTTTCACGTAGACCTGCGGTATCAGTCAAGGTGATAGGCAAACCATTCAAACTGATTTTTTCATGTAACACATCACGGGTTGTTCCTGCGATATCAGTCACAATGGCGCGTTCATGTCCCGCCAATGCGTTTAATAGGCTGGATTTGCCTGCATTCGGTTTACCTGCAATGACCACCTGCAAACCTTCACGTAACAACTGCCCTTGACGCGCAGATTGCTGTACAGCGTGAACAGAACTTTGCACATCATCCAATAACGCTAAAATTTTACCATCCGCCAAGAAATCAATTTCTTCTTCTGGAAAATCAATCGCCGCTTCAACATGTAAACGTAAGTGAATGAGTTTTTCTAAAACGGTATTAATTTTGGTTGAAAATGCGCCTTGTAATGAGCGTACTGCTGAACGTGCCGCCGCTTGTGAAGTCGCATCGATCAGATCGGCAATCGCTTCAGCTTGAACCAAATCCATTTTGCCATTTTCAAAAGCGCGCATGGAAAACTCACCCGCTTTGGCTGCAATTGCGCCTAAATCAAGTAAGCGTGCCAGCAGTGCATTTTGAATCACAGGACCACCATGTCCTTGGATTTCAACCACATCTTCCCCTGTAAAAGAATGCGGATTCGGAAAACATAAGATAATACCTTCATCCATCACTGAACCATCCGCATCATAAAACTTGCGGAAACCAGCCATACGGGCAGCAGGTAATGTTTTTTGTGTGAGTTGTTGTGCAATCTCATAGGCCTTAGGACCAGAGAGACGAATCACCCCCACACCACCACGACCCAAAGGCGTAGCTATCGCAGTAATTGTGGTTTGATATTGCATGTTATTCACCTAAAAAACTCAAATGACAGCCAAAGAAAAATCCGCCTAAGATTACCATCTTAAGCGGATTTATTCAGTAAAAGTTCGAGATTAAGAGGTTGTCTCAACCTTGTTGAGACGATCTTTCTCTACGCTTTTATTGATAAATGACTGTTGTAGGATCGTAATACTGTTGTTGACGATCCAGTACAGCACTAAACCTGCAGGGAAGAACAACATGAAGACCGTGAACATGATTGGCATGATACGGAATACTTTAGCCTGCATTGGATCAGTCGGTTGTGGGTTTAACATTTGCTGTACGTACATGGTAACACCCATGATCAACGGCAAAATAAACCAAGGATCCATCGCAGATAAATCTTGAATCCAAGCCAACCACGGTGCATGACGAAGTTCAACTGACTCCATCAAGACCCAATACAAAGCTAAGAAAATTGGCATTTGTAGCAATAACGGCAAACACCCAGATAATGGATTCACTTGCTCGCGCTTGTACAACGCCATCATTTCTTGCGAAAAACGCATGCGATCTTCGCCAAACTCTTCTTTCATGCGTTGCATTTCAGGTGCAATCACACGCATTTTCGCCATTGAGCGATAACTTTTCGAAGAAAGTGGCCATAAAATCAATTTCACTAAGATCGTCAATAAGATAATTGACCAACCCCAGTTACCTACGATGTTATGGAAGAATTGCAAACCTAAGAACAATAATTTAGCAATTGGCCATAACCAACCGTAATCAACGGTTTGATTTAAACCAACAGCGAGATCTTTTAACTCAGATTGAATTTTTGGGCCAGAATAAAACTTAGCATCCACTTCCATTGATGTACCAGCAGGTACATTAATCACAGGAGAGGTGAAACCAATAATATTCATTTTATCAGTAGACTGACGTGACTCTAGCTTAGCAACATAAGGTTGACCATCTGCTTGAGTCAGTTTTAGATTACCCGGAATCCAAGCACTGACAAAATAGTGCTGCACCATCGCAACCCAAGCATCTTTCGCATCAAGACTCAATTTCTCATCAGAGAAATTAGCAAACTTTAACTTATTATAATTTGCTTCAGGTGTACCCCATGCGCCACCCAAGAAAGTCCCTAAAGTGAAAATACCTTGGTCAGATTTGCCTGGATCATCAGAATTATCACGCTTTAATTGACCAAACATCTGACCTTGCCAATTTTGCTGGCTGCGGTTGATGACTTGGTGTTTAACCGTAATCGGATAATCGCCTTGGCTAAAAGTGAAAGTCTTAATCACTTCAACGCCTTCAGGCGTTTTAAAGACCAATGGAACCGTCAATACCTGACGAGTTGCACCGTCTTTGGTCGCCACACTTTTCGCATCTGCCAATGTATAAGATGTTTTTTCAACATCATACATTGGACGACCGCTACGGCTACTGTCCGGTCCGTTTAAACCAATTAAACCAGATTGAGCGACATAAGTACGGTTCGCATCATTTTCAAGCATCACAAACGGCTGATCACCGTTTTTGCTTTGATCGTGGCTTAATAGCTCAATACGAACAATATCGCCACCTTTCGGATTAATCCAAAGATGGTAGAGGTCGGTTTGTACTGAAATCAGTTGCTGACTCACAGAAGGACTTTCTGTGGCTTGTGATGCAGTCACATTTGCTTGTGGCAAGTCTGAAGCCGCGGTTGCATTTTGAGCATTTGGCAAATCTGCAGATACTTCATGCGTAGTGACAACAGCCGCTTGTTGTTGCGGTGCTGTTGCAGCATGTCCATAATCTTTTTGCCAAGCCAAAATAAGCAAATATGCGGTAACAAACATGGCTCCAAGAATTGCAAATCTGGCCCATTGTTGCATATCTAATATCCCAAATGATTAGAGAAATTTTGCTTAAATAAACGATCACGAAAGGGTACAGCAACGTGATGCATTTGAGAATCTATTTGATGAAACGAAATGAAACGAAGTGCTTTGCGTGGCACGGGATCATAGCCTGAACCACCCCAAGGATGACAACGGCAAACGCGCTTGGTCGATAGCCATACACCTTTTACAGCACCATGGGTCTGTAAAGCTTCAATTGCATATTGAGAGCAAGTTGGAATATAGCGGCAACGCGGCCCCAATAATGGACTAATTGCGATTTGGTAGCATCTTATCAACCAATGCAGTAAACGTACCATTGGAGATCTCTAATTTTGGAGGGGTGTTACAACGACTTTGGAATGCTTTTTAGCTAAACGCTGTAATTTTTGCCAAGCTAAATCTAATTGTTGATGTAGTTCTTGATTTGAAATTGCTTCTATACCCACTTTAGGCATCACCACAATATCGATATCAGCATTAAATTGCGCTTGATGTAAACGAAAGCTCTCCCGAGCAAGGCGTTTTATTCTATTTCGCTCATGTGCACGACGTACCTTTTTTTTAGCAACGACAATACCCAAACGGCTGTTCGGCTGTTCGGTTAATTTTGCTAAAAAAAGGAAATGGGGCTGATGCACTTTAAAAAGCGCACCATCAAACACACTTTTATAATCTGCAGCACAACGAATACGAGATTCAGTGCTAAAACTGTAAAGTGACATCACCCAAATCTGGTCAGCTTAACAGTATTAAACAGTTAAGCTATGACGACCTTTTGCACGACGACGAGCTAAAACTTGACGACCAGCTTTAGTTGCCATACGAGCACGGAAACCATGAACACGCTTACGCTTTAATTCAGATGGTTGGAAAGTACGTTTCATATTGAAACTCCCAAAAATGATCTTTCTGTAAAGGTCCGCGATTTTATGGCGCAAAGGTTCCGCTGTCAATCAAAAACCTAAAACTTTACATAATGTTTGTATTGTTTGAGATGAAGTGAACAACTCCAATTTATACAAAATGTTTTAAAACAAAAAACATACACAAGCTATCTATTTAAATTTTATCAGTATTGCGTTATATTCACAGCTTATCGACAAGCTTATACACATTCCTATAGCTGTTTTAAATTTAATCCTTGGATTTTGAATTTAAATTTCGATATGCTCAGTTATCCACATTCGCAGTGATCCTTATAAGTAAATTCAAATTTAAAATTTAAGTTTATTATTATTAGTAAGGCTTTTTTCTGTGGAAAGTCGAGTATTTTTAAAAATAAACAAGTAGTTACTTTGTGTATAACCGTGTTTCTATTGGCTTTGTGGATTGTGGATAACTTTGGGCTTAAAACTATCCACAGGATGTGCTAAAAGTTATGCACAATCGGTTTAAATTTGAATTTAATTCACGAATGCTTTTTTTTTCGGCGAAAGTGGCCTGAATGTGCCTGACAGATGTGGATAACTTGGTTAGAATGGCGACCCCTTCGAAATAGAAGGGGTTGGTTTTTGTTTTTTAAATTTAAAATGGATATATAGGGGATGCACATGCTCTGGACGGACTGCTTAACTCGCTTGCGACAAGAGCTATCTGATAACGTCTTTGCGATGTGGATTCGTCCCTTGGTTGCTGAAGAAGTTGATGATGTGATGCGCTTATATGCGCCTAACCCATATTGGACGCGTTATATTCAGGATAATCATCTAGAGCTTATTTCAATATTGGCAGAACAATTATCTGAAGGACGAATACGTCAGGTCGAAATTTTGGTCGATTCGCGTCCAGGCACCATTTTATCTTCGAGTGAACAACCCGCAACCACGACTGCGGCGTTAAGTAGCCAACCCACACCTATTAAAATCAAGAAAGAGTCTGATGTAGGGCAACCTAGCCAAAACCCAACCAAAATACCGAAGAAAAGACAATTAAACCCATTGTTTAGTTTCTCCCTATTTGTAGAAGGGCGTTCTAACCAAATGGCTGCAGAAACTTGTCGCAAAGTACTTACGCAATTAGGTGCTTCACAACACAATCCTTTATTTTTGTATGGTCCAACAGGTTTGGGCAAAACGCATTTGATGCAAGCTGTTGGAAATGCATTATTGCAAGCGAAACCGAATGCGCGAGTGATGTACATGACCTCTGAAAGTTTTGTACAAGATTTTGTGAGTTCTCTGCAAAAAGGCAAAGTTGAAGAATTTAAGAAAAATTGTCGTTCTTTAGATTTATTGTTGGTCGATGATATTCATTTATTGGCGGGTAAAGAAGCAAGTTTGGTTGAATTCTTTTACACTTTCAATGCCTTACTTGATGAGTCTAAACAAATTATTTTAACTTCTGACCGTTATCCAAAAGAGTTAACTGAATTGGATCCACGTTTGGTTTCTCGTTTTTCTTGGGGATTATCAGTTGGAGTCGAGCCACCTGATATTGAAACACGGATCGAAATTTTACTTAAAAAAGCTGAAAATAGCGGCGTTGATTTACCGAGAAATTGTGCTTTATTTATTGCTCAACAGGTGGTTGCCAATGTGCGTGAGCTGGAAGGCGCATTGAATAAAGTGGTGGCAATTTCCCGTTTTAAAGGCACGGTTATTGATTTGGATGTGGTGCGCGAGTCTTTAAAAGATGTGTTGGCCATTCGTGCAAGAACCATTAGCGTTGAAAATATCCAACGCGTCGTAAGTGAATATTTCCGTATCCCATTAAAAGAATTGGTGGGACCAAAACGCACACGTATTTATGCGCGTCCACGTCAGTTGGCGATGGGTTTGGCGCGTGAACTAACTGGCGATAGTTTTCCTGAAATCGGAATGGCTTTTGGTGGGCGTGATCATAGTACCGTGATGCACGCATGTGAAAAAGTCACGAGCTTGCGTCAAGAAGATCCAATATTTAATGAAGACTATAAAAACCTAATGCGTCTATTACAAAGTTAATCGCTGGTTTAATAACAATAGACCCTACTTTCAGAGTTGCAAACTGCTTTTAAGTGCAGCATAGTACACTGCTAACATTCATATCGGCTTCTGTTGTAAGAGGAATAAATCGTGCGTTTGAAAATCGCTAAAGAAAGTTTACTCAATGTTTTATCACATGTGGTAGGAGCTGTTGAACGCCGTCATACCTTGAATATTCTTTCAAATGTCAAAATTCAAACCACGCAACAAGCCTTAACCATTATTGGTTCAGATTTAGAAGTTGAATTGGTGGCGAGCACGACGCTGGCAGAAGGGGCATGTTTAGAAGCGGGTGAAACGACCGTCCCTGCACGTAAACTGGTTGAGATTTGTAAATCACTTCCAACAGCAGCACTGATCGATTTACAAATTACAGAAGATCAACGTTGTATTTTGAAGTCGGGAAATAGTCGTTTTGTTTTGGGAACACTTCCTGCTGAAGATTATCCATTACTCACTACTGAAAATAGTCAAGGCACGCAAGTACAAGTTACCCAACGTGAATTAAAACGTCTTTTTGAAAAAACGGCCTTTGCTATGGCGGTGCAAGATGTGCGTTTTTATCTCACAGGAACTTTACTTGAAATTGATCAAAATCAATTACGTACTGTGACTACAGATGGACATCGCTTAGCTTTGTGTGAAGTGTTAGCTTCTTCAACTGCGACGTCACCTATTCAGGCGATTGTGCCGCGTAAAGCTGTAGGTGAGTTGCAACGTTTACTCAGTATTGAAGATGAACAACTGACCTTGTTGATTGGACGTGAATTATTAAATGTCACCATTAATACGCCAAGTCGTGATAAAGAACAGGGCGATATTATTGTTCGTTTTACCACCAAGCTGATTGATGGTAAATTCCCAGATTATCGCCGTGTCATCCCTCGTGGTGGGGATAAACAAGTCTTTATTGGCCAAGACGTATTTAAACAATCGTTGCAACGTGTGGCGATTTTAAGTAATGAAAAATTACGTGGTGTGTTCTTGAACTTTAATCAAGATTCATTGCAATTACGTGCCAACAATCCGGAACAAGATGAAGCGGTAGAAGATATTGCTATTCAATATCAGGACGCACCTTTGGAAATGTCATTTAATGCGCAATACATCTTAGAAGTGCTTAGCGTACTGGATGGCGATGACGTCAAGATCACAATGACTGAAGCGAATCAGTCTGTTTTGGTACAAGATCCAGCGCATCCAGATCAAACCTATGTTGTAATGCCAATGCGAGTTTAATTTGCATTGATCGTTTGAGTTTTAAATCATGCAAATCACGCGTTTAAATATCGAACGTGTACGTAATTTAAAAGCGGTTGCACTAAATGAGTTGCAACCGTTTAATATTTTTTACGGAGCAAATGGTTCTGGCAAAACCTCTATTTTAGAAGCGATTCACCTGTTGGCAACAGGACGTTCATTTCGTACGCACATTCCCAAACATTATATTCAGTATGACGCGGCTGATTCGATTGTATTTGCTCAATCAATCAATGAGCGTATTGGGATGCAAAAACTCGCTTCAGGTGAGCAACTGATTAAAGTCAATGGTGACACCATAGCCACGCAAGGGCAGTTGGCGAAGTTATTGCCTTTACAGCATATTGATCCGCAAAGTACCGATATTATTGACCATGGCGCAAAGCCAAGACGGCAGTTATTAGATTGGTTAATGTTCCACGTGGAACCTGAGTTTTATTTTGCATGGCAGTATTATTCACGTGCATTAAAACAGCGGAATAGCTTACTAAAAACACGGCGAAATTTAACTTTGGCTGATTTAGAGCCATGGAATAAAATGCTGAGCGATTATGGCGAGATTTTGCACTCGCAGCGTGTTGGTATTGTTGAACAATGGAATCAATTTTTTAAAGATGATCTGCAGCAACTTTTGCCAGATGTTCAGATCGAGCTTGAGTACAGTGCTGGTTTTCATACAGAGCAAGGGCTACTCCAAGACCTAATTGTACAGCATCAAAAAGACTTGGATCGACGTTATACAGAGTATGGTCCGCACCGCGCAGATTTGCGCTTAAAAACGGGCGGTGAAGCCTTGCGTAGCGATGCAGCTCATGTGTTATCTCGCGGACAAAAAAAGTTGTTAATCATGGCATTAAAACTGTCACAAATTGCAATGCTACATGCGAGTAATAAGGAAACTGTGGTATTATTAGATGATCTGACAGCAGAGTTAGATTTAGCTGCACAACAACGTTTAATTGAGCGATTGAGTCAGTTGGGGAGTCAAGTTTTTATGACCACCTTAGACCATACGTCGGTATTAAAACACTTGCATGATTTGTCGATTTCTTTTCAATTGTTCCATGTTGTTCACGGTCAAGTCAGTCTTGCTGCGCCATAAATTTATTTCCTCATCTTTTTTGATAGATCAATATTTAACTAGGGAGTAACCATGAGTTCAGAGTCTCAATCCGTCTCTCAAACAGAACAAACAAATGAAAAGGCTTATGATTCCTCTAGTATCAAAGTATTACGTGGATTAGACGCAGTTCGTAAACGTCCTGGTATGTATATCGGTGACACTGACGATGGTACTGGTTTGCACCATATGGTTTTTGAGGTGGTGGATAATGCCATCGATGAAGCTCTTGCTGGTCATTGTGATGAGATTGTCGTCACCATTCATGAAGATGAATCGGTCAGTGTTTCAGACAATGGTCGTGGTATTCCGACGGATATTCATCCAGAGGAAGGAATATCCGCTGCCGAAGTTATTCTAACAATTCTGCATGCTGGTGGTAAATTCGACGATAATAGCTATAAAGTATCGGGTGGTTTGCATGGTGTTGGTGTATCGGTAGTTAATGCCTTATCTAAAAAGCTGCATTTAACGATTCATCGCGCAGGACAAACGCATGAGCAGGAATATTGTCATGGCGATTCACAATATCCATTAAAAGTAATTGGCGAAACGGATAAGTCCGGTACAGTCATTCGTTTTTGGCCAAGTGAGCTGACGTTTAGCCAAACCATTTTTAGCGTTGAAATTTTAGCGCGTCGTCTACGAGAGTTGTCGTTCTTAAATGCTGGCGTACGTATTGTACTGCGTGATGAGCGAGTCAACTTTGAACACGTCTATGATTACGAAGGTGGTTTATCTGAGTTCGTTAAATATATTAACGAAGGCAAAACCCATTTAAATGAGATTTTCCATTTCACTACAGATACCGATAGTGGGATTGCAGTTGAAGTTGCATTGCAATGGAATGAAAGTTATCAAGAAAATGTACGTTGTTTTACCAATAATATTCCGCAAAAAGATGGTGGTACGCACCTTGCTGGTTTCCGCGCAGCTTTAACGCGTGGTTTAAACCAGTATCTTGAAAGCGAAAATATCCTCAAGAAAGAAAAAGTTGCGGTCACTGGTGATGATGCCCGTGAAGGTCTAACGGCGATCATTTCGGTTAAAGTTCCTGATCCAAAATTCTCATCGCAAACCAAAGAAAAATTAGTTTCAAGTGAAGTGAAGCCTGCGGTTGAACAGGCGATGAACAAGGAATTTTCTGCTTATTTGCTTGAAAATCCTCAAGCAGCGAAATCAATTGCTGGCAAGATTATTGATGCTGCACGTGCGCGTGATGCTGCACGTAAAGCTCGTGAAATGACACGTCGTAAGAGCGCACTTGATATTGCCGGTTTGCCAGGTAAATTGGCAGATTGTCAGGAAAAAGATCCTGCGCTTTCTGAACTCTATCTAGTCGAGGGTGACTCTGCGGGCGGAAGTGCCAAGCAAGGTCGTAACCGTAAAATGCAAGCTATCTTGCCCTTAAAAGGTAAAATCTTAAACGTTGAGCGTGCACGTTTTGACAAGATGATTTCGAGTCAGGAAGTCGGTACCTTGATCACAGCTTTGGGCTGCGGTATTGGTCGCGAAGAATATAATCCAGACAAGTTACGCTATCACAAAATCATTATCATGACCGATGCGGACGTGGATGGTTCACACATCCGAACTTTGCTACTGACCTTCTTCTTCCGTCAAATGCCAGAGCTGGTTGAGCGTGGTTATATTTATATTGCACAGCCGCCTTTGTATAAGTTGAAAAAAGGTAAGCATGAGCAGTACATGAAAGACAATGATGCATTGGAAACCTTCTTGATCTCCAATGCGATTGATGAACTTTCATTGCATGTCAGTGCAGATGCACCTGCTATCACAGGTACAGCATTGGCAAATGTGATTGCTGATTATCAAGTGTCTCAAAAAAGTTTGCTACGTTTAACCCAGCGTTATCCTGCAAGTTTATTGGATGGTTTACTTGAGTTAGATGCTTTCAAAATTGATCACAATCATGAACGTGAATATGTCGAAACATGGGCTGAGCAATTACGTGGCGCGATTGTGAAGTTGCAACCAAGTTTGCGTCCTGAAATTACCCTAGAAGCGTTTGATCGTGAAAATGCACAAGGTGAAAAATCAGCACATTACTGGCCGCGTGTAACGGTTTATGTGCATAACTTACCGACTTCGTATTTACTGGACGCTGGTTTGTTAAATTCTGCTGAATATGCGCGTTTACTTAAAAACTCGAAGAGTTGGTTTACCTTGCTTGAAGAGGGGGCTTTCTTACAAAAAGGCGAGCGTCGTATTCAGGTCAATACATTCCATCAAGTATGGCAGCATATTTTACAAGACTCACGTCGTGGCATGATGATCCAACGCTATAAAGGTTTGGGTGAGATGAATGCTGAACAGCTTTGGGAAACCACGATGGATCCTGAAAACCGCCACATGTTGCAAGTGACCATTGATGACATGATTGAAGCAGATCGTATGTTCTCTTGCTTAATGGGTGATGACGTAGAACCACGTCGTGCATTCATTGAGGAAAATGCATTGAATGCAGATATTGACGCTTAATTGAGTCAAACTATCTGATTATGATTTAGCTTTATTCTTCATAATTTGAATTAAAAAGGCGATACCAAGATGGGTATCGCCTTTTTTTAATTGCTTTAGGTTCCACGTGAAACGTTATTCTTAATTAGCTTTCTACTAAATCGCTGACTTGAATAATGGCGTGTCCAAATAAATAACCAGCGGTGACTAAGACACTGATCCACAGCAATGCACCTAAGATATTATAAATAACAAAGTGGCTGTAATTCATGTTGCTTGAACCTGCCGCTAAAGGGGCAAATGAACGTGCAAAGGGAATGAAGCGAGCAAGTAGAATGGTTTTTCCACCGTGCTTTAAAAAGAAGGTATTGGTTTTTTGTAGATAGGCTTGCTTAATAAAACGTGAGTCGGTATTGAAGATACGATCACCAAAGTGGCGACCAATATGATAGTTCACCATATAGCCAAACGCAGCAGCAAAAAAGAGTAAGCTGATCATATAGCCGAGATGCATGATTTCAACCACAGAACACAGCGCACCGACTGCGAGTAGTAAACTATCCCCAGGCAAAAAGAACATAAAAACGAAAGCAGTTTCAGAAAAAATAATCAGAAATAGAATAGCGTAAATCCATAAACCATATTCTTGAACTAAAATTGGCAGGAAGTGCTCGAAATTAAAAATAAAGTCTAAAGAATTCATTCAGTTTGCGTTGTCCCAAATAGCGTACTCACCACATTGGAGTACAAAAATATTAAATGAATCACACCCTCAGGATTCATTTGTAAGAGATAACTTTACAATAATAGGGGGTTGAGTATATCGAGCCTGAAGCCAAAGCTCAATTTTTTGGGAATATTCCAATTGTTACTGTAACTGAGCTTATTGAAAAAATCATGACATCTTGAACGGTTTTTCTTAATGATGAAGCACTTGAGTGATTGATTTAGTTTTATACGTGACGATAAAAATCAAGTATCCACAGATGCTCTTAGATTTGAGCATCTATGAATACTTGATTAGATTAGCCTACAAAACCACTTTCTAGCTCTTCTAATTCCATCATGAGCGTTAACAATTGTTCTTCATGCAGCTCAAGTTTGGCTTTTAGTTCATTTTGTTCATTCATCAACTTAAGGAGGTCGTCTTTACGACTTTCTTCGTACAGTGCAGTGTCAGCTAACAAATTCTCAATTTCGGCTAAACGAGGCTGAAGTTTCTCAATTTGTCCCTCAGTTTTCTCAATATTTTTACGGATCGGCCGTGTGAGTTCACGGTGGCGTACCGCAGCTTTTCGTTGTGCGTCTTTATCTAACTTTACCGATGTCGTTTGAGTGGTCGATGTTTGTTGCAAGGCTTTTTGAGCATTGATTTGTTGCTGACGCGCTTCACGTAACCATTTGGCGTAGTCTTGCAAATCGCCATCAAATTCGGTGCATTTCCCCGCATGGACCAATAGTAACTCATCACAGACACTGGCAATCAATTGACGCTCATGCGAGACCAATACCACCGCACCATTAAAGTCTTGTAATGCCATGCTGAGCGCATGGCGCATATCCAAATCTAAATGGTTGGTTGGCTCATCCAGAATCAATACATTTGGACGCTGCCAAACGATCAATGCCAATGCCAAACGCGCACGCTCACCACCAGAGAAGCTTTCACAAGGGGTGTCCATCCGTTCACCACTAAAGCCAAAGCCACCTAAAAAGGCACGTAAAGCGGCTTCACTGATCTGTTTATCCGCGATGCGAGCCAATTGCAGCATTGGACTGGCATTTGCATCCAAGGCATCCATTTGATGCTGAGCAAAATAACCGATATTGAGCAGTTCAGACGCTTTGTATTCACCTGCCAGTAAAGGTAAGTCACCTACCAATGTTTTGATCAATGTTGATTTACCTGCACCGTTCATTCCCAACAAGCCTATACGAGAGCTTGGGGTGATTTGCAGGCGAATCTTTTCTGCGATGATGGTCTCGCCATAACCAATACTGGCTGCATCTAGACTGAGTAGCGGCGAGCTCATTTTGGTGGGCTCACGAAAACTAAAGGTAAAGGGGGTATCGACGTGTGCAGGTGCAAGTTGTTGCATCCGTTCAAGTTGTTTAATACGGCTTTGTGCTTGACGTGCTTTGGTCGCTTGGGCTTTAAAACGATCAATATATTTTTGTAAATGTGCACGCGTTTCTTGCTGTTTTTCAAACGACTGTTGTTGTTGTGCCAAGCGTTCACTGCGTGTGGTTTCAAAGGTTGAATAATTGCCTGTGTACAGTGTTAATTCTTTATTTTCAATATGCAGAATACGATCGCAAATGGCATCCAAGAAATCACGGTCATGTGAAATAAGAACCAATGTTCCTTCATAGGCTTTTAACCAGTCTTCTAACCATAAAATAGCATCTAAATCTAAATGGTTGGTTGGCTCATCCAGTAAGAGTAAGTCTGAACGGCTCATCAACGTGCGCGCCAAATTTAAACGCATTCGCCATCCACCAGAAAAACTAGAGACATTTAATTGGAGTTGGTGATCGAGGAAACCTAAACCAGCCATCAGTTGAGCGGCTTTAGCAGGGGCGGCATAGCCATGAATCTCATCAAAACGACCATGCAGATGCGCTAACTCATCATTGCTGAGCTGATCTGGATCGGCCAATTTTTGTTGTATTCCCCAACACTCCTCATCTCCTGAAAGCACAAAATCGATAGCTGCCATTTCTAAGGCTTTAATTTCTTGTGCCATATGCGCCACGGTCCAAACTGCTGGACGTGTTAGATTGCCTTCATCTGCGACGACGTCACCTAAAAATGCGGCAAATAAAGTCGATTTTCCTGCGCCATTTACACCTGTAAGACCAATCTTCCAGCCTGGGTGAAGCTGCATTGATGCTTTTTGAAAGAGGACTCGCCCACCACGGCGTAATGAAACTTGGTCAAATTGGATCATGAGCATGCAAAATAGCGATAGATTGCTGCATTTTAAGATGATCGGGCGTGAATGCAAATTTTATCTTGTAGATTAGGGGGAGGATGTCCTTTCACAGACCCTCGGTGTGCTGATTTGAAATGTGATGAATATGGATAAAACTGATAAGAACCCGATGTATGTATATATAAGCACTATGATTTTGATCAAAATTTGACTATATTTATTCGATGCTGATGGAAAAATATGCAAAATAGTAAATAAGGGAAAACAAGATGAAAAAAGGATTTTGGGCATTGAGTGCCGCGACTCTATTCGTCATGACCACGCAAGTGCAAGCAAAACAAAAAGTTTGTGTATTCGACTTATTAGGCCGGGCGGGAGAGTCATATAAGCTGATTGAGGAGTGGCGACTTTCAGCTCAAACCTGGCAAGCGGACGTTGAGCTTATTCCGTATCAGGATGAGGAAAAAGCTGAACGTGATTTTGATGCTGGCAAGTGTGATGGCGTGTATATGACCTCTATGCGAGCACGAAAATACAATAAATTTGCAGGTTCTATTGATGCAGTTGGGGCTGTAACCAGTAATGCCATCGCTCAAAAGGCAATTTCTTTTGTTCTCGATAAACGTAATCAGAACCGTCTTATTGCGACTTTAAATGGCGAAAAATTTGAGGTCGCAGGGATTATTCAAGTCGGTTTGGCTTATATTTTTGTGCGTGATAAAAATATTAATACGATTGAAAAAGCCAAGGGCAAAAAATTTGCCTATTTGCATTATGACCAAGCACAAAAAACCATTGTTGAAAGTATGAACCTGATTGCTGTGCCTTCGAATATTTCAGACTTTGTTCAGAAATTTAATCGTGGTCAGGTCGATGTGATTGCAGCCCCTGCTTATGCTTATAAGCCCTTAGAGATTAATAAAGGCTTGAGCAATGGCGCATTATTTAATTTCCCTGTGGTGAATATTACGGGAGATTTGATCATTCGTCCTGAAAAATTCCCGACAGGGTTTGCCATTCAATCTCGCCAGTGGTTCGTGCAGAAGTTACCTGCTAATTTTGCAATGGTGCAACGCCTAGAGGCTGGCATGGATGCCGCAAGAATCACTTTGTCTAATGAGGATAAGGTCCGTTATCAGAAAATGTTACGTGATGGGCGTATGAATTTAACCAAGCAGGGTGTGTATGATGCCACTATGATGAATGTACTCAAACGGGCGCGGTGTACCGTTGAAAGGACCAATTTTGAATGCTCTTTAAGTGGTGAGTAAAATTAAACTGGTTAAAAAATGACAAAAAATAGCATTATTGACACAAAAAATAGAGTAACAACTCTATTTTTTTTCATAAAACATGATTAATATTTGCTTTGAACAAGGAGTACAGACACATTGGTTTGTAGAGGGATGAAAAAATGAAAAAAATTGCATTAGCTGCGATCACCGCATCAATCGTTGGTTTTTCTGCTTCAGCGCAAGCAAATAAAGTTGAAGTTTGTGTATTTGATCTATTGGGTAGATCTGGTGAATCATACAAAATGATGCAGGATTGGGCATTGGCAGCCAAAGGCTGGGGTGCAGATGTCAACTTGGTTGCAATGACGGATGAAGCTGTTGCAGACAACAACTTTAAAGCGGGTAAATGTGACGCGGTTGCGATGACATCAATGCGTGCCCGCCCATACAATAAATTTGCGGGTTCAATTGACTCGTTAGGTGGCGTAACCAGCAATGAAATTGCACAACGTGCGATTACTTTTGTTCTAGATACGCGTAATGCTGCAAAAATGACAACCAATCTTGGCGGAAACAAATACGAAATCGGTGGGATCGCACCACTTGGTTCTGCGTATATCTTTGTACGTGACAAGAACATTAACTCAATCGAAAAAGCAGCAGGTAAGAAATTTGCGGTATTGGGCTATGATGATGCACAAAAAATCATGGTACAACGCGTAGGTGCTCAAGCTGTCCTTTCTGATATTTCAAACTTTGCTGCGAAATTTAACAATGGTCAAGTCGACATGGTTGGTGCGCCAGCTTATGCTTATAAGCCATTAGAATTAAGCAAAGGTTTGGGTGCAAATGGCGCGATGTTTGACTTTCCAGTATTACATGTAACTGCTGATTTAGTGCTTCGTCCAGAAAAATTCCCAGCTGGTTTTGGTCAAAAATCTCGTGATTGGCATGTGAAGCAATTACCGAAAGCTTTTGCAATGATCAAGCGTTTAGAAGCTGAAATTCCAGCAAAATACAAAATGAAATTAAGTGATGAAGATAAGCTCAAATATCAAAAATTACTACGTGATGGTCGTATGGATTTAACCAAACGTGGTATTTACGATGCGAGCATGATGTCTGTATTGAAGAAAGCACGTTGTTCAGTTGACAAAGCGAACTTCGAGTGTGCATTGCCAGGTGAATAATCACTAATTGCTATAAATCATACTTAAAGCCTAGATTTATCTAGGCTTTTTGTTTTTTGCATTGTGTCATTTGAGTCATTGTCTTTACTTAGAAAGACCGTAATCATAGAGATATAAAAATCAGATGAAATCGTGCAGATTTAAAAATATGTTTTAATCAGGAAGATGAAACACCATGAAGTTAAACATATATTCATTTGAGTGGCTTTAATTAGGTGCTATCACTATTCTTTGATTTTTGATGTTAAGCAACAACAATCAGTCTAGCTGCAAAAGGAAAAATAAAATGCAATGGATTAAAACACTTTTAATCGCTTCGAGCGTAGCAACCATTTCTTTTAGCACACAAGCAAAACAAACACTTTGCGTGTTTGATTTGGTGGGAAAAAACGGAGATGTCTATGCTTTGATGAAAGACTATCAGCTTGCATCAAAAGCATGGGGTGCGGACATTGAGTTGCGTGTAGGACAAAATGAAGCCGTGCTCGCCGAGGATTTTAAAGCAGGTAAATGTGATGCTGTCAGTATTACAGGGATGCGTGGTCGTCAATTTAACTCTTTTACAGGTTCACTCGATGCCATTGGGGCAATTACCAATTTAAAGTTTGCAGTCAAAGTCATGCAAGGCTTATCGAGCCAGACATTTGCTAAAGCAATGGTCAATGGTAAATATGAAGTGGTCGGTGTCATTCCGATTGGTGATGCTTATCTGATGGTCAACGATCGCGAGATTAATACGGTTGCAAAAGCTGCAGGAAAGAAAATCGCGGTTCTGGACTATGATGAAGCCCAGAAAATTATGGCGTCTCAAGTCGGTGCTCAGGCAGTGAGTTCAGATGTCACTAACTTTGGTGCCAAGTTTAATAATGGTCAAGTGGACATCATTGGCGCACCAGCAGCAGCATTTAAACCTTTGGAGCTGCATAAAGGTTTGGGCAGTAAAGGCGCAATTGTGAATTATCCAATTTTACAAGTGACGGGTAATATTATTATTCGCTCCGATAAATTCCCAGAAGGGTATGGGCAAAAATCCAGACAATGGGTTAGTTCGCAATTGCCACGTGCGGTTGATATTTTAGGCAAAATGAAAGCAGATATTCCACAAAAATACTGGATGGAAGTCCCTGCTTCAGACAAACCAGGCTATCAAAAATTAATGCGGGAAGCCCGTATTGATTTAACTAAACGTGGTATTTATGACAAACGCATGATGAAGTTGTTGTGGCAATTCCGTTGTCGTGAAGATGCTAAGAATTTTGAGTGTGGTTTACAGGATGAAAATTATAAATAATCTTGTAAAAAGTCATTAACAGGACTTTAAACTTCAAAGACAGACCCGATATTGAGTATGCTATACTTATTATCGGGTCTTTTAATTTGTTAAAGACGTATTGAAGTCTGAGGAATATCCACCATGAACGCCCAAGCTCTCGAATTGTCAGATAATGCTGCCAAAAAAGTTCGCCAATTGCGCGAAAGTGAAGGGAATAATGACCTCATGCTACGTGTGTATGTCACAGGTGGCGGTTGTTCAGGTTTCTCTTATGGCTTTAATTTTGCTGAAAGCGTGAATGAAGATGATGCTGAGTTCAGCAATGGTGATGTCAAAGTTTTGGTTGACTCATTAAGCTATCAATATTTAGTGGGTTCAGTGGTTGATTATCTTGAAGGACTGGAAGGTTCTCGTTTTGTGATTCAAAACCCGAATGCCACGACTACTTGCGGATGTGGGTCATCTTTTTCGATCTAATAAATTCTTGATACCCAAAAAAGCTTCTCCGATTGAGAAGCTTTTTTATTGCTTATACTGCCGTCATCGTACCTAAAATACGATCACCTGATGCGCCTGTGACGGTTGGTAGATTGCCACTGAGCTGTTCAACGAAGCGCATTGCCAACCAAGCAAAAGCGGTTGCTTCGACCCACGTGGGTGCTAAACCAAGCACATCAGTTGTTTGCACTGACCAATTATGTTTACGTAAGCGCCAGCGTAATTGTTCAAGCAGAAATGAGTTATAAGCCCCGCCACCACACACATAGACTTCACCTGTCGGCATCAAGTCTTTGCTGCGATAAATTGCTTTCTTAATGGCTCGTGTGGTCAGTTTCATTAGCGTGGCTTGGATATTCTCAGGTGTATCTTCGAGTTCTTCGTATTCGAGATCATTGCGCCAATCACTAATTTGATCATCTAACCATTCAAGATTAAAGTCTTCACGCCCCGTGCTTTTTGGTGGCTCTTTAGAAAAATATTCATGTGTTTGTAAACGATCAAGTAGCGACCGAATCGGTTGCCCGTACGCAGCCCAATCGCCATTTTCATCATAGGGATGTCCGGTATGACGATGACACCACGCATCCATGAGAATGTTGGCAGGACCTGTATCAAAGCCATACACAGCATCTGGATTGTTGGCAGGCAGCATGCTGACATTGGCGATACCACCTAAGTTCAAAATAACGCGATGGATACTGTCATGTTGAAATAACGCTTGATGGAATGCTGGGACTAACGGTGCACCTTGTCCACCAGCAGCCATATCACGTCGACGAAAATCGGAAATAACAGGCAGCTGAGTGATTTCAGTAATGAGATTCGGATCACCAATTTGTAGGGTAAAACCATATTCAGGACGATGGCGAATGGTCTGACCATGTGAACCAATTGCTTTTATTTGAGTTCGATCCAATTGATTTTTTTCAATCAGCTCATTAATCCCTGAGCCGATCATTTTTGCCAAAGCGACATCGGCTTTTCCCATACGATCTATTTCGTTATCGTCTGGTAGCGTTAAGGCCATCAGTTCATCGCGTAATTCAGGCTCAAATGGCACTGTTAAGGTGGCGTGTACGGTTAAAGGCTCAAATGAAGTTGCAACAATATCAACACCATCCATGCTTGTGCCTGTCATTACACCAATATAGATTGCGCTCATATACAACTTCCCCTGCAAGATGCTGAAAAAATGTTAGTATATCGCACAAATTGAATAACTGATGTGTTTAGGTTTTGTGATGTCAAATTTCTTGCCAGCCGAAGAACAGCTTGCTCTCATTCAACGAGGCACGCACGAGATTATTTCTGAAGAAGATTTACTGAAAAAGCTCAAAGAGAATCGTCCACTCCGTGTAAAAGCAGGCTTTGACCCAACAGCCCCTGATTTACACTTAGGGCATACGGTACTGATTAATAAGCTTAAAACTTTTCAAGATTTGGGACATGAGGTTACGTTCTTGATTGGTGACTATACCGCGATGATTGGTGACCCGTCTGGGAAAAGTGCGACACGTCCGCCGTTGTCTCGTGAACAAGTTGAAGCGAATGCCAAAACCTATCAAGAACAAGTTTTTAAAATTTTAGATCCGAATAAAACCAAAGTACGTTTTAACTCAGAGTGGTTTAATCAAAGAACTGCGGCTGATTTAATTCAATTGGCGAGCCAGCAAACCGTATCACGTATGTTAGAGCGTGATGACTTTACCAAGCGCTATAACAACCACCAGCCTATCGCGATTCACGAATTCCTATATCCCTTGGTGCAAGGTTATGACTCAATTGCACTTGAGGCGGATGTGGAGTTAGGTGGAACAGACCAAACTTTTAACTTGCTGATGGGGCGTACTTTACAAAGTCGCTATGGTCAAGAATCACAAGTCTGCATCACTGTGCCGATTCTTGAAGGTTTAGATGGCGTGAATAAAATGTCTAAATCTTTGGGTAATTATATTGGTGTATTTGACACACCGGGTGCGATGTACCAAAAAATCTTGTCGATGCCAGATAGCTTGATTGAACGTTACTTTGATTTGCTTAGCTTTAAATCACTGGATGAAATCAAAGTTTTGCTTGATGAAATGGCGGCAGGGCGTAATCCGCAGGAAATCAAACGTATCTTAGCGCTTGAACTGGTCGAACGTTTCCATGATGCGGAAGCTGCTGAAAATGCACATAAGAGTGCAGGTAACCGTGTTACTGAAGGTGAAGTACCAGAAGATACGCCTGAAGTGACCATCTCACGTGGTGAGTTTGGTGGCGAGTTATTTATTGCAACGATTTTGCGTGTGGCAGGTTTAAACGCGAATGCGGCGGCAGCAAAAGATGCGGTTGGTCGTGGTGCAGTTAAAGTGGATTGGAATGTGGTCGATATGAGTTTCTCTGTAAAAGAGAATGTCACTTTGATTATCCAATCTGGTAAAAAAGCGATTGCACGTGTGACTTTCACTGATTAAATCGAAATAAAAACAATAAAAAGCAGGCCTTGAGCCTGCTTTTTATACATAGATAGATGATAAAAACAACGAAAGCATCAAATTAGTAGAAAAAAGAAACAAGCAAAAGGAAATGTTTG
>NZ_SGIM01000018.1 GCF_004208515.1 Acinetobacter halotolerans
AGTTATTTGAAACGGTGAGTAATTGCATTTTACCTAGATTAATCTATCTACATATAAAACTTTTTGGAATCTATTTAATTTATTGTATATCTGAAAAAACGAAAAAATAATCGACAATTATCAATTTTAATCTAAAGCTTGATCTATTTCTCTTTAATTTTTTTTACTCATTAATAAAGTATATTTACAGAAAATTAATAGTATGGTTACATTAGGCATATTTTTATAATGAAAAGAATCTTATTCCATAATGGGGTTTGATTGGGGACATAAAGGAATGATTATGAATAGAAAACAACTTACCTCAAAGTTGTCTGTAATAACTGTGGCAATTTTACTTGCAAGCTGTGGTGGGGGGGATGGGTATTATGGTTCTAATAACAATTCGAATAATGGTTCGAATGATGGAGGAACTACTGGCGGCGGAACTACAACCACTACCGCTTCTGGACTAAAAATCGAATTAGATAAGCTGTCGATGGCTGCTACAAATGGTCAGTTAACAGTAACTGTGCGTGCTTTAGATGCTAACAAAGGTGGGGTTGCTTCAATTCCAGTTACTCTATCAGTTATTGACCCTACAAATAATGTCAATAATGCCGGACTATCTAGGCAAACAACGAATGAGTCTGGTAATGCCGTATTTATTTTAACAACACCACCCACTTCATCTACATTAACAGAGTTAATTAAAAATGGTTTTAAACTTTTGGTTACCGCAAATGGTGAAAAGTTAAGCCAAGAACAATTAGTTACTGTTACTGGTGCTGATACAAGCTCTGGTGCTGATACGACAAGTATAGTTTTATTTGACGCTACAAAAACATCATTAAACGTTAGAGGTGATCAAACAACGGTTACACTGACTGCGGTTGATGCAAATGGCGCAACTTTATCAAATCAAGCTATTTCTCTAAAAGTAAAAAACTCTGCATTAAATGGTGTTAAATTTACACCGAATGCTTCTCAAACAGATGCGAATGGTAGAATTACATATACTTTATCATTTAGCGAAGCTCAGAGAGCATCTAGTTACAGTGCTACCTCTTTTATCACCGATGATCTTATTCTAGAGGCAAATTTTGGGCAATCTACTAAAATTTATACCTATAAACTAGATGTAGTAGGTTCAACTGTTCCTCAGCCAGTTGGGGCAATTTCAGTTGCTTATAATCCAACAAAAATTGAAGGATCAGAAAATGGTGTCTATTATTATCAAAATGTTTCTGTTCAAGTGACTGATGTTGATGGTAAACCGATACCAAATCAAGACGTCGTAATGGGAGTAAATGCTTTAACTTATAACAAAGGTTTTTATGCATTTTTTGATACGAATACTCCACCTGATGGAACGGCCGATAAATATTTACCTGCTGTTATTACTCGATGTGTTACTCCTGTGATTAAAGTAAATACCAATGGAAAAGAAATTGATCAATTAAAACCTGTTAAAGAGGGTCAAACCGTTCAAGTTGTTTCTTTTATTAATTCGGAAGGAACGCCTGCGACTGATAATAAATATACAACAGATGCAAATGGTAGATTTGACTTGAAGGTCCAGTACCCTAAAATTTATGCAGGATATCTAAATATTCAATTGATTGCTGACTCGATTGTTAGTGGTAAAAATATTAGTGGTTCTACAAGTTTTGGTCTAAGTTATTTGGTTAATGATGTCGTTGTTGCTGATGGTATAGCTCCTAATATAGAAAGCCCTTATGGTTTATCCACTAATTGTTTAGATGGTTTGTAATTTTCTAGGAAAATAAAAAAAACGGCAACTAAGCCGTTTTTTTTTATTTTTTAAGGATAAATAGTTATGAGGGTTTAATCATCCAGCAAATCCATTTGTTTCGCTAATTGGTATAAATTGTTTGAGCGATTACCTGTACGACAAAACATTAAGATTGGTTTTGGAAGTTCATTGTAGTGATTTGCAAAAGTACGAACATCTAATTCGCTAATTTGACCTGCAACGACAGGTTGATAGACATAATCTAGCCCCGCATTACGTGCAGCCTCTTCAATTTGGGCACTTGTCGGTTGTTCAGGACCGCCTTCCATATCTGGGCGATTATTAATAATAGATTTGAAACCTTTCTCAACCACTTGCTCGACATGCTCTGGCCCGATTTGACCTGCAAAACCAATATTCTCTGACATCTTGTCACTCCAAAAACAAACAAAACATTTTATGCTCTATCATAGCATTAAGCTTAATGTTGAGTTTAAATGTCTATAGTAAATAAACGATGTACCTAAAAAAGATAACGTAATGGAGCGCGCATGCACACCTACACTGTTGAGCCGTTGTATGTTCCAAGTGGTGATGAAACGATCGCTGCAGATTTTTATCTTCCTAAGGCAAATATTAAACCCGCTGTTATTTTGATGGCGCATGGCTTTGCTGGATTGCGTCAATTCAAATTGGTTCAATATGCCCAACGTTTTGCTCAAGCGGGTTATGCCGTTATTCTGTTCGACTATCGTTATTGGGGGGGCAGTACGGGGAAACCACGTGAATTGGTTTCATTAAGCGCTCAGTTAGATGATTGGAAAACCATGATTCAACATGCATCTAATTGTAAGTTGATAGACAGTAGAAGGATTATTCTTTGGGGAACGTCACTTAGTGGGGGGTATGCACTGAGCTTGGCTACTGATCTGAAAAATATTCAAGCGGTGATGGTACAGGTGCCTTATATCGATGGGGCAGAGACAGCCAAGCATTATCCTCTGCAACGTTATCCTGAGGCTCTAAAACGCTCTAGTCAGGACTATATGGGCTCTAAAATGGGGTTGGTGCCTAAAACATTGCCTGTTGTTGATCAATATAGACTGTGTTTTTTACCAACTTCGGATAGTTACTATGGTTATCATTCGATCGTAAATCCTGATTATTACTGGAGTGGTGAAGTGCCTGCGCGGGTATTTTTCAATTTGATGCGTTATCGTCCGATCCAGTTTGTACGTAAGATCAATATCCCTGTGTTATTTATTGCAGCAAAAAATGATACATTAATTCCGATTGAATCAAGTCGTGAAGCCGCAACCAATATTGCTCCTTTTGTGAGCTATCATGAGTGGGATATGAAGCATTTTGATGTTTATCACGGTGCTTGGTTTGAAAAAGCAGTTACAACCCAATTAGAATTTTTACATCAACATATTGGAGTGATGTAAATGATGATCGTCTGTGCATCTTGTGGTGCAAAAAATCGTGTTCCTGAAGAAAAATTAGCTGTTCACCCCAATTGTGGCCAATGTCATCAGGCATTATTACCTCTATCCCCAATTGAATTAAATGAACAAAATTTTAGTCACTTTATTAGTAATACCGATTTACCGGTTTTGATTGATTTATGGGCTGAGTGGTGTGGTCCATGTAAGATGATGGCGCCACATTTTGCTCAAGTTGCTAAGCAGAATCCATATGTGATCTTTGCAAAGATTGATACTGAGGCAAATCCACGCTTAAGTGCTGCATTCAATGTCCGAAGTATTCCGACCTTGGTCTTGATGAATAAAACCACCGAGTTAGCAAGAATCAGCGGTGCATTGCGTACACCTGAATTACAGCAATGGTTAGATCAGCAATTACAGCAACATTAAGAGAATAAATATGACGGAACGCTTGAATCATCCAGAAGGTATTTTATCGCTGCAAAATATTGCGATGCCAGCCGATACTAATTGGAGTGGTGATGTTTTTGGTGGATGGATTGTCTCCCAAATGGATTTAGCTGGGGCGATTCATGTTGAACGTCTGAGTAAAGGTCGTTGTGCCACGATCGCGATTAATCAGATGACTTTTTTGGTTCCAGTCAAAGTCGGAAATGTAATTAGCTGCTATACCAAAATTCTAAAAATCGGAAATAGTTCGGTGCAAGTACAAATTGAAGTTTGGAATAGTCACGATGACTCTCGTGACCCTGTGCGAATTACGGAGGGGGTCTTTACATTTGTTGCTGTTGATGTGAATGGCAATAAACGTGTGATCTCTGATGAGGTTAAACAAGCTTATGTGGCGAACTTGTAAAATATAACGCAAACGGATATGAGCTTGATTATGTATGCTCCATTCTTTTTGTTTTATATCATATTGGCATTTGGAGTGTAGATCATGGCTGAAGAACTCATTTTGCAACAAGGTCCTAAAGCTGAACAATATCAAAATCTAATGCCGCAGATTCAAGCGATTGTTGAGGGTGAATCTGATGTGATCGCCAATCTCGCGAATATTTGTGCAGCATTAAAACAGCAATTTGATTGGCTATGGATTGGCTTTTATCTTGTGAAAGACGATGAACTAGTGTTAGGACCCTTTCAAGGGCCGATTGCTTGTACACGTATTGCAAAAGGTCGTGGCGTCTGTGGAACCGCATGGCAACAACAGCAAGTGATGATTGTGCCCGATGTGGATCAATTTCCAGGACATATCGCATGTAGTTCAGCTTCTAAATCTGAGATTGTATTACCGATTATGAAAAATGGTGTGTGTCTCGGGGTTTTAGATATTGATAGTGATGAACTGGATCAATTTGATGAAATCGATGCGGCGTATCTTCAGCAGCTAATTTTAACCATTGAAAAGTTCATTTAGGGCATGACACTGCAAAAAAAATAAAGCCCAAATCATTTGGGCTTTATTTTATCATTCAAAAAATTATTTTTTGCGTTTTGGCAGCCAAGCCCAAAGCATCTGGCATTGGATTGGTTGATTCCCAGCATCATCAATGACAGTGACAGGAATTAATAACTCGCCTTTTTCATTTTCAGCGATAAACTTTTGTTGATCAGCTGATAATGTTGCTGTCGCTGTTAAGCCACCTTGAGCAACTTTTAAATAATCGACATGCAAAGATTTAATCAACAAAATGCGACTATCTGGAACATGTAGACCAGTTAAAAAACCCGTTGCTGTTTCAGCCAATAGTGCCATTGCTGCGGCATGAACACCTTTAATATGGTTTTGCATATTACGTTGGTTTTCAATGCGTACAGTTACATGGTCTTTATCCACTTCTAAATAGCGGATATTTGCTGTTCCCACCATTGGAACAACACGGCCAAAAGCTTTGCTCCATAATGTGCTACGGATGCCTTTAGGAAACTTAGACGTGGTTTTAACCAGCGTATAAAGACGGTTATCTTTTGCCATAGTGAACCTATTGCTTAGTCTTTGAAATTATTAAATTGGAGTGGCAGACCAAATTGTTGTTCACGTAAAAAGTTCATGACTTGTTGCAAAGTATCGCGTTTTTTATCCGTGACACGAATTTTGTCGCCTTGGATAGAAGATTGCGCTTTGATGCCGCTTTCTTTAATGGCTTTATTAATTTTTTTTGCGGTATCTGAGTCAAGTCCATCTTTAAGCTTGATGACTTGAACCACGTTTTTACCCGATGCCGTGGCTTTTTGAGGATCCAATGCTTGTACGTCAACCTTGCGTTTATAGAAATGGTTTTCGAGCATGCTATACACTTGTTCGCACTGGAAATCACTTTCTGTTGAGATTTTGATTTCCTTATTTTTTTCATTTAGCTCAATAGAAACATCCTGTCCGCGGAAGTCAAAACGTGTCGCAATCTCTTTTTGAGTGTTTTGTACGGCATGATTGACTTCAAATAACTCTAATTCAGAAACAATATCAAAAGAAGGCATAGTTAGACCTTTACAAAGGGAAAGAATATTTGCGATGCTAAGGGGGTTTTCTTCATTTGCCAAGTGTTGTTTACATCAAAGGAGTGCGCAATGATCCGTAAACAAGAAATTACAACATTTGAGTTCCCAAAAGACGCTGTCATTTGGGATGTCCGAGATACCAAAGCGTATACAGAGGCTCATGTCAAAGGGGCAGTAAATCGCCCAATTGCTGAATTAACTGCGGATAGTTTGACTCAGGTTGCAGCGGATCAGCCGATTTATATTCTATGTGGAGGTGGCAGTAAAGCACCTCGAGCAGCAGAACTTTTAGAAGGTTTTGATAGTTCTCGTGAATATGTAGTCTTGATGGGTGGCACACGTGCAGCGCGTGATGCAGGCTTAGCTTTAGAGCAAGGTGCTTAATTGCTCAGAAAATGTGCCAAAATACTTCGGTATTTTGGCACATTTAAAAATAACGATCTAAAAAAATAATTTTTCTTAAAATGATGATTTAGCCAGAATAATAAGGTTTTTTTGCTTTGACTTTCTTTTGGAAACGTTGCGGATTGAGTTTATTTAATAAACTTTGTGGAATTGGACAAAGCTCACCTAAAACCAATGCAGCTAATACTTCACTGCACAGCGGCGCAAACAAGAAACCTTTAGAACCTAAACCTGCGAAGGTATAGCACTCATTTGTATTTTGCATTTTGCCGACTAAAGGAAAGTAATCTAAGCTTTGTGCGCGCACAGATGCTCGACCTTGCCATGAGTCTGTCGATGGGAGCTGTTGCGCATATTCGGGAAAGACACTGTGGATAAGTTCATGGTTATGCACATGGTCTTCTGGTAATACTTCGGTATCGTCTCGATTTGGGTAAAATGACGCGCCTAAGATCAGTTGAGTTGCATCAAGCTGCATACAATAACCACCATAGCTATAAGCTTGATCAAGTGGAAGCGGATGATTGTTGTTATTTACCCAACTGACTTGTCCACGAATCGGTTTAAGTATCGGATAGTTTTCAAACAGTTCTGTACTTTGCTTGGCACAACAGACAATCACATGATCAGCAGTTGTAAGTCGTTCTTGATCTTGCCATAGCTCAGTTTGCTTTTCTACTTGCTTTAAATCTGAGATCTTGGCTTTTTTTACGGTGATATTGGGATGTTGTAAAATCTCATCACGGAGTTGATGCGGGGAAACTGCGCCTGCTTGTCGTAACTTTAAACTGGAAAACTCAGTTTCAGGGAGAGTCTCTATCGAAGAGTGAGCGGATAAAATGTGATCAGGATATTGTTCAACCAATCCTAAAAGCTCATCTGGATTTTTTAAAGCAATTTGCTGAACCTCAATCTCTCTAAACGCTTTAAATTGAGGATAAAAATTTAAAGCGTGTTGCCAACTTAAAGTCATCAAGTGATCATGCGCTTGCTCAATTGGGCATAGCTTTGGGTTAAGTAATGCCAGAGGGTTTCCCGACGCCCCCGAGAGGGGCTCATTTTGCTCGTAGATCGTGACTTGATGTCCGCGTTGAGCAAATACCCATGCACTACTTAAACCTGCGATTCCTGCGCCAATGATGGCGATTTTTTGCTGTGTTGTTATTGCTTTTGATCTAGGTTGTCGCGTTAGCACATTTTCTTCAGTATTTGGTACTGCTATGTCAGATGGTGCAGCAACATCAAGCCAAATGGCTTTAAGCATTTCTCGTTTATGACCAAAACCACGTGGACGGCTGATGTGTATGCCATGCTGTTTGAGCCCACGTTTCAATACACCAGCGACACTAAATGAGGCGAAGGTTGTTCCCTCATCAGATAAGCGAACAATATGATTGAGTACATTTTCTTGCCACATATCTGGATTACAAGAAGGGGCGAAGCCATCCAGAAACCATGCATTCACGGCTTGGGTTTTGGGGATGCTTGGGAAAATATTCTGTGCATCGCCCAACCATAAATCAAGACTAAAACGTTCATCGGGAAAACTGAGACGATGACAGCCAGCAATTGGTAAAGGATATTGTTCTATTAGTTTTTCGGCCAGCGGTTGTAGCTCAGTCCAAACATTTAAGGCACGGATGAGATCGGCTTTGCTAAGCGGAAACTTTTCTACGCTGATGGCATGTAAATGGCTGTGGTTATCAGGACGAACTTGTCGCCAAAGTTGCCATAGCGCTAAAATATTTAAGCCTGTACCAAAGCCTGTTTCGCCCACACAAAAATATTGATAATCGTTGAGTTGGGAAAGACGCTCAGTGAGATCATTGCCATTTAAAAAGACATGGCGTGTTTCTAGTAAGCCATTATCTTTAGAAAAGTAGACATCGCCAAATTGTTTAGAAATGGGAACTTCAATACCGTCAATAAGTTCCCAGTCTAAAGCAGCTGTTTGCAGTTTTGATGACTCAGACATAAATAAATGTGTTGCGGTTTACCACTGGCGACGACGTTTAGTATAAACATAACTCGCAATAAAAAAGCCAAGAATGACACCGACGGCAATGGTCATCGCACCATACAGAAACATTTGCGCACTACGTTCGCTTTGCAAAACTTGGACTTGTACAGTTAAATTGTCATTTTTTAACTGTAATTCTTGGTTTTGAGTCAGTGCTTCAAGATTGGCATTTTCAAGTTGTTTTAAACGATTGGCTTGATCTTGAATGAGTGCCTTATTTTTTGCTTCTTGCTGCTGTTTGGCTTTGGCAATTTGTTCTGCTGTTAATGGCTTGGTTACTGCGCTTGTGGTGGTTTGAACCGTTGATGATTCAACAGCCCAAACACTAGAAGTGAGTAAACATAGAGCAAATAAGCTTTGGAATGCAATACGCATGGTTTACCCTTTTGGAAACGCTTTATTAAAAGGTTTTACATCAATCGTGGCGTAAATCCCTTCTTTTAAAAAAGGTTCTTCTTCAATCCACGCATCAAGTGCTTCACGACTATCAAATTCCACAATGATGGTGCTGCCAATGAAGCCAGCTTGTAAGTCATCAGGATCTTTGGGATGTGCGCCAGCGGTAATTAAACGTCCTTCATCATCCAGTTTTTGTAGTCGAGCTACATGTTGCGGACGAGTCGCTAGACGTTTCTCCAAAGTACCTTCACGATCAGTACAAGTCAGTACAAAATAGGGCATAGCAGTTGCTCAATGATTCAAAATCTAGTCAGTGGTTTTAAAACGTTTTCTTAAGCAAAATAGTATCACAGCAAGGTAACTGAGCGACACGATAATATCGCCAAAAGCAGTGAATTCTCCCCAATATTTTCCTTGTAAGAACATAAAACCAAAGAAGAAATGCAAAGCCGCCAATAAAAAGAACTGACCACACCACGCCCAGTTTAAGCGCATCCATCCCTGTTTGCTTAACTCTAGTACTGAACCAAGAAGCTTTTGAATAATTGGCATCCGTTCTTTGTTGAACAATGGTGTAACCAAAAAGCCAATACCAATACCCACATTAATAATCACTGCTTTCATTTTGATATAGGTGACATCACTGAAAACCAAGGTGATTCCACCAAAAATGACAGACATGACCACGATAAACCATTGCATCTTTTCCAGTTTAAATTTTTGGAAAATGAATAAACAGCCGTAAACCACTAGTGTGGAAATGAGTAAGGCACAGGTTGCAACAAGGATGTGATTTTGATCCGTATTTCCAGCACTACCCACTAACTCTAATAATGGGTGTTGATTATCTTTCGGGTCGGTAGTTTTATAAAAATAAAAGAAGATAATAATCGGAAGATAGTCGAGCAACGCTTTCATGTTACAGTACGGCAATGAAATAGGTCAGATAGCATAATACAATCCATGTTCGGTGTCGATTTACATACCCATAGCCTTATCTCAGATGGTACTTTGTCTCCAGAACAATTGGTGCAAGCTGCCGTAGATGTAAAAATTCATACCTTGGCTTTAACTGATCATGACACCATGGATGGCTTGGCTCGCGCTCAAATGTATGCTCAAGATCATGATATTCAGATTATTTCGGGTGTGGAAATCTCTAGCCAATGGTCGAGAGAAAACACCAAAAAGAGTTATGGTGTACATATTATTGCGTTGAATATGCAAGACGATGCACCTATACGAATAATGCTCGAAAAACAAAAAAAAGTACGTGCTGAGCGAGCGCAAACGATCTGTAACCTCTTAGAGAAATGTATCGATTTTGATATTTACCCAGATGTGATTGCTAAAGTGGATGGTCATGCGGATCGCGTGACTCGAACTCATATTGCAAAAACATTGGTCGAAAAAAATATTGTGAGTCGTCCACAGCAAGCATTTGATCGCTTCCTAAAGGAAGGTAAAAAGGCTTTTGTGAAATTTGATGGTGTTGGTTTGAAAGAAACCATTGAGGTGATTCATGCCAGCCAAGGCTTTGCCGTTTTGGCCCATCCGACACGCTATGATTTATCAGCGACCAATATTCGTTATTTGATCGAATTGTTTGCTGGATTTGGTGGCGATGCAGTTGAATTACCCTCACATAGCGAGCCACTTTCTACTCGGCAAATGGTGGATAGAATGATTCAACAGTTTGGTTTAGGCGTTTCTATTGGCAGTGATTTTCATGGTGACAATATGCCTTGGATCAAGCTTGGACACACGCCGAAAGTAAATGAAGGGCAGAGGGGCATTTGGGAAAGCTTTAGATAAATTTTTATAGCAAGTTGTGCTTATATGATGGGTAATGGTTCTGAAAATAGTCCAATAAATATTCTAAAAATAATTGAACTTTGGGTGGGATTAAATTTCTATTCGGAAAAACAGCATATATTGAAGTGGGTTCAACTGGGTACTGAGCGAGAACTTGAACAAGTTTTTCTGTCTTTAAGTCATCACTGACATGCCAAATCGAATGATTGGATATGCCTAAACCTGATAAACAGGCTTGTCGAACGCCTTCACCTGAATTCGTTGTGAAATAACCAGCTACTTGGATTTGTTGCAGCTCTCCCTGTTTTGTTATGAAATTCCATTGATCTGTTAAGCCATGTTCATGTTGTTGCAAAATACAACGATGTAATTTGAGATCTGATAACGTCTGTGGCCGACCATATTTTTCTAAATATGTAGGCGAAGCACAGAGTAAACGGGGATTTGATGCCAGTGGTTTGGCAATCAATGTTGAACTTTTTAACTTTCCAATACGTATTGCTAAATCCATCCCATATTGAATCAGATCAATATTTTGGTCATTCAAATCTAAGTGGATTTTCAGTTCAGGATGTAATAATGAAAATTCAGTGATCACTGCCATTAGAATTTTTGTGCCAAATGTGGCAGAGGTCGTGATTCTAAGCGTACCTGAGAGGCATTTGTCTTGAACTTTTAGTGAAGCCTGTAGGCTTGAAAACTCATGAAGCCAAAGTCGGCCATGTTCAAGCATGGTTTTTCCTTCTTCGGTCAGACTCAGTTTACGAGTGGTACGATGCAATAAACGGAGTTGTAGATTTTGTTCTAATCGTTGAATTCGCTGACTGGCCACAGAAACAGAAATATTGGCTTCTTGAGCAGCTCTACTGATTGAACCTAAATCAGCAACTCGAATAAAAAATTGGAAATCTTCTGTATTCATTATCAATAAAACCAGAAAAGTATTTCTTGATTATCGTGGTTTTTTAAAAAATCTCATAGCGCTATTGTGATCTCAAGCGAATAAAATTTGATGAGAGAGGCTTAGGATGAAATATCATTTCTTAGGAAATTCGGGTTTAAAGGTATCCGAACTTGGATTTGGTGCAGGAACATTAGGTGGGAAAGGTCAGATTTTTTCAGCGTGGGGACAAGCCGATCAGGCAGAAGCCAATAGCATGATCCGACTTTGTCTAGATGCTGGTATTAACTACTTTGATACTGCGGATGTTTACTCTGATGGTGAGTCTGAGCGAATGTTGGGTCGGGCACTCACCTCAGAGCGACAACATAATATTATTTCAACTAAGGTGGGAATTC
The DNA here is from genome assembly GCF_004208515.1 of Acinetobacter halotolerans. Classification (GTDB taxonomy): domain Bacteria; phylum Pseudomonadota; class Gammaproteobacteria; order Pseudomonadales; family Moraxellaceae; genus Acinetobacter; species Acinetobacter halotolerans. Next base: position 11,624 of record NZ_SGIM01000018.1, read on the forward strand.
GAAGTACCGATCAACTCAATGATGCAGGTTTTAGCCGAAATTATTTGCAACATGCAGTGGAACAATCATTGATGCGATTAGGAACAGATTATATTGATGTATTGCAACTGCATCAGTTTGATAGCTTTACCTCCTTACACCAATTGATGAAAACCCTCGATGAACTGGTGCGGAGTGGTAAGGTGCGTTATATTGGAGTGTCAAATTTCTCTGGTTGGCAACTCATGAAAGCTCAAGCGATTGCTGAACAATATGGTTATGAAAAATTTGTGGTGAATCAAGTCTATTATTCATTGATTGGGCGTGATTATGAGTGGGAACTGATGCCTTTAAATGATGACCAACACATTGGAGCTGTGGTTTGGAGTCCTTTAGGTTGGGGCCGTCTAACAGGTAAATTTGATCGGGAACATCCGATTCCTGCGGATAGTCGTTTACATGAGACGGCACAGTTTGCTCCCCCAGTGAATGAAGCGCTGCTCTATAGTGTGATTGATATATTGAGGGAAATCGCAGATGAAACAGGCCATTCGATTCCACAGATTGCATTAAATTGGCTATTGCAACGCCCAACTGTGTCCAGCGTGCTGATTGGTGCTCGAAATGAAACACAGCTACGAGATAATTTACAAGCTAAAGATATTCAATTGACGCGAGAACAGGTCGATAGACTAGATCAGGTGAGTGCGACTTATCCACCTTATCCGTATTATCCTTATTGGAATGGACAATTTACTGAGCGCTTTAAATCCTTGGTTTCATCTCATTTTATTTAGTAGAGCATGACTGAGTTCAGGATTAGAATGTAGCCCCCATTGCATCTTCGCGAAGGGGGCGATTTATTTTTTATAATAAATTATGATCATGTGCCTGAATCGGCGGAGGTGTTGGTCGACCCAGTGTACCGAGTAACTCAATTTCTATGTTTCGAACCATGGCATCGAGTGGCAGATCATTACTTTGCGTGCCAAAAGGCTCTTCGATTTCGCTACTCAACGCATCTAAACCTAAAAAAGTATAAGCTAAAATTCCAACCAAAAGTGGCGTTACCAGCCCCAATAAAGAACCTAAGCTAAAGGGTAACATCACACAGAAGAAATACACGGTACGGTTGAGCAGTACCGAATAAGCAAAAGGAATCGGAGTATTGGCAATACGATCACAGCCTGTTTGCATTTCACTTAACGCGACAACATGCTGATTCATTTGCGTATAAATAATATCTGAGATTTCACCTTCTTTGAGTGCTTGCAAAAGCTCCCATTGAATCAGGCTTAGTGTATATTGCGGTGCATTTTGTTGTTGATAAAGCTGTGTTAGCGCTTGTTGGCTTAACCCGCTAGTCTCAGTCAGTTCCGTTGGATTTGCAGTTTGGTGGCGTAAACGGTCACGTAGGACATTTGCAAATACAATTACATTTTGAATGACTCGCTCACGTCGGGCTTGGGTTAAAACGCGACAATCACGATCAAAATGTCGCGCTGTGGCAATCAGAACACCCCATAGTTTACGGGCTTCCCACCAACGCTCATAACAGGCGCTGTTCTTAAAGCCTAAGAAAATGGAAAGCACGACACCGATGAGAGTGAAGCCAACCAACGGAATCTCTGGGAAACGAAATAACTGTATATACTCAATACCGCCAATGATGGCTGATACCAGCATAACAAATCCGAGTGAAGGTAAAATTTTGGGTAAAATCGTCCCACGCCATGAGAATAAAACTTTAAAAATACTCGGCTGGTCACGAACAATCATGTTATTTGGATCATTAATTTTATCTGTTGATGTTCAGGCTTGCTTTAACCTTTGTCAAGACGAGATTGTTTGATTTTAATAGGGTTGAGTAGTTGTTGCTCAGAAAATGAAAAATAGCCATCTGATGCAATAATAAAGTGATCAATGAGGTTAATTTCAAGTAATTTACACGCTTGCTTGAGTTGCTGTGTCAGGTAAATATCTTCTTGAGAAGGTTGAGCAATGCCATAGGGATGATTGTGAGCCACCACGATTTGGCATGCTTGCTGTTGTAAGGCATAACGCAAGGTTTGATTCAGTGAAACACTACATGAATGTTGCGAGCCAAAAAACAATTTTTTGAAATGTAATTTTCTTAATTCAGCATCTAAACACAGCACCGCAAATACTTCCTGTTTTTCACCTTGTAGTTCATAACGTAAATAATCAAGCACCAGGTTTGAGTGGTCTAGGCAAAGTCTTTGTTGATGAAAATGATTATTCAGATAACGCCGTCCAAGCTCTTTGACTGCCATGAGTTGTGCATATTTGGTTGAGGCGATGCCATTAAACTGGGATAAGTCTTCAAGTGAAGCATCAAAAATTGGGTTTAAGCCGCCATAATGTTGTATCAAAATACGAGATAATTCGACTGCAGAATGTTGCTTCGAGCCTGAGCGCAGAAAAATGGCCAGCAGTTCTGCATCGGATAAACTCTGTGCCCCTTGAAGTAATAAGCGTTCTCTTGGTCGTTCTTGTTCAGGCCATGCTTTGATGGACTGTTTAATCGATTGATTCATTGTTCAGTTCACTTTGATTTTATTGTGTTTATGACTTTTTTAAAAACCCATCACTTGGGTCTGATCGTATTTAATGCTATTGTGAGCGCCACTGCAACAGTAAGGTATCCTGTTTGTGAGCTTCGATCTAAGTGTTATTCCCCACAAAAACATTATATTAGCGGTCACGGGTGGCATTGCAGCCTATAAAAGTGCCATTTTAGTACGTCGTTTAAAAGACTTTGGTTTTGATGTCCGCGTGGTCATGACACATGGCGCACAAGCTTTTATTACGCCTTTGACCTTCCAAGCACTTTCTGGAAATCCAGTTCATACTGAATTGTTAAATCCAGAGGCCGAAGCAGGTATGGGACATATCGAGTTGGCGCGTTGGGCTGATTTGATTTTAGTTGCACCTGCAAGCTGTGACAGTATTGCTAAGTTTGCCAATGGTTTGGCCGATGATCTGCTCAGTACCTTGTATTTAGCCACCAAAGCGCCTGTTTGGGTTGCACCAGCCATGAATCAACAAATGTGGGCTGCAAAAGCGACTCAGCGTAATTTGCAAACCTTGGTTGAAGATGGGGTGCATGTGATTATGCCTGACGCAGGTGAGCAAGCGTGTGGTGATGTTGGTTTGGGGCGTATGCCTGAGCCGGAAGATTTAGCCCGTCAAGTTGCAGCTTACTTTCATAAAGCACAGCGTGCGATTGCAGAGAAATTTGGTTTATTGGCTGGCAAACGCGTCACGATTACGGCAGGTCCAACCCGTGAAGCAATTGATCCTGTCCGTTATATTTCAAACCACAGCACGGGTAAAATGGGCTTTGCGCTCGCAGCCGCTTGCTATGCAGCAGGTGCGAAAGTCACCTTGGTCGCAGGTCCTGTGAGTTTAGATACCCCCAATGGCGTGCAACGAATTAATGTCAGTTCTGCTATGCAAATGTTAGATGTCAGTATGAATCAACTGAAAGACGGGTGTGACATCTTTATCGCGACTGCAGCGGTTGCTGACTACCGTGTGGCGCAAGTGGCAGAACATAAAATTAAGAAAGCAGGTGATGAACTTGCGGTTGCCTTAGTGAAAAATCCAGATATTGTGGCGACCATCGCGCAGCAGCAAGAACGTCCATTTATGGTCGGCTTTGCGGCTGAAACGCAAAATGTTGAAGAATATGCTGCGGGTAAATTGGTTGCGAAGAAGCTGGATATGATTGCGTGTAATGACGTCTCTCGTCCTGATATTGGTTTTGCTTCTGATGAAAATGCCATGACGGTATTCTTTGCTCAGTCTTACCACATGAAAAAGCGTGAATTAGAGAAAGCCTCTAAACAGGAAATTTCGCAGCAATTGGTTGAATCGATTGCCGATGCATTACGTCGCCGTTTGTAATTTATCATTGTTAGCATCTTTCGGATTTTCTTCTTACTACAAGCTTGTTAATGTGGAGAAATAGCAACAAGAGGGCAGACAGATGCAACAGCAACGGAATTATGATCGTATTGCTCAAGCGATTGCCTATATACAGCAAAACTTCCAGCAACAGCCGCAACTTGATGAAGTCGCGGCTCATATTCATCTAAGCCCAGCCCATTTTCAGCGTTTATTCAGTGAATGGGTGGGAACCAGTCCGAAAAAGTTTCTGCAATATATCAGTGTGGAATATGCCAAAAATATTTTAAAGCAACAGGGCAGTATCTTTGATGCAACTTTTGCAACAGGGCTTTCCAGCACCAGTCGGTTGCATGATCTCTTTATTCAAATCGAAGGTATGACACCAGCTGAATATAAACATGGTGGGCAGAACCTAAGCATTCATTATCAGTTTGCAGAGACACTTTTTGGCGAGGTGTTGATCGCCTCAACGCATAAAGGGATTTGTGCGCTCACCTTTGTGCAACATCAAGCCGATGCGCTAGAACAATTAAAATCTCAATTTCCCCAAGCCATTTTTAAACAGCAAGCTGACCAGTTTCAACAAAGTGCTTTAGTTCTTTTTCAAAAAGATCAGCGTCGATTGGCTGATATTAAATTGCATTTGAAAGGCACAGACTTCCAATTGAAAGTTTGGCAAAGTTTGCTCAAAATCCCAATGGGGCAACTTTCCACTTATGGCGAATTGGCCCAAGCCATTGAACATCCCAAAGCAGTGCGTGCAGTGGGTACCGCAATTGGCAATAATCCTGTGGCTTTTTTGATTCCTTGTCATCGGGTGATTCAGTCCACTGGAGCGTTTGGTGGCTATGAATGGGGAGCAACCCGAAAAATGGCAATGATTGGTTGGGAGGGAGTGAGAACGCATGCAACTGTTTGATATCGAAGCTGATCCCAATCATAACCATTTACCTTATGATGGCACGGTACAGTATTATGGCAAAGTCGTTGAAGGTTTGAGTGCGGATGATTATTTTGAAAAGCTGATGCACACCATCGCATGGCAAAATGATCAGGCTATCATTTTTGGTCGGCAGATCACCACCAAAAGAAAAGTAGCGTGGTATGGCGATCAAGCGTTTGAATATACTTATTCCAATATCAACAAATATGCTTTGCCTTGGACATCTGAGCTGATTGAACTAAAAGCATTAGTCGAACAATTAACAGGTGAAACATTCAATTCTTGTCTACTCAATCTTTACCATACAGGTGAAGAGGGAATGGCATGGCACAGCGATGCGGAAACAGATCTTAAAAAAGAAGGTGCGATTGCATCGTTAAGCTTTGGTGCAGAAAGAAAGTTCGCTTTTAAACATAAGCAGACTAAGGAAAAAGTAGAATTGTATTTAGAGCATGGTAGTCTGTTGGTTATGAAAGATACCACTCAACATTATTGGTGGCATCGTTTGCCGCCGACCAAAAAAGTCAGTACGGCACGCGTCAATCTGACCTTTAGAACGATTATTAACTAACATTAAAAAAGGACTGAAAAATCAGTCCTTCTTTATATCGAAGCAATCGCTATAACGATTATGCTTGACCTTGTGCAGCACCTTCAGTTTGTAGGCGTTGCATATTTGCTTCAAACTCAGCATCAAAATTGATTGGTGTGAGTAATAATTGTGGGAAGCTACCCTTAGTTACTAAATCGTTAACCGCTTCACGTAAGAACGGGAACAAAATATTAGGGCAGTAAGCACCTAAGATGTATGGAAGACGATCTTCTTCTACACCATCAATCAAGAAGATACCTGATTGAGTAATATCAACGATGAACGCAGTTTCATTTTCGTTATTTGCTTGAACCACAACTTTTAAAGACACTTCATAGTGTGTTGGATCAATTTTTTCTGCGGCAGAAGATAAGTTGATATTCAGTTCTGGTTGCCATTGTTTGGTGAAGACGTGTGCACCAGGAACTTCAAATGAAATATCTTTTGTGTAAATACGTTCTAACGCGAGTTGTGGTTGAACTTGTTCTTCGCTCATCGTTTTTCCTTAAATTATGGAACTGTTGTTAATTAAGCCAATAATGGATCGAGTTTTCCTTCACGCTCTAAGGCATAAAGTTGATCAAAACCGCCAATAAACTGGTCGTTGATAAAAATTTGAGGCACTGTACGGTGATTGGTACGTTGCATTAACTCAATACGAACCTCAGGTGCTTCATTAGAAAGATTAATTTCTTTATAAGCCACACCTTTACGCTCAAGCAATTGTTTGGCGCGTACGCAATATGGGCAAGAAAGCGTTGAATAAATAGTGACATTGGATGTCATTTCATCTCTCCTTAAGCTTTGGTTTTACTTTTGACTAAAGGTAAGCCTTGAGCTTTCCAGTTGCTAATGCCGCCGTCTAAGCGGTAGCTGTCAGCATGACCCACTTTTTGCAATGCAGTGCCAGCTACTTGTCCTAAGTTACATATAAAGACCAATGGACGGTCACTTGCTTTGAGTTCATCAAGGTGGCTTGTGATCTGGCTATATGAAATGTTACGGCTGCCACTAATGTGGCCTTCACGGAAATCTTTCGCATCACGTAAGTCGATCAAGATCGCATTTTTCGCCTTGACCAAAATACCGAGAGATTGTGGTGAAATTTTACGACCATTGCGTTGTCCTTCTAAAACAAAGAACAATACGATGAGTACCGCAAGCGTACCAAATAAGAAGGGGTGATTCCCCATAAACTCAAACCAACGTTCCACAAGTCACCTAAAGTTAAAATCAAAACTGCCACTGAGTATAACTTATCTGTATGGTGATCAAAAACTTTAGTTCAAGGGCTCATTTGAATTTATGCTAATTTTTTTGCTGTGCTTCTTGAATCTCATCCAACAGTCGTAAATAACTGTCTAAACGACGCGGTAAAATTTCCCCTGCAACAACTGCTTGTTTCAAAGCACAATTTTTCTCATGGGTATGGGTGCAATTACGGAACTGGCAAAGTCCTAAATGTGCCTCAATCTCAGGAAAACCCGTACGTACTTTTTCTAAGCTTAAATGCCACAGCCCAAACTCACGAATTCCCGGTGAGTCGATCAATGCGCCGTTTGTTCCAAATTTAATCAAACGGGTGGATGTGGTGGTATGTTGTCCCAGCGCAGAGTTTTCAGAAATGATATTGGTTTTTTGCGCAGCGTCAGGAACGATGGTATTAATCAGTGAGCTTTTGCCAACACCTGACTGCCCAACGAAAGCAACCGTTTCATTGTCTATGCGAGCTGAAAGCGCAGATAAATCACCATATGAGTGGCAGATAAGCGTTTCATAGCCCAAAGTCTCATATTCACTTAACAGGGTCAGAATCGGATCATTTTCTTTGAGTAAGTCGGATTTGTTTAACACCAATAAGGCGGGAATATTGGCATCGGCACAAGCCACGAGATAGCGATCAATCAGTGTTGGCGCAGGTTCTGGTAATGGTGAAAATACAATCACAATCAGGCTGATATTGGCAGCAACGGGTTTTACTTTGTGATAACGATCTGGACGTGTCAATAATGACTGTCTTGGATAGATCGCCGTAATAATACCAAGCCCCGTATTGGGATCCGCTTGCCACTTTACACGATCACCTGTGACCAATAATTCGAGGTTGGTGCGAGTATGGCAGCGCCATACACTATCCAGTTCAATCGATTTCCAAAATGGTGCAGGCTCACCTGCGTTCACTTGTGGGGATTCTGGGTGCTGTTCAGGCACAGATAAAGCTTGTACTTCGAGTTGACGACCATAATGTTGAACAACCAGCCCATCAAGGTCTTGCGACGTATCAATGTCGTCTTGACGCGATTTGTGTTGTTTTTCAATACGACGTTGCTGCTGGTCAGTTAAACGACGCTTACGAATTAAAGCCATTCATATCCCAAAAATCCACATGTATAAGACCGCAAAAATAGCATGAAGTGATGAGAGAGTTACAGTCAAGTTCGCATTAATTTGCTACTATTGATGTTTTTCACACCTATTAGAAATATTATCCATGAGCAGCACCCCTGATACACGATTAATCTGGATTGACCTCGAAATGACGGGTTTAGATACGGATAATGACCAGATTATTGAAATTGCAACAATTATTACAGATGATCATTTAAATATTTTGGCTGAAGGCCCTGTGTTAGCGATCCATCAATCAGATCGCTTGCTCAACGCAATGGATGAGTGGAATACTAAACAGCATGGTCAATCGGGGCTGATTGAACGTGTGCGTCGCAGTAAACTGACTGCTGAGGATGCGGAACAGCAAACCTTAGAATTTTTAATGAAATGGGTCAATGCAAAGACTTCACCGATGTGCGGCAATTCTATTTGCCAAGATCGCCGTTTCTTACACCGTTTAATGCCAGAGTTGGAACAATTTTTCCATTATCGTAATTTAGATGTATCTTCAGTGAAAGAACTGGCTAAACGCTGGAGACCTGAAATTATGAGCGGTCTAAAGAAAAATGCCTCGCATTTAGCGATGGATGATATTCGTGATTCGATTGCAGAATTGAAATATTATCGTGAATACTTTTTTATTATGAATAAATAAGCTTTCTCGAAGAATTTAAATAAAGGGGCGAAAGCCTCTTTTTTTATCGAACGTAAAAAATATTTGGGAGCGATGCTAAAATCGCTTAAACTCACATTTTATTTTCGTTAACTATAAAAAGAGAGCAGACATGCAAAGCGATAATCCTATTTTAACCCGAGTTGAAACCTATAGCGATTTGGTCGAGCCGATGACGATCCAAGGGGCTATTCAGAAATCAGTCCTATTAACTGTGATCGCAGCAACGCTTGGTATCGGACTATTTTTATATTGTGCCTTTACTGCTAATTTTTCAATTGCTTATGCCGCAACCATCGTAGGGATTGTTGGCAGCCTTATTCTTGGATTGCTCACAACTTTTAAACCGAATACTGCACCTGTATTGGCGATTCCCTTTGCTTTATTTGAAGGCGCATTTTTAGGTGGTGTTTCTTTCATTTTCCAAGTGAAATTTCCAGGTGTACCGTTACAAGCATTACTGGCGACATTTGTCACCACATTGGTGTTATTTGCCTTGTATAAGTTCCAAGTGATTCGTGCAACTGAGAAGTTTAAAGCAGTTGTGATTTCAGCTTCGATTGCGATTGCTTTGGTTTTTGTGGTGCAGATCTTTTTAAGTTTGGCATTGGGTTCTAGCATTCCTTATCTATTTGAAAGTAATTGGTTAGGCATTGGTTTTGCGGCTTTTGTCGCGGTGATTGCATCGTTGAACCTGATCTTGGATTTTGATTTGATTGAACGTGCTACGGCGCAGGGCGCACCTAAAACATTTGAATGGGTGTGTGGTATCGCATTGTTAGCCACTTTGGTCTGGATGTATTACTCATTTATGCGTTTATTGAGCCTGATCCAAAAGTAATGAGCCTGTATTAAGTCAGTAAAAACAACAAACGCCTTCAATTGAGGGCGTTTTTTATGCAAGATTGTAAAAAAGATGCATTATGCAATTTCGGAAAATGCTGAATATTGGCATTATGGGTGAAAATTTTTCGAGTGAGAATAAGATGTCACAAGGACTTTTAACTGGTAAGCGTTTTTTAATCGCAGGTGTTGCAAGTAAGTTGTCGATTGCTTATGGCATTGCGGCAGCTTTACACCGTGAAGGTGCAGAGCTGGCGTTTACTTATCCAAATGATAAGCTGAAAAAACGTGTTGATGATTTTGCCGCACAATTTGGTTCAGACTTGGTTTTCCCTTGTGATGTTGCTGTTGACGCAGAAATTGACAACACCTTTATTGAGTTAGCAAAACATTGGGATGGTTTGGATGGTGTTGTGCATTCAATTGGTTTCGCACCAGCACATACATTAGATGGTGATTTTACAGACGTGACAGACCGTGACGGTTTTAAAATCGCGCATGACATTAGTGCTTATAGCTTTGTTGCGATGGCTCGTGCAGCGAAGCCATTATTACAAGTGCGTCAAGGTTGCTTATTGACCTTAACTTACCAAGGTTCTGAGCGTGTGATGCCGAATTACAACGTGATGGGTATGGCGAAAGCATCTTTAGAAGCAGGTGTTCGTTATTTAGCTTCTAGCTTGGGTGCAGATGGTATCCGTGTGAATGCGATTTCAGCAGGTCCAATCCGTACTTTGGCAGCATCGGGGATTAAATCTTTCCGTAAAATGTTAGATGCCAATGAAAAGATTGCACCACTAAAACGTAATGTGACCATTGAAGAAGTGGGCAATGCAGCATTGTTCCTTTGTTCCCCGTGGGCTTCAGGTATTACGGGTGAAATCCTTTATGTTGATGGTGGTTTCAATACTGTCGGTATGAGCCAAAGCATGATGGATGATGAATAATTAGATTGATCTAAATTATTTAACAAAGCCGCTTCGATAGCGGCTTTGTTTTAGTAGGAGAGTGGTGTCTAGGAACTGTAATGACTAAGCTAATAGGTGGGTAATTTTTAATCAGCAATTGTATAGTACTTCCCATGTTGTTACGCGGTCACGCACTTTCAGCAGTGCATTTTCTACAGATGCAGTGATTTCTTTCTGATTTTTCTCTGCCTCTTTCCAGTATTCTAAAAAACTCCCTTGTTCAAACGGATCTTTATACTGGTAACCAATTGATTCTTGGTGTGCAATATTTTCTATTGATAATATTGCTTGGTAAATATCATCAGGATAAAATGGTCGCTTTTTCTCCCTTATAATATAAAGGTTTCTTCTGGAATTAAAAAATCGCTCTAAACGTTCTTGTTTTATTTCATCTTTTGTCATATTTGGATCGTGGAAATCAAATACTGGCCGCAAGCTTGTGCTCGCATCTCTTAGCTCTACTAATACTGCCGTAAGTTCACTTAAAACCTCATATTCCTTTTCATAGCGAAATCCATACGTCGTTAATTTAGCAGAAAGTTCTGCTTTGACTGATTCGAGTTGGCTTGCATATTCATGCCTCACTATTTCAATTTTGCTTGTTATCTCTGTAATATCTTCTTTAGTTGCAAGATTTTCCCCCTTTTTTGCTAAATACTTTGGAAAAAAACTTCCAAGAATTAAGCCGATTAAAAAAGTTATAACTTGCCAAGTTACGATTTCTAAGCTCACAATGCTCTCCTTGGCTTATAAATGTAGGTGTATAGAGTATTTTCTATATTACTAAACGAATAATATTCTAATTAAGTTTACTATTTTGTTTAGAACTATTTTTTATCAGCATATAAAACAGCTATATTTACGTCAAGGCACAAACGATGCCAAATACCATTTAATAAAAACTTTGATGTGATAATCAATTCAATAATTAAAGTTATATTGAAAATGTACTGAGAAATATAATAATCATTTGTCATCCCATACTTTATATGATAATTAATGCTGGTTTTTTGTTTAATCGAAAATTTTAAATAAAGTGTCGATAAACATATTATTTTTAACACTTCGGGTAAGGTCGTCATAACGTGAAGAAAATTGTAATTGTATTGGGCTTAGCGATGCTACTTTCGCTACAAGGTTGTGCAGCGGTTATGGCAAGTAACCAACCTCATAAAAAGAACTTGACCGTTTTAGAGGTCGGAAAACATCGTAATCACGTGATTTCTGAACTTGGTGCTCCTGTAGTATCAGAAACACTCAATGGTGAACGAAAAGAAATTTATACCTTCCAGCAGGGCTATTCAAAAGCAGCAAGAATCAGCCGTACAATGTGGCATACCACTGCTGATATCGCCACGATTGGTCTATGGGAAATTATTGGTTCACCAACTGAGATCTACTTTAATGGTCAAAAACTCTCATATGAGGTTGTATTTGATACACAAGATAAAGTGAAATCCTCTCAGTTGATTGATACCAATGTAAATGATCAAGCAGAATTAAAACAATAGCCCAGATAGACTATTGTTTGATCGGGCTTCCACCCAAAGCCTGCATCAAAGTGACATAAGCATTGTATTGATTTTGCTTGGTTTCAACCAAACTGAGTCGTGCGTTACGGGTGGTTGCTTGAGCATCGAGTAAGTTTTTCAAGGCAATTGCACCATTGCGATATCGTACTTCCGTTAAATGTTCAGTTTTTTCTGCAAGTTCTACATTTCGTTGTTGAAGTTGAACTTGTTGATTTAACTGCATTCGATTGGATAAAGCATTTTCGACATCGGCAAAGGCTTGATACAGACCTTGACGATATTGGGTAATGGCTTTTTCATATTCAAGATCACTAATCGCAATATCTTTCTTCATATCATTATATTGAAGGAAGGGTAGGCTTAAACTTGCACCCAAAGTTAACGCTGGATTTTGTAGCAGTTGGGTCAATGAAGTACTTGAGGCACCTAAGTTACCCGTCAAATTAATCGATGGATAATAACTCGCTTTGGTTGCATCTTTATTGGCAAGGGTTTTTCGTAAACGTAATTCCGAAGCTTGCAGATCTGGACGACGAGATAAAATCTCCGCAGGTAAACCAACCTCGATATTAGGCAAAGCACTCCTTGGTAGCTGAGCTGGCTCTTGAATATTCAGCTGTTGTACAGGCTGATGCAGCAGTACCGCAATCGCTGTACGTGCTTCTACACGTTGTTGTTCAATTTGGCTTAGACTGGCTTTTTGGCTTTGTACCGATTGTTCCGCTTGGGTTAAATCCAGACCTGATACCGCACCTGCTTTATATTGCGATTGCACCAAAGCGTAGATTTTCTGCGTGGAAGCTAAGTTTTGTTGAACCGTTCGGTAGCGTTCATTCAGATAGCCAAGTTGCCAGTATAACTTTGCTGTTGTACCAACAAGACTTTGTGCCGTAGCCTGTAAGTCTTGTTCACTGGCTTGCGCTTCCCAACGACTGGCTTCAGTTTGATTTGCCAATTTTCCAAATAAATCTAACTCATAGCTCACACCCAAACTGGTTGATAGGCCGCGATCACTGCCATCACCTGTGCGTAGGTCATAGTTATGACCTGTAGATACACTGGAACTGGTACGCAGTCCTTGTCTGTTTTCTGCCAATCCAGCTTGTAAACGGGCTTGCTTTAAGGTGATACCCGCAACGATAAGATCACTGTTTTTAGCCAAAACCTGATCAACCAGTTGGTTGAGCTGGGCATCATTGAACAGTGTCCACCATTGATCGGTTAGATTCACATTTTGATTTTTTTGTGCATCGTATTGGAATTGTTGTGGTACTTGTACAGTGGGTGCGTTATAAGGGGTTTTGACGATAGCGGTACAACCTACAAGTGTTGTACTTAAGCATAAAGCAAGGCTAAGCTTCTTCATTTTTGTATCCTTAATAAGGCTGTAACGGTGTCTTACCGAGTTCTCATCCAACTTTAGGATAAGCTTTCAGCTAGACTTACTTTGGTTTCGCCCAAAGTAAGCAAAGGCATAGTCATCCGCAAAACCTGTCATATTCTTTCAATTATCTTAATCTATCGCAGAAACAATATTCTGTTGATACCACGCAGGTTGCGGATGACGTTCACGTGTATCATATTTCTGGGATAGATTTTTTCGCTATTATTCTCTCGCTAAAGCAGCAACAGGATCGAGTTGAGCGGCATTTCGTGCTGGTAAGAAGCCGAAAACAATACCAATGAGACTTGAACAGACAAAGGCTGCGACGATTGACGTGGTTGAGTAACTCATTTCAATAATGCCTTTGGCGAAATGCCCAATGATTTGTCCAATGCCCAAAGAGAGCAGTACCCCGAGTACGCCACCCAACAAGCAGACCAGAATCGCTTCGATCAGAAATTGTTGCAAAATATCACTTTGTCGAGCACCAACAGCCATACGCACCCCGATTTCTTGAGTACGTTCAGTCACAGAAACCAGCATGATATTCATAACGCCGATACCACCCACCACCAATGAAATAACGGCAATGGCTGAAATCAACAAAGTCATGGTTGCTGTGGTTTGCTGGATGGTTTCACGGATACTGTCTGAGTTCTGAGTAAATACATCCTGTGCGCCATGACGCTGTTCAAGCAGTGTCAGGATGGCATTTTCAGCTGCACTACTTGGGTATTCATCTTTAATTCGGACGATGATGCTGCGAACGTTGGATTGACCTAACATGCGACTCATGACCGTCGAGTATGGCAGATAGACATTGAGGCTGTCTGAATTGCCCATGAAACCTTGCTGAGCATCAATCACACCAATAATTCGACTCGGCACACTGCCCAGAAGAATCACTTGACCGACAGGATTGGTCCCATCCGCAAAAAAGGTTTTCTCAGTATTGGTATCAATCACCACATCCTGCGCACGTTGGGTGACACCACCTTTGTCAAAAGGCTGACCTGATTTAAAGGTCATGCCTCGAACATAGAAAAAGTCTTCACTGACACCATTGACCGTTGCTGATGCTTCGGTGTCTTTAAAACGTAGTGTCACACTGGTGTTGGCAGATGGACTGACACCGTCGACATAAGGCTGTTCCGCCAGTGCATCTGCATCGGCAGGGACGAGGGTTTTGACTTGTGACGCTCTGGAGGTATCACCAAAACCCCGTCCTTGATAAACGGTGATGGTATTGGTGCCGAGACTGCTAATATTTTCTAGAATTTGCTTTTGTGAACCATTCCCCAACGCAACAACGGACACGACAGATGCAATCCCGATAATAATCCCAAGCATGGTCAAAAACGTACGCATACGATGTGCATTCATGGCCAAAAGTGCCATACGGAATGCTTCACCTAGACGATCAAAGAAAGACCGCCAAGCGGAAGTTTTCTTTTGCGGGGCACGTTGTAAGGGGTGATGCTCTAAATCAGGATCGGTGTTTTCAGGCGTATTGGCACGATCTGAAATAATATTGCCGTCACTAATCTCAATAATTCGTGTCGCATTTTTAGCAACATTTAGATCATGGGTGACCAGAATAATGGTATGACCTTTGGCATTCAGTTCACGCAAAATACGCATCACCTCAACGCCACTGTTCTTATCCAATGCACCTGTAGGTTCATCGGCCAGGATAACATCGCCGCCATTCATCAAGGCACGAGCAATTGAAACACGTTGTTGTTGCCCGCCTGAAAGCTGACTTGGTCGATGATCTAGACGCTCTTCAAGCCCAAGCTCGGATAATAATTCAGCAGAACGTTGTTGGCGTACATGACTCTCTACACCTGCGTAAATGGCTGGAACTTCTACATTTCCTGAAGCGCTAAGATCACCTAGCAAATGATAGCGTTGGAAAATAAAACCAAAATATTCTCGACGTAATTGTGCCAGTTCATCGGGTTCGAGCTGACGTGTTTCTCGTCCACTCACCAGATAACTTCCAGCGCTCGGCTTATCCAAACATCCTAAAATGTTCATTAGGGTTGATTTTCCTGAACCTGACTGACCGACGATCGCGACCAACTCACCTGCATAAATCTTTAAATTAATGCCTTTGAGGATCTGTACTGTTCCTTCGCCCGCAGGAAATTCCCGCGTGAGGTCAGTGACCTCGAGGAGGGGCTGAGCTGAATGTATTTGATCTTGAGTCATATTACATTCTCATCGCACGTTGGCTACTACGTTTTGCCGCTTCATTTGAACTATCTGTGGCATCCGCAATCACCACTTGATCACCTTGTTTTAGACCTTTCAGAACTTGGGCAGTTACACGGTTGTTGAGACCAATTAAGACGGGTTGCGGCTGGACGGTGCCATCTGCTTGTAGCACACGAATCATGCTGGTTGAAGCTTTGCCTTGCGTAATTAGTGCTTGTTCATCCGCCGTCAAATCAAGGCGTTTAGGCTGTTGAGATCTTGGAGCATCCTTGGTTTCAGTTTTATCTGTTCCGCGATCTTTTCGATTCGGACGTTTGCTTGTTTGTAACGCAGCAGCAGGCACAGTCAGTACATTTTTTGCCTCAGCCAAGACAATATAAACCTGCGCTGTCATATCAATACGTAATTTGCCATCTTCATTTGGCACATCAAACAGCGCGTTATAGTACACAGCAGAGCTGGTAGATGACGAACTGGTGTTGGTATTTTCGGTATTAATTGAATTGGGTGCAGGCTCGACTTGGCGTAATTTGGCGTAATGTTTTTTCTCACTATTACCTAAAGTTGTGAAATAAACCGTTTGTCCTTTTTCAACACGCATCACATCCGCTTCAGAAATCTGTGCTTTAACCGTCATGGTATCTAGTGTTGCAAGTTTCACAATGGTAGGTGCAGTTTGATTGGCATTCACTGTTTGACCTTCTTCGGTCACAATCGCCACAATCGTGCCGTCCATCGGCGCAACGATTTGAGTATATCCCAAGTCTTCTTTTGTCGTTGCAAGGGTTAAGCGTGATTGTTCAATCTGCGCATTGATGGCTGCGATTTGTGCTTGAGCCGTTTTGTAACTCGCTAATGCAGATTCTAGCTCGGCACGAGAGGTGGCATCTTGAGTAAACATGGTTTGTTGACGTTTGTATTCCGCTTCAACTTTAGCAAGATTGGCTTGTTGAACTGCCAATTGCGCTTGTTGATTTTTAATGCTGGCTTCGGCTGTTTTCAATTCATTTTCTTGGCGAACAGAATCAATTTGAGCAATCAGTTGTCCTTGTTTAACTTGATCACCAAGTTGCACATACATCTTTTTCACTTGACCTGAAACTTGCGCGCCGACACTCACCATTTTGGTGGCTTCCAATACGCCTGTCGCTAGCACTGAACTTTCGATATCACCACGACTCACTTCAGCAGTAATATACTGAGGAGTTGTTGCTTTTGGCTTCAACATCAGCCAACTGAGTAAGGCGATCACCAAAATGCTGACCACAATAATGATAGTTTTCACAGGATTAACTTTTTTAGAAATCATTTTTGGCATGGCACAAGCGCATAATTAAAAATTTTGTTAAGTATAAAAGTGAAATAAGGATAAAGCGTGAATATTTTTAATCTAAAATGAGAATTATTCTCTTTATTTCTGGTTTTTATCGCGTATTACGCATGTATTTACGAAGATTGGGTAAATAAAGTTGTGCCACAAAGTTTGCTAATCGCTTGCAACATTAAGTGGTTGGTATTTTGCGTGGACATGCCTTTGATGGCGGCATCAATCTGCAACAATAAATCAGGCCATGTGAGGAACTGTTGTGGATTCAGGCGACGTAAGGCTTGTTGATATTGTGAAACTTTGGTTTTCCAGATACCGAGTTGCAGGGCATTCTGAGGTTGCTCAAAGAGTTGCATCAATAAACGCATTTCTTTGCTCAGTGTCCATAAAATCAAACTATCAGGCTCACCTGCGGCAAGCAGATACTGATAAATTTTAACGGATTGCGCTAAATTCCCTGCTAGTAAGGCATCACTTAAATCATAAGTGCTATAACGCGACTGATCCTGTAAACAGGCGTACAATTGTTCAGTCTGAATGTGCTGGATATCAGGGAAGGTGTCAGCAACCCGCATCAAGCTATTTTTAGCAGCCAATAAGTTATGTTCATGATGCTGCATCAGCCATTGCCATGCCGCTTGATCCAACTGGATACCCAGTTTTTCTGCTTCAATATTCAAAATACGTTGTCGATCTTGAGGGTATGTCGCAGTGAGCGGCACCACCACACCATTGGCTTCGACCACTTGGAAAAATGCAGATTTGAGATTGCCACTGTCTTGTTTAGGCAAAACGATCAGTAATAAATTATGTTCATTGTGTTGAATATAATTTTTGAGTTGTTTTAAAGCGCTGGCATCGGGTTTGATATTGCCATGAACTTCGATTGCCAGTTGTTGAGAAAATAATGACAAACTATTCAGGGCATTAAAGACATTTTTCCAATCGTTGACACTGCTAATATCATAACGCTGGCGTTCAACTTCTTGTTGCTGCCAGCTCTTACGAAAGGTGTCGAGCAGATTCTGCTCGAGTAGAGGCTCTTGACCATGAATGATCCATGCACCACGAGCATCTTTAACCCTTTTTAACGCCTGAACATAATCTAGTTTCATAGATACCGATTATGATTGCGCTTTAGGTAGGCGATTTGCTGCGATCTGACGGGTCACTTGCTGAGCTACATCATCAATCACAATACGATTCAGATAAGCTTCTTGTTGATTATCCGTGTTGACTGTTGCCACATCGTATTGGTAAGTGCGTGATGCAGTTAAAGTACGCGGTTCAGTAATTTTATTGCCTTGACGGTCTTCAATTTGGAATGTCACTGTTAAACGAAGCAGTACCTCGGTCAATTTACCATTCAGTAATTGGCGGCGAGGGGTGTAGTCCAAAATGCGCAGTACATAAGCATCATTTGAATTGCTCAGTTGTACACCTGTTGCACTCAGATAAATACTCAGACGGTTTTCAAGTTCATCGGTATTGTCAGGCAAGACTAAAGTCAATTTGTTATAGACCAGTGGTGTCGCTGCTGGATTGTTGCCTTTTAAGTGAAAGCCACAGCCGACTAAGCCTGCACTTAGACCTAAGGTTAAAACAATAGCAGCTAAACGTTGTGCTAAGTGCATATCCATTCCTCATAGACAATGAGGGCGTATATAATACGCCCCTACAGTTTAAACGACTAAATTCACCAATTTATTCGGGACAACGATTTCTTTTTTGGTTGGACCGGTTAAGAATTGTTGAACTTCTGGTAACGCTTTTGCCTGAGCCAATAAATCTTCTTTAGAGATATCGACAGCGACGTCTAACTTAGCACGAAGTTTACCATTCACTTGTACAACAATCGTTTGTGTATTACGGGTTAACGCAGACTCATCCACTTGTGGGAATTCAACTGTGGTTAAATCCATTCCAAACTGAGTTAACAAGGTTTGACTCAAGTGCGGTGCAAATGGCGCAAGTAAAGTCAACAATGTCGTAATGGCTTCATGCGCAACGGCAACATCATTGTCATCTTTTACTTCAAACTTATTGCTGGCATTGAGTAATTCCATCAACGCTGCAATTGCAGTATTAAAAGCATGACGACGTTCGATGTCATCACCGACTTTTTGAATAGTTTCGTGGGTTTTACGACGTAAGTCTTGCGCATCTTTTGATAGTTTGCTGTGATCAATCGCCGTTGCTTGATTGCCTTTTTCTAAGAAACCAGACGTTAAACGCCATACACGTTTCAAGAAGCGGTTTGAACCCTCAACACCTGCATCAGACCATTCTAATGATTGATCTGGTGGTGCAGCGAACATCATAAATACACGTGCAGTATCTGCGCCGTATTGATCAATAATTGCTTGTGGGTCGATACCGTTGTTTTTCGATTTGGACATTTTCTCTTGTCCGCCGATTACAACTTCTTGACCATCACCTGAATATTTAGCTGAGAGGATACGACCTTTTTCATCGCGTTCTAATTCGATGTCGGCAGGGTTGAACCATGTTTTTTTGCCATTGTCAGCTTCGCGATAGAAGGTATCTGCCAAGACCATGCCTTGCGTTAACAAGTTGGTAAATGGTTCATTGCCTTGTACTACACCTTCATCACGCATCAATTTATGGAAGAAACGTGCATAAAGTAAATGCAGAATCGCGTGCTCTACACCACCAATGTATTGGTTAACTGGAAGCCAGTTTTGCGCAGCTTCAGGTTTAACTAGACCGCCTGTAAAGTCAGGCGATGCGTAACGTGCATAGTACCAAGATGATTCTACGAAAGTATCCAATGTATCGGTTTCACGACGTGCATCGCCACCGCAGTTTGGACATTTGGTTTCATAGAACTCTGGCATCTTGTTCAATGGATTGCCAGAACCATCTGGAACCACATCAGTCGGTAATACCACAGGCAATTGATCTTCTGGAACAGGGACTTGACCACAGGTGTTACAGTTAATCATTGGAATTGGACAACCCCAATAACGCTGACGAGATACGCCCCAGTCACGTAAACGGAATTGAACCTTCGCGTTCGCTAAACCTTGTGGTTCTAATTTTGCAAGGAATGCATCAAAAGCGGCTTGGAGGGTTAAGCCATCAAATTCGCTAGAATTGACCAGTTTGCCTTCTTTAGAGCCATACCATTCCTGCCATTCAGTTGCAGTGTATTCAGCATCATCAGCGCCTTTAGCATCGATGACTTGCTTAATTGGTAGGTTGAATTTATTGGCAAATTCAAAATCACGTTCGTCATGTGCAGGCACAGCCATTACCGCACCCGAACCGTATGACATCAACACGTAGTTTGCGATCCACACTGGTAACTCTTCACCAGTGACTGGATGCTTCACAAATAAGCCCGTTGCCATGCCTTTCTTTTCAGCAGTAGCTAAATCAGCTTCAGCCACTGACCCCATGCGACATTCTTCAATAAATGCAGCAAGTACAGGGTTACTTTCCGCTGCTTTCAATGCCATCGGGTGTTCAGCAGCAACAGCGACATAAGTTGCACCCATCAGGGTATCTGCACGCGTGGTATAGACAGTTAAGCTATCTGCATACACGTCAGGACTTGCAGAAGGGAAAGTGATTTCCATCCCTGTTGAACGACCAATCCAGTTACGCTGCATGGTCAAGACTTGTTGAGGCCAGCCATCCTTTAAGGTATCTAAATCGTCTAGTAATTCTTGTGCATAGTCCGTAATGCGGAAGTAGTACATTGGAATATCGCGTTTTTCAACCAATGCACCTGAACGCCAACCACGACCATTTTCGACTTGTTCATTGGCTAAAACGGTCTGGTCTACAGGATCCCAGTTCACGGTTGAAAGCTTACGATAGATCAAGCCTTTCTTATAAAGCTGAACGAATAACCATTGTTCCCAGTGATAGTACTCTGGGGTACAGGTTGCAAATTCACGATCCCAATCGACAGATAAACCCAATTTTTTTAATTGGTCACGCATATAAGCGATGTTTTCAAAGGTCCATTTTGCTGGTGCAACTTGATGGGCAATCGCTGCATTTTCCGCAGGTAAACCGAATGCATCCCAACCCATTGGCTGTAGAACGGTTTCACCTTTTAGACGATAAAAACGGCTAATCACATCGCCAATCGTGTAGTTGCGCACATGGCCCATATGCAGTTTGCCACTTGGATAGGGGAACATCGATAGGATATAGCGATGTTTACCCTCTACAGTGTCTGCAACTTTAAAAACTTTGCGATTGTCCCAGTCTTGTTGAACTTGAGGCTCAATGGCACTTGCTTGATATTCGGCGTCAATGTGAGAAGTCGTCATAGGGATATGCGATACAACAAAATAAGTGGAAAATAATTGCTGCACAGCATAGCGCAAAACTGGGTGAAATGTCAGTGATTCGATGAGGATTTTATCATCAAGGCGCTGCTATCACACCAATGCCTTGATGATTGATCTACAATTGTTATGAATGTTTTGATTAACGCTCAGAAGTCGTTGAAGCCTGAGATGGGGCTGGTGTTGGTGATGACTCTGTGGTTGCTGCTTGGTGATGCGATGCATCATGCTCTTCTTTCGCTGTATCCTGTGGTTTTGGAGTGGGTTGTTGTGAGTTGTTAGTGGCGTAGGTTGCGACTTTATCTAATCGTTTTGCACCTTTGGGTGGAGCTGTGGTGGTGTAATGGGTCGAGCCATTTGCATCCACCCATTTATAATATTGTTGTGCATGAACTTGATTGGTACACAGTAATAGTAGGGTTGCTGTAGCTGTGTATAAACTTGTTTTAAAATAAGATACGCTCATGTTTTTCTCCCCAAGAGAATGCTATTTATATTCGATTAACAGCGATAAATCAAAAAAGTACCATGCCTAATTTTAGATCAAAAGAAAATCGATTTTGGATAAATGGGCTTTTAAAATGATCAAATTATTTTGTAAATTTTGCATAAAAAAACAACAGCCAAGAAATATTATATAAAAACTGTTGCTTTATTCTTGACTTTGCTTAAGAAAGCTACAAAAATGCTTGCTTTAGTTTTATATGCGCTTATTTGATCACCCTTCGAATAAATGTCATGGCTTGCAATGGACATTCTTTCTAGCCGAGAGAATGATTTTTTGAAATATGTTTATCCCAACATGTTTTGATTCGAGATGTAATAACAGCTTATACGGCTGATGAGTCAGAAAATTTTTCCTATTGCAGCAAAAACGAGTAGAATACGCACACATACAAAAAGTGCATAAGTTAATGAATGAAACACAATTTATGCCTCCCATAAATTGTGTAAACATAGGGTGAATCACGTTGGAACTTTTATCTGGTGGTGAAATGCTCGTTCGTGCCCTCGCGGACGAAGGCGTAGAGCATGTTTTTGGTTATCCAGGCGGCGCAGTTTTACATATTTATGACGCGCTTTTTCAACAAGACAAAATCAATCATTACCTTGTACGTCATGAGCAAGCTGCTGGTCATATGGCAGATGCTTATTCACGTGTAACAGGGAAAACAGGTGTTGTTCTTGTTACTTCTGGTCCCGGTGCAACAAATACTGTAACTCCGATCGCAACTGCGTATATGGACTCAATCCCAATGGTGATTTTGTCTGGTCAGGTTGCGAGTCATTTAATTGGTGAAGATGCCTTTCAGGAAACAGATATGGTTGGGATTTCTCGCCCAATCGTAAAACACAGTTTCCAAGTGCGTCATGCCAGCGAAATTCCTGCCATTATTAAAAAAGCATTTTATATCGCATCTTCTGGTCGTCCGGGTCCAGTTGTGGTCGATATTCCTAAAGATGCAACCAATCCAGCAGATAAATTTGCCTACGAATATCCTGAAAAAGTGAAGATGCGTTCTTATCAACCGCCATCACGTGGTCACTCAGGTCAGATTCGTAAAGCAATTGACGAGCTGATTACCGCGAAACGCCCAATGATCTATACAGGTGGTGGTGTTGTCCAAGGTAATGCGTCTGGGTTGTTGACTGAACTTGCACATTTATTGGGTTATCCAGTTACCAATACTTTGATGGGCTTAGGTGCTTTCCCTGGAAATGATCCACAATTTGTGGGTATGTTGGGGATGCATGGAACCTATGAAGCCAATATGGCGATGCACAATGCAGATGTGATTTTAGCGATTGGTGCGCGTTTCGATGACCGTGTTACCAATAACCCAGCTAAATTCTGTCTCAATGCCAAAGTCATTCACATTGATGTCGATCCAGCAACCATTTCAAAAACCATTATGGCGCACATCCCGATCGTGGGTGCGGTAGAGCCTGTGTTGCAAGAAATGTTGGCACAACTCAAGCAAATGAATGTCTCTAAGCCAAACCCTGAAGCGATTGCAGCATGGTGGTCTCAAATTAATGAGTGGCGTAAAGTGCATGGTTTGCGTTATGAAGCGGCTAAAAATGGTGAAATGAAACCACAACAAGTGGTTGAAGCACTGGACCGTGTGACCAATGGTGAAGCGATCATTACCTCTGACGTTGGTCAGCATCAAATGTTTGGTGCAAACTACTATAAATACAAACGCCCACGCCAATGGATCAACTCTGGTGGCTTAGGCACCATGGGTGTTGGCTTGCCATATGCAATGGCAGCGAAGCTTGCATTCCCTGATCAGCAAGTGGTGTGTATTACAGGTGAAGCATCGATTCAGATGTGTATCCAAGAATTATCAACATGTAAGCAATATGGCTTAAATGTGAAAATTCTTTGCTTAAATAACCAAGCTTTAGGCATGGTGAAACAGTGGCAAGATATGAACTACGAAGGACGCCATTCAAGTTCTTATGTCGATTCATTGCCTGATTTCGCTAAGTTAATGGAAGCTTATGGTCATGTCGGTATCCAAATCGATCATGCAGATGAGCTTGAGTCTAAACTCGCTGAAGCGATGGCGATTAATGATAAATGTGTATTCATTAATGTCATGGTCGATCGGACTGAGCATGTTTATCCAATGTTGATCGCAGGTCAGTCGATGCAAGACATGTGGTTAGGAAAAGGGGAGCGTACCTAATGAGACATATTATTTCGGTACTCGTTGAAAACGAAGCTGGTGCGCTTTCTCGTTTAGTGGGTTTATTCAGCCAACGTAACTACAACATTGAAACTTTAAATGTTGCACCGACTGAAGATGAAACCTTATCTCGTCTGACCTTAACGACTTATGGTGATGATCATAAAATTGAACAAATTACCAAGCAGTTGAACAAACTGGTTGAAGTCGTGAAAGTGGTTGACCTGTCTGAAGGTGCACACATTGAACGTGAGTTGATGTTGATTAAAGTAAAAGCGTTGGGAGCGGCTCGTGCTGAAATCAAACGTACTGCTGATATCTTCCGCGCTCAAATCGTTGATGTAACGCCAACGACTTATACCATTCAGATCGCAGGTACCACAGATAAAATCGATGGTTTTATCGATGCACTCGCAGAAAATACCATTCTTGAAGTGGTGCGTTCTGGCGTATCGGGCATTGCACGTGGTGAAAAGGTTTTAACAATTTAGTATATATTTCTCCCAATTTTGGCCAAAGCAATGCCAAAATCGGGAGCGACCAAATCTGTCCTTGTACAACAAGGGAAATGACAAAAATTTTAGCGGAGAAAACAGATGCAAATTTTTTACGATAAAGACTGTGACTTATCAATCATCCAAGGCAAGAAAGTTGCAATTATTGGTTATGGTTCACAAGGTCATGCTCATGCACTTAACTTAAAAGACTCTGGCGTAGATGTCACTGTTGGTTTACGTGCAGGTTCTACTTCTTGGAAAAAAGCTGAAAATTCAGGTCTTAAAGTTTCTGAAGTTCCAGCTGCTGTTGCTCAAGCTGACTTAGTCATGATCTTGACTCCAGATGAGTTCCAAGCTCAGCTTTATCGTGATGTGATCGAACCAAATATCAAAGAAGGTGCGACTTTAGCCTTTGCTCATGGTTTCTCTATTCTTTATAACCAAGTTGTTCCGCGTAAAGACTTAGACGTGATTATGGTTGCACCAAAAGCACCAGGTCATACTGTACGTTCAGAATTCCAACGTGGTTCAGGTGTTCCTGACTTAATCGCGATTCACCAAGATGCGTCTGGAAATGCACGTAACGTTGCACTTTCTTATGCTTCTGGCGTAGGTGGTGGTCGTACTGGTATCATCGAAACTTCTTTCCGTGAAGAAACTGAAACTGACTTGTTCGGTGAGCAAGCAGTTCTTTGTGGTGGTGCAGTTGAATTGGTGAAAATGGGCTTCGAAACTTTGGTTGAAGCGGGTTATTCACCAGAAATGGCATATTTCGAATGCCTACACGAACTTAAGTTAATCGTTGACTTGATGTTTGAAGGCGGTATCGCGGACATGAACTATTCAGTATCAAATAATGCTGAATATGGTGAATATGTAACGGGTACTGAAGTTATCAACGAACAGTCTCGTGAAGCAATGCGTAATGCATTGAAGCGTATCCAGTCAGGTGAATATGCAAAAATGTTCATCCAAGAAGGTGCGTTAAACTACCCATCTATGACTGCTCGTCGTCGTCAAAACGCTGCTCATGGTATCGAAGTAACTGGTAACAAGTTACGTGCGATGATGCCTTGGATTCAAGCGAATAAAATCGTAGACAAAGAAAAGAACTAATATTTAGTTTAATCTTTAAAAAACCCTTGTTTTATACAAGGGTTTTTTTATTTGCAGTTGATAACAGAGTTATAACAATATGAATAAAAAATAGGCTTAATATTGTTCGTGTTTTAATCGATTTTATCCATATTTTTTATTATCTGATTGAGGCAATGTAGTTGCATGCATTGGGGATGTCTGCACGATTCATAGCATTAAAATAGTAATAACTGAAATTTTAAAAAAATCTAGTAAAAGATGAATAAGTCTTTAGATAAAGTGGAATGGAAAAAACTATATTTTTTATAGAAATAAACTCTATTTTACGGTTATATTCTATTGATTTATAAAGTGAAAAAGACTTGACCTTATGCTGGATGATGTTATTGTTAAGAAAAGTTTATGAAGATAAACTTCATATTTTTTTGAGTGTGAAGGATCGTTCTGATTTTGAGCAATTTGCTTAGTAAATAAAAAAAAGTACTGAATAATCATGGAAGTCCTTTATGGTTCACGTTGATTACGATAGCACATTGGTCATCGTTTCCATTCTGGTTGCAGTCGTGATTTGTTACGCT
Organism: Acinetobacter halotolerans; assembly: GCF_004208515.1. GTDB lineage: Bacteria > Pseudomonadota > Gammaproteobacteria > Pseudomonadales > Moraxellaceae > Acinetobacter > Acinetobacter halotolerans. The sequence continues at coordinate 37,603 of NZ_SGIM01000018.1, forward strand.
GCAGTTTCAATGGAAGAGCTCGTTTTTAAAGCTGCTTATAAAAAGTTTGAAAAAAGCATTTTAGTAGCGAGTGGTCTAATTTTAGGCCTAGCGATATGGTCGATGCATTTTGTGGGGATGCTGGCTAGCCATTTGCCAGAAGGGTATCATTTTGATGTTGGTTTGACGATTCTCTCTTATCTGATAGGAGCAGTCGCCTCAATTTTTGCGGTATGGCTGACTTCACGTCAAACTTTACCGATTGCCCGTTTGATTCTCGGCGCCGTTTTTATGGGGCTTGGGATATCTGGAATGCATTATACAGGGATGATGGCACTCACTGTCGAATATCATCAGATGTATTATGATCCATTGCTTGTGATCTGCTCAATTCTGATCGCAATTAGTGGTTCTGGCTTAAGTTTCTTTTTTATTTTTAAATATAAGGCTGCGGTGAATTATAGAATTACTTTAAAAGTAATTGTTGCGATTTTAATGGCACTGAGTATCGTGGGCATGCACTATATCGGCATGGCTGCAACCTACTTTAATGAAAATCTCGTTAAAGTGATTACTCCTGCGCAAACTGAACAAAGCGTTTTATTATTCACGATTATTGTCATCACCAGTTTGGTTTTTGTCGCTGGTTTCGCGGTAGCCATATTGGAAGCTCGTTTAGAGCAACGCAATCAACAACTCACATTGATCAATAAAGAACTTGCGACACAGTCTTTACATGATGCATTAACCAAATTGCCAAATCGGTTGTATTTAACGGATTATGCTGAGGTTGTTTTTACTCATCATCGGTTGCGTGAACAGAAAGTTGCTTTTTTATATATCGATTTAGACCGCTTTAAATCAGTCAATGATGCTTTTGGTCACCATGTTGGTGATCAATTACTGATTCAAATGGCAAATCGCTTGCATAATCAACTCAATGCCAATCAAAGATTATTTCGTATTGGTGGTGATGAGTTTGTCTTGATTTCGGAAAATACCGACAACAATGGCGCGATGCAACTTGCAGAAAGTATTTTGTACTTCATTCAGGAAACTTATTTGATTGCAGGTAAAGATATTAATATCTCTGCGAGTCTTGGAATTGCGATGTATCCTGAGCATGGAACCAATGTGCAAGATCTACTGATTAATGCAGATATTGCCATGTTGATGTCTAAAGATCAGGGACGCAATACCTACACCATGTTTCATGCGATGACGGATCAACAAGATGTCCGTAGTCAATCAAAATTGATCAATGATTTGTATAAAGCAGTGGATGAGCAGCAGTTCATTTTATTTTATCAACCTAAATTTACGGCAAATTATGAGGTATGTGGTGTTGAGGCACTGATTCGTTGGAATCACCCAAGTTTAGGATTGCTAACACCACACATGTTTATTGATGGGGCAGAGAAAACTGGTTTAATTATTCCCATGGGGTACTGGGCTCTGGAACAGGCTTGTCAGCAAATTCAGAAATGGGAACAAGAAAATAGTCCATTTTATCCCATTGCAGTCAATTTATCGGCGCTTCAATTTGAAAATAAAAAACTCTTTGGTGTCTTAGAACAACTGATCGAACAATATGCTATTCAACCTCAGCATCTGATTTTAGAAATCACTGAGTCAACTGCAATGCATCATATTGATTCGAGCATTCGTACCTTGGAGCGTTTACGTCAGTTAGGTATCCGTATTGCTATCGATGATTTTGGTACAGGTTATTCAAGCTTCTTGTATTTAAAAGACTTACCTGTAGATGAGTTGAAAATAGATCGGGGTTTTATCATCGATTTACAACCTAACTCTAAAGAAGAAGCCATTTTAGAAAGTATTATTCATCTTGCTGCGAAACTTGGGTTGACGGTAACAGCAGAAGGGGTAGAAACTCAACAGCAAGCTGATATTTTAACCAAGCTGGGCTGCCATCAGTTACAAGGGTATTTATTGGGAACACCCGTTAATATTGAAAGTTTGGTATTGCATCGTCAGCAACGCTTAGCTTAGCGTCCCAACCATTTTTCGATTAGGCAGAGTTAAAGGTAAGGTTGCGGTTTTAAAGGATCGCAACCTTACCGACGTATGTAAATGATCAAAAAGAGCGTTGGGCTAACCAATCAGTTACCACAGGCCAAACGGTTTGAGGTGCTTGATTGCCTGAGACCAGTCCCATATGTCCGCCTGCAACGATTTTAAATTGCTTATCTTCACTGCTAATGAGGTCCATTAAAGGGCGTATCGCTTCAGTGGTGACGATGATATCGGTATTACCACCGACCGCGAGTACCGAGCAGTCGATATCTTTTAAGTTTGCAGTCTGTTCACCGAATTGAACTGAACCTGTCGATAATTCATTATCAATCCAGAAGCGTAAAATAATATCTCGCATAACACCACCCGGATAGGCCAGCATATTATCGACGAAAGAACTTGAGGTCGCATGGTTAATCACAAATTGGCGATCATTCAGATTTCTGACCAATTCCCAATAATTTTTAAAGTTACCGATAGGGTCTGTTAGTTTAAAACCAAGGGTATTCTGCCAGCCATGAATATGAAAGACACGGCTTGGGATTTGTTTAATACGAAAATTGGTGTTGTTGCGAATCCATTGCGCAGGAATAGTTAGACGTTGGTATAGCTTGCCCATATAACCCGATTGATGGGTGTTAATCGGTGAAGCCAAAATGACCATATTTTTAATATTTTCATCTTTAAATAACGCTGTATAGCAAAGCGAAAGGGCGCCGCCTAAACTCCAACCATACAGTGACAGTTGTTGCTGACCACTATGTTCTCGGATTTTTTCTATAAAGTCAGGCATAAACGTTTTTACGTAAGTGCCTAAATTGTATTTGGCTTGGCGCAAACTCGGTGTACCCCAATCGATCAAGTAAAGCTCAAAACCTTGTGATTGAAAATAACGGACTAAACTGCGTGAAGGAAATAAATCGTAAATCAGCATATTTGCAGCTAAAGGCGGCACAATAACCAATGGAATTCGGTGTTTTTGCGCTGCGCCTGCATCTGCTGCGTAATAACGTAAACTAATGATTTCACGTTGATAAACAACTTCAAATGGTGTTTTACCTGATAAGGCAAGTTGATGTCCGCGTAACAAGCGATCCGCTGCATTGGAAACAATATGACGTGTTTGCTGACTCGTAGAACTATTCAGCATTTTTTTTACAGCTTTGGAGTGAAGTAAACGTTGTCTAACTTTCGGCAATTGAGTCATTGGAAGCTAAAACTCTAAGGTTGCTATTCAGTAGCCGCATCTTAGAAGAAAAATGAGATGAGCTCAGTGACTCATCTGCTTAACTTATATTCCAAAATGATCAATTTAGGATGTTTATTGAATGGATTTTCGAAAAAGGATTGTATATCCGTGATCCTATTTAGCTTGGTATCAGTGAAATAGACGGTCTGTTTAATTCAGTCAATTGGTTTCGTACATTGAAATTTGTGCATAAACCTCATTTGTGATTTAAACTTATTATGATTGAAGGATCAATTATCTAGGGTGATGAAGATGACCACTGATTTTCCAAAAAAAATGGATGATACTCTTGGAAGCAAGGTGCTGGTGGGTCTTGTAAACCATATTTTAGAGCATGCCAGTTTTTTTGGAATCAATAGAGAAGCGCTGTTATTGCAAGGCGGTCTGACAGAAGAACAATTAGGTGATTCGAATCAATGTATTCCGCTCAGCCATTTTGAGAAAATTATTGCCTACATCTATAGTTATAGTAGCCAAAAAGATCCATTAATTGCTTTAAGTTTTTTCCAAAAAATGGACTCTACAGCTTATGGTGTTTTAGGACATTTAGTCCCTTTAGCGTCAAGTTTGAATCATGCCATTGAGACATTAAAAGAATTCCAGCCTCTTATAGGATGTATTGGGGAGATTTCCCTTCAAGTTGAACCTGAGGTTGTCTATTGGAAATGGAAATGTAGATCTAATGATCCATTATTTACACGTTGTGCCAATGAATACAATTTATCGTGGTGGTTGAGCTTAATTCGTCTCGTTCGAAATGAGGATTTCGCTATACTAAAAGCGGTTCATTTCACGCATAGCTTAGCAAAGCCTGACTTACAAAATTATTATGATGAGTTTTTTGGCTGCCCTGTTCATTTTGATCAAAAAGAAACGGCTTTGTTGTTATTGCCTAAATCTTTAAATATGAGCTTGAAAACAGGAAATGCAGGTTTATATGATAGTGTGCGATTATTCGCTTCAAAACTATTAGAGCAACAAAGAGTCGAGCAAACTTTTGTCCAGCAGGTTCGAGCACAAATTTATTTACTCCTCCACCATAATCGTTTATCTCGTGAAAATGTTGCGGGGCAGTTTGGCGTAAATGTCCGAACATTAAGTCGAAAACTACATCAAGAAAATAGTTCATATAGCCAATTGTTGGATCAAGTGAGATTGGAGTTGGCTGTCAATTATTTAGAGAGTTATCAACACTCGGTTGTTTTTATTTCGAAAGCACTTGGCTTTTATACCAGCCATTCTTTTATCTCATGGTTCAAATTGCAAACAAATCTAACCCCCATCCAATATCGAAAAAATACCAACAATCAAGCAATTAATGGTTGATTTTTAACAGGTCCATAACGGTTTTTATAGCTTTGTCCTATTTTAGAAATCATATGACTCAGAAGCGTTATTTTTCACTTATTGGTTAATCATATGATTGAAATGTGACTTTATAAACTATTTAAACGCTTACTTATTGGAGTCATTCAATTATTGTCTTTGATCTAGTTTTGGTTGAACCACGAATTTGAGCAAAGACCTAAGTAAGCAATTGATATGGATATTATCACTCAAAATGGCATTTAAATCGTCGATTTCTCATCGCAAAAATGTGCTTGATTTGAGTGAGTGAAGGGAGTGAATATGAAAGTAAAGCAGATATATAAGCAATCAATCGGTGTAATCGTACTTGGGTTTTCAATTTCAGGTTGTGGAAGTGACAATGATCGAGTTTCAATTAGTCCTCCCGTTACAGGGGATTCTTGCCCAACCATAGTTGATGAGAAATTATTTGCCGATGCGAGCACTTTAGAAAAACTTGTTCAAGTTGGTCCTGATTTAGCTCAATTGCGTTCTACTGGTAGTGAGGCACATCAGCAATTGGTGAACTGGATTGAGCTTGAAGCAAAGAAAATACCTGGTATGCAAGTACAATCAGATAGTTATGAAATTCAGCGTTGGCAACCGATGATTGCGGCTGAAAATGGTAAAGGACGTAGTTTATTTCGTTCGGGGCAGCTGTCTGTGGATGGTAACGATATTGCAATTGCTGGCGCTGTTCCTTATTCATTAGGTACATCATTGGCTGGTCACACTGGGCAATTGGTTTATTTAGCCAATGATCAAGCAATTACAGCAGAACATAAAGGCAAAATTATTGTACGCCAAATACCAACTTCTCAAGATTCTATTTATGCAAATGTCGTTGCACCACCTTATGCATTTTTATTTCAGTTCGCAAAATATTTAACTGCATCAATGAATGAGCTTAAAACTCAAAGATATGATCGACCGTTCTTAGCTGCAAAATTAATGAATAAAGATTTAGTTGATGCTGGAAAAGTAGGCGCGGCAGGTCTTATTCTTGGTTTTGATGTACCTCAAGACCAAGTCAAAGATTACTTTGATCCGCACGAAGGTCTACATTACCGACTTCCAGCTGTTTTTGTTGGGTCAGATGAATTTGCTGAAATAAAAGCTTTGGCAGAAAATAAGAGCCAAGCTCGGATCGTTGTTCAAGCTGAAAGAGATGCTGCGACAACTAGAAATGTGATTGCCACTTTACCTGGCTTAAGTAATGAAAAAATCGTATTTGTTGTGAACACAGATGGTAATAGTTGGATACAGGAAAATGGTGTAGGTGGGGTAATGGCTTTGGCGCAGTACTTTGCTAAATTACCATTGAACTGTCGTCCTAAAACATATGAGTTTGCATTTAATACTGGCCATCTTCATATGTCTAAAGAAGGAACTTTTAGATATATGGAAAAACTCAATGAAGAATATGAAGAAGACAAGGTAAGTTTCGTTTTTGCTGTAGAGCATCTGGGGACGCAAGAAATAATCGCAAAACCTAGAGAGGATGGTGGTTTTGGGCGTACGTTAACATTCTCTGGAAAAGCAGAGCCGCAAGCTTGGTTCGTTCCAGAAGACCATCAATTAATGCAAACAGTTGCAATCGAAGCAGCAAAAAGACGGAATTTACCGACTCTACTTGTGACCACAGGTCAGGATGTACCTCATCCAGAAAGATCACCTAAACAGTGTGATTTTGGCGGGATCGGAAATGCATCGCATCAGACGCTGATTCCAACAATGGCAACGATTTCAGGGCCGTGGTCTCTGTGGGCACCATCGTTTGGCAAGGAGGCGATTGATTTTAGCTTGATGCGTAGTCAGTTATTGGCAATTGGTGATTCGGTTTTAGCTTTACAGAAACATACTAAGGCTGAAATTGAAGGGCCGTATGCGGCATGGAGATCTGCGCGTGAACAAGGAAATTTAGTCTGTTCACATGTCATAAATAGTGGTGTTGAAGATGCGCCAGAAGCAGTAAACTAATGGTTGAATAGCTCTTTTTAAGCTCATTTTTATAGATTAAATATAACCTTATTTAACAAGGTTATATTTAATCTTAATATGATGAAAATTATCAGTTCTGCCAAGATTAATCGGCTAAGGAGTAAATCTGTATAAAACGGATTTACTCCTTTTTTAGCTTTTATGCGCTCAAAACTTTTCTCTTACCCAGCCATAAGCTGCGGCAAAAGGCAGTGCAGTTCTGGCCAAATACGGTACATGCCATAAGCCACCGTGGTTGGCATTTTCCATAATCAGTTCGAGTGGATGAGCTAACTCTTTTTCAGGGTTTGTTGCACTCTCAGGATTGTTCAGATCATGAACCCACAGTGCTGCCATAATCGCGTTGGTGGTTTCGGGACTAAAGGTTTCAACTTTAAATAAGTCTGCGCCAGAAAAAGCAGCTTTTAGTATTGGATTTTTAACTACAGAATGAGTGGTTGTAGATGGTGCAATATTGATCACTGTCTTTTGACCACGCGCACGTGCAGAAATCGCAAACCACTGTTGCAGTCGTTTAGCCAAGGCATAGTTAGGACCTTGTTCAATCACTATACAATCTGAAATGCCGTATTGTTGACCATTATCTGACGTGATTAACTGATCAATATTCGGTTTGAAAAAATTAGCCAAAGAGATACCGTGAATGGACTTGGTCAGTAATTTTTCCAACATTGGCCGTTGTTTGATGTTTTGTTGGACAGACTGTACTACCGCTTTCGGAATCGCATAAATATCCGTCGGTGTCAGCATAAACATAATGCTGCTATCTGTTTTTAGACGGCTGACTTGTTCCATGATACTAATCATCGCGATAGAAACACGGACATGTTTTTCGCCATCTAAATAAGCGATCCCTGCCAAATCTAAAGTTTCAGTAAAGGTGTTTAACCAATTGGCAATTTCAGGTGTTTGGGTGAGTAAGTTTGCGCCAAGTTGTTGCTCGTTGTTTGCTGTTCTGATTTGTGGGGCGATCAAGGTCGCATTGCCTTGTTTGACGGTATTGGTAATTTTTTCCCATATTGCAGGATTGGGTAAATCAATCGCGACAATATTGGCACGCCACTTTGCTAGCCAACTGAGAGGCCCAGCTTCAGAGGCAGCACCAAATAACACCATGGTTCGAGCAGATAAATCAAACCATTCAGGGTGTTCATGCAGTAAGCGTAATGCTTTGGCATGACAGGGTTCGATTACCTGTTGTTGCTCCCACAGATCAATTTGTTGCAATAATGCAGCACCTTGTAATTTCTTACCATTATAAGGAATAAACCAAGGTTCAATCGTCGAGCTACCTGTGCCTTTTAATATGAATTTTTCAAAAGGTTGATCTTTAATATTGATCATTGCATGACTTAAAGTGTCACTTTTTTCAGCTCGATTAAAGTTAAATAATGCTTTAGCAGTATCTAATCCTTGCTTTGCGATACGTGCAGGATGGTCTACAGACTCAATCCCTGTTTTGACTAACTCTTGAAAGTAGACAGGATAATTTTTTCTCCAGTTTTTTTCACTGGCGAGTTGTGAGACGAAAGGGGAGTCTACGCTTTGCAGTGCAGACTTTAAAATTTGTTTTGCGGTATGTGTTGTGCTGGGGAACTTTTTACCAGACGGTATTGGGAATTGTATGCCATCAGGATTAGATTGTATTTTTCTGCTCAATTGATTGCTCCATTCTATTCAAATTTCATTCATCATCTATCACATCTTAGTCACTCCATGCGCTAAAGATGATGGCAAAAAGTGTACTAATCGTGCCTAATCTTTATTAGATTGATATTGGGAGTAATTTAGTCAGAGAATAAACATGAAAAAATTAGATCACTTTCAAATATCATTTCAGCTTTTTCTAAGTGCTGGATCGAAATCAATATAAGACTTAGGACTTAACTAATTATTTTTTTAAGCATAAATCTAAAGAGGTGGGCACAAAATAACGTAAATAGGGCATTTGGCTGCTGTTTTGGGTCAGTGTTATTGTTTGAATAATCTTGGGATGCATCATTTGACTAAAAATTAAATGTAAAACGCCAAATGAAAAATCATTCGGCGTTCAAATATGTTATGTACTCATTTATTTTGGTGATTTCGATCATGAGTTGGGATTTAATTTATGGTTCACGTTGATATTCATTGATCACTTCAAGTGCAGCGCGAAATGCTTCTTGTGTTGCTGGTGCTCCACAGTACGGTAGGCTATGTAGTAAGACTTCCTGAATTTCTTCAATACTCGCCCCATTGTTTAAAGCGCCACGAATATGGCCTTTCAGCTCAGTGGGGCTTTTGAGTGCAGTTAGAAACGCGATGGTAATCAATGAGCGATATTTACGTGGTAAAATCCCTTCACGTTGCCAAGTTGATCCCCAAGCATGTTCATTGATCCAATCTTGTAAGGGTTGAGTAAAAGGCACAGTATTGTCCTGTGCGCGTTTCACAAATTCTTCGCCCATGACTTCAGTCCGAACTTTTAATCCATTTTCAAAATCTTGTTGTGACATATTTTTACTCTTATGAGGCTGAGAATAGAACTGTATGTGCCCATTGATTTTTTTATAGTAATAAAATTGTAGTTATTGTTAAAGTAGCAAATTTCTTTTGGAGGTTTAGGTATGAAAAAGAGTTTGTAATGAACTTTTTGAAGATACATCAGGTCATAGTTCATATTAGCTGATATTTTTGCTCCATTTAAATTAAATGTTTGTTACCCATAAATATATCTTATTGAAGATAAGCCAGTATGGGGTGCTTGATTTGATAAGAAATAGTGAAATATAATTTATATAAGATTGTTGGTTTTGATATTTTATAAAAAGTTTTTTAAATTTTTTTGATGTGTGCATTTTTAAAGTTATTCAAAAAATTATTCTGATATGATTTAAACATATGTTTTAAATTTTTTTGCTTTGAGCGTGTGATGAAAGCTATTTGTTTTTTTGTTATTGGTTGCCATTTTAAATAAAACTGTGTGCTTAATTTTTTTGGGGTTTGTAAATAATAGTTATTAGTGATATTTTTTAAATTAAACATTGTCTCTATCATTTTTTTAATTGTTATAGAAAGTGCTAAGGTATCAACGAATAATGAAGATTTATGAAATGATATTCCAAAAAGGTTTAGACGAAAGAATAAGTATTTTTTGTGAAAGTAACAGTATATCTTCACGTCGTTATTTTATTCAATTAATGCGTGAAGAAATTGATCTTGAGTTAAAGAACTTTAAAGATAGTCGTGTTGATGGTTCCTCTTCAGATATGCTTTTTTTATTTGAAGAAATTTATAAAGAGAGCCATTTTCATTTGGATGTAATGGAGGATTTTTTCATAGAAAAAGGAATAGCTAAGTTTTGTGAAAATGTTTTTCTAGGTGTTGAAGAAAGAAAAGTTTTTAGGGTTGAGGAATAAATTGAATATTGTTTTAGTTTTTTAATTTTCTCAAAATTAAAAACTAAAGTCTATTATAGTATTTTTATATGTGTCTTGAAAATTTATCCATTTTATTCGTTTGCAATTTATGCGGTAAATTTTTTTGCTAGTTTTTGTTTTTAATGATGAGGTGGTGTTTTTTTAGTTGTCTATGTATTAAACAGTTTCCTGGTATTTAAATCATATGCTGGCTGGGTTTTCTTGTTTTAATATTTATATCTTTTGACTGCGGAGGTATCTTTTTCCAAAAATAACTTTCTATTTATATTTAGATCAAGAACCTCATTTTTTATATTTCTGTATTACTCTTAGTATATCGATGACTAAAAAACAGTATCAACCAAACCATAAAAAATATATATATTATATACACTTAGTCAAATAAAAGCTATAGGTTGATAGAGTTACAAAAATTAAGTAACTCTCAGTTAGGTCGGAGTCAATTTCAAGCGTTTGGAAAAGAAAGGAGTCTTTTTACTCACTTCTACGCTAGTGTTGATTTTTTAAATTTTTGTTTTAAAGCTATGGTTTTTATTATTTGTGTTTTAAATCATAAAAGCCTCGTAATTGTTTTCCTGAAATAAAAAAAATAAGTATTTGAAACGTAATAAATATTCCATTTTTGGTCGGTTTGATTACTATTTGTACTTTTTTACACTTTTTTTTGCGACTAAATTCATGTTTTCAATTAATTTGTGTGTTGAGGTTCTCTTTTATTTTGTCTAATTTACTCCTTAATTTGGGCTCTTTTTATTTAATTTTGTTTCAGAGCTTCAAGTTTTATTTGTCTAAATAAGCCTATAAGGGGTGAAAAATATGTCAGAAATAAGGGTCGTTTCTAAGGAAAGTCATGAAACTCTAGAAACCACAATAAAAGATACTGTTTCACTTTCGGAAGCATCAGTAGTTTTAATAAAAGTCCATAAAGATGATGTCGTTGAAATAAGACAGGAGGGCGGAAATGCAATTATTACTTTAAAAAATGGCGAAAAGATTGTAATTGTTAATTTCTTTAAGGGCGGTAATTACTCAACTGACAACAGTTTGGTTTTTGAAGACGACGATCATAAGTTACTTTGGGTTCAATTTACTGATAGCAATGGAGCATTATTAGAAAATATTACTTATAGCTATATAGATAAGATAGAACCATTACTTTACCACGATAGTGTTGCATCACCTTGGGCATGGCTATCAGTTCCTTTAGCGACAGCTGGGATTTTGTGGTGGGCCCACAATAGTGATGATAAATCACACTCTAAAACTCCAATAGATACTACAGCACCAGCAGCGCCAACAGATGTAGCAGTTAGCGAAGAC
>NZ_SGIM01000019.1 GCF_004208515.1 Acinetobacter halotolerans
ATCTCTTTCTGCTTTTGATTATATGATTCGTTCTGGCAGTTAATTGTTCGTGAGCTTGTGAATATAAAAATGCCCAAACTTGTTTGGGCATTTTTTATTGCGTTAAGGTTTATATAAACCATGATCAACAAGATGCTGACGCAGAATTCGACGTAATTCTAAAATTGCTTCAGGTGTTTCTTGTATTGAATGTCCACCGGGTAAGATCTTTTCAGAGACCGCACCATCTAAATGCGCACTTTTATAAGGGACGATGCCATCGGTAATGATATTGGGATCGTCACTTTTGGTAATGTTGCCCATAATTGAATGGAAAACTAAACCTTTTTCAGGTGGAATATCGGCGGTCAGCTCCATGAATTTTGATTTTTTGCTTAATTCACTTGGGCCATTTTGAATAACATCACTGGTTAGCGTTTTTACAAAGTCCTTAAGCTCTATATCATCACTGGTCAATGTATCCGCCAAAGTGGTTAAGAAGGTTGCGGGTAAACGAATGATTTTACGCGCAGCTAAGGTAAACCAACGATCGGCATAATCAGTACCACGATGTGGTGAAGCCAAGAAAATGGCTCGATCAAAGTTTGTAATTGGCTTCATTTTGAGACGTTCACTAATCACTGGATGCTTTCTGAGTTGAGTTTGTTGGCGACTACTCATCATTTCTAACGCTTGTTTGGATAGATCAACATCGCTAACCAGAAGTCGACTAATAATCCCGCCCATACTATGACCAATGAGAACAGCATCTTTTGCCGCGGCATCTTTTGGATTTAATGAAGAAAATGCTTGTTTTAATAATGCATAAATTTGAAAACGGCTTTCTAAGATTGGCATATTGGTTGAGTAGAAAACTTGCCATACTTGATATTGTTCACGTAAAACAGTATCACCCATAATATCATTGGTAACAGCAATCCAAGCCTCTGGGCTACTTGCAAGACCATGGACTAACACGATTATTTTCTTATTTGGATTATACGGTTCTAACATGTATAGATGTGGCATAGTTAAATGCTGATCTCGATCAATCAAGCTTAAATATGCTGCCGCACCTAAATTATTTTCTGCTAACCAAAGTCCATATGGTGCAGAGAAATTCGCTGCAAGTGAGTAGGGCTTACCTGCAATATTTACTTTTTCAGTGTTATAGGGGTCATAAGCTTTAATTTCAAACTCGGGACTAGTCAATACATCTTTGACAGTCGCAGCGGGTTTTTTTGGTTGCGCAATAATAGTTGAGGCTAAATAACGTGCTGGATGGATATTGGGATTTACGCCATCAGGATAGGCATAATTTAATGGATCAAGAATATATTTATTATCATGCTTACGATCTGAGTTGGCAAAAACTGCAACAAAATCCGAGCCGAATCCATCACGACGGTTAAGTGCGCGTAAGCCTGAAAAATTCATGTTGTAGCTAGAAACAAACTGTTCTAGGCTTTCATTTTGTAAACGCTGATATTCTCTTAAATCGAGTGAATAGGTGCTTTTTCCGATTTTAATCGTCGGTTCAAATGCCTGTTTAGGATGTCTAACTTTGTGTACATGTACGAGTCTAGCTAAAGCTTGGTTATAAAAATCTCGAATTTGTACTTGGCGGTTATCAAATAGGCGTTCTTGGGGCTGGCGAGTCGTTTTAAATAAATAAGCATAGCTGTAACGAATCGTTTTATCCAAAGCATCTAGTTCTTGATCTAAACATTGTTCATAGGCTTTTTGGATAATTTTTTGTTCTTCTTCAGCTTTATGCTTTGTCAGTTTACTGACTTTACATTCAGATGACTCTGATAAGGCCATTGCTTTGGCGAGGTATAACTCGCTTGCGGTTGATAGTAATTGTTCATCCAATATCTGAGGGATTTCGTGTAGGTCAGCGACGCATTCATTAGGGGTTTCCATACAAATCTTAGCGGCTTTGCCCGACATTGAAAGCACATTGAGGCTGGCCTCACTGAGTTTTTTTTGTGTCAAAATGCTGTTACGTTCATTGGCAATGGTGACATTCAATGCTTGTTCTTTGAGGCTGACAACCTGACAACCACTGAACATGAGGGTACTGAGTAAGCTGATAACAAATAGACGTTTATTGGGGGTAAATGCTTGCATCATGGATCAGCACAGGTCATGGAAATGGTTATAGTTATAATACTGAAATAAGATGTTTTTTCAATGAATAAAAAATAGGCTGTACCAGACAGCCTATTTATATTTAAAGCGAAGATAAAATTAGTTCATAACTTGCCAAACATTCCAGCGTTTACCAGATTCTACTTCACGAATTAAACGATCAGCCACTTCTGCTTCATCTGGGAATTTAATTTTATAGTTCTTTAAGGTTTGAATTGCATTTTTCTTCTGTTCTAACCAAAGATAGTTATTAGCAGCAGAAAGATAAGCCTCTTGAACTCCGCCTTTGATTGCTTTATCTAAATACGGAATTGCTTCACGTTGACCGCCACCTTCAGATAAACCAAAACCGAACCAGAAATTGATTTCGGGATCATTTGGACTAATTGCAAGAATACGTTGCGCGTAATTTAAAGATTTAGAAGTATAAGATGTACCCAAATCTAAGTTGCGGGCCATCACGCTAGCTTTAAATGCACGCGTTAATACATCAAATGATGCGTTTGGTTTTTCTGCTAAAGCATCAAGTTTATGGGTGATTTCTTTAAGTTTAACTTCATAGCCTTTGCGTTCTTGACGATCAGGGAAACGTGGTGGGTAATGGCGTGCCTTACCTTCAACCAATTGTAAGAAATCATCAATTTCAGTGACATCAACTTCATTATCACCAGCGAGTACGGCATATTTCATGCTACGTTGTTTGCTATCAATCGTTGGAACAATGAGTTTGTTTACATCCAAAGTCATTGATTTAGACGGATCATTTTGTAATGAAACGACCATTTTGGTTACTGGTTGAGCTGTGGCATCTTTAATTGCCAATTCAAAACTTGGCGGTGCATCATACTGGATTGGATTTAAAGCATAGAAAGCTGGAGTAGGATCAGGTTCTTTAAATACAAATGGTTCAGCAACACTTTCTTTTTTTGTTGGAGCAATACCACATGCCGTTAGAAATGAGGTTGAAAGTACGAGTAATGCCAAAGGCTTAAAATTCATGATCTACATCCATTAATTTTAGTAAGGTGATAAAAGAGATTGATTTCGCTAGTCTAGGAAAAGCGAAACCAACTTGCAATGTATGAGATGTTGTATTTTTATAATTTACTCCGTTTTTGATGGAATACTTTGTGCTTCACATTCACGTCTAACTTCTTCAATGATTTTTAACTCTTCTTTACTAAACGGTTGGGTTTTAGAATTCTGACCTTTAAATGTTGGGTCGAGTAGCGAGAGTCTTTGGCAAAGCGTATTCATCCGTTTTTCATTTTTCTGCATACGATCTAGTAGAACTCGAATACCTTCTAAAATAGGATCTGCTTGCTCTTCAGTTGTTGCATATGGTTCGAACCCAATACTCTCAGCATAGTCTCGACGCAGTGCTTCTTGCTCTGTTTGTTCTACTGTTACTGGCTCTTTGAAAATATAGCGAGCTGGGCTACCCACGGCTGTTACACCCGCAGGGACTTCTTTTGTCACGACCGCATTAGAGCCAACTTTTGCACCTTTGTGTACCGTAAAAGGTCCTAAAATTTTTGCACCTGCACCAACCACAACACCATCTTCTAAAGTAGGATGACGTTTACCTTTGTTCCATGTGGTCCCCCCTAAGGTGACTCCATGATAGAGGGTAACATCATTACCAATCTCAGCAGTTTCACCAATCACAACACCCATGCCATGATCTATGAAGAAGCGTTTGCCAATTTTCGCACCTGGATGGATTTCGATACCTGTTGCAAATCGACTAAAAGACGACAGCAGGCGGGCAGTGCCTTTATATTCTTTTTTCCATAACTCATGTGCCATGCGATGCATAATCAATGCATGAATACCCGGATAAGTGGTCAGAACTTCGAGTGTATTGCGTGCAGCAGGATCACGTGCAAATACAGCTTCGATATCTTCTTTGAGCTGTTTAATCATTGGACTGATCCTCCTTCGTGTTTTTTTTCCACGAACCATTCGCAAGTGCTTGCACTCGGCTAAATATTCCGCGTAATAAATGATATTCCATACGATCTAATTGTATCCTTCCAAATAAACGACGCAAGCGTAATGGAAGTAAACGGGGATTATTTGGGTCTAAAAACTCAATTTCTGTGAGCATTTTTTCTAAATGGGGGTAAAACTCTTCCATTTGCTGTTGATTTACGAGAGGTTCATCCCACTGCATACTTTGTTGTTGTTTGAGTTGCATGTGGTCATCTGGCATGTTGAGCGCTTGAGTATTTTGTTCAAGTGCAGCCATACGTAACTCATAACAAACCACCTGAATGGCTTGAGCCACATTGAGAACACCATATTCAGGATCAACAGGAATGGTTAAATGATAATTTGCCAAAGCCAATTCTTCGTTGGTTAAGCCACGATCTTCACGACCAAAGACAATCGCAATATTCTGTTGTTGCTTTGCTGCTTGCAATGCTTCTTTTGCAGCAGGGCGAACATCGAGTAGTGGCCAAGGAATCGTACGACTACGTGCACTGGTACCAAACACCAAGTGACAGTCTTGAATCGCTTGTTCTAAGGTATCTACAATTTCGATCTGTTCAATTAAATCTTGTGCACCTGCGGCTAACGCATCAATATCTGGATGCGGATAAGTCTTGGGCGCAACTAATACAAGTTTAGACAAACCCATAGTTTTCATTGCACGTAACGCACTACCAATATTTGCAGGTAGTGTGGTATTGACCATCACAATACGCACATGATCCAAATGTTTGGACACGTTGTTTGAGTCAAACAGGTTCATATATTATCCAAATTTAAGAATATTGAGAGATTTCAGTTTGATAAAGATCTAAAGCTTCATCCATTGACATATTTTCAGGTGGTGGGGCAACAACACTGACTTTCGGAGCTTCAGCGACTTTTGCTGCTTTGGATTTCACTTGATATTCAATGAAAATTGCATCTTTTCCAAAATAATCGCGTAACTTTGCTAGCAGTTCATCTAGCGGCGCAACTTTCCATTGTGCGCCTAAGTGTAATTCTGCAGTTGCAAAGCTTTGTTCAATTTGTATGTGTAAGCCAATATGTTGGCACATATCAATATTACAATAGGGTAAAAGCAGTGTTTGCAGATCTTTTGCCAATGATTTTGTCATTAAATCGTGGCTTAAGCGAACTTGGATACTCTGAGCGCGTTTTTGGCGAATCTCATTTAAACTAAACGCCTTGCTTAACCGCGCCATTGGACGGTCAAAACCTTCGCGTTCGTAAATTTCACCTTCAATCACTACAACCTGTTCTAAGCGAACGATCTCTTTGTAGCGTTGGAAACGTTCATGATTGCAACTGATCTCAACACGTGCTGTACCGTCATCTAAAGTGATCATAATGCGGTTTGGGAAGTTTGCAATATCGACAACCAATCCAGCAAAAACAGTAGTAACACCACGACGTGTTGGTGTGAGTTCATTGAGTTTGGCAGGTACAAATGATTTTAATTCAGGGCGGTAGACATCAATTGGATGACCTGTTAAGTATAAACCAAGCGTATCTTTTTCACCTTTTAGGCGAACTTCATCCGCCCAAGGTTTAACGGGTTTGGCCGGTTTTCGTTGAACTTCTTCAACTTCACCAAACAAGTCCATGATCCCCGTTTCGCGGTTGCTTCGGGCTTGTTCAGCCGCTTGCACAGCTTCAGGGAGTTGTGCCATGAGGCTTGAACGTTCAATACCTAAACAATCCAGTGCACCTGCACGGATCAAAGCTTCTAAGGTACGTTTGTTGATTTTCTTTAGATCAATACGATGACAGAAATCAAATAAATCTTTGTAAGGACCTTCTTTTGTGCGCGAGTCGATTACAGACTGCATCGCCTGTTCGCCAACACCTTTAATCGCACCTAGTCCATACACAATGGTTTGTTCATCACTGGCATGGAAGTGATACAACGACATATTTACCGAAGGTGGAAGCACCTCTAACTTATTATTACGGCAGTCATCAATTAAAAATACAATGCTGTCGGTATTTTGCATTTCCGATGACAGTACCGCCGCCATAAACTCAGCAGGGTAATGCGCTTTTAACCAAGCTGTATGGTAGGCAACTAAGGCATATGCTGCGGCATGGGATTTGTTAAAACCATAACCTGCGAACTTTTCCATATAGTCGAAGATATGGTTGGCCGTTGCGACATCAATGCCTTTTTGTCCTGCACCTTCGGTAAAGATTTGGCGTTGTTTTACCATTTCTTCAGGTTTCTTTTTACCCATCGCACGACGGAGTAAATCTGCACCACCAAGCGTATAGCCTGCACAGATCTGTGCAGCCTGCATCACCTGTTCTTGATAAACCATAATACCGTAGGTTGGTTCTAATACGCCTTCAAGTAAAGGATGCAGATATTCAAACTCACCGCCATGCATACGATGGATAAAGTCTGGAATAAGATCCATTGGACCTGGGCGATATAAGGAAACGAAGGCAATAATTTCTTCAAATTTGCTTGGTCGTGCTTCCTTCAGCATTTTTTTCATGCCGACGGATTCAAACTGGAACACCGCAGTTGTATTTGCATTGGCAAATACAAGATAGGCATCTTTATCATCCAATGGCACATCAACAATATTTAAAGGAACTGCCGATTTGATTCGTTTGTTGATATTTTGAACAGCATCTTCGATTACGGTCAGGTTACGTAAACCCAAGAAGTCAAACTTAACCAGACCAGCGGCTTCAACGTCATCTTTGTCATATTGCGCAACACGGCCAGTACCATCAGCTTCACACAGAACAGCTGAGTAGTCGGTAATTTTTCCCGGTGCAATCACCACACCACCAGCATGTTTACCAGTGTTACGCGTGATCCCTTCGAGTTTGAGCGCCATTTCCCAAATCTCAGCGGCGTCGTCATGATCTGGATTTGAAGGATTGGTGACAATATCTTTAAGTTGCGGTTCCATGTCGATGGCTGTTGCCAAATCAACACCAAGCGGTTTGGTTGGTACCATTTTTGAAATACGATCGGCTAGACCATACGATTTACTCAATACACGTGCGACATCTCGAATCGCACCTTTTGCAGCCATCGTACCGAACGTGGCAATCTGTGAAACTGCTTCACGGCCATAGTTTTGAGCAACGTATTCAATGACACGGTCACGACCTGCAATACAGAAATCGACATCGAAATCGGGCATTGAGACACGTTCAGGATTTAAGAAACGTTCAAAGAGAAGGTCATAACGCAGGGGATCAAGATCGGTAATTTTTAAACTATATGCGACCAAAGACCCAGCACCCGAACCACGTCCGGGACCAACAGGCACACCATTATTTTTGGCCCATTGAATAAAGTCCATGACGATCAGGAAATATCCGGGGAAACCCATTTTCAGGATAATGTCGACTTCATACTTAATTCGCTCATCATAGGGCTTGCGAATTTCCGCCCAGTCTTCATCGCGCTCTGTAATCGGATAAAGATGATTAAGACGTTCTTCTAAGCCTTCACGAGATAAATGTTCGAAGTAACTATCAATGGTATAACCATCTGGAATCGGGAAGTCGGGTAAGAAATAAGTACCCAATTGCAACGCGACATTACAACGTTGCGCGATGTAGTAACTGTTAGCGATCGCACTCGGAATGTCTGAAAATAGTTCAGACATTTGTTCGCCAGTTTTAAAGTATTGTTCTGAACTAAAGTTTTTAGGGCGCTTATTATCACCCAATACATAACCATCGGCGATGCAAACACGCGCTTCGTGAGCATCATAATCATGTTGTTCGATGAAGTGCACATCATTGTGTGCAACCACACCAATTTGATATTTTTCTGCAAGTTTGAGGGCCTGCTGAATAAAATCTTCTTCACCAGCACGTTCAGTTCGTGTGAGCGCTAAATAGACGCGGTTACCAAACTTTTCGATCCACGCTTCTAATAAGGGTTCAGCTTTTTGTGGGTTAGAAGAGCAGAGCATTTGCCCGACATCACTACGTTGCCCGAGTAATACGATTAAATCTTCAGATTGTTCGAGTATCCAATCTTTTTTTACACAGGGAATGCTGAGCTGTTGACCTTCGATAAAGCCTCGAGAAACGATTTCGGTTAGACTCCTCCAACCTGTATTGCTCATCGCTAATAACGTGGCTCTATGTTCAGCATCATTTAAGCGGATCACACTGCCAAGAATCGGTTTAATACCTTTCTTTAGGCAAGCCTCATAAAATTTCACAGCAGCATGTAAGTTAGATAAATCTGTAAGTGCCAGTGCAGGCATTTCATCTTTTACTGCAACTTTGACCAAATCAGGTATGCGAACAATCGATTCCGTAATCGAAAATTCTGTATGAATACCAAGATGAACAAACTGCATAAATCTATCCTTAACACGACCGTCGATTATTCTAGCACGCTCTGTGTTTGACAGCTGTCTAATATTTTTGCAATAAGACATTATCGGAAGCAAAAAAAGAAAAACCGATGCATATACATCGGTTTGTCAAATTAGAAAGAGAAATTAATACTGCCAGAACATCCGTTGAATCTCATTTGCATCCGTGGTTTTCGTGAGTGCAAGTGCCGCTAAAAGACGCGCTTTTTGTGGATTTAAGTCATGTGCAGCAACCCAACCATATTTATCATCTGGTTGTTCAGCATTGCGTAAAACGAATCCTTGAGCGACACGAGATGAACGGATAATTTGAATTCCTTGCTCATCATGCAACTGTTTTAAAGTAGGCACGATGTAACTCGCAACTGAACCGTTACCAGTCCCCGCATTTACGATTGCTTTAGTGCCTGCTTTTGCATATGCAACATACGCATCTGGAATCATAGAGTCAGAACCATAGACAATTTGAACCACAGGGAGTTGATCGCCTTTAATGTGTTCAATATTAAACTCAGATGACGTGGTATGACGCTTTAATGTGTTTCTAAACCAATACGGTTTCTTCTCGACTACAGTACCTAATGCGCCCCATTGGCTAACGAAAGCATTGGTATGAATATTAATACCTTTGGTGACATCACGTGCAGCAAAAATAGAGTCATTCATAAGAACCAACACCCCTTTATTCTTAGCTTCATCTGATGAAGCAAGGGCAACAGCGCTATAAAGATTGAGTGGGCCATCAGCAGAAAGAGCTGTTGAAGGACGCATTGAACCCACTAAAACAATTGGCTTGTCGGTATGAATAACAAGGTTTAGGAAGAACGCTGTTTCTTCAAGCGTATCAGAACCATGTGTAATTACGATGCCATTCACTGATGGTTTTTTGACTAGATCGTTGACTTGTCGTGCAAGAGACAATAGTTCTTTATCTGTAATACTTTCTGAGGCAATCTGTAACGCCTGTACACCACTTACATTGGCTAAATCTTTGATTTGCGGTACAGCATTGATTAATGCATCGACAGGGACTTTTGCTGCTGTGTAGGTCGCACTATTGGTAGAGCTCGCGCCTGCACCAGCAATTGTGCCGCCTGTTGCGATGACTACCACATTGTTTTTTGCATACAATGAAACCGATGCAGCAAGTAGAGTTAAGGCTAACCCTAATGATTTGACCGTTCTATTAATCATTAATGACAATCCTGTATTTTATCTTCCATTGAAACACAATGCCTATGCCAGACATTGCGACTATTATTTGAATTTTTAGTCGTTAAATCATTGGCATTTTATTTTTTATTGGGGTGCGCTTCGAGGGCTAATAGTTGCTCGAATAGTTGAATGGATAATTTTATTAATAGTGTTTGAATAGTGGATTAAAACGAACAATATCAGTTGTTTGTAATCAAGTTGTAATGCAACACATGGTTTTGCATCATCTTGGTGCGATTTTTCCAAATTACAGACGGAGTAGTCTAAAATAAAAAAAGCAATGTCTAGCTTAGACATTGCTCTTAATTTTATTGATTAACGACGCGTGGCTAAGAAGCGACCTAAGCGGTTAATTGCTTCTCGTAGTTCATTTTCTGCGGGTAAAAATACCACACGGAAATGGTCTGGTGTCGGCCAATTAAACCCTGTTCCTTGTACCAGTAATACTTTTTCAGCTTTCAATAAATCCAACATTAAAGCCTCATCATCTTCAACTGGATAAACATCAGGATCAAGTCGAGGGAAACAATACATCGCACCTTCAGGTTTCACACAACTCACGCCCGGAATTTCATTGAGCATTTCCCAAGCAATATTTCGCTGTTCATACAGACGACCACCCGGACGAATTAAGTCGTTAATCGATTGATAACCGCCCAAAGCCGTTTGAATAGCATATTGCGCTTGATGGTTGGCACATAAACGCATAGATGCCAACATGTCTAAGCCTTCAATATAATCTGCTGCGCGTGCTTTATTACCTGTAATCGCCATCCAACCTGCACGGTAACCTGCGATACGATAGGCTTTTGATAAACCATTGAACGAAACACATAATTGATCACCCGCCAAAGCAGCTACGGCTACATGCTCAATGCCATCATAGATAATCTTGTCGTAAATCTCGTCCGCAAATAAAATCAAATCGTATTTCTTTGCCAACGCAACAATTTGTGCAAGAACATGTCGTGGATAGACTGAACCTGTTGGGTTGTTCGGGTTAATAACCACGATCCCACGCGTGTTCGGCGTGATTTTACTCTCCATATCCGCAATGTCAGGATACCAATAGTTTTCTTCATCACATTTATAGTGAATGGCGGTACCACCAGATAGGTTTACTGCGGCGGTCCATAGTGGATAATCGGGCATGGGTACCAGCATTTCATCGCCATCGTTCAGTAAGCCTTGCATGGCCATCACGATCAGTTCAGAGACACCGTTGCCGACATACACATCATTGACGTGCATATCAAATATGCCTTTTTGTTGGTAATACTGACAAATAGCTTTACGCGCAGGGAAAATCCCTTTTGAATCCGTGTAACCAATTGCATTTGGCAAGTTTAAAGCGACATCATTGATGATCTCTTGCGGCGCTTCAAAACCAAAAGGTGCAGGGTTACCAATATTTAATTTAATGATTTTATGACCCTGTTCTTCCATTTCATTGGCGGCTCGTAACACAGGACCACGAATGTCGTAGCAAACATGCTCGAGCTTAGAAGATTTTTTGATTTCTCGTGGGGTTTGAATCGTGTTATTCATCTTGGTGTTCTCGGAAAGAGTGGGGTTCACTTTGGCATAGCGATATAAATAACTTTTAAATGTTTCAGTTGTGACTAAATCAAGATCATGTTGATCTCTAAGCAATGTGACAATTTTTTCATGCGTAAATCCATCCTGTTGATATTGTTTAATCACAGGCAGTAGACTTTTAAAAATAACGCTTTTTTTTTGCGACATTTTTTAATCTCAAGCAAGAATAGAAATAAGGTTAACATTGTTTTTGCTTTCTTGAAAGCACATGTTAAATAAAATTGCTCACTATATTTTATTAATATGCTTTCTTTTTGCTTTCTAATTATGGGTGTTTTGTAACTTATTTCGTTAAGACTAGAAATTTTATAATGAATGACGTAAATATAGGATTATTCTATTTTAAATAGTGAAATAAGAAGGAATCTGTCATGGGAAAAGTCAATAAAACTGACCGAGAATGGCAAAGAGAGCTATCGCCAGAAGAATATCGTATTACCCGTAAGAAAGGTACAGAACCTGCTTTTACAGGTCAATATTGGAATAATAAGCAACATGGGGTGTATGTATGTCGTTGTTGTGGCGCTGAATTATTTTCTTCTGAAACAAAATTTGACAGTGGATGTGGTTGGCCTAGTTTCTATCGGCCAATTGATAGCGTTGCAGTAGAAGAACACGAAGATTTGTCTCATGGTATGGTCAGAACAGAAATAGTCTGCCATGATTGCGACGCACATTTAGGGCATGTTTTTGAGGATGGCCCACAACCGACTGGTCTACGTTATTGCGTAAATTCGGCATCATTACAACTTAAAACACAAGAAAAGAATGACGAGGAAACCTATCCATGAGTAATATTTATCAGTTTGAAGCTGAATTATTAGAGGGAGACATAAAAGCGCTCGCTGATTATAAAGGCAAGGTCATGCTGATTGTTAATACAGCCAGTAAGTGTGGCTTCACACCACAATTTGCAGGGCTTGAGAAACTTTATGAAAAATATAAATCTCAAGGCTTAGAGGTTCTTGGTTTTCCATGTAATCAGTTTGGCGGACAAGATCCGGGCACCAATAAAGAGATCGGAACATTTTGCCAACGTAATTATGGTGTGAATTTTCCGATGTTCGCCAAGGTTGATGTAAAAGGACCTGAGGCGCATGTGATTTTTCGTTTTTTAACACGAGAAGCCAAAGGTATTTTGGGGAGTCGTAATATTAAGTGGAATTTCACCAAATTCTTGGTTGGACGTAATGGTGAGGTTCTAGGACGTTATGCACCAACGACGAAACCCGAAGCTTTAGAAGCAGATATTGAGAAAGCTTTAGCGAAGAAATAAAAAGAGAGATAAAAAAGACGGTCATTTGACCGTCTTTTTACATTAGTGAGGTGACTTTGTTGCCACGGGTTGGGATTTCCTAAAGCTGTGCAGCTTGCGATTGATATCATCAATAAAGGTATAGACCACTGGGATGACCAATAACGACAAGAAGGTACTGGTAATTAACCCACCAATCACTGAAATTGCCATTGGTGAGCGGAAACTTGGATCTGTTCCGATACCCAACGCAATCGGCAACATACCAGCGCCCATTGCTAACGTTGTCATGATAATCGGACGTGCACGTTTATGACATGCATCCAACAAAGCATTAAAACGAGAGTAGCCTTTTTCATTGCGCGCAATAATCGCGTAATCGACTAAGAGAATCGAGTTCTTACTCGCAATCCCCATCAGCATAATCAAACCAATTAAACTTGGCATAGAGAAACTACTTTTCGCTAAAAGAAGTAAAACGAATGCGCCACCCAGTGATAAAGGTAATGCCACTAAGATGGTAATCGGTTGTAAGAAATCTTTGAATAAAAGCACCAGCACCACATAAATACACAGTACACCTGTAAGCATAGCTAAACCGAAACTTGAAAATAGCTCCTGCATCACTTCAGCATCACCGATATTGGTACGTGTTACGCTAGGCGGTAAGTTTTTCATAGTCGGTAATTGATCAACTTGTGCAGTCACATCACCTAAAGGCTGATTGTTGAGTTCAATATTCAGGTTGATATTACGCATACGATTGAATCGGTCGATCTGTGAAGGGCCACTTTCAATATTTACATCAGCAATGCTACCGAGCATGACTGGGCCTTGATTTCCTTTGATGATGAGGCGTTTAATGAGTGCTTCATCTTGACGTGCCGACAACGGAAGTTTAATTACAATCGGTATTTGGCGCTGCGACAAATTCAACTTGGCCAAGTTCTGGTCAAAGTCGCCAGCGGTCGCGATTCTTAGCGTTTCAGCAATATCATAACTGGTGATACCAAGATCCGCTGCTTTGGCGAAGTCGGGGCGAACAACCAATTCAGGGCGAATCAACGCGGCGCTTGAAGTGACACTGCCAATATTTGGAATCGTTCGTAATTCACGCTCAAGTTTACGTGCAGTTGCCATCAAAACTTCAGGATCATCGCCAGACAGTGCCAGTTGATATTGACTGTTGTTTCCAGCGATACCGACTTGGATCCGTGCACCAGGGAGAGGGGCAAGACGTTGTCTGATTTCATCCTCAATTTGTTGCAAACTTGCAGATCGATCAGAGCGCTCAGTGGTTTGAATGGTGAGTGTTGCTTTACGAGGTTCGCTGGAAGCACCACCTGCAAATGGATCTGTACCAGCTGCACCGCCCCCAATAGTGGTGTAAACACTTTTAACTTCAGGATGGTCTTTAATCAGGTTGCGAGCATATTCTGCTGTTTTTAAAGTATCAGAAAATTGTGAACCTGGTGTTAATTCCACACGCACTTGTGTTTGGCCTGTATCAGGAGGAGGGACGAAACCTGTTGGGAGCAATGGAATGAGCATGAGCGAGCCAATAAAAAATACGATTGCACCAAATAGCGTGACCCAGCGATGATTTAAGCACCACGTTACTAAGCGCATATATATACGCATGACGCGACCATCATTTTCACGATCTTTGGCCAAACCTCTTTGACCTTGATCTTCCATTGATGAGGTCGGCAATGGATGGTCTATTTTCCCAATCCATGGTTTAAGAATATAAGCTGCCATCATCGGGGTAAGTAAACGCGCAACCAAAAGTGAGGCAAAAATCGCGAGGGATGCCGTCCAGCCAAACTGAACGAAGAACTTACCTGCGATACCACTCATAAATGCGGTCGGTAAAAACACCGCAATTAAGGTAAAGGTTGTCGCGATAACCGCAAGACCAATTTCATCCGCAGCCTCCATGGCGGCTTCATACGGGGTTTTCCCCATCCTCAAATGCCGAATAATATTCTCAATTTCGACAATCGCATCATCCACCAATATCCCTACCACCAAAGACATAGCGAGTAGCGTGACGATGTTGAGAGTGAAACCAAGGTAATACATGCCAATGATGGCGGGTAAAATAGAGAGGGGGAGAGCTGTTGCAGCAATGATGGTTGCACGCCAATCCCGTAGAAATAACCAGACCACAAGTACCGCTAAAATTGCACCTTCATATAACAGAGACATTGAACCTTTGTAATTATCTTCAACGGGCTTAACAAAGTTAAAAGCCTCAGTGATTTCAAGGTCGGGGTGAGCAGCTTTGAGTTTATCCAAAGCAATGATCACACCCTTTTCAACATCAACCTCACTGGCACCTTTACTCCGAGTGATTTCAAATCCAATAACAGGTTGTCCATTTAAAAGGGCAGCAGAACGTCGCTCGGCTATTCCATCACTGATTGTTGCGACTTGATCTAGGCGGATATGCCGACCATCACTCAATGCGATATTCATCGCACCAATTTCAGCCGCTGTTTTTACAGTGGCAATCGTACGAATAGATTGTTCACTACCGCCAATTTTAGTTTCGCCACCTGAGGCATCTTGTTGGATTAAGCGTAGCTGTCGGGTAACGTCTGTCGCCGTTGCATTGAGCGCCAATAGTTTTTCAGGGTCTAGTTCGACATCAATTTGACGTGTGACGCCACCGACACGAGATACGGCACCGACACCTTTGACTTGAAGCATAGCGCGAGCAATATCATAGTCAACAAACCATGACAGTGCTTCCTCATCCATTTTTGGGGATTGAATCGCATAAGTTAAGATCGGAGAACCAGACAGATTGATTTTGCTGACAATTGGATCTCTTAAATCAGCTGGTAAGTCTGAGCGAACCTGTGACACCGCATTGCGAACATCATCCACCGCTTCTTGAAGTGGTTTCTCCAGCTCAAACTCTGCAGTAACGTTCACTACACCATCTTGAATGTTGGTATATTGATTTCTTAAACCTTGTAAAGTTGCAATCGAGTTTTCTATTTTACGAGCCACTTCAGTTTCAAGTTGTGGTGGTGCTGCCCCTGGTAAAGCTGCAGTCACCGTCACCATGGGCAATTCAATATCTGGGAACTGCTGGATTTTCATCCAGTGAAAGCATAAAAGACCTGCCAAGCCAAGCATAATGAATAACAGAATACTTGGAATAGGGTTGCGGATGGACCAAGCAGAAACATTCATTTTAATGCTCCTGTGTCGTCACAAGTTGTTTGCTAAGTGGCGTGTCTGGAATATCTTTGGCAATATGAACTAAATCACCATCTGCTAAGAAACCAGTACCTGAAGAAACGACCTTCACATTTGCTGCTAAGTCTAAGATTTCTACACGACTGCCTAAGCGGCGTCCGACAGTCACCTTTTGTTGTGTTACGCGGTTGTTTTTATCGACGATAAAAACATAAGCAAAGCCATCACGTAATAACAATGCCATTTGTGGAATGGTGAGGGCAGACTTTTCACCTAAATCAAATTCACCTTTGACAAACATTCCCATACGAACGGCTTCGGTCGGTGGTAAATCAACGTAGACTAAACCATAACGTGTTTGTGGGTCGATCACAGGGGCAATCATTCGAACTTTGCCTGTGATCGCAGGTTGAGTTGGATCAGGTGAAAGAATACGAGCAGTCATACCTTGCTTTAATTTATATAAGTCAGTTGTGGTGACTTCAGCACGCCATTCTAAGCGGTGATCTCGGATGAGACGAAATAACTCTTGTCCCGTTTGTGCCAAGGAGCCGACTGTGGCACTTCGTGTGGAAATCACCCCATTATCTGGTGCAATCACTTGAGTCTGTGCTAAGCGCAATTGATTGGTTTGTATCTGAGCTCTAGCGGCATCAAGTCGAGCTTGTGCGGTGGCCTGTGATGTTTGATATTGTGTGGATTCCTGAGCAGAAATAGCCCCAGTGTTTTTGAGTTGTTGAATACGCTTATAATTGGTGATGGCGTCGGTGAGTACGGCTTGCGCTTCTGCATAATTGGCTTTTGCCGAGGCTAAATCAGCTCGAATGGTATCGCTATTAATTTCTGCAAGGACTTGTCCACGCTTTACCTTATCCCCGACATTGACATTTACTTTGGTGAGCCGTTGACCAGATAATTCGCTACCAATCACGACTTCTTGCCAAGCAGCAACATTGCCATTTGCAGTGAAGGTTTGTTTCCAGTTCTGCTGTTCAGGCTGCACGACTGTAACAGTGAGCGCTGCTTTTTGTTCAGTTGATTCTGCTTTTTTCTTGTCTGTGTCCGTTGGCTTTTTAGCAATGCCTATTTGCCGAACGATGATTAAAATAATCACCAGTACGATCACGATTGCTAAAACGAACCAAATTTTTTTATTTATTTTCTGAGGAGTTTGAGAAACCATTTTTCCATCGTTCACCAAATATCGATGGCTAAGTATAGACCAAGATTTTAGTGATTGATCAACAGGAACGATTGATTTTTAGGATACATTTGCAAACTTTTTGGTATAAAAGTCCCTGAATTTAACTGAGTAATATTCAGGGACTTTGTTTTAAAGAATGGCTTTCAAGCGTTTAACCACTTCTTCACATTGGGCTAAATCGGCAACCAACGCCATTCGAACATGACCTTCGCCCGGATTGCCTTGTTCGGTATCACGAGATAAGTAACGACCCGGTAGAACTTTGATGTGCGCTTTTTCCATCAGCAATTTGGCAAAAGTTTCATCATTATCCACTTTTAACCAATAATAGAAGCCTGCATCTGGTTTTTTTAATGGCAATAAATGCCCTAATTCAGATTGGAATAAATCAAATTTGGCACGGTATTGTTGACGGTTCTCTTCGACATGTGCTTCATCGTTCCAAGCCGAGATAGATGCCAGTTGATGTTGCACAGGCATTGCTGCGCCGTGATAAGTACGGTATTGCAAATAGGGTTTAAGTAATGCTGCATCACCTGCAACAAAACCTGAGCGCATGCCCGGCAAGTTAGAACGTTTTGAAAGTGAATGGAACACGATACAGTTTTTATAATCATCTCGTCCCATCTCCGCGCAAACTTCTAAAAGACCGATTGGCGCTTGATCAAACCAAAGTTCTGAATAACATTCATCAGAGGCGATTACGAAATTGTATTGATCTGAAAGTGCAATCAACTTTTTAAATTGTTGTTTAGACAGTACAGCACCTGTTGGGTTACCCGGTGTGCAAACAAATAATAATGCTGTTTTTTCCCATACTTCGGCAGGTACGGCATCAAAATCGCCCAAATATCCATTTTCTTCTGTGCAATTGATAAAATAAGGCTTTGCACCTGAGAGTAACGCTGCACCTTCATAAATCTGATAAAATGGATTTGGCATCACGATATATGGTGCATCTTCACGTTTAATCAATGCTTGGACAAAAGAGAAGATGCCTTCACGCGTCCCTGAAACTGGCAGGATATGATCGTCCGCACTGATTTGATTCAACTTAAACCGTTGAGTTAGCCATTGTGCAATACTTTGGCGCAGTTCAGGTAAGCCTTTACTGTTTGGATAAGTCGATAAATGTGAAAAATTATCAATAATGGCTTGTTTAACAAACTCAGGTGCAGGGTGTTTAGGTTCACCAATTGAAAGAGGAATCAATGGTAAATTGGCAGGTTGCACATCTTTAAAAAGTTGCGTTAACTTTTCAAAAGGATAGGGATGCAATAATGACAAGCTTGAGTTCATTTAAACAGTTACCAAATGTAGGGGCGTATGTATACGCCCAATTATTGATTGAAATTAAAATTAAGATGGATTACAAATTTGATTTGATGCTTCATCCAAAGCGGCTTTGAGCATTTCCGCAAAAGCCTTCACTTCTTCATCTGTCAACAACACACCATTTTTCTTGGTGACGAAGAAAATATCTTCGGCACGTTCGCCTAGTGTCGCGATTTTAGCAGAATGAATGTCTAGACCTTGTAGCATAAATAGCGCGCCAATTCGAGCCAGTAAACCCGGTTGGTCGAGGGTTGAAATCTCGACCATATGTTGTTGCAAAGTCGGGTTAAGCACAATATCCACAGTATTTTGTATATCAAAATGCCGTAAATGACGCGGAATACGACGCTGCATAATGCCCGGATATTGGTCAGAGTGACTGAGTGCTTCTACCAAAGCGGTTTTCACTTTATGTTCACGTTCAGGGTCGGTCAGTAAAGTACCAAAACGATCAAGTACCAAATATGTGTCCAAACTAAATGCGGTACTTGCCGTGATAATTCGTGCATCTTGAACATCAAGATTCATTCTATCTAATACCGCAACTGTCGTCGCAAACAGATTTGGTTGATCTCGTGTATAAATAAAGAGTTGAACCGCATCTTCAGCAGCATTCCGATGTGCGCGTAAAAGTACTAACGGTTCAGGATTATCACCATGCTGTAGAATCGCCTGTGTGTGCCATGCAATTTCATTTGCTGACTCTTTAACGAAATAGTCATCCCCAAGCTCTTGCCAGACTTTCTCAACTTCAGCCAATGAAAAGTCATTTACAAGCAACTCGCTAGCAGCAAATTTGGTGTCTTCAATGAGCATTTGATAATCAACTGGACGTCCTAATCCAGAACGAACTACATCACGTGAGTAAGTATAAAGTTGACGCATTAGAGAGGCACGCCAAGTGTTCCATAAGTTTGGATTGGTCGCATTGATATCGGCAACCGTTAAAGTATAGAGATAATCTAGATGCTCCATATCTCCGACTTTTTCAGCAAATTCCTTTACTTCGTCAGGATCGGAAATATCTTTTTTCTGTGCGGTGAGAGACATTAGGAGGTGGTTGTTAATCAACCATGCAACCAGTTTGCATTCACGCTCAGTAAAGCCATGTGTACGACAGAACTTAATTGCATCAATCGCTCCCAACTCACTGTGATCACCACCACGACCTTTGGCAATATCATGGAAGATCGCAGCTAAGTAGACAATATCGTGTCTAGAAATCCGTTGGAAAACTGAGCTTACAACAGGAAAATCTTTGGCAAATTCTGGTTCTTTAAAACGACTCAAATTACGAAGCAATAATAAGGTGTGTGCATCAACCGTATAAATGTGGAATAAGTCGTATTGCATCAAACCTGTAATTTGTCCAAATGCAGGAATGTAGTTACCTAAAACGCCATAACGCTTCATTGCCACCATTGTTTCGTATAAACGATTAGGCGAACGAATAATCGACATAAAGAGCGCTTGATGTTCAGGATCGTCTCTAAAACGCTGATCAATCCGTTTCGCTGCAAGGACGAGTAGGCGTAAAGTGCGCGCACGAATGCCTGTGATTTCAGGACGATTTGCTAGTAAATAGAATAATTCTAAAATTGCGCTTGGTGCTTCGGAAAAAACTTTATGATGTTGTACCGCAAGTTTGCCATCAACGATTTTAAAGCGATCATTGATGTCTATAATTTGACGTTCATATTCAGTTAAGCGTGGGGTAATGACGGATTCGTTGAAATATGCGAGTAGCATTTCATTCAACGTGGAAACCTGTTGAGCGGTACGATAATAACGCTTCATAAATTGTTCAACGCCAAAATTTACCGACTGTCCTTCTTCACGAACGTAGCCAAATTTTGCAGCAATTTCACGTTGATGATCGAACAATAAACGGTTTTCGTCACGCTTTGCTAATCGGTGTAGATGGTTGCGAATTTCCCATAAAAAGCTTTCAGCTTCTTCTAATACACCCAACTCAAACTCTGTAATAAAGCCTAAATGAACAAGGTCATAAATACGATTGACACGAAAGTGGCGTTTTGCAATCCAACCAATTTGGTTAATATCACGAATACCACCCGGTGCATTTTTAATATCAGGTTCTAAATTACTTTCAGTATTGTTATGCTGAGCATAGCGTTTGGCTTGCTCTGCCATTTTGGCATCATAGAAAGTTTGATCTGTCCAGGTTTGCGCAACAATACGACGTGGCCATTTTGCCAGATGTTCATTTCCAGTAATCAAACGGGCTTCGATCAGCGTGGTTGCGACGGTTAGGTCATTGGTTGCTTGTTCTACACAGTTTTGAATAGTGCGAACGCTGATGCCCGGTTTAAAATTACCAACATCCCACAACGAGGAAATAAAAGTAGAAATTAGTTTTTCTTGTTCTTCACTGATCTCATCATCTGACAAGATCATAATGTCCGTGTCTGAATAGGGTAGCATTTCACGGCGGCCATACCCACCGACAGCAAATAAACCTAATTCAGTTTGATCGAGACCTGCATGATTCCATAGAAATATCAGTGCTTCATCAATCGAGTTAGAACGGGCTTTAATAACGTCACGAATAGATTGACCATTTTCATAGCTCTCTTGTAATTGCTTCTCTACATCTTTTCGCCATTGATTAATGGCTTGAATATCATGATGACTGGTGACGTAGTTCAACAATGGAGAAGTATTGATCATGAAAATGGTCTTCTATCAAAGTCCCTCTTTATACAAGAGGGCGAGTTGTGATTGTTGCAATGCAAGGGAAGTTTAAACGTTTGTTTTTACGCTCACATGGTCAGCTGCTTGTTGTGCGAGTTCACGCGCCAAATCTGTACTTTCTGCACGAGCAGTGACAACACCCATACGGCGACGTTTAAAACCCTCTGGTTTAGCAAATAAGCGTAAGTCAGTATCTGGATTAGCTAAAGCAAGATTTAAGCCAGTAAAGCTTAGATTGTTTGAATCTACGCCTGCATAAATCACCGCACTTGCAGCAATGCTATGACGAGCCGTATTTACAGGTAAACCTAAAATTGCACGTGCATGCAGCTCAAATTCATTTTGAAACTGTGATGCTAAAGTGACGAGTCCAGTGTCATGTGGGCGAGGTGAGACTTCACTGAACCACACGTTATCGCCTTTAATAAATAACTCTACACCAAAAATACCACAGCCACCTAAAGCGGTTGTTACTTTATTGGCAATCCGTTTTGACTCTTGCAATGCAGCCGCAGTCATGGCTTGAGGCTGCCAGCTTTCCACATAGTCACCCGCATCTTGACGATGTCCAATTGGATCACAGAAGTGAGTTTCAATTTCACCTGTTTCTGGGTTTTTAGCACGGACAGTTAATAGGGTGATTTCAAAATCAAAATCAATTTGCGATTCGACAATCACTGTACCTTGGTTAACACGTCCGCCTTGCATCGCATATTCCCAAGCAGCATCGACTTCATCAAAGCTTTTTACTCGAGACTGACCTTTACCAGACGAAGACATCACAGGTTTTACAAAGTTTGGATAACCAATATCATCACAAGCGGCGCGGAAGCTTTCTAATGTATTTGCAAATCGATATGCAGAGGTTGGCAAACCGAGTTCTTCTGCTGCTAAGCGACGAATACCTTCACGGTTCATTGTAAGGTTAACGGCTTTGGCAGAAGGAATTACGGTTGCAGTTTGATTTTGTTCAATTTCAACTAAAACTTCAGTTGCAATGGCTTCAATTTCTGGAACAATCAAATTTGGTTTGATTTTTTCAATCAATTGTTTGAGCTCAGTTGGATCAGCCATATTCAAGGTATAAGCGAAATGTGCAACTTGCATGGCAGGCGCGTGATCATAACGATCAGCAGCATGGACTTCGACACCTAAGCGTTGTAAAGAAATTACGACTTCTTTACCTAGCTCTCCAGAACCTAACAGTAAAACCTTAAATGCAGAAGATTGAAGTGGAGTTCCAAGAGTGACGCTCATGCGAATAATCCTATCCTGAGTAATTTGTGGTTAAGCATAGCAGAACTTTTTGTTGAATTAAGTGCTAATTGACACAAAAAATATGCTTTTTGTTAGACAAAAATATGATTTAAAACCGTATGGCTCTGTTTAGACATTCACTTGATAATTCAGTTGCAATTCATCTGCATTTTGTCCCCGTATTCCCCAGTGCGATTTAGGCGTTTCAAAAATTGTGATTTCAATATCTTGAGGAGAAATGCCGCACTGTTGGTGAATATTGGAAAATATAGTTTGAATCAATTGTTTCTTTGCCTGAGTTGTACGGCCTTCAAACATTGAAATTTCAATAATCGTATAGTTGTCACTACGATCATTCGGATAAATGAAATCTGTTGGTTCTAACGCAATAAAACGCTGAAATTTCTTTTCTACAGGATAGTTTAAACTGGTAACTAAAGCATGATGAATGGCATCAGATAATTGGATTTTAAAGTGCTCTAAAGTTTGGCGAAGGGCATAAATTTTTATTTGTGACATTTAGGGTTTTATCCATAACTGAAGTGGAATATTTAGAACAATGATTGAGAATTATGCTCAAATTGACTAGCATAAAGTCCAAATGTTTCATTGACGATTTGATATGTCTAATCTTAAAACTCGTGTAGCGACAGTGACAATGATGTTATGTAGCACTTTTTTATTGTCTGCATGTGGTAATTCTAATAACGACGCTGAAAAAAAAGTCGAGATAAAGCCTGCGCCGAAATTGACCAATGATGCAACGAGCTATGCAAACGCGGCTTGGCAACTCATCAATGAGATTGATTCTATTGTGTATAATAAACAAGTTGATGATATCGAAGAAAAAGTAAGAAAACCTTTACGCCAATTGAGTACAGATTGGCGGATCAATGTAAAAATGACAGACTCAGTCACCGAAGGGAAATATGCGCTCTGTCGTAAAGCTTTAACCAGTTTAGATAGCTGGGCAAGAGATGTGAAAGATAATGCAAATACCGCTACTCAAAAGCAAGTAAGCTATGAGCGTGATAAAGCTCAATGCAAAGATGCGATTGATAATCCTGCTTTAGGTAATACGTCACCAAAATAAGCTCAATTATCAGCTTCGCATCGTTCTCAATGTCTAGCTCGCATATGTTGTTAGTTTAGGTATCGGCAGAACAAAAATCTTATTCTGCCGTTCAAATACTCATTCTTTTCGTCATTGTTGTTGAGATGCTTAGTTTTAATAAAATTATAACTTGTAAAAGAATAATCTTTAAAAAAACTTTGAAAAGATTGACTCGTTTAAGTCGAATAAGTAGGATGAATTTCCTCAATTACGTAAGGAACCTGTGGTTAAAAGCCAAGTTCTCATATGGATACTCCCAGTATAATTTCTGAAACCGTTGGTCAATTCTCATTCGCTTCCGCCCTCAGTGGGGATGCACTGCTTCTCATATTATATGTTTTTTTAGCATTATTCTTTTCCTTTCTATGTTCGATTGCAGAAGCAACTTTACTGAGTATTACACCGAGTTATGTTGCAGGTCTCAGTGAAACCAATCCTAAAAAAGCTGAACAATTAAGACGTTTAAAAGAAGATAATATCGATCAGTCGCTAGCAGCGATTCTGACTGTAAATACAATAGCGCATACAGTAGGTGCGATTGGTGCTGGTGCCAAAGCAATCAGCGTATTTGGTCAAGTGTGGTTCGGTGTTTTCTCCGCGGTTATGACCTTATTGATCTTATTCGTATCGGAGATCATTCCAAAAACTTTGGGCGCGGTTTATTGGCGTCAACTTGCTGGTTTAACTGGTATTTATGTCAACTTCCTGATCAAAATCATGTATCCATTAATTCTTATTTCAGAAAAGCTGACTAAGCTGATTTCGGGTGGGAAAAAAGTACAACAGTTCAGTCGTGATGAGTTTGTTGCGATGGCTGGGATTGGTAAAGAGGAAGGGATGTTGAATGATCGTGAATCTAAAATCATCCGAAACCTTTTTCTATTTAAGTCTTTTGATGCAAGTACGGTGATGACACCACGAATCGTTGTCGCTGCTTTACAAAAAGATTTGACTGTTGATGAGGCTTTGTCTACACCTACCAGCTCTAATTTTTCGCGTTTGCCAATTTATGATCATGATTTAGATAGTGTGGTCGGTTTTGTATTGCGAGAAGACTTATTGGTCGCCAAAAACCACGGGCAAGGTGAGCGTCCAATTCATGAATTCCGCAGAGAAATTGTTACTGTCATGGCTAAAACGCCGTTGTCACGGTTAATGGAAATTTTACTGGAGCAACGTCAACATATTGCACTTGTGGTTGGAGAGTATGGCGATACCAAAGGGGTGGTTACATTAGAAGATGTGGTAGAAACCTTACTTGGTATTGAAATTCTTGATGAAGGTGACAAGGTCGAGGATATGCAGAAATTAGCAAGACAGTTGTGGGAGAAGCGTGTTGGGAAAATGGGCATTCATTTAGACCCACCTTCGCGATAATCAAAGTATCAATACCGATGATATTCATCGGTATTGAAATAATTGAGCCTAATAGCACATTATTTCTATATTTTAGAATTGGTTAGCTCAGGTGATTTTATTCTTTTAGATCACCTACTTTTGCTAAGGTGGTCAATTTTTCAAGATCAATGACCTCAATCTTTTTAAAACCAAGTTGAATAACACCTTGTTTCTCAAACATGTTGAGTGCTTGATTTATGGTTTGCCTTGAAACAGTCAGCATATTGGCAAGCTGATCTTGTGAGATTTGAATATGGAGATCCTGAATAGGTGATCGATTGCCATAGCCTTCCAAAATAAACAGTAAACGTTGCGCCAAGCGTTGCGTGAGACTTTGTGTTTGAATTGCGATTTGTTCTAAAAAGACGTAGCGTAATTTTTGGCTGGTGAGCAAGGCAAAGTAATACCAATAGTATGGATATTGCGCCAAAATATCATTCAATGGTTGAGCAGGTATTTGTAGTATTACACTTTTTCTGAGAGCTATTGCATCATGTGAACGCGGTTGTTTATCGATTAATGAAATTTCACCAAACCACATAATCGGTTCAGCAATGGCAGCAATCGCCTCATTACCATTTACGTCTATATAACCCAAGCTGATTGAACCTTCGAGTACAGCATATACACCATCAAAAGGATCTTGAGCGTTAAACACAGCAGCGTTTTTTTCTACCGTATATTTTCGGCTATGTTGAATAATAAATTGCTGGAAAGCTTCTGAAAGTTGATTAAACCACGAGTTTTGCTGCAAATGTTTGATGTAAGTTGCTTCTAACACAAAATTTCCTTTGCAAAAAAATAAATCCATTTGTCAGCTACATGACAATTTCATGATGATACTTCTTATAGATTAACAGCATAAACCAATTGTAAGAGGAATAAATAATGACAAATTTGGAACGTCTGCTCAGTCAATATGCTGCTTACCATTTAGATCGAAATAATATTTTGACCCATTTTATAGGGATACCTTTAATTGTTTTTTCAATCCTATGTTTAACCGCACGTGCTGGTGTTGAAATTTCAGGTATTTCAGTGACTTTGGCATCGATACTGATTTTATTAAGTACGATTTACTATATTTCATTAGATAAGCTATTTGGAATTCTAATGCTGATTATATTCATTGCAGCATATCCACTTGCAGTCAAAATAGCAGCATTACCAATGTGGAGTTGGTTAGGTGTGAGTATCGGTATTTTTGTTGTAGGTTGGGTATTTCAGTTCGTAGGACATTATTTTGAGAAGAAAAAACCTGCATTTGTTGATGATTTAGTTGGTTTAGCAATTGGACCTTTATTTGTGTTAGCAGAGTTTGTCTTCTTACTCGGCTTCCGCAAGTCATTACATCAACGTATTTTAAAAGAAGCACAAATGAAACGTGCAGCGATGGATATGAAGCAGCAGATTATTTCTTAAAATACCGATTCAAAAAAACCGCTAATAAGGTCATTATTAGCGGCTTGGAAAATCAAAAACTGATTTAGACGTTAAAACGGAAGTGAAGAACATCACCGTCTTGAACGACATAGGTTTTACCTTCTAAGCGCCATTTTCCTGCTTCTTTCGCACCGCTTTCACCGTTGTATTGGATGAAATCATCGTAAGCAACACATTCAGCACGGATAAAGCCTTTTTCAAAGTCAGTGTGAATCACACCAGCCGCTTGAGGTGCAGTCGCACCGACTTTAACCGTCCAAGCACGCACCTCTTGTACGCCAGCAGTGAAATATGTTTGTAAGCCAAGCAAGCTATAACCTGCACGAATCACCACGTTCAAACCTGGTTCTTCCATGCCCATCGCTTCTAAGAATTCAGCGCGATCTTCATCTTCAAGTAATGAAATTTCAGCTTCGATCTGATTGCAAAGGGGTACAACAATCGCATTTTCTTCAGCGGCAAGTTTTTTGACCGCGTCAAGATGTGGGTTATTTTCAAAACCATCTTCTGCTACGTTTGCAATATACATGGTTGGTTTAAGGGTCATTAAACCAAAACCACGAACAGCTTTACGTTCGTCATCAGAAAGGTCTGCGGCGCGAGCTGGTTTACCTTCGTCAAGTAAAGGTTGGATTTTTTCCAAAGCTGCTTTAGTTGCGATGGCTTCTTTGTCGCCACCTTTTGCTGCTTTAGTTAAGCGTAACAATGCTTTTGCAACAGTATCAAGGTCAGCAAGTGCAAGTTCAGTATTGATGGTTGCGATGTCATCTAATGGATCAATTTTGCCATTTACATGAATGACATTTTCATCTTCAAAACAACGTACTACGTGTGCAATCGCATCGGTCTCACGGATGTTGGCAAGGAATTGGTTTCCTAAACCTTCACCTTTAGATGCACCAGCAACCAGACCCGCAATATCAACAAATTCCATTGTGGTCGGAATAACACGTTGAGGTTTAACAATTGCTGTAAGTTTGTCTAAGCGTGGATCTGGTACAGGAACGATCCCTGTATTGGGCTCAATGGTACAGAACGGAAAGTTTTCAGCAGCAATAGCTGCCTTTGTTAACGCATTAAATAATGTAGATTTACCTACGTTTGGCAGACCAACAATACCGCAATTAAAACCCATGAAACCACTCACAAATGTGTTATTTAAAAATTGTTGCTGATTTTACATGAAAGCCATGACAAAGTCAGGTCATGGCGAGTGCGGTTTTTTATTTCGTGCTTAAACTTTGCGTTTATCGAGTTCTTTGGCAATATGATCGCCTGTGACTTGTACCAACATCACCAAAACAATCAGCACTAAAATGACAGCCAGCATCACTTGCATATCAAAACGTTGGTAGCCGTAACGGTAGGCGATGTCACCTAAACCACCTGCACCAATCGCACCTGCAATGGCAGAGGAGCTGATCATGGTCACAATGGTCACGGTAAAGCCTGCAACAATGCCCGGCAAGGCTTCGGGAAGTAACACATGCCAAAGAATCTGCTTGCGATTACAGCCCATCGCTTGTGCTGCCTCAATCAAACCTTGATCGACTTCACGTAGACTGACTTCTGCAATACGAGCAAAGAACGGGATTGCGGCGATGGTCAAAGGCACAATTGCAGCCAAGACCCCATAGCTGGTGCCGACAATCCATCGGGTAAATGGAATCAAAGCCACCATTAAAATCAAGAAGGGCACAGAGCGGGTAATATTAATCACCCAACCCAAAGGCTGATTAATTTTCTTGGAAGGATAAATCCCAAAATCAGCAGTACTCACCAAAATTAAGGCAATTGGTAGACCAATCAGAAAAGCAAAAATGGCGGAAACAGCGACCATGACTAAGGTATCGGTCGTGCCTGTCAGTAACAGGTCAATGAGTTGATTGTGCATAGCCGATCACCTCAAGTTGCGTAATTGTATGATGTTTTTCTAATGGTTGGTTATTTAAGTCAAATTCCAGGTTGTGTATGCCAACGATCAGTGAACCTATCGTATGTTGCTGAATAGTATTGATTTGACTGTGATAGACCTGAACAGGATGCTTAATGAAGTTGAGTAACTCATATAAATCAGGAACCGATTTAGATTCACTGACATATTTCAGTTTTAAAATTTGATGCGTCGTGTGCTGATCAAAAGTTTGGCTCAATTCAAAAGGTAAATTGAGCTGTTCTGGCTTGAGTAATTCCTGCGTAATCGGTTGTTGTGGATTAGAAAATACCGACCAGACTTGCCCAGCTTCAACAATTTCACCATGATCAATCACGATGACTTGATCGCAAATCTCTTGGATGACCTGCATTTCATGGGTGATCAAGACAATGGTTAAACCTAAGTCTTGGTTGATTTGTTTTAA
Organism: Acinetobacter halotolerans; assembly: GCF_004208515.1. GTDB lineage: Bacteria > Pseudomonadota > Gammaproteobacteria > Pseudomonadales > Moraxellaceae > Acinetobacter > Acinetobacter halotolerans. Next base: position 28,595 of record NZ_SGIM01000019.1, read on the forward strand.
TAGAGCCAGAATATTGGCAGTACTTTCAGGATCAAGTGCTGAGGTGGCTTCATCGCAGAGCAGGATTTCAGGCTGAGAAACCAAGGCACGCGCGATACCGACACGTTGTTTTTGCCCACCAGAAAGTTGGGCAGGGTAATCATTACGCTTTGCTTCTAAGCCAACCAGTGTCAGTACATCGCTGACCCGTTGCTCAATTTCGGCCTTAGCATAACCTGCGATACGTAGCGGTAAAGCTACATTTTCCCATACGGTTTTGGCAGACATTAAATTAAAATGCTGAAAAATCATGCCGATTTTCTGCCGAGTTTTGATCAGTTCGGCATGACTCAGTTCAGCGATATTTTGTTGATGAATCAAAATACTGCCAGTATCAATCGACTCTAAACCGTTCAAGGTACGCAGCAGGGAGGATTTGCCTGCGCCACTTTTTCCAATGATGCCAACAATCTGTGCTTTGGGAATATCGAGGTTAATGTCTTTTAAAGCGTGTAAGCGTTGGCCTTGTACTTCATAAAACTTATTTAAACCGCGTATTTTCAGATGTGGAACTGAAAAATCAACTTGTGAACCAAAACTCACCATGATTGTTCTCCTTATTTCCAGCCAGGAAACCAGAGCGTTGGACCAAAATCACTATCCAAGGCAGCTTTAACTTTTGGTGAGTTTTGATAAATCTCGACAAATTTCTGTAGTTTATGGTCTTTGTCCTGATAATCATCACGTACCACAAATAAAATCGCATAGCGCTTATTGGTGTTGTCATCAAACAATAAGGCACTTTCAGGATCAGCCGTTTTGGCTAAACGTAAGTAATGTGGATAGCCAAAAGCGAGATCAACATCATCAATTGCACGCGCAGTTTGCGGGCCTTCAACTTCGGTAAATTTCAGATTCTTCGGATTTGCGGTAATATCCTTGAGTGCAGAAAGGTGATTGTTACTGTCTTTCAGTTCAATTAGCTTCGCTTGTTGCAATAGTAATAGTGCACGACCTTGATTCACTGGATCATTGGGAATCGCAACAGTTGCTCCATTCGGAAGTTCATCAAAACTTTTATATTTTTTTGAATACAGTCCAACATGCGATGCCGCACCCACAGCAAAGGATTTTAATTTAAAGCCTGTTTCCTTAATCGCATTATCCAAAAATGGTTGATGCTGAAAAAAGTTCGCATCAATATCACCGTGATTTAAGGTGGTATTGGGAGTATTCCAATCCGAAAACTCGACCAGTTTGACATTCAAACCTTGTTGTTTTGCTTCATCCGCAGCGGCTTGTAGTGGATGTGCAAAAGAAGGGCTAATCCCAATCACCAGTTCGCTGCTATGATTCTGTCTTTGTTTATTCAAAATCAATAAGGCAACAATCACGATAACTGCGACAAGACCGATACCAAGCCATTTTTTAGAGGCTGTTTGAGCCATATATTTCTCCAATTCTTTATTTAGTTAAGCACTTAGGTTTTCAATTATTTTCAATTCGTTGCTATTTTTATATTTGCTACATCGAAACTGATCGGCAGGATGGCTTGCTGCTAAATGATCACCTTGAGCAAAAAGCTTATTGCGCAATGAACCTGTGGCATATTCAGTTTTATAACGTCTACGTTGCTGTAACTCAGGGATCACCAGACGAATAAAATCATGGTGTGATTCAGGCGCAACCGTACGAGTCAGGTTAAAACCATCAATTCCAGTTTGATCGAGCAGCTCAATCAGATATTCTGCAACTTCAGCACCACTACCAACAATGAGGGGATAACGTCCACCCAACATGTGCTGTGCTTTCAGGTCATTTTTGCTGATACGTTGTTCTTTAAACTTCTCATTAACGGAAGCAATGCTATTGCTCTTTTGATAGGGAATCGCTTCATCACCTTCAAACTTAGCAAGGTCGATGCCGACGGAACTGGCATAATGTGCTAATCCCGCTTCAGGGCTGGCATATTGGCGATATTCAGCCAGTTTTTGCTGTGCAAGATCATGTGTTTCAGCAACCACAACAGTAATGCCGACAAAGATTTTAATTGCATCTTCATCACGGCCTTGTTGCCTCGCTTGTAGTCGTATTTTATTGACTTGTTGACGAATCTTTTCGGGTTGATCGCCACCAATAAAAATACATTCCGCATGGCGCGTGGCAAACTGTAGTCCTTTCGGTGAAGCACCTGCTTGGAATAGTGTTGGCGTACGTTGTACAGATGGCGCAACCTGAAATATACCTTGGCTTTGGTAGTATTGCCCTTGATGATTGATCGAGTGGACTTTATTTGGATCAGTAAAAACGCGCTGTTGTTTATCTTTCTTTAAGGCATCATTTTCCCAAGAACCTTCCCAATACTTATAGCAAAGTTGTAAAAATTCCTCGGCCTGATCATAACGTGCATCATGATCTTTCAAACCTTTTTGCCCAATCAAACGTTCGGCACTATCCAGATAACCCGTGACAATATTCCAACCCAAACGACCTTGGGTTAAATGATCTAAACTGGCAAAACGCCGTGCAAATTGATAAGGCTGTTCATAGCTTAGATTGACCGTGACACCAAAACTTAAATTTTGCGTGACCAATGCCATGGCCGAAATCAGTGTAGAGGGATCGTGGCTTGGTAATTGAATCGATTCCTTAAGAGTCAGATCGATACCATTTTGATAGACATCATAAACGCCCGTAATATCCGCGAGGAATAAACCATCAAACAAACCTTGTTCTAAAGTTTGTGCGAGTTCAGTCCAATAACTCAACTCACTAAAGCGATGTGATTGATCACGCGGATGCGTCCATAGGCCATGATTGATATGACCGACACAGTTCATATCAAAGGCATTTAACAAGATTTTTTTAGCAGTCGTTTGACTCATTACAAAGTCCCCCGACGAGGTGGCAGAACGCCATTCAATACATAATTGCCAATGAAGTAATATTTCCAGCGTGCAGCATCATGTAAGGTGTGTACACGCGCATTACGCCAGTGACGATCAAGACCATCAGCACGTTGACTACCACGACTGCCAGCCAACTCAATCAATTTCGATGATGCTTTCAAAGCCGTTTCAGTGCTATGTGCACGTACTTTGGCTACATCAATTGAAGCTTTGGCTAAGCTCTCTGCATTGAGTTCATATTTAGCCGCATCGACTGATCGAGCTGCCTGTTTAAGTAAAAGTTCGCTGGCTTTGACATCGGTTGCCACGCGACCGAGTTCAGACAGCGTTAATGGGTCTTGCGTCGCGGATTCAATATTGGCATCAATCCAAGGACGAGCCACACGGACACGTTCTAGGGTTTCTTCAAACGCTGCACGCGCAATCCCAACTTCAATCGCAGCGTGCATGATCTGAGCAAATGGACCCACTAAAGATAGTTGCTTAAAGGCTGTGTCAAAAGGAATTACATCCTCTTTGGCAACCAAAACCTGATTAAACTTTACTGTGCCGCTACCTGTGGTACGTTGCCCAAAGCCAGACCAATCATCAATCAGTTCTAAACCTTGACTGTCTCGTTGTACAAAAGCCAAAAATTCGCGACCTGTTTCATCCACCACTAAGGTTGGAATACGATGCGCAAACAAACTGCCTGTGCAATAAAACTTTTCCCCTTGAATCAGATAACCGTTTTCGCTTGGGATTAAGGTAGTTTGTTTATGTGCAGAAGTGCGGGTTTTAAACTCTGCCAGTGCATTACCAAAACGAGCACCTTGTAATACTTCTTGATAGAGACGTTTCTTTTGTTGTTCCGTGCCTGTATTACGCAGCACTTCCAATGCATAAAAATGATTCTGTGGAATCTGACCAATTGAACCATCCGCACCGCTAAACAAAGCAATCACTTTAGCAACGGTTAGACTTGAAACGTCTGCACCACCATATTGTTTCGGTACCGTTATTGCCCATAGGCCTGATTGGCTATAGGTTTCGATTTCTGTAAAAGGTAAGTTCCGATTGGCATCACGTTCAACCGCAGCTTGTTTAAACTGCTGACTCAGCTTTGTGGCAATTTCCAATGCTTCGGCATCGCTTTGAATAATATGTGCTGCTTTAAAATTAGTTTTGGCGAAACCTTGTAATTCTTGATATGAAGTCATGATGATTTTCTCCTTAAATCCAAGCATGGCGGGCAGGGTGAGTACCATTGAGGTAATAGTCGCCAATCGCATGGAATTTCCAACGCACAGGATCGTGTAGGGTATGCACACGGGCATTGCGCCAATGCTGATCAAGATTATGTTGGCTCAGGCTGGCACGACTACCGCCGAGTTCAAATAGTTTTTCGGAGATTTGCAGGGCTGCATCATTGGCGTAGATTTTTGCTTCGGCTATCAGAATTGAGGCACGAGCGGCTTGCTTAGCAGAAAGCTCGGTGAGTTGATCAAGCTCATCCAGATATTCAGCGGCATCATCTAGTAATAAAATGGCTGCATCGAGCAGGATATTGAGCTTACCAACTTCTTGTAGGGTGTAATGTTCTTCACTGGCTTTTTCTATGCCTGCATCAATAATCGGTCGAGCTTTACGCACGCTGGATAAGGTGTCATCAAAAGCGGCTTCGGCAATGCCAACATCAATGGCAACTTGTAATAGTTGAGAATACGCACCGCGAACATTTGGGGTGTCGGCAATAATACGCTCATCAAAAAATAAGGTTGGATCGGCGACAACATTGTGAAGTTTTACAGTTCCACTGGCTGTAGTACGTTGACCAAAGCCATTCCAGTCATTAATCACTTCAATACCATTTGCATGTCGATCAATAATCGCCAGTACGGTATGACCATCTGGATGTAGTGCTCGAATCGCTAACCAATCTGCAAAGCTGGTTCCTGTTGAGTAAAATTTTTCCCCGTTTAAAAGGTATTGACCATTTTCCAAAGTTAAAGTGGTTTGAATGGCTTTAGTATCTTTAGAATTTTTCTCAGGCCCACCATTGGCAATCCGTTTGCCTGCAAGAATTTCAGCATAGATAAACTGCTTTTGAGCATCTGAACCGGTGATATTAATAAAATTTAACAGCCCGAATTGGTTTTGTGGGATTTGTCCGACATTAGCATCCGCTTTACTTAAAATACGAAATACATGGGCCAAAGTCTTATTGGAGACAAAAGCTCCTCCATATTGTTGCGGTACACGAATGCCACCTAAACCTTTTTGACTAAAGTGAATAACTTGTTCTGTTGGTAAAATACGATCTTGATCTCTTTTATTTCGTTCTTCTAATGCAAAGTCAGCAACTTGATAGGCAGCATTGATGGCCTGCTGATCATTTGAAATCAGTTGTACTGGAGCTTGGATCACTGATGGATTACTGGACATGTGAGCACCTCTAATAGATAAGAGGGACTTTACAAAAATTTTACTTTTCCACTAAACCATCAGTTGTGGTTTATATATCACAATAACTCTTAAGTTTTTTTTGTGAGAAAAATAACAAAAAAAGTGATATTAAATTTTAAATTAAAACAATTGCTTATCATGAAAGATGTTTGATTGATCACTACGGAAAAGTATTTTTCTATGAAAGAAATGAATAATCTCTCCAGAAATAGATATAAAGTATTTTAGCCAAAATAAAAAAAGATAGAGCGAAAAGGACATTGTATTCATTAGATTTTACTTCTAAAGTATGAAAAAGCTTATGTTTGATTGAATAGAAAAATAAATTTGGAGTATATATGCGGGTTTTATACCAATTTCCTTTATCTCATTATTGTGAAAAAGCTCGCTGGTTGTTAGATCATAAGGAATTGGATTATGTGGCACATAATTTAATTCCAGGCTTTCATCGTGCATTCACTTATTTAAAGTCTGGGCAATATTTATTACCAATGCTGAAAGACGATAAACAATGGATTGCTGATTCAACTCAAATTGCTTTGTATCTCGATACAACCTATCCTGAACATGCCTTGTTAAGACGTGATGAACAATTACGTGAGCAGGCTTTAGAAATTGATGAACTGTCGAGAGAACTCGGTATTCATGTACGCCGTTGGTCATTGGCACTAGCACTATCTGTGGGTGATCATCCCCTTGAAATTATGATGGGTGAGCAAGGCTATCTACGTCAATTTGAAAAGATTTCTAAACCTATTCTAAAAAGTTTAGTCTCAACAAATTACAAGCTAAACCCTGAAAAAGTCGCTCAATCAAAAATTCGTATGACCGAACTCATCACTGATTTAAATCAGCGATTAATTGATAATCAAGGGCGCTATTTGGTGGGAGATCGCCTTGGTTTGGCTGATATTGCTGTGTGTTCAATGCTTGCACCTTTATTGATGATTAAAGGTACGCCTTGGGAACTGGAAAGTGATGATGTTGATCTGCTGACCGGAGAACTAAAACAGTACCATGATGACTTAAATGATTTGCCGCTTGGACAATATGTACAACGCATTTATGCGACTGAGCGTAATGCACGTGTGGATTGGCGTGGGCTTTAACAATAGTTGTTTAATAAGTAAATATTGCAGAAACCGAGTGAAAAATACGCTCGGTTTTTTGTTGTTTCATATATCTGAAATCCGATTTCAGTATGGCTTGTTTAGGGTGGCGCACAGTGAGAGAAGTGCCGCAGAGCCATCTTAGATCTTTATATGAATGAGGAAAGCATATTGGGTGATATGTAATTAAAGAATTCTATTGATCATATATCCTCGCAGAAGTAAAAAATAATAGATTCAATATGTACATATCTATTTGGGTCGAAATTTATCAATTTAGTATGAGAACTAAGACAATCAGCTAATCAATTAAAGACAATTGTATATATAATAATTCTTAGTGCACTAGTCGGTTTTAGTCTGTGATCCAGAACTAAAAACATAAAAATAGAGGGAATACCATGAAGAAGTTGCAATTTATAGCAGATTGCCCTAAACATGGGGTAATTGATCATCCGCCCAATGAATGCTATATCACGCAAGAATACGTGGCTGCATTACTTTATAAACAATTAGAACAATATGGTTTTGATGCTCAGCATATACGCCACGAACATGAAAAAATTGAAGTTTGCATTGATAATCATCAATTACCACTCTCTATTTTATGTTCTCAGCAAGATACAGAAGGTCATATTCTGTGCGAGATCTCTGCAAATCCACAACAAGAGCAAGTTTGGTTTGAAAAAATCGAAACCCAAAGTATTATTCGTCAGCTTGCGCAAGCAGTTGAAAATAGCTTAAAAGCAGAGCATAGTTTCTCTCAGTTTGTTTGGAAAAGCTAAGTTAGTTTGCAACATGTCATCTTAAATGAAGTAATTTAACGTCATGACCGTTTCGGTGTATGGTGTATATTTGTTTAAACGCTTTATTTGAGAGTATATGTGCATGATACAGGTCGATTTTTCTAAATTATCACCCCAAGTGGTTTGGCGACATTTTGAGACTTTGTGCACGATTCCTCGACCATCAAAACATGAACAACAATTACGACAGCATCTCAAAGATTGGGCGGAACAGCGCAACTTGGAAACGTATGTTGATGAGATTGGAAATCTGATTATTCGTAAAGCTGCCACAGCTAGTAAAGAACAAGTTGCAGGTGTAATTTTGCAGGGACATTTAGATATGGTGACTCAGGCAAATCGTGGTACGCAACATGACTTTTTTAAAGATCCGATTCAACCTGTATTAAAAGATGGCTGGCTGATTGCTGAAAATACCACGTTGGGTGCAGATAATGGTATCGGGGTTGCACTGGCGTTGGCGGTATTAGAATCAGATGATATTGTACATGGACCGATTGAAGTACTTTTGACGATTGATGAAGAAGCGGGAATGAGCGGTGCTCGTTTACTTGAATCGGGTGTTTTAACTGGGCAATGGTTATTTAATATTGATACCGAAGAATGGGGCGAACTCTATCTTGGTTGTGCTGGGAGTATTGATATTGAAGTACAACAGCCTACCCAATATCAAACAGCACCTAGTGATTTAATTTATGTAGATTTGTTGGTGTCAGGCTTAAAAGGTGGCCACTCTGGTGTTGATATTCATCTTGATCGTGGTAATGCCAACGTGATTCTAGCCAATTTCCTCAATGACTATTTATCGCAGTCAAATGGCAGACTGGTTGAATTTGTCGGTGGAACAGCACGCAATGCTATCCCTCGTGAAGCGGTAGCAACCATTGCAATTAAAGCAGAGCAATTACCCGAGTTAGAAAATGCTGTTGCTGTGATATAAGCTGAATGGCAAAACAAATTACAAGGCATTGATGATCAGTTGCAAATCACCGTGCAGCAGAATGCTAATCAGATAAATGAAGTTGTTATCTTGCAACAGCAAAAAGCTTGGTTACAAGCATTAGCAACTTGTCCTTATGGTATTGCCCAGTGGAGTAGTGCTTTAGCTGATGTAGTTGAGACCTCAAATAACATAGGTGTGGTAAAACTAACGAAAGATGAAGCGAAAACTCTGATTATGGTTCGTTCGATGGTGAATCAGGAAGCGCTAACATTTGCTCAGAATATCCAACAGCACTTTGCCAATTTTGAAATTCAGTCTGAGTTAACGCCGTTGGTATCAGGTTGGACACCAAGTCCAGATTCAGCAGCATTGAAGTGTTTACAACAGGCTTATCAATCCGCATTTGAAATTGAGCCAAATTTGAAAGTAATTCATGCGGGTTTGGAATGTGGCATTATTGCGGAACATTATCCAGATTTGCAGATGGTGTCTTTTGGCCCAGATATTCATGGGGCGCATGCGCCCGGTGAGCGGGTTAAAGTAGATACGGTTGAGAAATGCTGGAAGTTGTTGGTAACAGCTTTGGAATCTGTAAAATAAGTTTTCATAGAAAAGAAGCTCATTCATGAGCTTCTTTTCTTACATTTTTGTATTGTCAGTTGTTAGTTTATTCATTTTTTTCTTTTATTACGGATTTAGGAATCCAAGATAATATATTTTCAGAGGAAATTGGAAATTTTTTGTGATTAAATTCTAGATAAGTTTCTGTACCTACTTTTGAAATAATTTTTCCCTCATCTGCTCTGCATTTATCATTTATAGGTGTTGTGATGATTCCGTAAGCATTGAAAATGTCACAGCCCTCCTTTGTTAGTACTATACTATTTATTTCGAAGTTACCTATTTTGTATACTTCCAAAGCTTTGTTGAAAATAATATCTAACTTTTGAAAACTAATTAAAGTATAAAGTAATAGAATTGCACCAAATAACATGGACAAGAGTAGTCTTTTGATTGGATCTTTTTTGTTTGAGATAGTAATATTTACAATGTTGGTTAGTAATAACAGTAGAATGAGAAGAACAAATATTATAATTCCCTCTATGGAGTTAGAACCCTTACTTTGAGAACTAGTCAAAAGAAGGAAATATATAGGAAAAATTATACAAAATGAGGAAGTTATATTGGCAGCTGTCCATTGAGTTAGAATAAGTAAACTGTTTGCCTTTATATCTCTTTTCTTTATAATTTTATTCAGGAAATATAACATTAATAAATAAAGTGAAATAGGGATTGCTAAGAAAAATAAACTAATTTTGTCCTTGTAAATTATATTTGTGATGGAAAATATTGATAAAATAATTGGAACTCCAAATAAAATTGTGACTTTTTTTAGACTAATGTCTTCTTTGTCTTCTTTGTCTTCTTTGTCTTCTTTGTCTTCTTTGTCTT
>NZ_SGIM01000002.1 GCF_004208515.1 Acinetobacter halotolerans
GCAACAGCGGTTGTGGATACAACCCCACCTTTAATTGCATTCGACAATGTGGATGATGCGTTCGTTAATGCTCTACCGTTGCAAGTTGGAGATGATGTTTCAGTCGGTAGTCATACTTACTTGTTACTCGCTTCTCTAGCAGGGCTTGATCTACAACTCGGCTCGGCAGGCATTGGTTTCAACATCGATGAAGGTCATACAGGTGATATGACGTTCAACTACAGTGCATTGATTAGTGCAGATGCGTTGGCTGACTATGTACTTGTTCTTCAAAAATTTGATGAAGAAACAGGACAATGGACTGCAGTGACTGGTCCAGGTCAAGCTGATCTGTTGAGCTTGTCATTGTTCGGTGGTACTACAGTAACGGTTGATGGACTTGAAGAAGGTCAATACCGTGCCTTCATGGCCTTTGATGGATTGCTTGGCGTAGGATTGCTAGGTACTTTGTCAGGAACAGCAGATCTTTACGATCAATCACAAATTGGCGGTTATGAAGTTATAGCCGCTGAAGGTAACGTCATTACTGATGCTGGTATTGATGGTGAAGTTGATGTTATTACAGATACCACCGTTGTCAGTATGGTAAATGGTGTAGCCGTAGTAGATGGTGGAACAACCATTGATGGACTCTATGGTACCTTGGTGATTAATCCAGATGGCAGTTATACCTACACACCATTTAGTGGTGATGCAGGTTTAGGTCAAGTGGATCCATTCGTTTATACCTTACTTGATCCTGTAACAGGTCAAACTGCAAATGCAACGCTCTATCTACATATTGATAGTGATGATGTAGATATGACTTGGAATCCAGCAGATCCATCTCAACCTGCGACAGTAGACATTGTTGCAACAGATGATCTGAATGTTGCGGAGATTAACCCACAAGCATTGCTTGTCGGAGATAATGTTCCTGCAGGTAGTCATACGTACTTGCTACTTGCATCATTAGGAGGGTTAGATCTACAGCTCGGTTCTGCAGGTATTAACTTCAATGTTGATGAAGGTCATACAGGTGATATGACATTCAATTACAGTGCATTGATTAGTGCTGATGCATTAGCAGACTATGTACTTGTTCTTCAAAAATTTGATGAAGAAACAGGACAATGGACTTCGATCACAGGTTCAGGTCAAGCTGATCTGTTGAGCTTGGCATTATTTGGTGGATCAACAATTACAGTTGATGGACTTGAAGAGGGTCAATACCGTGCCTTCATGGCCTTTGATGGATTGCTTGGATTAGGATTGCTTGGCACCTTGTCAGCAACCATGGATCTTTACGATCAAGCACAAATTGGAGGTTATGAGGTTGTAGCAGCTGAAGGTAATGTAATTACTGATGCTGGTATTGATGGTAATGCCGATCTTACAACACCATTTACGACTGTTAGCAGTGTCAATGGCGTAGCAGTTGTTGCTGGTGGAACAACCATAGACGGTACTTACGGTACCTTGGTCATTCAACCAAACGGAAGTTACACCTATACACCGTTCAACGATGTAACAGGCTTAGGTCAAGTGGATCAATTCACTTATACCCTATCTGACCCTATTGGTGGAGCTGATGCGGCAAGTGCAACTCTGTACTTCCATATCGATAGTAGTGTTGTAGATATGACTTGGAATCCAGCGGATCCATCAGAACCTGCAACATTCACATTTACTGCAACCGATGATGTCGATACTGCATCACTGTTGATGGTAAATGAAGTGGATAATGACTACTTTAATGCCTCGGCTTCATTGTTAGGCATTTTAGCAACCACGCAGACCTACAATTCAGGCACATTCACCATAGGCTCTAATATGGATGCCAATGGTTTGATTACAGTTAACTCTTTGGCAACTGCAGGAAGTGTTAACATTAATTTAAATCTACAGATGAATGTCGGTGGAGTGTGGACTACTGTAGCGAATGATAGTTACTCTGGAATAATTTCGCTGCTTGGTACTTTGGCATCACTAGATCTATCCACTTTAGATTTAGCTGCTGGAACCTACCGTATCCAAACCACAATGCAACAACCATTATTTGGTGGATTGGCAGCATTGGTTGGTATTAATACGGATGTAAATGTTACTTATCTTGACCAGTTTGTAGTAGCTGACACAATTGTTGCTGAAGGTAATATTTTCGGTAATGATTCAACAGGTTCAACATTCACTCAATTACAAGTAACAGATGCAAATGGTAATGTAATCGATGTTTCATATGGCACTGTGATCGAAGGTCTACATGGTAATCTAGTGATTAGTGCAAATGGTGATTACACTTATACACCAACATCAGGTACAACCGGTGGTAGTGAAAGTTTCAGTTATACCTTGACTCATGTGAATGGTGATACTGCAACAGCAACATTGGATATCAATGTTGGTTACACGATCCAAGGAAGTGCAGGTAATGACATTATTACTGATAGTGCTGGAGATGATCTAATCTATGCAGGAGCAGGTAACGATACAATCAATACTGCGAATGGTGGTTCAGATACCTTAATCTTCGATCTGTTAAATGCTACAGATAGCACTGGTGGAAATGGTCAAGATACTTGGGAGAATTTCCATGTCGGAGATACTTCTCTAGATGGTGAGGCTGATAAGATTGATATTAGTGATCTACTGATTGGCTATGCTGGTGATGGTAGTGAAGCTTCTCTAAGTGCTTATGTAAATGTCGTCTTTGATGGTACTGATACAGTCATTAGTATCGATCGAGATGGTGGTGCAGGAGTATATAGTTCTACTGAGATTCTTACATTGAAAAATGTAGATACCTCTTTAGATGAGTTGCTACAAAACAACCAACTTTTGTTCTAATTTAAGTTGATAAAAAAGAGAACCTTCGGGTTCTCTTTTTTTTTACTAAAAAAAGTAAACTCATATTTTACAATAGGCGTTGTATGTTATATTTTGAATCATGATAAATATTTATGAACAATAAAGTGGAAGATATGAGCGTTCAAACTTATAAGGAATTACAAGACTTTAAGAAGAAATTAGAGATATGGATCGATGAAAAGATAGAAACTCATAAAATAGATCAAGAGATATATTGTATTTTTTTTTCATACGGAAGTGAGAGTAAAAAATGTAGTATTTGGAGTAATGCAGATATTGATATTCAGTTGATTGTAAAAAGGTTACTGAACTTCATAGAAAAAACGTTTGAGAAAAATAAAACTCAGCTTAACTTTATAAAAATAGATATTGCTTATCAAATTGAACAACAGGCATGGCAAAGCGTTGTTTATCAAGTTATGAATCAAGAACATAATAATCATTACCGCAAAGGTATTAGTTTAGATGAAAACTTTAATATTGCATTTCTTGAGCAAGAAATTTACGGTAGAGCAATCATACGCGGATTGCGCTATGATCAACCTAATTTCTTTGATGAAAAAAATTTAAATAATGCTATCCAAAAAAAATATCCAAATATTCAGAAAACAATTACCTTAGATCAACTTCAATTTGTATGGACGTTTGAAACTTACGGCGCTATTTATGAAGACAATCAATTTGTACAGTTACAAAGTGGTGCCTGTCAGAATGGGGTTCGGTTGCTGACCGAAAATAAAAAAGAGCATTTAAAGAACTTAGTTGAGAACAATGCAAATTTTTTATATCAGCAAATTCAGGAAAATGGACGTTTTGTTTATGGTTATTTCCCTGCCTTTGATCGAGAAATAAAAAGCTATAATACAGTACGTCATTGTACTTCTGTATATGCTTTGATAGAAAGTTTTGAGGTAAAAGAAAAAAAAGAATATTGGGAAAAAATCTACAAAGCCATTCAATATGCGATAGATACTTTCTATCGAGAAAAACAAGAAAATGTTGCATTTATGATTGATGGAGAAAAAGATCAAGAAATTAAACTAGGATCAAATGCAGCCGCTATTCTCATGCTTACAAAGTATCAAGAGCTTACACGAGATGATCGTTATCTTAAATATGCAGAGGCAATTGCTAATGGTATTTTAGAAATGATTGATACTGAAGGGCAGACCACACATGTTTTGCATTATCCAAGCTATGAAATAAAAGAAAAATTTCGTATCGTTTATTACGATGGAGAAGCAGCATTGGCGTTATTACGTCTTTATCAGTTAAATCATGATGAAAAATTACTCGTCACTGTTAAGCTAATGTTTGAACATTTTATTGATAAAAAATATGATAAATATCATGATCATTGGTTGAGTTACTGTACCAATGAGCTAACCAAAATTTGCCCAGAAGAAAAATATTTTCAATTTGGTTTGAATAATTATTTAAAACATATGAATTTTATTAAAAATAGAAAAACAGTTTATGCAACATTTCTAGAGATGTTAATGTCAGCGTATAAGATGGTCAATCGTCTAAAAGAACAGGGATATAATGATTTATATGAAAAAGCTGAATTTGAAAAATTAATAGAATTAATTGAAACAAGAAGTGAGTTTCAGCGTAATGGTTATTTTTATCCAGAAGTTGCAATGTATATGGAACGACCAGATAAAATATTAAATGCATTTTATGTACGTCACGACCGTTTTAGAACACGTATAGATGATCAAGAACATAATTTATCTGGGTATGTTGCCTATATTAAATATTTTTAGGATATTTTCTTTCTATTCTAATTGTAGGGTTGATCAAATTATCTGATATAGGTAGCCATAGTGTTAGGTCGCATGTTTTATATAAAATTTGATTCTGATTTAAATGTTTTTGCAAAATATAATGCAAATGACTGGCTTGAGAATGAGTATGTATTCGAATTAAGTAATATTTTTGAAGATGAAATTAATAATATCTCTAAAAAAAATAAGCAGTTTGATTCTGAAGTTATTTTAGATAGAGCTATTGATTTTGGAGGTGGTATTAGAAGTCATAGATTTATTCTGTCTCAATATTTAAACTTTATAAATAACTATATATCTAGGGAGTTAGCTCTTGAATTGTTGGGAGAAGATCAAAGGAGATTAAATTCAATATATAGGATAGTTAATTTTTATAGTTTACTGTCAAATAAATATATGAAAATATTCCAACCTTTTGAAATGATGATTGGTAATAAAAGTATAAAGCCATTTTCAAACTTAAAAGAAAAAGGATTGATTGATTTTATAGTTCAGCTTTCCATTCTTGAAACAAGAGTATTTTTGGTTAAATATAGGGTTAATGGTCGAACATATTTTATGGTGATCGGTGGGGATTTTGAGGATGGTGATTATGACGTAATTATTCCATATTTAATTAGCCATGATATTGATGATTTGAATATAAAAAAAGTTCATATTACCAACCCTAATGTAAATTTTATTGGAGATACTTACTTGGGAGAAAGTTATACAAAAAAGAGGATGCAAAGAAAGCAAAATGATGCCCTGATGCAATATGGTTATAGTTATTCATTCTCTGGGATTTCAGATTTTATTCGGAAGGATGAGTTTAATATTATAAACTTTGAAGCAACATTTAATATAACTGATTATACGCCTTTTTTGAAGAAGAAAGACTATCTCCTTTATGCAAATTCAGAAAATAATATTGGTGAGTTAAAAGAAAGAGGCTTGAATTGCATTTGTTTGGCAAATAATCATAGTTTAGATTATGGAGAAAAGAGTCTTTTAAAAACGATTCATGATTTTGAGAATAGTAATTTCATTGTGATGGGAGGAGGACAAAATCAATATGAAGCAAATAAAATTCTAGAATTAGATTTTAAAGGTAAAAAATTAGCTATTTTTAATGCATATTGGAAGAATCGGTATTATGTCGACTATGAATTTTATGCATTGCATGATAGAGCTGGAGTGAATATTTTAAATGGTGTCCTATTTCATCAAATAGAAAAATATAAGAAAGAAAATCTTGAAAGTCTAGTGATGGTTTTTTGTCATTGGGGATTAGACTTTAAACCAGTACAAAAATATCAAACGTACTTGGCTCAAAGAATGATAAATGTTGGCGTGGATCTTATTGTTGGGCATGGCTCACATTCCATTCAATATATTGATTCTTATAAAAATAAAAATGTTATTTATGGTATTGGAAATGGGGTGTTTAATAGTGATGGAGAGTATGATATTCATCATGTATTACCATATGGTCTTCTTGTGAAATTAGATATGGAAAAACAAGAGGTGAAGCTTTATCCCATATGTACGAATAATCTGAAGACATTCTGGAAACCAAGATTTGTTTCTCATGAAGAGCTGTGTGAAGTGAAAGAGTTTTTAAAGGAAAATAAATTAGAAGAAGAGAAAGATGAACTTGGTCATTTTTTTAAGATAAAGTTATAAGGGGAATAAATGTTAATTGGGATATTGAAACCGAGCTTTAGTGTGATGGAAATAGAAAAAATATTTATGGTGGTTGCCCATTGTCATGGACATCAGAGTTATGTTTTTACGGCCAAAAATGTTGATTTTTCATCAAGAACCATATTAGGAAAATCACTGATACATGGTGAAGTTACAGTAAAAAGATTTCCATTCCCTGATCTGATACAAAATCGTTTAAGTATTAATGAAGAAGATGTATTAACTTATGTGAAATTGGCAAAAGAGATCTATTTCACAACGCATCATATTGAGACAAAATTTGAGCTTTATAAAAAAATGCGAGAGCATGATTTAGTTAAAAAATATGTTGTTGAATCTGAGCGTTGTGATAATTTTGATATACTAATATATTATATTTTAAAATATAATTATATTGTTCTGAAACCTATGTCAAGTAAACAAGCAATAGGTGTTTATACAATACAGGTATTTGAAAATAAATTTATTGTTAAAGCGTTTGATCAAGAGACATTATTTAATAAGGGTGAGCTAAATATATTCTTTAATATGAAAATAAAAAATAAAAGATTTTTTATAAGTCCATTTATTGCGAGTAAAACGAATAATAATTTAACATCAGTTTTTAGGTTGCACATGGTAGTAGGGAAGGGTGGTGAGTGGAAAAAAATTAAATTCTTTCCTTATGTAAATCTACGTGATGAACAAGATGTAGCAAATGGTATACAAGGTGCTTTAATTTCAACAAGAGAAGAATTGTTTCTTCAGCAATATTATCCAGATAGTTATCAAAGAATTCTCTTTGGTGTGGATCAATTATTCCGTGATATGGTCTGCTTTATGCATAACTTATATGATTGGCCTGTAGAAGCTATTGGTATTGATATTGGAATTACACAAGAAGGTGAAATGCGAATTTTTGAAGTGAATGCAGCTCCTGGTATTGGTTTTATGGCTTATCCTGTTGCTGAGCAGCAAATATTATATTATGAATGGATATTGGAGCAAGGATGTAAATTACCTGTAAGTAATTTTCTGCCAAGACGTTATAAAAATTATTATAACATATCTCTTGAGTGACTTAAATTTTTTTTATTCAGTTTGTTGTTTCAGTAATGATTCAAATAAGATATTTTGATTGTTTTCAGGTACGCTATTATTTTCTAAACTCTTTAATAGAACTGAAATGATATTTTTATTATAAATCTGAGATTTTTGCGTGCTATCCTTCCAACTATAAGGTTGCCAATGATTTGTTTTTGAGAGATGCTTGTCTTCTTTACCTAAGTTTTGAAGAAATTTTTGTATGAAAATCGTTCCTTTTAAATAGTGATCCTGAAATACTGGTTGTCCATCTGTATATTTTTTCTCTAGTATGTTATTGGGGAGTAGAAGTTTGCCATTTGACTGATCTGTTAATATGGTAATCGAGCTCCATACTTTGGAAGCTTGATAACTACGTTGTAAAAAATCTTGCTCTAGCTCTTTTTTTGTTTTTGGTAGATCTTTGTCCCCGTAAGCACCTGTTTTGCCTTTTCTTATAATACCTTCTGACCATGCTGCAAGCCCCTCATTTAACCACTTAGGCTTGAACATGGTATAGCCATATATATAAAGATGGAAAAGCTCATGCGCGGCTACAGACGATTGAGTTGTAAAGTTAGTAATATTATTGCTTAAGCTTATAATTAAAGCACACTTATTTTCTTTCAGAGGATTGTTGGTATGTAAATGTGCTTTACTATATGCTATTCCAAGTCCACTCAGCTTTTGTATGTGGATGTCTATATATTTTGCAGATTTGTAACGTGGGCTTTGCAATGGATTTTGATAACCAAGAGCATCCCATGCTTGCATTACAGTTTCTGTTTGAATTGCAATATTTTCAATGTAGTCCGGTATATTATTTTGATTATGATCAGTTTTATCTTTAATTGCGTTATCACCTTGAGTTGTATAGAAAATACGAATCTTGTTTTTCCCATAATAGACTTTATTTAATTGCTCAATAACTTCAGGGTTGCTTTTTTGGCAAATTTTAGATGTATTCGTAGCACAAGCTGTATTCATAAAGCATAAAAACGGAATATAAATTTTTAATTTACCCATTATCTTATCTCCTGAAATAGTGTTTTCCACTTATCAGCAAAGAGCTTATGATCAGATAATTGTGTAGATGTATAAGCAGCTTCACTAAATGCTTGTCTTTTTTTATGGTCTTTTAATAATAATATCATTTTTTCAGAAAATAATTTTTCATTTTCAAATGGAATTAAATAACCATTTTCCTCATGCTTGATCATATCTGACGGCCCATAATTTATGTCATAACTAATGCTTGGACAGCCATGACATAAAGCTTCTAAGATAGCCATTCCAAAGCCCTCGGAGCGACTTGAAAATAAAAATAAGCTTGCCTTTTTATAGAGCTGATCCGTATTTTCAGTATAGCCCATGAGTTTGATATGATCTTCAAGATTATGCTTTTTAATTTCATTTTGTAAAAAATCCCTTTCAGGACCAAAGCCATAAATATGTAGATATGCATTTGGAAGTTGTTCAACGACATCTTTGAAGATGCGGATGAGACTATCTAAGTTTTTTGCCTTATCATAACGTGCAACTGTAAGGCAGAATAAAGAATCTCGTTCCTCAAACTGTGCCGGTTCGATGTTCTTTTCATAAATATGGGGGATGACAAAGAGTTTATTCTCAATATCGAATCTTCTGGTAATATGTTCTTTTTGCTTTTCTGTTAATACAACAAGGGCATCTAGGTCATGATGATACTTGAAGTATCCACGATAATGTCGATTAATGGTTGATTTCAAAATATCGGAACCATTTAGATGGGATGCATGAATAGTTCCTATTAAACGCATATTTTTTTGTTTGACTTTACGCAGCAAATCAAAGGAGTGTATCGCTCGATCGATAAAAATATAAATAAGACTGTTTGCATATTGCTGATGAATTTTTAAAAACCAATATTGAATCAGTTGCTCTTCACTATCAAATATTTCATCAATAACACCTTGTTCATTCATCAATAAAATATTTGAAACAATGCTTTTGCCTTCACTATTGGTTTGATAGTTTTTAATGATCACAGGATGACCATAAACATGGTAGTAAATTTCGGTACTTATGAATTGTGTGGTTGGAGAAATGACTTGTATACAGCTCAAATAACCGTATGTATCATAAATAAGTCGACCATTTTTGACTCCATTTTGGAATGTATTTATATGTCGTAAAACGGGCTGTTCATCTCGATAAACTTCATAAATTATATTTTTATTTTGTTGATCATGAAAACGCCGATCAAATGACTCTGGGTGTTGACTCAGTTTTATATTTTGGTTGAATTTCTCATTATTTGTTATTGTGATCCGTGGGTGAGCAAGCCTCAAGGAAGTGCCTTGAAAATATCCATATAGATTCAGATACTTAGTTTCTGCTGGGGTTAGATTGTTAGATATCAATTGCCAATAATTTTGGGCTAGATTCCTATCGAAATCTGTTGTGACAATAATAGGTTGAATATTTAGCTGTTCATGCAGAATTTTTGCTCGCTTTAAAAGTGCGAATATAAGTCCATTCTTTTTTTCATCTATTTTTGGGAAAAAGAAAAAGTATTGATCATTAGTCATTAGAGTATCTCGCTAGATAAAGCCGCAGATTTGAGAATTTATGTTAGAGTTGTTCCATGTGATGGACAGTGAATATGCTAAATTTAACATAAAAAGTCATGAGGAGCTTTTTAAATTTTAGGTACTATGTAAAACAGGTTGCGATAAAAATTTTAATAAATTCAGTGTTTTGTTTTAAATACATACAAGAACCGTTATATTTGATCTTTAAATTTGGTAATATTGTTAAACAATTTATTTTATATTGGATGTGGATTTTATTCGTGTGTATGCTTAATATACGTCTATTAAAGTGAAACTTATTAAAAAATAAAAAGGTAAATTATTATGAAAAAAATATCTTGCTCTATATTTAAAATATTTTTGATGCTATCTAGCTCTTCATCTGCTATGGCGGATACATCTTATGAGACTTTCGATATCCATTTTACAGTATTAACATCCAACCCTTCTGCTCACTTAGTAGCTACCTTAAGCCAATTTCAAGAGGAAGTTAATATTTTAAACACTTATTTTGTTAAAGAGGATCGATCACCAATTATCAAGTTTAGATTTAAAAGTGCATCGTTTTATAATGATATTAAAAACTCTACTTGTTCTTTTATTGAATTGGGAGATACAATGAATCAAAATGATACAGATTGGGCCACTCATTTTAATAGTTGTAATGATCCTCTAGTAAAAAACAAAAATGCTCTAAATTTTTATATCTTTGATAGTTATAATGAAAATTATGGTTATAATCACAAAGATGGTTTTGGTAAGAGGAATTCAAATCGTCCTTTTATAGTCTTAGATTGGCAAAGATTGAATCATAACATTCAGGCTCCAGAAGAACATGAAATGGGGCATGCTTTTGGATTAAGTCACTTTTGTGCATTAGGTGCTAGTCCCACATCTTCAACTAATATTATGTCTTCTTCTTGTCAAGGTGGTTCTACAGGAAAAAGAGACATAGGTTTTAATAATGAACAAGTAAATATAATTATGTATTACGTTCCTTTAATTAAAGCTAAATTGGCATTGCCGTAATATTAAGCTAATCTTATCATTATTTGACAATGCAAATGAAATAGCAAAGTTTATATGAATTTTATCTTATAAAATATGAATCGTAGATAAGAAATTGACTTGAAAAAAGGACTAGATCTATCAGTCGAGTTACCATACAAAAGTCCTTATGTTCGATAGCCCCCAATTATTCTACTAATTGATTATTTCTTTCTAAAATTTGAATCAATTTTTTGGGATTTTTTGACGAAAAACCTTACATGCTCAAGAATTTTTCCTGCACTGCTTAGTATTTATAAAATTGTTTTTATTGAAATTTGATATTTATAAATTCTCTAACTTAAGCTTGGTTTTAAGAAGGCGAATTCACCATATGATATATTTGAGGTGCAGGATTTTCATCTTAGAGTTATATTATTGTATTAGTCTTTACAGATAGGTTTTTGCAACAACGTTCTACATAATTGGGATTCAGCTTAAATTTATTTGGATTTTACACATATAGTTACTTATTAATATTTCATTTAATAGGGTAAAATAATATAATAAGTTAAATTTAATGGTGCTGATAATTTTAATTAAAATCACTATTAAATAATAATTAAATATAGAAAAAGGAAAAAATATGATAGCTAAGAAAAAAATGCTTATATTTTTTTTAGGTTTATTGTTGAGTGCTTGTAATGATAATAATGAATCATTAATTACAACAGATAATATAAAACCTATAATATTTGAGCAGTGGACTAAGTTTAATTTTGTAGAAAGGGAACCATATTTATATCCAATCCCAGATGATATTTTTGGTGAAGGTTCAGATGATGGTTCTGCTATAGTTTCATCTTCTAGAACGACATTAACATTTTATGATAATGATTTGTATGAAAAATCTGAATTTTTTGATATGCATTTCAATCATCAAATTCAATTTAAAAGTTATGTTACTAATAATGGAATCTTTGAAAGTAATACTACTCACCAACAGTATGGACGACATTTAGGGAAATTGACTTTAATTGACGAAGATGAATGGGTATTGTCACCAACTTTAGTGAGTGGAACAGGTAATTTTTCTAAGACAACAAATTATAAAGTTTTAGATATTAGTGGCCAAAAAGTTTTTTATACAATTGATCCTCAAACTGCAATAAAATTTAATGGGATACCCTATTTCGATCCAATTTATGGAGTGGAAGCAACAAGATTATATAAAAAATTATCTTCTTCGACTTTTTTAAGTGGGTCAAAATGTATTCAGATACAGACTGTTTCTCAAGATCAAGATACTTTAGATCTAATACATTATCCAAAGCCAGCACCTGTACCTTATGACCAAGTAAGTATTCAAGCATTGTGGGAAAGATATAAAGCAGAATCCAACAGAAAAATACTTTTTAAAGATACAGAAGGATATATAGCAGATTATGGTAATTCGGGAGTAGCTAAATTAAATGGCATATATTATTATTTAAATTTTTATGCTAAAGGTGAAGTATTTTCGTTTGAGAAAATTGTGGATGAAGTTAAAAAAGAATTTGATTATATAGATGATTTAGATCTGTCAGGTAGTAATTATTCAGGGCTATATGTTGATTTGTCTAAGCAATCTTGTCACTATTTTAACCCTCAAGCGACAGAGTTAATCAATAACTTAACTGGGCTTGTATAATTAAATTTATTATTTTATATGCAGCTAAACTCTAAAAAATAAAAATCTTATTTTATAGGAGGAACTATTTTAGATGTATTAATTCCAGGGGTAATAAAGCCTTTTATATGGCTACATTTAGTGTTGATAATGGATTAAACGTTTATTGTAATAACATTTTGATTGCATCAAATGTGAACTATAAGACACCGATTAATCATGGTTTTAATGTAGACGAATGGGAGCTTTACCCTGAATTTTCTGAAGATATTGGTTTGACTGGGTTATTAAGTGTTGATTTATAAAAAACTGAGCATGAAGAGCAAAGAGCAAATATTTTTACATTTTTGAATGAACGATATAGTTCCTTAAATAATTAACTAGGTAAATATATATTGTGACGTGTGAGTTTATGTATAGCCATCACATCCAAAATTATCAATTCTAAAGCTGAGCTGTTTAGGGTGAGCATTTATAAATAAACCTATACGATATTTGAGATGAATAATAATCTCAAGAAATAATTAAAAGGAAGTAACGATGAAAATAAAATCACTATTCTCAACACTGGCCGTTTGCGTAATAGCTACAACTGGTGTTTATGCTGATCCAGTTTATGAAACATTTGATATTCACTTTACTATATTAACATCTAATCCATCTGCACAAATGGTTGCTACTTTAAGTCAAATGGAAGAGGAGGTAAATATTCTTAACACCTACTTCGTAAAGGAGGATAGGTCACCAATTATAAAATTTAAGTTTAAAAGCGTGTCTTTTTATAATGATGTGAAAGATTCAAATTGCGATTTTGTTTCAGTTGTTAATTCAGCAACGCCATATAATTCTGATGGATGGGCAGCACTTTTTAATGCTTGTAATGATCCACTAGTTAAGGATAAAAATGCAATAAATTTTTATGTTTATGATGGCTATTCAGTTGCTAATGGATTTAATGAGAAAGATAGTCATGGAAAAAGGAACTCTAATCGCCCATATGTGATGTTAGATTGGCAAAGAATAAATCATAATATTCAATCACCTGAAGAGCATGAAATGGGACATGCGTTCGGATTGGACCATGTTTGTGTCCCAGGAGCAACAATCAACTCTTCGACAAATATTATGGCTTCCGCTGGAGGATGTGATGGTTCAGGAGGGAAACGGGATATTGGGTTTAATGATAGTCAGGTTAATACAATTATGTATTACGTCCCCTTAATTAAAGCTAAATTAGCATCACCTTAATTATCCCAAATTTCGGTGAAGAAACTAACTTGAAAAAAAGAGGGCTAGAGCTCTAATTTGAGTTACTATACCAACCTCACAGCTTTAGTCCTTATGTTTATAGTATCCAATTATTCTATGTAATCGATGATTTCTTTCCGCTTCGTTGCGCAAAGATTTATTAGTTGAAGCTCTCTTAAGTTACATAAATTTAAGTTACAACTTGGGTAAGATGTACACCTAAATCTGTAAATTTATTCAGAACCGCAATTCTCGTATGTACCTCATTGACCTCACTTGAAAATACCTTCCTGACTATTTATCGATTAATAATTTGATGCAGTGCTTGATTTCAACCAAACTTCAACAATGGTAGCCTGAGTTTTCCATATTGTCCTACTTAAATGCTTACCCGTTCGAAGCAGCTCATTTTTTCAAGCGAGTGGGTTCTTTTATCCTTCCAAGGCTTCGCATTTACTTAGCTGAATCAACTCATGTGCCTGTCTGTCCGAAATAACCAGTAGTCAGTGTTTTGTGTCATAAGCGCTATCTGTATAGACAGAGTCAATCTACGCCCCTTATAGAGTTTGATTAAGTAAATTACCGAGTAGCTGAGAATCACTGACAATATTTGTAGTAAGCTGAACTACCCGTATTTGAAATGTTTTATCATCTATATCAATATAAAGTTTACGCCATTATCGAATTATATTGCTGAATGAGTCGTTAAAGCTAGGTTTATGCAACAAAGTCCCTTATATGCAACTACTTCGCCTTATGATAATAATCCATTATCGTTGAAACTTGTTCGCGATTAAATCCAATATTTCGTCGTCCACCACTACCTAGTTTACAATCCGCGCTGGTCATAATGTTGGTCGAATCTTTTAGCTTCGCGCCTGGTGCGCATACATGTCTTAAACCAAAAGCATGCCCCATTTCATGGGGAGTGGCAGCTTGAATTCGATAATTTAATCTCTGCCAGTCAATCAAAATAAAAGGTTGCCCTCCATTACGAAACCCCCAACTCGTCACGTCCTTATATTTAAATTTTTCGTTATATGAATCATAAATAATGAAAAGCACTTCTTTTTCTTTTCGAGATGGAAAACAACGTTTGACTGCATCAGGGATCTTTTCTGTTAGTAAAGCTCTAGGTTGATTTAACTGATAAGCTAAATCACATTTACGCTGACTGAAGTTTTGATATGAATAATATCGGTAAGGTTTAAATTTAAATATTTTTTGATTATTCTCATCTACAAAGTATTGATTTAATATATTTATTTCTCTTAGCATTTGATTTCTATTATCAAGCTCTTTTGCTTTTGGAGTATTAGTTGTATAGACGAAACTTACATAGACTACTGGTAAATTATGGTCTTCTTCTTTATGAATTTTTTTGGGATATGTTTCTAATTCTATGTATTTTTTCTCAGGTGTACTGCACGCGACACAAATAAAACTAAAAAGGATAAACGTTGTAATTTTTTTATATGACATAATTCGATTCTCTTGCGCAGTAAGATTTTATGTAGATCGCGAGTATTGTTGTGTGGTTTTCGACTCATAATAGCAATTTTTTGAGGTTTTTTCACGTTGAATCAGAATGAACTACACCGACAAATCTTAGAAGTTATTGCATTGATTCCCTATGGAAAAGTAGCAAGTTATGGGCAAATTGCGAAATTAGCAGGTCTGCCTAAACATGCTCGCTTAGTGGGTTATGTATTAAAGCATTTAGATAAAGAGAGCAAGATTCCTTGGCATCGAGTGATTAATGCACAAGGGAGAATCAGTGTGACACGAATAAATGACCAAGGTGAAAATATTCAACAAAACTTACTGGAGGAGGAAGGGGTTTGTTTAGTGAGCGGTAAGGTAAATCTAAAAATCTTTGGTTGGACCATTTGATAAAAAATAAACTTAAATGACATCAGTATATTGAATGTGAATTACGTTTTAAATACAATCTGCATACATAATATTACGTATGTTTTTGGGTATTGAAATGAAAAAATTATCTATTGTTTTTGGGGTTGCTGCACTTAGTTTATCGGGCTGTGCAAGTATTATGTCTGGTGGAAGTCAAACCATGACGTTTGCAAGTACACCTGAACTTAGCGATATTACTATTTTTAATAAAGCTGGAAAAAAGGTACATGTGGGTCAAGCACCTGTTACGGTGAAACTAAAGCGCAGCGCGGGCTTTTTTGTGCCTGAGCGTTATAGTGTAGTATTTGAAAAGGAAGGCTATGAGAAAAAAACAATTGATGTTTCTTCTCATGTAAATGGCTGGTATGTGGGTAATATTTTATTGGGTGGTTTGATTGGTTTGTTAATCGTTGACCCTGCAACAGGCGCAATGTATAGCTTAAGCACTAAAGAAACCAGTATTGTGCTGAACGCCTTAAATAAGAGTGATACCACTTCAGATGCTCAATCATTAACAATTGTTTCGACGACTGAGCTACCAAAAGGTGTTTTAGATAAAGCTCAGCCAATTCAGGTCAATTAAGTGCTGTAAAAACTTGCATAAATAAAATAAAAAAGCATGGTCATTATATTTACCATGCTTTTTTATTGGTTGAACCGTTGTTACTTTTATTCAGTTAAATGTAGAAGAAAAGTAGGGTATTGGTGTTTTATAGATTTAACGTATGATCAGCACTGGAATATGACTTTCGGCTAAAACTTTTTGCGCAACACTGCCCAAAACGAATTGTTTAAAACCTGTTCGTCCATGTGAACCCATAATAATGAGGTCTGTACCTAGATTTTGGGCTGCGCCAATAATTTCTTGGTGAACAGAAAGACCTTCCAATATTTGGGTGGACACGGTAACACCTAAAGCTTCGAATTTTTCTTCAGCTTTCGTTAGATTGTCTTGTACATAGCCTTTAACCCGTTCAATCAATTCATTGCTTTGACCAAAACGTAAATAGGTATCAGCTAGATATGGATCTAATGTGACTACGCCAACAACTGTAATTTGGCTATCTAATGCTTTGGCAAGTTGAGCGGCTTCCCGAATGACATTATTTGCGGTATCTGAGTCATCAATCGCAACTAAAATTTTTTGATAGGTCATGTTTATTACTCCTTATTTCTACGATCTTCTATGGATTTAGTTTATAAAATTTTGTTCAAAATATGTTTTATAGTTCTATATTAAACCTGTTACTTATAAAATAAAACCTAGTATTTTTATAGGGATAGTTGTTTTTAATGTGCTTAAATTGAAGAATTATTGCTGGTGAAAATAAATGAAATTTCCTGAAAAAACAGAGTGATTGTATATCAATGGTTTAGCTCAACAACCAATCAATTTTCTTTAAGGAAATAGGCCAGTTGATCAATATTATTTGTTTGTAACAGGTCACGTATTTTTAAAAATTTCTTTTCATCTAAGTCATAAAGCTTCAAAGCCAATAGCTTTTCTATCTGCTCTTGGGGAAAGCGATAATTAATCAGTTTTGCAGGGACTCCACCGACAATAGCATAAGCAGGTACATCTTGTGTAACTACAGCGCCTGTTGCGATCACAGCACCTTCACCGAGTTTAACTCCTTGCATAATCATAGCTCGACTGCCAATCCAGCAACCATCTGCGATCACAGTATCGCCAGCAGGTAGAAAGCTACGGGTATCAAAAGGGAAAGTCGAGATCCAATCGGGTCGATGCAATTGATTGCCACCCATCATAATCACGCACTCTGCA
The DNA here is from genome assembly GCF_004208515.1 of Acinetobacter halotolerans. Lineage (GTDB taxonomy): Bacteria > Pseudomonadota > Gammaproteobacteria > Pseudomonadales > Moraxellaceae > Acinetobacter > Acinetobacter halotolerans. The sequence goes on from NZ_SGIM01000002.1 coordinate 17,563, forward strand.
CCAAAGCAGACGAAGTTTCCGATATAAAGCTGATCAATAGGCTTTTCTTGTGTTGATGGTTTATCGTGTAAATAACGCACCACACATCTTTCAAAACCTTGATCCCAATAGGCAGAGTAATAACTGTAGTTGCCTTTAATATGGATATTGGGATTTTTAACTGTTTTTGAAATAAACTCGAACTCACACCAATGTTTTAATGGGGTATTGATCTGTGCTGTGTCCATGTTAACTCCAAAAGTGTTATACATCTTGCTGAACAAAAACCCCTCTAAAGAGGGGTTAAGTTAAGATGAAATATTAAATATATTCCACACTCACGATTTCGTATTCAACCTCACCTTGTGGTGTTTGAATCTTGACTTCATCACCTTCACTTTTGCCAAGCAACCCACGGGCAATGGGGGAGTTCACTGAGATTTTATTAATTTTAAAATCTGCTTCATCATCACCGACGATTTTATAAGTCTTACGTTCTTCGGTATCGAGGTTTTCAATGGTCACAGTCACACCAAATACTACACGACCATTTTGTTCGAGTGTTTTGACATCAATTTCTTGTACTGCACCCAGTTTACCTTCGATATCCTGAATACGACCTTCACAAAAACCTTGTTGTTCACGTGCGGCATGATATTCAGCATTTTCTTTTAAGTCGCCATGTTCACGGGCTTCCGCAATCGCTTGAATGATACGTGGGCGATCAACCATTTTTAACTGTTGTAATTCTTTCTCTAAGGCAATTTTGCCTTCGGGAGTCATCGGATAACGTTGCATTCTAGTCCCCTCTAAATGGGTTGGGAAAATACAGGATTAAAAAAACAAAAAGCCCGCCACCAATAAGGTGGCGGGACTTATTGGTAAATAATTAACCTACAGTTTGTAAATCTTGCAAGCGGTATACATCCATTGGCAATTTCACAGCAAATGCTTGGCAAACTGCTTCTGCACCATTGATAGTCGTGGTGTAGTACACCTTGCCTTGGAGGGCAGCACGACGAATCATTGCAGAGTCATATTGAGCTTGTTTGCCTTCAGTTGTGTTGACAATAAGATGAATTTCACCATTTTTCAAGCGATCAACAATATGAGGACGACCTTCGGTTACTTTATTGACCGCTTCACATGCTAAACCAGCTTCTTGAAGTACTTGGTAAGTACCATTGGTTGCAATAAGTTTGAAACCATAAGCAATCAATTGTTTAGCGATGTTGGCAATATATTTCTTGTCTGATTCACGAACAGATAAGAATGCATGTTTCACTTCGCCTTCAGTTGGCAAGCCTGGTAAGCGTTCATTTGAACCAAGTACCGCTTTATAGAATGCTTCACCAAATGTTTGACCAACACCCATCACTTCACCTGTAGACTTCATCTCAGGACCAAGCATTGGATCAACACCTTGGAACTTAGCGAATGGGAATACAGCTTCCTTCACAGCAAAGTGTGTAGGAATAATTTCTTTAGTGAAACCTTGCGACTCGAGTGATTGACCAGCCATACAGCGTGCAGCCACTTTTGCTAACGATTCACCAATACATTTAGAAACGAAAGGTACAGTACGTGATGCACGTGGGTTTACTTCAAGGATATAAATATCATTGCCTTTAACTGCAAACTGGACATTCATCAAACCAATTACGCCAAGTTCTTTTGCCATTGCAACGGTTTGACGGCGCATTTCATCCTGAACTTCTTGTGAAAGAGAGTAAGGAGGAATTGAACATGCTGAGTCACCTGAGTGAATTCCTGCTTGTTCGATGTGCTGCATGATACCGCCAATCACGACGTCTTTACCGTCAGATACACAATCAACGTCAACTTCAGTTGCATCATCTAGGAAACGGTCAAGTAGGACAGGGGCTTCATTAGATGCTTGAACTGCTTCACGAAGGTAACGTTTTAGTTCATCTTCGTTATAGACGATTTCCATCGCACGACCACCCAATACATAAGATGGACGAACGACCAATGGATAGCCGACTTTAGCCGCTTCAGAAATACCTTCTTCAGCAGATTTCACGATGCTGTTGTTTGGTTGACGAAGCTGTAAACGTTGAATCATTTGTTGGAAACGTTCGCGGTCTTCTGCGCGGTCAATCGCATCAGGAGATGTACCGATAATTGGCGTACCTGCTTCTTCTAAAGCACGTGCCAATTTCAAAGGTGTTTGACCACCGTACTGTACGATCACGCCTTTAGGCTTCTCTATACGAACGATTTCTAGTACATCTTCAAGTGTTACTGGTTCGAAGTATAAACGGTCAGATGTGTCATAGTCAGTTGAAACCGTTTCAGGGTTACAGTTGACCATGATCGTTTCATAACCGTCTTCACGCATTGCAAGAGCAGCATGTACACAGCAATAGTCAAACTCGATCCCTTGACCAATACGGTTCGGGCCACCACCAATCACCATGATCTTGTCACGATTTGATGGATTGGCTTCACATTCTTCATCGTAAGTTGAGTACATGTAGGCTGTGTCAGATTCAAACTCAGCAGCACAAGTATCAACACGTTTGTAAACTGGATAAACACCCAAGTTCCAACGTTGTTTACGGAATTGCTTTTGTGAAATACCCATCAAGTCCGCAATACGAAGGTCTGATAAACCTTTGCGTTTGAATGAACGGATATTGTCAGCGTTTAAGTCACCAAAACCTAAAGTTTTTACTTGGGCTTCAGCTTTAACGATATCTTCGATTTGGATCAAGAACCAACGGTCAATCTTAGTTGCTTCAAATACATCATCAAGTGAGAAACCATGACGGAATGCATCAGCAACGTACCAAATTCGCTCAGGACCTGGAACTTTAAGTTCTTTTAGAATAACGTCTTTTGCATTGGCAGCACCAACTTCGATTTTTTCATCAAAGCCGCTTACGCCCACTTCAAGACCACGAAGTGCTTTTTGGACAGATTCTTGGAAGTTACGACCAATCGCCATGACTTCGCCCACAGATTTCATCTGAGTTGTTAATACAGGCTCAGCTTGTGGGAATTTCTCGAAGTTAAAACGAGGAATCTTGGTAACAACATAGTCAATTGCTGGTTCAAAGCTTGCAGGAGTGATACCACCTGTGATGTCATTTTTCAATTCATCAAGAGTATAGCCAACCGCAAGTTTTGCTGCGATTTTTGCAATAGGGAAACCAGTTGCTTTAGATGCAAGTGCAGATGAACGAGAAACACGCGGGTTCATCTCGATCACAACCATACGACCGTCTTTCGGGTTAATACCGAATTGAACGTTCGAACCACCTGTTTCAACACCGATTTCACGAAGAACAGCAACCGATGCATTACGCATGATTTGATATTCTTTATCTGTTAGTGTTTGAGCAGGGGCAACGGTAATGGAGTCACCTGTGTGTACACCCATTGGGTCAAAGTTTTCGATCGCACATACGATAATACAGTTGTCGTTTTTGTCACGAACAACTTCCATTTCGTATTCTTTCCAGCCAATCAAAGATTCATCAATCAATAATTGTTTGGTCGGTGAAAGATCGAAACCGCGTTCACAGATTTCAATAAATTCTTCTTTGTTATATGCAATACCGCCACCAGAGCCACCCATCGTAAATGATGGGCGAATGATCACTGGGAAGCCGAATCGTGACTGAATTTCCAGGGCATGTTCCATGCTTTCAGCAACATCCGCACGAGGACATTCTAAGCCGATTTTACGCATTGCAATGTCAAACAGTTTGCGGTCTTCAGCTTTTTCAATTGCTTCTTTTGATGCACCGATCAATTCAACATTATATTTTTCTAGGACACCATGCTCATCAAGCGCTAGTGCACAGTTCAATGCTGTTTGGCCACCCATGGTTGGGAGGACTGCATCTGGACGTTCTTTTTCAATGATTTGTGCAACAGTTTGCCAAGTGATCGGCTCAATATAAGTTGCATCTGCCATTGAAGGGTCGGTCATGATGGTCGCTGGATTCGAGTTGACCAAAATAACGCGGTAACCTTCTTCACGAAGGGCTTTACATGCTTGCGCACCAGAATAGTCAAACTCACATGCTTGACCAATAACAATTGGACCTGCACCAATAATTAAGATGCTTTTAATATCCGTACGTTTAGGCATAATTTACTCGCTCTTGATTACTGTTTAGATGCTTCAATTAATTCAATAAAATGATCGAATAATGGAGCACAATCATGTGGGCCAGGACTCGCTTCAGGGTGACCTTGGAAGCTGAATGCTGGTTTGTCAGTACGATGAATACCTTGGTTTGTACCATCAAACAGTGAGCGATGAGTCACTTTTAAGTTTGTTGGTAAGGTGCTTTCATCAACAGCAAAGCCGTGGTTTTGAGAGGTAATCATCACTGTACCTTTTTCAAGATTTTGTACAGGATGGTTAGCACCGTGGTGACCATGATTCATTTTCATGGTTTTTGCGCCAGAAGCGAGTGCCAAAATTTGATGACCTAAACAAATACCGAAGACAGGTAAACTTGTTGTTTCAACAATGGTTTTCACTGCTGCAATGGCATAATCACATGCTGCTGGATCACCAGGGCCATTTGATAAGAACACACCATCTGGATTTAACGCGAGCACTTGCTCCGCAGAGGTCTGCGCAGGAACGACAGTGAGTTTACAACCACGGTCAGCAAGCATACGTAGGATGTTGGTTTTGACACCATAATCGTATGCCACAACATGAAATTTCATTTCAGGTTGAGTAAAGCCTTGATTTAAAACCCAAGAGCCTTCAGTCCATTCAAAACCTTCTGGATCACAGCATTCTTTAGCAAGGTCTAAACCAGTTAAGCCGCCAAATGCACGTGCTTTGGCAATTGCTTCTTCTTCTGTAATATTTTCGCCAGCAAGGATGCAACCATTTTGTGCACCTTTGTCACGTAAAATACGTGTCAATTTGCGTGTATCAATATCAGCGATTGCAACAACATTGTGTTGTTGCAAATATTCACTTAGAGATTGTTCAGCACGGAAATTGCTGTGTAATAAAGGAAGATCACGAATAATCAAACCATTCGCCCATACTTTATGGATGCGACCTGATTCAACGTCTTCGCTATTACAGCCTGTATTTCCGATATGAGGATAAGTCAGCGTCACAATTTGTTGTGCGTAACTTGGATCAGTCAAAATTTCTTGATAGCCAGTCATGGCGGTATTAAAAACGACTTCACCAGTCGTATTTCCCGATGCACCGATAGACGTTCCTTTAAAGATCGTTCCATCAGCGAGGGCTAAAATGGCGGGGATGCTCAAACCAAAGCTCCTGAACTAAAACCACAAAAATAAGGCTGTAAAAAAGCGAGAAGACATAAAAAAAGGCAGGCTGTCTTTAAAAAACATGGCCTCCTTCTGGTCTGCTCGCTTATAACTTAACAGCGCATTATACGCATGAGTATGTGAGAAGTCTATGAGTTTTATTTATTAAAAACAGGAAATACGTGATTTCTTTGACACTATAGATTTGAATAAGGGTCTATTGCAGAATCCGTCATTTTTAGATCTACCTTTTGAGATATTATGCAAATTGTCTAACAATTTTTTGGTGGTTTTAGGCGAAAGCGTTTTATCTTATATCTAGCCAAAAAATCAACAATCAGTATAGAGGGGAATCATAATGGCTGAGAATCAAACTACAGCAGCTGCTGAAGAAGTGAAAGACGTTGTTGTTGAGAAAACTGCAAAAGCGAAAGAAGCTGTAGCTGAGAAAACGGCAAAGGCGAAAGAAGTTGTTGCAGAAAAAACAGCGAAAGCGAAAGAAGTGATTGCTGAAACTCAAGAGCAAGCAAAAGAAGTGATTGCTGAAACTCAAGAGCAAGTTAAAGAAGCTTTGGCTGACACTCAAGCAAAAATTGAGACTGAAGCAAAAGAATTGAATCAAAATATTCAAAATCAACTTACGCAACTTAAGCAAGATCTTTTACAGCGTATTGATGTGATCAAAACTCAATTGAATTCATCTCAAGGTAACTTGGTTGAGCTCAAAAATGCATTGAAAACTGAGTTAAATACTTTGATCGAAGATTTAACTAAAGTAAGCAAAGAGCTTAAAGATGACATCAGTCAAATTTCAGTGAAGCATAAAGATACTTTAGTTGGTAGCTTTAAGCGTACTAAAGGTCAAGCTGTTGAAGCTTGGAACAAAGTACGTGCAAATTAAGCACTAAGTTAGAATGAAAAAAAGCGAGAAATTTATTTCTCGCTTTTTTTGTTTTAAAACTGATGTAACCAATCTCGTTTATTATGGAAGTCTGCTTGGGGACTACTATGCTGCATGGCAAAATACTGCACGCCTTGTGAAGTATTCAATACTGCTGCTAAGCCTAGATATAAGTCAGACCATTTTAGTTGATGTTGTTGCATAAATTTGGATAAATCTAAGCTGACATTCAAACCATAATGGGTTCGCTGTAAATGATTTAGCTCGATGTCGTATGCCGCAACCGGCGGCATATTTTCAGGAAAGCGGTATTCTTCAAATTGATACACTTGCCAAGCTTGTGAAGGGGAGAGGTTGATTTCACGATAGAAATCTTGGTCTTTCACACCCACAAAGAGTTCAAAACAAGTGTTTTCCCACAAAAAGTCCTGACGTGGGTGTGCCGCGACTTTTTCTGGATAAATCAAAAACTGATTTGGATCACTCACCCAGAAAGCAACATTTAAGGTTGCTGGGGTTAGCTGCTCAATCGCTCCTACCACACTAATACTGTGAAAACGATCAAAAGCAGAAAGATCATAACTTGCCATTTCGATTACTGACTTAGGTGAGCAAAGCGTACGAGGTTTGACAGATGTTGATTTTGTTTTGCTGCTTTTTTATAGAGCAAAACGATTTTACCGATTTTTTGTACTGCTTCTGCACCAGTAGCTTCAACAATCGCATCAATTACAGCTGCACGTGCCTCGCGATCTTCACCCGCAATTTTTACTTTAATCAATTCGTGATCATTTAACGCACGATGCGCTTCTTCAATTACACTTTCTGTAAGCCCTTGACCACCAATCATGACAACTGGATTAAGTGCATGACCGATTTGACGTAAACGTTTACGTTCATGGATAGATAAAGCTGCCATTGAAAAATACCTGATTTGAAAAACGACCTAGTATAGCTTGCATCCTGAATCTAAGATAGATTCAGGATGCAAGCACTTGAGGCAAATGTGCGTAAAACGATTGAAACGATCAATAGTGATAATCAAAAAACTGTAAAAGATCGTAGCATTGAACTGCTCCGATACTGTAATAAGCAGAATTTTCACGTACAATGATCAATCAGAAGTTTTTTGAAATTTAGAGAGTTATGGCGACACGCATTACCAATCAAAAATTGTCGAAAAGCAGTCGTGTATGGATGAGAGAGCACTTAGACGATCCTTTTGTAAAAAAAGCACAAAAGGAAGGTTATCGTGCACGTGCAGCATATAAGCTACTTGAGATCCAAGAAAAATATAAAATGATCAAGCCCGGGATGACGGTTGTTGATTTAGGTGCAGCACCTGGTAGTTGGTCGCAAATTGCGGGTAAATTAGTCGGGGCGAACGGTTTGGTTGTTGCCTCTGACATTTTAGCCATGGATGCATTGCCAGATGTCACCTTCTTACAGGGCGATTTCCGCGAAGAAGAAGTTTTCGAAAAATTGTTAAATATTTTAAATGGGCGTCAAGTTGATATTGTAATTTCAGATATGGCCCCCAATACATCAGGTAATAAGGCTGTTGATCAACCGCGTCAAATTTACTTATGTGAATTGGCTTTGGACTTTGCTCAGAAAGTGTTAGGACCGAATGGCCAGTTTTTGGTTAAAGTGTTCCAAGGTACTGGATTTGATGAGTTTAGAAAACAAGTGGTCGATAGTTTTGATGTATTAAAAACAGCTAAACCAGCGGCGTCGCGTGCTCGATCAAAAGAGGTTTTTTTGATTGGACAAGGTCGTAAAAAGGCCTTGAAATAAAAAGTATACTTGCCAAGTTGTTAAAAATTGTGCATTTTGTACCTTTTAAGTTTTTTGCAACGCAAATTCATTGCTGTTTTTGTGAAGGTCAGCCAAGATTAGGTATGATCAAATTAGATTGATATGGGAATAAAGCCTTGAGCGATTACTTCAAGAATGCCGTATTGTGGCTCGTCATACTCGGTGTTCTGATTTTGATTTTTAGCAACGTCAGTGACCGAAATAAACCTGCGGCGATGAAATACTCTGATTTCGTTGCAGCGGTGAATGCTGGACAAATTAAACAAGTCACCATTGATGGTTTAAATATCAGTGGTGAAAAAACTGATAGTTCTCCATTTGAGACCGTTCGTCCACAAGTAGAAGACACTCAGTTGCTACCAAGCTTAAACAAACAAAATGTCGTGGTTGAGGGCATCGCGCCACAACGCCAAGGCATTTTGATGCAACTTCTCATCGCAAGTTTCCCAATATTGCTCATTATTTTGTTGTTCATGTTCTTTATGCGCAACATGGGGGGCGGTGCCGGTGGTAAGAACGGCCCAATGAGTTTTGGTAAGTCAAAAGCCAAAATGCTATCTGAAGATCAAATCAAGATCACTTTTGTGGATGTTGCTGGTTGTGATGAAGCAAAACAAGAAGTGGTTGAAATCGTTGATTTCTTGAAAGACCCATCCAAATTTAAACGTCTTGGTGCAACTATTCCGCGTGGCGTGTTAATGGTTGGTCCTCCTGGTACGGGTAAAACCTTATTAGCGAAAGCAATTGCTGGTGAAGCCAAAGTTCCATTCTTTAGTATTTCAGGTTCTGATTTCGTTGAAATGTTCGTTGGTGTGGGTGCATCGCGTGTTCGTGATATGTTCGAACAAGCAAAACGAAATGCACCATGTATCATCTTTATTGATGAGATTGATGCAGTTGGTCGTCACCGTGGTTCAGGTACAGGTGGTGGTCATGATGAACGTGAGCAAACACTTAACCAAATGTTGGTCGAGATGGATGGTTTTGAGGGCAACGAAGGTGTTATCGTTATTGCTGCCACCAACCGTGCTGATGTTCTCGATAAAGCACTTCTTCGTCCAGGTCGTTTTGACCGTCAAGTGATGGTTGGCTTGCCTGATATTCGTGGGCGTGAGCAAATCCTCAATGTACACTTGAAGAAGCTTCCTTCTGTAACAGGTGTGGATCTTAAAATTCTTGCACGTGGTACACCAGGGTTTTCGGGTGCACAGCTCGCAAACTTAGTCAACGAAGCGGCATTGTTTGCTGCTCGCCGTAATAAAAATACGGTAGATATGCATGACTTCGAAGATGCGAAAGATAAGATTTATATGGGACCTGAACGTAAATCGATGGTACTTCGTGAAGAAGAACGTCGTGCAACGGCTTACCATGAAGCAGGACATGCGATTGTTGCTGAAATCTTACCAGGTACAGATCCAGTGCATAAAGTTACGATCATGCCACGTGGTTGGGCGCTAGGCGTTACTTGGCAGCTTCCTGAACAAGACCAAACCAGTCACTATAAAGATAAGATGCTGAATGAACTTTCCATTTTATTTGGCGGTCGTATTGCAGAAGAAGTATTCATTAACCAAATGTCTACTGGTGCATCGAATGATTTTGAACGTGCAACGAAAATGGCACGTGCTATGGTCACAAAATACGGTATGTCTGATGCGCTTGGTGTAATGGTTTATGAAGATGAAAACCAAAGCGGTTTCTTCGGTAATGTCGGTAGTCGCACTATTTCTGAAGCCACTCAACAAAAAGTGGATGAAGAAGTACGTCGTATTCTTGATCAGCAGTACAAAGTTGCTCGTGATATCTTAGAAAATAATCAAGATATCGCACATGCAATGGTAAAAGCGTTGATGGATTGGGAAACCATTGATCGTGACCAAATCCGTGACATCATGGAAGGTCGTGAACCACAACCACCAAAAGTATATGTAGCTGAAAATCCTGTGGCTGATTTTGAACCGCCTAAAGATGGTCCGTCTACACCACCACCATTGCCAGCAATGAGTTAAACGATTCTAGAAAGAATGAGCGACTTAGGTCGCTCTTTTTTTGTCTTGGTTTTGACCTAAGCTGAAAATAAATCATCAAACATTAAACATTGTTCTTGTTAATATAATGTGATTAAAGTGAGGAGTGTTTTGATGAAGTTGATGCCATTACCACAGCAGCAGTTACAGTGTGGTCGTTTTACATTAGATTTATCTCAGCCTCACATTATGGGAATCCTCAATGTAACACCTGATTCATTTAGCGATGGTGGGCAGTATCATCACCGAGATCAAGCCATCAAACATGCGCTGCAAATGATTGAGGATGGCGCCACCATTATTGATATAGGTGGTGAATCTACTCGCCCGAATGCCTCGCCAGTTGCTGTTGAAGAAGAAATTCGCCGTGTGATTCCTGTGGTACAGGAATTATCAAAATATGATGTGATCATATCGATCGATACCAGTCAGCCTGAAGTGATACGTGCAGCCATCCAAGCAGGTGCACATATTTGGAATGATGTGCGTGCATTGACTCGTCCGCAAGCATTAGAAACCGCTGCTGAACTCAACATTCCAGTGGTATTGATGCATATGCGTGGCGAACCAACCAATATGAATCAACTCGACCAATATAACGATGTTACTGAAGATGTGATGAGGGAACTACATCAGCGATTGGAGCAAGCAATTGCGATCGGCATTAAACCTCAGCATATTATTCTTGATCCGGGGTTCGGTTTTGCTAAAAACGCCCAACAAAATTTTCAACTGCTGCATGATTTTTGGAAGCTCAATCAAATGGGTTATCCAATTTTGTCAGGCTTGTCGCGCAAACGTTTTATTGGCGAAGCATTGAATGGTGTTGCCGCCCAAGAGAGAGTGGTCGGTAGTGTGACGGGGCATTTACTCAGTATTCAACAAGGTGCAAGCATTGTGCGAGCACACGACGTGAAAGCAACAAGTGATGCTGTAAAAGTTTGGAATGCTATGCGTATGGCTGAATCAGCGTAGTGACTAAGAAAGAGTGATAGATACATTCGAATACGGTGTCTTTATATTTTTTTGCATACAATAACGTGAATATTACTATTCATTCGAAAAGACAAAATAAAACTTTGGGATTATAAAATGTATCAAGGCACAAAAATATTTGCATTATCATTGCTCAGTGGTTTGGTAGCAGCCTGCCAACAAGTACCAAATACCCCACAAAGTATGACTGGGATAGGAGCATATGAGCAGGTGCGAGCACCAAGTTTTGCACAGGCGGTCATGCCAGTACCCATTTCAGAACAACAACGCTTAGAACAAGACACCGAAAAATATCAGAAAAATGAAGTTAACCCAGTTTTTAGAGTTTCTGATCAAGCAATCTCAACTTTTAGCATTGATGTGGATACAGGAAGTTATAGCAATACGCGCCGTTTTTTAAATGATGGTCGTTTACCGCCAGCAGATGCGGTTCGTATCGAAGAAATGATTAATTATTTTGACTATCAGTATCCACAACCTATTGGCATACATCCATTTTCAGTGACCACGGAAACAGTGGATTCGCCTTGGAAACAAAATGCCAAACTCATCAAAATCGGAATTCAAGCCAAGGACTTATCGGTCAAGCAATTGCCACCTGCAAATTTAGTTTTTTTGATAGATGTCTCAGGGAGTATGAGTGCGCCAGATAAGTTGCCATTGGTGAAGCAAACATTGCGCTTGTTGACTGAGCAATTACGACCACAAGATAAAGTCACGATTATTACCTATGCCAGTGGTGAAAAACTGGTGCTTAAACCGACTTCAGGAGATCAAAAAGATAAGATTTTAAGTGTCATTAATGCATTAAAAGCGAATGGTGCAACCGCAGGTGAGCGAGCGATCCAACTGGCATATCAGCAAGCTGAGACGGCATTTGTGAAAAATGGAATTAACCGTATTCTCTTAGCCACCGATGGTGATTTTAATGTGGGGATCACCGACTTTAACACTTTAAAATCAATGGTAACTGAAAAACGTAAAAGTGGTATTTCACTCACTACATTAGGTTTCGGTACAGGAAACTATAATGAGCAATTAATGGAACAATTGGCCGATGCAGGAGATGGCAATTATAGCTATATCGACAATAAAAATGAGGCCAAAAAAGTAGTACAGCGTCAGCTTTCATCGACACTTGCAACGGTTGCGCAAGATGTCAAAATTCAGGTCGAGTTTAATCCTGCAACGGTCAAAGAGTACCGTCTCATTGGCTATGAAAATCGCATGTTGAAACAAGAAGATTTTAATAATGATAAAGTGGATGCGGGAGATATCGGTGCAGGGCATCGTGTGACCGCATTTTATGAAATTATTCCCGCTGGTCAGCAGGGCTGGTTAAATGACTCGCGCTATCAAGCACAAACAAAGCCCGATGCCACTAAAAAATCAGAATACGCTTTTGTGAATTTACGCTATAAGCTACCGAATCAAGATAAGAGTATTTTATTGAATCAAGCCGTGAAAATGGGCAGTAAACCGCTTGCTCAGGCGCATAGTGATACTCGTTTTGCGGTCGCTGTTGCCTCTTATGCTCAACAACTCAAAGGTGGGCAATACAATGGTTCAGTCGGATGGGATCAAATTATTCAATTGGCACAGCAGTCTGCTCAACCTGACCCTTATCAAATGCGTGAGGAATTTGTCGAACTTGCTAAAATTGCCAAAAGTTTAAGCGCTAAAAAAGATTGAATATTCATGTTATAAAAGTGGTCGGTGACGATGACCTAACCGACCATGAATGGTACATATTTATAGCAGGATGGAATAACAATCACGATGAAAACACCATTAATTAGATCAAGTGAATTAAGCGAACTCAATAGCTGTAATGTCTGGTTGAAAATGGAATCTGCTCAGCCTACAGGTTCTTTTAAGCAAAGAAGTATCGGCAATGCCTGTCTAAAATACGTAGAAAAAGGGGCAAAGAAATTCATTAGCTCTTCTGGTGGTAACGCTGGTATTTCAGTCGCTTATATGGGAAAAGCACTTAATATTCCTGTCACCGTTATTGTTCCTAAAACGACTTCGCAAAAAGCGATTGATTTAATGCTACAACAAGATGCTGAGGTGATTGTCCAAGGTGAATCTTGGGTGGAAGCCAATGAACTGGCACTTTCATTGGTGAATGATGAAGCCATTTATATTCATCCCTTCGACGATCAATATTTATGGGATGGTGTTGCAACGATTATTGATGAAGTGATTGCGGATGGCATTTATCCGAATGCTGTCATTTTATCAGTAGGAGGAGGCAGTTTAATCTCTGGAATTCATCAAGGCCTAAAACGGAATCATCTAGATATTCCAATTTATGCGATTGAAACGGATGGAACCGCTTCTTTGAATACTGCAATGAAGATGGGCAAGCATATAAAGTTAGAAGAAGTGACGGGGATTGCAACAACACTTGCAGCAAAACAAGTCTGTGAAAATGCATTTCTCATTTCGCAAAGTGAAAATGTTCAAGCTATGACTGTTTCGGATCAAGACGCGGTAACTGCATGTCTGAAATTTTTAGATGATCATCGAACATTGGTTGAGCCTGCTTGTGGCGCAACACTATCTGTTCTATATGATAAAAAAATTAGCTTTTCGCCAACGGAGGATGTGCTGGTGATTGTATGTGGTGGTGCATCTATTACCTTTGAACAACTTTCGAAATATGCTGAGCAATTTTCTCTAAAAACAGTAGCTTAAATTTATAAATTAGCTTTGGAATTCTTTTCCTTACGTTCTACAACGGGATACGTTGAAATAGGCTAAGGTTAATTGATCAAGAGCGGTCGGAAAAACCGCTTTTTTTATGTCTAAATATCGTGATTTTTTCTGGATTGTGGTATAAGCATGGCGTTTTATTGGCATATTATTTTTTATGTTTGAAAATCTACTCCTCCCCATGTTTGATGATGACTATTATCCCGATATTCTGGTTGCAGAAGTCAAACAGCATATGCATCAGTTTGCAAAAAAGGTCAGTCGTTCTGGGTTGTCTGAAACTGAGATTTATCGTTTTGCAAATTTGACTACCATTGAAATTAATGAAATGAAACCGCAGTTTGAAGACCTAGATTCATCTTTAGATGATACCGCGGCGGATTATATTGCCGAAGCGATGATGATGATCGTGCAAGAGGCGGGTTATTTCGATATTGAAATGGAAGAATTAATCGTTAATCGAGAGTGGTAGAAGTCACTCTCGATATTCATTTTTAAATAAAATTTCTAATGAGAATCTATCCATAGTTTAGGTAAAATTATTTCTCCTGAAACCCAAGCTTCTATTTTAGCCTGTTGAAATTTTTGATAATAAATACTTTCACTATTGATCAGCAAGCCCAAGGTATCTCCCTGTTTCAATTCCCCATTTATACTTGGTAGCTCAATGCTTTGTAGTGATTTATTGGGGTCAGCTAAGTCTAAGGTAATCTGATCATAAATTTGTTTTCTGCCTTGATTAAAGGGTGCGGTCTGTTCATTTAAAACAACATATTTCCCCGTTTCTTTTGATTTAACTGCAACAGATATAAATAATACAGGATCACTGGATTCAGCTTTTGCTTCGACATTTAAGCTTAAGCGAGGCGCACCGGTGATATGCGTAACTTGCTGCGCAACATGAATAGGGACAAAAACAGCTTGGGTTGTGGTTGCTGTGATCCATGTTCTATTTAGTGTGTAGGACGTTGTTGGGTTTAGATCTGCAAGATGGTTAACTGGACTATGATCCACGCATAATTCAGGTAGGTTCATTGTAGATTTTTGGTCTTTTAATTTCTGATCGAACCAAATTAAGATTGTGTCTTGTAAGTTGTATTGTTGTTTGTCGCCGCAATGCACAGATTTTCCGATGTACCAAAAAGGTGTTTGACCTGAAGGAGACTGTTGTGCCAATGGTTGCAGATGTCCGCCTTGTACCCCGATTAAATGGACTTTATGCCGTGCTTGTTTGATACATTCAGCTGCTTTTGCGCCCTCATTAAATGGGAATAATATATCTCTAAATCCCTGAATAATCAGTGCATCTGCTTGAGGTGCTTGGTCATGTTCACAAAACCAGCGTGCTTGATGCGTCTTGAGAAAATGATAGGAAGATACATTAAGTTCACCTTGTTGCGTTTCTCGATAGGCTTGCTTAAGTTCGGAATCAAATTTATTCCAATTCCACCAGTCACCGATTAAATTTAAGAACCCAATCCAGTTGCTTTTAGGAACGCCATTTGGCGCAAGGCTATTTATCAGATCATACCAAGTGGTAATCGGGACAATCGCTTGTAAGCGTGGGTCCAATGCCGATGCGAGGTACTGTACACCACCTGCATAAGATTCACCGATCATACCCGTACGAACGCCGTTTTGGTTTTTTGCTAATTGGGGCAGGTGCTTTTCAGCCCAGTTCATGATGGTAATGACATCTTGTGCTTCTTTATCTGGATCAGCCAGACGGATTTTACCTTGACTATTACCATGTCCACGTTGGTCATAACTGATCACCCAATAAACTTGTTTCCATGCAGTTTTGGCGACTTGACCTGTAGGTAAGAGAAAACCGTATAAACTCAGTTCAGGCCGTTTCATACGGGATAAGCCAAAGCCATGGGTATGCAAGAGTAACGGCGCTGTTTGTCCGACTTTTAAATGAGGCTGATACACAGTGAAAGCCAGCACAGTTCCATCTGCGCTTATGGTTTTGGCGTGATAATAACGTTGTTTTAATTCAACTGATTTTTGATGGGCCTGAATGGGCGTCGGGGAGTGATAGGCACAACCTTGTATGACGAGCGCAAAGCTCAAAAATATCCATAAAAGATAAATACGCATAGATTCTTTCATCCTTGAATAAATCTCTGTGAAGTTATGCTGTGATACATAAGGAAATCATATATCTTCAATGATGGTTCTGGTTTAATGCAGCAAACGCTCAAATACTATAATCTAAATTGATAGATCATTTTACTGATCTATCGGTTTTATTGTCTTATAGGTTGTAGGCTTTCTTGCGATAAGCATATAAAAATAGACCAAAGCATAAGCATATCAAGCCCATAATCAAATGCGAACTGAGTGGCTCATGATTGAGCGTGATTCCCCAAAGTGTTGCCAATACAGGAGTTATGATCATGATGAGCATCACTGTAGTTGGGTTGAGTTTTTGAATTAAATGATAATAAAAAATCATAGCAAGCACTGAAGAAAATAATGCGCTATACAGCAAAGCCATACTGCTTTGAAGACTCGGCAGATGCGTTGGAGCTTCTGAGATAAAAAAAGGTAATAAACAGAGATAGCCGATCCATGAAATTAAGGTTGAGCCAGCGGTTTGAGTGATCGGATGAATTTCTGCACCTACTTTTGCAACGGCTAGCATAGAAAGAACATAGAGTAGAACTGCAATGATTTCATAGGCGATCCCCAGCATATCGAGCTGAACATCATCTGTAGCTAAACCCATTGTCAGTAATAAGCCGAGAAAGGCAAGAATTAAACCGTACCATTGACGTGGATGAAAGTGTTCACGTTTTAAAATAAATACCGCAATCAAACCTGACCACAAGGGCGCTGTACCATAAATAATTGAAATCATACCCGATGGAACACGTGTCGCACCCATATAACAAAAAGTCATAGAGCCAAATAACCCAATTGCACCTGCTGTATAACTGGTGATTGCTTTGAAATTTATGCTGAGCTTGAGTCCAAAATAAAACAGACAAACAAAGCTAAGTGGAATGGCGAGACTGTATCGTAGAAATAAACCCCAAGCCCAATGAATATCTTGCACTGTCCATACCGCTGCTAACGGGGTGAATGACCAAATCAGAACAACTGCAATAAATTGACCGACTGGCGCTGGGCGTGGGGAAGTAGAGGCGACAGTCGGTTGTATCTGTGGCGTGGGTATAAAACTTTTTTCATGTGGTTGCGACATGGGAATCTCCAGTAATAACTAAGGTCTATTCAGATTTTTAAAATTTAGGTAAAAAAAAGGCCGCCATTGAGGCGACCTATGTTTCATGAGATGTCATTTTTTTTAACTTGTCATCGGATGAAATAATGCAAAGTCCCCTCGCATAGACATGCAGACACGTCGCCACATTGCATTGGCGAGCAAGCAATCTGCGATATGAGCAAGACCTGTGGTGGAAACTTTATGGATAATCATGTGGGTCATATAAAAATAAGCTTTGGATTTTTATAGCATAAGGGCTGAATGAAAAATAGTCATTATTCGCAATAAACTTAAAAATTTAAAGATCGTCTTTAAAGATTTTATAGTTGCTTAAATTTAAGATCTTTTCATAATGACATTATTCGATATTTAAACAGAAGTTTTCCTTTGTCTCCTTTAGAAATCATTGCCGTCTTGATGAGTATTATCGGTGTCACCTTAACTATTCAACGTCATATGTGGTGTTGGGGTTTCAATATTTTGGCCTGTGCATTGTACGCTTATCTTTTTTTCGCCTATAAATTGTATGCCGAAACCATTCTGCAATTCTTCTTTATCGCATTCAATTGCTATGGTTTTTATTTTTGGTTAAAAGGAAAACGCCAAGACCACGAGATTCGGATTGAGCCGATCGGCATTCAAATTGCAGTCGCTCAAATCTGTTTGGCTGCGATGAGCGGATTATTATTAGGTCTCATTTTAAAGCATTTTACGGATGCTGCTGTGCCGATGTTAGATTCTCAGCTTGCTGCATTTAGTTTACTTGCGACCTATTGGACCAGTCAAAAACATATTGCAACTTGGCTACTCTGGATATTTGTGGATATTGTTTATGTGGGCATGTTTATTTACAAAGAACTATTTTTAACAGCAGCTTTATATGCCGCATTTGTGGGCTTGGCGACTTATGGTTGGTGGCAGTGGCAACAGGTGCAACGAAAGCAGTTGATGAAACTATCCTAAATAAGGACAGCCGAGTGAGCTGTCCTTATCATTGAGTGATTGATTCGATTATTTAGACGCTGTTGCCAGATATTCTTTCACTGCTTGGCGTGCAATCGCTGGATCATCCGCAAATACCCCATCCACACCTGCTTTGAAATAAAGCTGTAATTCTTTGATTGATCCTGTTGGACAACGCTCGGCTGCTTTTGATGCTTCAGCACTACATTTTAAAGTCTCAGGCAAGAAGTTATTTTCTGGACGGAATGTATATGGATGTACTTTTAAGCCGACTTGATGAGCATCAGGAATAAAAGACGTGGTTTCGGTCATGGCTGCATCTTTAAAGATATAAGGCTTCCACGGCCCAACCCCATTTGCATAAGTTGCAACATCTTTTAATCCTTGCGCTGTTGCCATATCCGCATAGGTGGTTGAGATATTTTGCGCAACATAATCGGCTGGTTGAGCTGTTTTCTCATCATACAATTGGATGAGCTGAGCGTGTTTTATACTTTTATGTAGATCAAGCTGTTGTTTTAAATATTTTAAATTACCCACTTCAAATGATTGTAAATAGATGGGTGCAATGTCACGGCTATATTTATATTTGGCTAATGTTTTTAGCAATGTATCTTCCATTGCCAAATTCTGTTTTTGGAAGAAAGTTGGGTGTTTGGTTTCGATATATATCCCAATGATTTTACCTGTTTTTTTATAATGCGCTTCAGCCAGTTCAATGATTTGCTCTAAGGTCGGTATGCTATATAAATCATTGTATTGTTGATTTTCTGGTCGATATTGTGGAATACGTTCACGTGCTTTAAGTTGTTGTAATTCTTTGAGGCTAAAGTCCTCGGTGAACCAACCTTCAAAAGAGACGCCGTCAATGATTTTCGTGGTTTTACGATCGGCAAATTCTGGCAGGCTGGCAACATTGGTGGTACCGCTGATTTCATTTTCATGACGAGCGATCAATATTCCATCATTAGTTGATACTAGATCGGGTTCAATAAAGTCTGCACCATCATCAATTGCTTTTTGATAAGCCTCAAGGGTATGTTCAGGTCTAAGCGCGCTCGCGCCGCGATGCCCAACCACTAAAATTTGTGGCAATTGATATTGTGGTTGATTGGCGTTGGATGAAGCATTGTCATCATTGTTACAACCCACAAGGCCGATCAGACAGAGACTCGCGACTGTTTGCTTTAACATACATAAACTCATGTGTTTTTATTTGAGTCGTTAGTGTGCTGATTAAATTTATCAAATGGATGACAAAGAGATGATCATTTGATGAAATTACAAATAATTTTCAGATAAAACAATCTAAATTGAGTATCCAATTTTACTCAATGTTAAAAAGAATATTCTATCAATCAAAATCTAATGCTTTTTTTCCCAATAGGGCCAGTTGATTTCAGGGCTAAAGTGATAATCTTTGTCTAGCCAATAGGACTGGGGCGGGGCATATTTGTCTTTGAGCCCCATAATCTGCATCAAATTGTTATCGAGTTCAGCGGTGTTAATGGTTTTGGTGAGATCCACGCCTGTTGAAGGCATATGGTCATACCACATCATCACAGGAACTTGATAACCCGCTTTAGTATTGGGGCTATGACCTGCATAGTCCATCTCATGCCCAACTTCATTGCCATGATCTGAAACAACGGTAAATGATCTAAAGTCTAAATGCTTTTCAGCCATTAGCTTATCCAAAATCTGAGCCAATAACGCATCTTGATACAAGATGGCATTGTCATAATGGTTACGCATAGAGCGTATCCATGGATCAATATCATTTTTCTTGAGTAGCATTTCTACTGCATCATTACTATCGCTACTAAACTTATTATAAATGACAGGGTAGCGTTCTTTATAATTGGGGTGTGTACCGATCATATGCAGAATAATTAATTTTTTAGGTTCTGGGTCAGCAAGGGCTTGTTGATAAGCTGGCAAAAGATTTTCATCTAATGATGTACTGCTGCGTCCTGAACGGGTATTTTTATAGATCGCTTTATCTGCATAAGAACCGAACAATGAGGAAAGGTAAATATCATCTTGATTACTGAGCCAGTAGATTTTATAACCTGCTGCTTTTGCATAAGCAAGTATGCTTTCTGGTGAATATCGATCATGTTCAGAAGCAGGACTTTCGGTTAAAAGTACCCGTAAAGCATTAATCGTGGAGGGAGATGGCGAGAATGCATTACAAAACACTTTGATCTGATCAATTTTTTTAGACAGTTCTGGTGTGGTATTTCGTGCATAGCCGCATATGCCCAAATCAAGACTGGTGATACTTTCAGACAAGACCAATACATGAGTTTGTTTCTGTTTAGATTGTTCTGCAACGATTAGGTTCTTTTTAGCACTGATATCCCACTGCCGATGAACATCTTTATGTTGCTTGATTCGGTCTTTAAACTCCTGAATTTTTTCCTGATAATTACTCCAAAATACAATTGGATGAACGTTACGTGATGGTTTCATCAGATAGCAAGTCAAGGTAAGAAGAACCAAAAAGATGATACATGCACGGTAAAAATAGCTGTGCCAAAGTTGTTGGAAATTCTCAGCTTTCAAATATTTAAATACGATATAGTGATAGGCGACAGTAACTGAAACCAAACTAAATAACACCGCAATAATGCTAATCGCATGAAGTTGCAAAAACTCCCATGTCTCGGCATAACTGGTATTCGCGATCGCTTCAATAATAAAGTAGGCTTCATTGTCACTACTAAATAAAATCCAAGTACTGGAGCGTAATAGTGAGTCGAACCAAAAAATCAGCCACCAAATGATGGACGGGATATACCAAGATTTTTTATTTTGAATGGCTGCCAAATATAAAAAAAACGCACCTGGTAGTGATAAAAAGCCAAGTCTTAAACCATCAGATACATTACCTGAAAAAATTAATAAACTGCCAGTAATCAGAGCTGGTAGCAAAATTAATAAGAGAATATTAAAGTTCTTCAGGGTAGCCTTCATAGGTATTTAATAAAATTAGGGAGCGCAATAAGCGTGCTACTATCGGTTTTAGATTCGCTATTGTCAATCTGAATTTAGGAACTCATTGATCGCAAAGTAATTTCAATTTTTTATTTTTTAGTTGTTTGAATTTAATCAGTTTATTTTAGGTTAGATCTGTTTTAATGTACGTGATAAATCCATAATTTCTTCGTAATTCTGGCTTTTTGCAATGATATGTTAATAGGGATAGTGTTTCCTTATTGGCTCAGTAATGATCAGTGTTTATATTTGCCAATATTGATCTCTCTTTTTGACAAATTGACTGTTTCAGGAATGGAATGAACAGCCATGTTATCTAAGTTTTTTATTGATCGCCCTATTTTTGCAAGTGTCCTAGCGATTATCGTGATGGCTGTAGGTTTACTTGCCGTATTAAATTTACCAGTAGAACGCTATCCCGATATTGCTCCACCTCGAATTACAGTATCTACCAATTATAGTGGCGCGGATGCACAAGCGGTTGAAGACAGTGTTACCCAAATCTTAGAACAACAAATCAAAGGGATTGACCATCTTCTTTACTTTAGTTCAAGTAGTGATGCGAGCGGCAATAGTCGAATTAGTCTGTTCTTTGCGCAAGGCACTGATCCTGATCAGGCGCAAGTACAAGTGCAAAATGCGATTAATGGTGCAATTAACCGTTTACCAGCAGATGTACAGCGACAGGGGGTGAATGTTCGCAAATCGCTCAGTGATTCTTTTATGGTCATTGGCTTGGCGGATGCTTCTGGACGCTCGAATAACATCGACATATCAGATTATTTAACCAATCATTTTGAACTGAATTTGAGTCGTCTAGATGGTGTGGGTGAAATTAATGTTTTCGGCTCACAATATGCGATGCGGATTTGGCTGGATCCTAAAAAACTACAACAATACCAGCTCAGTGTCAGTGAAGTGCGTACTGCTTTGGAAAATCAAAATGCACAGGTGGCAGCAGGTGCGATTGGACAATTACCAAGTGTTGATGATCAATATTTAAATGCCAAAGTGACCTCTGGTTCTTTATTACGTACGCCTGAACAATTTGAAAACATTATTATAAAAGCGAACCCCGATGGTGGCTTGGTCTACCTCAAAGATATTGCTCGAATCGAGATTGGTGCAGAAAACTATCAGGTATTTAACCGTATCAATGGTTATCCAGCTTCAGGACTTTCAGTTTCATTGGCTGTGGGCGCCAATGTCATGCAAACTGCAGATTTGATTTATCAAGAAATCGAAAGTTTAAAGAAAGGACTTCCTGAAGGATATTTCGTGGTGTATCCACGTGATGATACCCCATTTGTAAAAGAATCAATGTCTCAAGTGGTGACAACACTGGTCGAAGCGATCATTTTAGTCGTATTAGTGATGTTCCTATTTTTGCAAAATTGGCGTGCAACTTTAATTCCTGCAATCACTGTACCTGTCGTGATTTTAGGAACTTTTGCTGTCCTCGCAGTATTAGGTATGAGTATTAATACCCTGACTTTGTTCGCGATGGTATTGGCGATTGGCTTATTAGTGGATGATGCGATTGTAGTCGTTGAAAATGTTGAACGGATCATGCATGAACAGAAACTGGATGCTAAACAAGCCAGCATTCAGTCGATGAAGGAGATTAGCGGGGCACTGGTCGGCATAACTTTAGTGTTGACGGCAGTATTTATCCCAATGTCATTTTTTACAGGTGCTACAGGAATTATTTACCGCCAATTTTCGATTACCTTGGTCGCAGCAATGTCTTTATCTCTGTTGGTGGCATTGATTCTGACTCCTGCATTATGTGCAATTTTATTAAAACCGCAACAACAGAAAGCCAAGTGGGCACAGTATTTCGAGCGCGGATTAGCTCGGGTTCGGTCTTTTTATCTGAATGTCGCTAAAAAAGTGATACAGCTTAAATTTCTGTCGCTTGTCGCTTTATTGTTTTTGGTGGGTGCTTTTGCTTGGACCTATCGTGAATTACCCACTAGTTTTTTACCACAGGAAGATCAGGGGATTTTGGGTGTTCAGTTTCGCCTAGCTGAAGGCACGCCTATGAGCCAAACCCAAGTCATCGGAAAACAAATCTCAGATTACTTTTTAGCGGAAGAGAAAGATAATTTAAATGGCATCATGGTGATACATGGACGTAACTTTTCAGGCTCAGGTCAAAATCTGGGACAAGCTTTTGTCTCTTTAAAACATTGGGATGAACGCCAAGGCACAGAAAATAGCGCGCAAGCCATTCGTGCGCGCGCCATGAAGCATTTTGCTCAAAATAATCAGGCCCGTATCGTGGTAGTCATGCCGGCGGTGATACGAGGATTAGGCAATTCGGACAAAATTAATTTCTGGCTTCAAGACACTCAAGGCTTAGGAAGAGATAGTCTGATCACTTCTTTTGAAAACGTGCAACAACAAGGGAACAGGTTAGCCAGTGTCGAAAATCTCGATAAAAAAAGCAATGATGATCAAGCTGTTCTCAATATTAAAATTGATCATCGTACTGCGATGCTACACAGTTTAAATATCAATGAGATTAATCGTACGATCTCGACGGCGTGGAGTGGAAGCTATATCAATGATTTTATTGATCGTGGTCGAATCAAGCGCGTGTATTTACAAGGCGATGCCCCGTATCGTTCCAAACCAGAGGATTTGAGCTTTTGGCATGTGAAAAATGCACAAGGACAAATGATTCCTTTCACACAGTTTAGTCAAGTTGCATGGCAGGGTGCGCCACCCTTATTAGAACGTTTTATGGGCTATCCTTCGATTGAGTTGGAGGCAGATGCAGCTAGTGGTTTTAGTAGTGGTCAAGGCATGCAAGACCTAGAAAATATAGTGGCGCAAATGCCCGAAGTGGGATTGGCTTGGAGTGGTTTATCCTACCAAGAACAGCAATCGAGTAACCAAGCGATTTGGCTATATTTGATTTCAATTGCTTTTATTTTCTTGTGTTTAGCTGCTCTATACGAAAGCTGGTCGATCCCTTCGGTGGTCATGGCGGCTATTCCGCTTGGCATTGGAGGAACGATCTTATTTAGCCACTGGTTTGGTTTTGCCAATGATATCTATTTTCAGATCGCACTGCTCACGACGATCGGATTATCCTGTAAAAATGCGATCTTAATGGTGGAGTTTGCTGCCAGTCTACAGCAACAGGGGCGGAATGCACTTGACTCTGCTCTATATGCTGCTGGGTTACGCCTACGTCCGATTCTCATGACCTCAATTGCATTTGGTGCAGGTGTCATTCCATTAATGTTCTCGACAGGAGCTGGAGCACTTAGCCGTCAAGCGATTGGATATAGTGTTTTTGGTGGGGTGGTCTTCGGTACGGTGCTAGTCCTTATTTTTATTCCTTTAATGTATGTGCTCATCCGATCAATTTTTAAAGGAAAAAGTACCGTCCTAAGTTAAATGCTATTTGGAGTCTACATTTAATCTAAAACATTTTTATAGAAACAAAATAAGACATATTTCATAGAGATAGGACTTGAGTCATTTGGCTCAAGTCCTTAATATTCATGCGCCGTATAAACGGTTACTTGAGGATTGAATCCCTAAATGGACACGCAGAGTTGTAATTTATTACGAATTACATATTTTATTTTCATAAAAATCAGAATGAAGGTCGTTATTCGACAGTAGAATAGTGTCGAACTCTTCATTGCTGATCTATTGTAGTGAAGAGGTAGAGATGAGCTACAACAACTTTTTATATTTATTGCAAGACGCATTGAAGAATAACAATATTGAACTTGCGCTTGCGTCAGTCGAAACGTTTCCAGCAGTCGATATTGCTGATCTTTTACCCCAGCTCCCTATAGAACAAAGTCAATTATTATTGACGCATTTACCTGAAAGAGCTTATGTCTTTTCTTATCTTGCACCCAATGAACAAGTCAAACTTGCCAAAGCGATGCCAAGAAATATTTTGGCAGATATCGTCGGGGAAATGTCATCGGACAAACGAGCTGATGTTTTTAAATGTTTAGATAAACAACAACAAAAAGCATTGCTTCCAGCACTTGCTCAAGCTGAAAGAGAAGATATTCGTCAACTTTCATCATATCTAGAAGGAACGGCAGGAGCGATTATGAGCTCCGAATATGCGACCTTAAAACCCAATATCACGGTGAAAGATGCAATTAAAATGTTGCGTCTTGAAGCGCCAGACACAGAAACCATTTATTTTGCTTATGTTTTAGATGAAGCACGAAAAATTTTGGGAGTTTTGTCATTAAAACAATTAATCCTTGCTCCTGAAACACAAAATATTAATGAGTTAATGGTTACCAATGTGCTGACTGCCTATGTTGGTACAGATCAAGATGAGGTAGCCAAAACCATCGCAAGATATGACTTATTGGCACTCCCAATTCTTGACCATCATGACATGATGGTGGGGATCGTAACTTATGATGATGCGATGGATGTCGCCAGTGAAGAAGCAACGGAAGACTTCTTAAAAGTTGGTGCGGTGAATGCATCTTCGAAACTGAGTATTAAATCTGCACCGATTTTACAACTCTACCAAAAGCGTGTTTTTTGGCTGGTTTTTTTAGTATTTGGTAGTTTGCTGTCTGGTTTAGGGATAGCACATTATGAGGATTTGATCGCACAGCATTTAGTTTTAGTATTTTTCTTACCTTTATTGGTTGGCAGTGGAGGGAACGCAGGTTCTCAGTCTTCTACCTTAATGGTAAGGGCGTTGGCGACAGGTGATGTACAGTTTAAAGATTGGTTTTATCTCCTCGGTCGAGAGAGCTTAGTTGCTTTAAGTTTGGGAGGAACGATGGCGATCGCAGTTTCACTCCTTGGATATTTCCGTGGTGATGAATGGGTGGCACTGGTGTTGGCCTTGAGTATGATGGGAATCGTGCTAATGGGGTGTCTGATTGGGATGAGTTTGCCTTTTATTTTAAATAGAGTCGGACTAGATCCAGCAAGTGCTTCAGCGCCGTTGGTCACTTCGATCTGTGATGCCACTGGTGTAATCGTATATTTATTTATAGCTTCTATGATCTTATTCTAGTTGTAATAATTATACCAACTTGAGTGAAAAACTATTTATTATCAATATATAAACTTGGTTTAAGGTTGAGCAAATGTCAGAACAAAAAAAATTAACTCAGCAGCAAGCAATCGTTGTAGAGCGTGATTTGGCGAAATTCGCCAATACGATGGATAGCTTAGTGCGAATTCCGTTCACTAAACAAGGTGTTGGTGCAGATGCTGCACTGAGTACCATTCCTTTTGCGGGTGATATAGCAGGTTTTATTCTGACCTTATATGCCTTTAAAAAAGCTCGAGAAGTCGGTGTTCCACAACACAAACTCAATGGCGTGGTAAAACTTGCGATCTTAGATATGTTGGTCGGTTTTGTGCCGATCGTAGGGACTTTATTTGACGTATTTATTCGGCCAAGCCGTAAGACCCTTGAGATTGTGCATAATCATATCCGTGAGGAATATCAGGTACACAGTGATATTCATGTGGTGCATCCATTTTTGCATGAATCTCTAGAGCAAAAACAGAAAACCTCAGCATTTTGGCGTAATCCGATAGTGAGCTGGATTTGGCTGCGGATACCAGATTTACTCGGTATTGCCGTTCTGATTTTACTTGTGCTTGCACTCTGGGCTGGCTTGAGTTACGCGTGGCAGTTGTATCAATCTTTTAAAATGGGTTAATTTTTCCCAAAAAACAAAGCCTCCATCTTGGAGGCTTTGTTTATGTATCTGTTTGGATTAGTGAACGTTTAATTGCTTCAATGCAGCAACACGTTGTTCGATGCTTGGGTGAGTTTGGAATAAAGCAGCTAAGCTAAAGCCTTGTTCCTTACCTTCCGTAATTGCAAACGCTTTCATCTCTTTAGGCATTTGATCAGGCATTTCTGATTCTGCTTGTAAGCGAAGTAGTGCAGAAATCATCGCATCTTTACCTGCCAAACGTGCACCTGCTTCATCAGCACGGTATTCACGTTGACGAGAGAACCACATCACGATGGTTGATGCCAAGATACCAAATACGATATCCAATGCAATCGTAATCGCAAAATAAGCAAGTCCTGGCGCTTCGCCATCTTCACGACCAAATACATTACGGTCAATAAAGTCCCCAGCAATACGCGCAAAGAACATAACGAAGGCATTGATTACACCTTGGATCAGAGCAAGGGTAACCATGTCACCATTTGCAACGTGACCAATTTCATGCGCAAGGACAGCACGAAGTTCGTCTTTGTTCATACGCTCTAATAGACCTGTCGAAACAGCGACTAACGCATCATTTTTATTCCAACCTGTTGCGAATGCATTAGATTGATAAGATGGGAAGATACCAACTTCAGGCATTTTAATACCTGCGCGTTGGGATAATTGAGCAACTTCTTGTAATAACCACGCTTCGGCTTGATTACGAGGTGCATTAGGGTCGATTAATTCGGTCCCTGTGGTTTTCTTAGCCATCCACTTTGACATGAATAGGGAAATCAAAGAACCTACCATACCAAAGACAAAGCAGATAACCAGTAGGTTGCCTAGATTTAAGCCACCCGCGCCATGGTAACTACCGACACCGAAGAGTGACAAAATAATGCCAGCTACAACCAGTACCGCGAGGTTGGTTAGCAAGAACAAACCAATCCGCATCATTGAGAGAACCCTCTTATAAAGAAAAAGTGATCTGATTTATAAATATAAATCACCCCAATAATATGCAGGCTCGACCCTAAAAATTCAAGTGAAAATATAGATGTTATTACATGTTTGTGAGTAAAATAATGAATCTAATGATAAACAAGCACTTAAAAACAATTTGAGTGTCAAAAAAGTAACAAATAAGTGCTATTTATCGTTGTTTTAATGTACACATTAATCCGTTAAACGTATGTGCGCAGAAGCCGTGGCATTCGCTGTGGAGTAACTGCCTGCTGGCGCATCTGTAAAAGTACCATCAGCCAAAGTGATGATTTGTCGATTGTACTGTTTCGAGCTCGGTGTTGGATCAATATTTGTAACGCGATCTGAACCAGAATAATTGACTGATTGGGCGATCACTTGCCCATTGGTCGAATGAGCCGTTGGTTGAGATAAATCAGCCCCTAAACCAGATACATAAAGATTTTGATAGCGACTTGTGACACGACGCACATAATCCTGTGTTTCGCGAAATGGGGGGATGCCTTTGTATTTATCAACGTTGCCTTCACCTGCATTATAAGCTGCTAAGGCTAGTCGAGTATCACCTTTAAATCGTTTTAGTAACCAGCTTAAATACTTAGCGCCAGCAAAAATATTTTGTTGAGGGTCGTAAGCATTGGAGACGTTAAAGCGCTTCGCCGTCGCTGGCATCAACTGCATTAAGCCTTGAGCACCCACAGGTGAGCGTGCATTAACATTGAAACCAGATTCAGTGTGCATTACCGCTTTTATTAAGCCTTCGGAAACGCCATGTTGTTGTGCTGCTTGACGGATCAGATGGTCAAAAGTATTTCGATTACGGCTATAACTGGGCAGAACGGAAGCTTCACTATTTCCCCAGTTACGATAGGTGTGGATATTGCTATCGGGGTAATAAGTTGCTTTAACCACTTTTAAATGGCTGTACTCAGCTTTCTTTTTATTGGTCAGCAGTGTAGTACCATTGCTATCTTTAAATTGATAGATGGTTTGCCCAGCATGTGTAGTTACTGTTGTATTAAAAAAACCGATTGTCCCCAAACACAACATAAAAAAATAAGTTATTTTGTTCATCGTTATAATATTCACAAAAGATGAGCTTTAATTCACTTCAGCAGTGTAACAAAAAAATCTCTAAAAAGTACTTTAGCTACATTTTTTTATTTTTCTACTGTCTGACAAAAAATCAAGTCCTTTTGCTCGAATGTTCAGCAAAAAAAAAATTAAATTTTTTTTAAAAATTATGTGTTGACTTATATAAGCTATTGTTTTTTATATACTAAAATGATTGGTTAAAAAGTGATCAATTTGATTGAAAGCCTTATTCTAAGATAAAAAAAGTTTGTCAATAGCGAAGAAATCCACAATTTTATCCACAGTTTTTGTGGAAAACTGTGGAGAAGTCTGAAATATAAGCGATCTAGCCGATTTTGATAACTTTTGATCAGAATTTTACCAGTATGAAACTCAAATATGACGATTGAAAGAAATTGAAAAATTCTTTAGGTGCGCATTTTTTCGGAATGGGATAAAATCTTGCGGTATTTTGTTTATGAGTAAATCACGTCTATGTACGCGCCAGTGGAGTCCAACCAAGGATTTAATTTCAAGCCAGAGCTTCCAACTAGTTCGGCCTATTATCGCTTGTTGAAAAAACTACGTCGCCAAGTGGGGCATGCAATTCGTGACTACAAGATGATCGAAGATGGCGATAAAGTCATGGTATGCGTGTCAGGCGGTAAG
The DNA here is from genome assembly GCF_004208515.1 of Acinetobacter halotolerans. Lineage (GTDB taxonomy): Bacteria > Pseudomonadota > Gammaproteobacteria > Pseudomonadales > Moraxellaceae > Acinetobacter > Acinetobacter halotolerans. The sequence goes on from NZ_SGIM01000002.1 coordinate 46,903, forward strand.
GACAGTTATACTTTGCTCGATATCTTGCTGCAATTTAAACGTATTGCACCGATTAATTTTGATATCGTTGCAGTAAACCTTGATCAAAAGCAACCAGGTTTCCCAGAAGATGTATTGCCACGTTATATGGAAGAAAACAATATTCCATATTACATCCTTGAAAAAGATACCTATACCATTACCAAGCGCTTAACACCTGAAGGCAAGACCTATTGCGCAGTATGTTCTCGGTTACGCCGTGGTTCACTGTATGGTTTTGCTCAAGAAATCGGTGCGACGAAAGTGGCTTTAGGTCACCATCGTGATGATATTTTAGCGACATTCTTCCTGAATTTATTCCATGGCGGTAGTTTGAAAGCGATGCCACCGAAACTGCTGTCTTCAGACAAAAAGAATATTCTGATTCGTCCTTTGGCTTATGTTGAAGAAAACGACATTATCAAATATGCAGAAATGCGTCAGTTCCCGATCATTCCATGTAACTTGTGCGGATCTCAAGAGAACTTACAGCGCGCGATTTTGAATGACATGTTACGTGAGTGGGATAAGCAATACCCTAAACGTTTACATAGTATTTTTGGCGCATTACAGAATGTATCGCCATCGCAGTTGGCTGATCGAGAGTTATTTGATTTTGAAGCTTTGGATGAACAGCGTGAGTTTGATATGAAAGATCCAGAAGAATTGAAAAATCGCCTAGATGTAGTGAATTTAAGCTTCGCTGCTGAATAAAATGTAAGAAATTTTTTAAAGGCACTTTGTTAAGTGCCTTTTCTTTATAAATTTTTTAAAAATTGAATCCTACGTACAAAAAGTCATAGCCTAAAAGAAAATATACGTGCTATAACATGGCACAAGCAAATTGCTTCATGTGATGTCGTCTGGATAGATGGCACAAGAAATTGAACAAATATATTTGAGGAATAATCATGGCTGCATTTTTAACTGATGATTGGTTTGCAACTGTCGATACACTTACTGCTGAAGCAGGTGATTTAAACTTACCACCAGCACTTGCGAATTTGGCAATTAACTTGGTTGTAACAGATGCAGCTGGTAATACAGAGTTGGCTTTAGACGCTGGTAAAATCCAAAAAGGATTATCTTCAAAAGCTAAAACGACTTTAAATATGGATGCTGAAACTTTACGTAAAGTATTCTTAGAGTTTGATATGGCTGCTGCAATGCAAGCGTTCATGACTGGTAAAATCAAAGTACAAGGTGATATGTCTCAGCTTATGGCTTTACAAACTGCTAAGCCAAGCCAAGAGCAAAAAGATTTATTCAAAAAAGTTCTTGAGCAAACTGCTTAAATTCTTTACAAAAAAAGCTTACCGAACTGGTAAGCTTTTTTTTGTTTTAGACATTAATCAAACTACTGGTCTTGATATGTTCTAAATAAGTACGGATACGTTTAACGTATTTTACAGCTTGTTTATAGCGACCATTTTTAGCTTGGTTACGCTCTAAATAATCATATAAATTTACCCATTGATTTGGGTCTTTGCCTTGTGCCTTGATTCTTTTTTGCACTTGGCTGACTGCACCTGGTCCCATATTATATGCCACTAAGGCATACCAGTTACGATCAGGATATGGAACATGTGCAAACTGCTCCAACATCAAATCATAATACTTGGCACCCCCTTGGATGCTTTGTACAGGATCAACACGGTTAGTCACACCCATTGCTTGAGCAGTGCTATTGGTCAGCATCATTAAGCCACGGACGCCAGTAGGCGACACCGAAGTTGGTTTAAGATAAGATTCTTGATAACCAATTGCTGCCAACAAATGCCAATCTAAATTGTATTTAGATGCACTTTGTTTAAAGCTCGCTTTGTAGATAGGTAAACGTTGATTCAGATCTTTTTGAATTGTTGACCAAGATTCAGGTTTAACTACATTACGATTGTAGAAAGAAGCGAGTTGTTGCGTTGTACCCAATTGCTTACTTTGACATACAAAGCCACTTGCTGTCAGTGTGAGTGGATCATCAGCTTGTTTAAATACCCAATTCAGTTGTGGATTTAAACCATTTTTGGTCAAACTTTCTTGATCACCACAACTTGCTGAGAAAGAAACCAGTTGTTTATTTTCAATCTGATTGAGACTCGCTGTCGTCATAGCCAGATTGGCTTTGCCTTGGGCGATCCATTTCAATGCAGTTGCATTGTCTGGCACTGTTTTAAAATCGAGCTTTACATTTAAGCTTTGCGCATAGTTTCGTGCTAAATCATAACCAAAACCATGTAAAAACTGATCTTCTTTAAATACGATCGTTGGATTTTCAACTGCAACCACAGTTAATACATTGCTTGCCAAAACAGTATTGTATTGATGTGATTTTTCAGCGCTCAAGCTATTGAAAGGGAGGATGACTACACCTAATGCTAAAGCTTGAAATGGGAGTTTGGAAGATAAAGAGTTAAGGCTAAGCCTCGACCCAGAACTTGAATTACTGTGCATGTTGTCTCCGCTACAGGTAATTTATGCCCAAAAAGTTCAGCAAAACAGTGCCTTAACTTTTTAAAGTTGATAAATTCAATAAGGGTGGGCAAATCATGACGCCATTCAAAATGACATTGAATTAATCGTGGAAATGATGTTCTTGTTACACATCATTCATAAAGTGTATAAAAAATAAACAAAAAGTTAACTTAGGGGCGCATAATAAGCGGCAAAAAAAGGATTGTCAAATTTTGAGCAATAAAATACTGAGAGATTCATCACAACCGCATGATTTGAAAAAGAATAAAATTTATACACTTTAGTGATGATGAAATAAGGAATACAATGCAACAACTTGTAAACAGATTGTTATGTTAGCGTATTTTTTTCTTATGAAATCAAATTTAATAACTCGTAAAGGACATGATCTATTGGTTGCAGAGCTGAAGAAGCTTTGGCATGAAGAACGCCCTGAGATTACTAAAAAAGTAAACTGGGCGGCTAGTTTAGGTGATCGGTCAGAAAATGCAGACTATCAATATAATAAACAAATACTGAGGAAAATTGATCGTCGTGTTCGATATCTGGGAAAACGTCTCGAAGAGTTGAAGATCATCGACTATGTAGCTGAGCAAGAAGGAAAAGTCTATTTCGGGGCTTGGGTTGAGATTGAAAATGATGTTGGTGAGAAGAAAACATTGCGTATCGTTGGTGTTGATGAGATCTACGATCATCACCCTCAGCATATTTCGATTGAATCACCAATGGCTCGTGCATTACTTGGTAAAGCCGTTGATGATGATGTTGAAGTACATACGCCGCTCGGAAAAAAAGTATGGTATATCAACTCAATTCGCTATGAAAAAAACGAAAATTGTTAAAATAACAGGATGTTGATTTTATTTTGATCATTTGATGCATGATTTTGCATAAAAGGTTTGCCAAGGCGCGGTTTTATTTATATGATAGCCGCCATTGGAAGCGTGGCAGAGCGGTTTAATGCACCGGTCTTGAAAACCGACGAGGGTGTGAGTCCTCCGTGAGTTCGAATCTCACCGCTTCCGCCAAATTCAAAAAGTCCTTGTTTATACAAGGACTTTTTTTATATCTATGGTTTACCCCTCAACTTCTCATGATAAATTTCTGATGAGGATGTAAATTTTACCAAGTGAAAGTTTCTGTTTTATCATTACGTATAAGGGGCAATAAAGCCCCTTATCGATTAAAACTAATAACTTGGTAACGGTTGAGTAATCAATAGAAATGAAAAGTAAATTAAGAAAACACCAGATATTAATGAAACCACTTTCGTAAACTTATTATCTCCCGATTTATTAGTAAAAAGCTTAATAGAAAGGGTCATAAAAACAAACCAAGTCATGATTGTTAGGGCATGTATTGTAATTAAGACAATACCTTTAAGATAGTGATTAGAATCAACAAAGTTTATGAACTGCGGGAATGCAGCTATGTAAAACATAGAAACTTTAGGATTCAATATTTGTGTTAAGAAACCCTCATTAAAGCTAGATAGTGCAGACTTTTTGGCTATGACTTTACTTTCAGTGGAGTTGGCTTCTTTTCTCTTTAGAAGAGAGGTTATGAATTTAACTCCTAAATAAAGTAAGTAAGCTGCACCTATGTATTTCAAAATATTAAATAAAAATGGTGAATTTAAGATAATTAAGGAAATACCAAATAGTGACAAGAGTCCATGTAGGTATGTGGCGGATACTAAACCAAAAATTTTTAGAAAAGAGTCATATTTACCAACAGACGAAGCTGTGTTGAAAATTAAAAAAGTATTGGGCCCAGGTGAAATGACTAGTAATAGGCATATCAAGAAATAAGAAAATAAATTTTCCATGTTAAATAATCTCAAGGCCGTAATTCAAAGTTCTATTCAAAATTAATTTCAAACAATCACCTTGCTTTACGTTTCCAACGCCAGCAGGTGTCCCAGTGAAAATAATATCGCCCTTTCTTAAACCGTAAATCTGGCTTAAGTAAGATATTAAATATGTAATAGGAAATATCATTTGCTTCGTACTTCCGATTTGTCTTAATTCATCATTTATATAGAGTTCAATCAAAGCTTCTTTTTCTGGTTTTCCACGAGTAAAGTCAGAAACCCAACCAGAATTTTTAAAACTTTTACTTAATGTCCAAGGTAGACCTTTCATTTTCAAAGTGGATTGTAAATCTCTAGCTGTAAAATCTAATCCAATGGCATATCCACCGATACATGACAAAGCTTCTATTTCAGAGATATGATCTATGTTTTCATCGATATAGATTACGAGCTCAACTTCATGATGAATATCTTTTGAAAAACTAGCATCTGGTAGGGAAATTTCTTTATCCGTAACAATGCTTGTATTGGTTTTTAAGAATACGACCGGATAGTCTTCGCCTTGGTTTCCTAGCTCTTTAATGTGTTCTGAGTAGTTTCTTCCAATACAATAAACATTGTTGATTTTTTCTATAACACCATCTGTAAAATGAATTGACATAATTTTCCTTTAATTAACAATATTATTGAATTTATTTTTAGATAAGGCTTCTACTAGTTCAAAATAAGCATCTCCCATTTGATCAATAGATGCCGCATCTGAAAAATATGCATTATGTGGGTTGATTATTAATCGCTCAGCTAACCATTCTGCACCATTACACCAAGACTCAATAAGTGGATGTTCTTTTGGTGGTTCTTCTGGTAATACGTCTAAGGCAACCTTAAAATCAGGATTGTTTATTAAATGATCATAGAGTACATCGAAGTTCTTCAACATTTTTCCGCGAGCAGTATTAATTAATACTGCATCTTGTTTCATTAATTTAAGAAAATTTTCATTTATTAGTCCATGAGTTTCATTGGTAAGTGGGCAATGTAAAGAGACTATGTCAGACGTGCTAAGTAATTCTTGTAATGTATGGACTCTTTTTAAATTAAGAGACTTAAAATATGAGGTTGTAATATAAGGATCATAAACAATTACATTAAAATTAAGAGCTCTTAATCGTAATGCCGTTGCTGTACCAATTTTTCCTAAACCAATAAGTCCGACAGTTCTTTGGCTAGAACGCCAAGAGTTCAGATGATTTTCTTGCCAACTATCTTTATATTTTCTAGCTAAATTATTGTATCGAGATATGTTTCTAGTAAGTGCTAATAGCATGCCTATTGTAGTATCAGCAACTTCTTCGACACAGTAAGATGGGTTATTTGCAAAAGGGATTTTTTTATGGCGGAGTGATTCGCCATCAACTTGGTCATATCCTATTCCATAGCGGATCACGATTTTACAATTATTTAAATGATTGATTGTTTTTTCAGTTATTTTTGCATGCCAAACTAACATAGCATCAACTTGCTTTAGAATTTCTTCTGAATACTCATTTTCATTTAAACTATTTAAAAAGTAAAACTCATAACCTAAGTCATCAAATTTTTTTTGATGAGCACCGAGATTCTGTATGCGATCAGTAATTGCAATTTTCATATAAATATTTCCAATAATTTGATTTTTTACTTTGCTATGTTGTAGTCAATGACTAGAATGTCGCGATAGGAGATATCATCTGATTTAGGTGAAATAGAAGATACTGAATGGTAAAGAGCCTCATCATTAACGAATAAGCTATCCATTGGTTTTTTTAGTGTTATTTCACTTAACTTTTCTTTATCACTATTATAAATACTAGAGATACCTCCAACTACATTTTGTCTATTTATTAGATGCATACTAATGAATTTATGCCCATCTTGATGAATACCTTCTGGAGTAGGTAATCCTGTTAATTCTTTAGTAGCTAAAATTCGGAATTGATGTAATGTAACATCCCATTTTTTCTCAGTTAGTTTATAAGTTTCTATAAAATGATGAAGTGAAGAGGCAATGATGTAATGTAGAAATCTGTTTTTATAAATATTATCATCTAGATGGGTGAATTTTCTTTCGACATCACCAGCATATTGATTGATGGATTTACTTTGGTAAAAAATGCTATTTATTATTGGTTGTACATGTCCTGTTGTATCATCATAAATAAACCTTCCGAACTTTCTATATCGATAAATATCTCCTTCTTTCATATAAGTATCTAGTTCTAAGTGATTCCAGCTATCTACTAGCTGATTCCAGAATTTAGAAAGATATGAAGGAAATATCCAAGCTGAACCAGGCAGAAACTGATAACCATCTTCTAATAAATTTTCTGAAGACAAACCCAATTTTAGATAAGCTAGTTGTTCTAGATGGCCCATTTTTTACTCCTTTTTAAGTGCTCTATAGGCAGTTTTGTGTATTTTTTAAATCTTAGTTTTAAGATCGAAGTTAATATATAAAAATTACAGATTTATTAAACATACAGGTCTGTATTTTTGGGAGTGTATTTTTATCACAAATAATTTAAATATCCTATAAATTTTAGAAATACTGATATTTTTTTATGTGAATACCATTGTTTTGTTTTTATGATTTTGTTACACAATCCTATTGCTCAAAACTGAATCAACAATATAATTTTCAGATGAATATACCTGCACCTAAAATTAATCATATGCTTCATTGGTCTCTTCACAACCAAGCTTGATGAATCGATAAAATCTCTCGGCCTGATTTGATTCCAATACTTAGTTATATGCGCAACTACAAGGCAAAGAAGGAAGAAATCAAATCTTTTAAGTTACAGTTATTTAATGCTGTTTGATGATTAACTATCTCAGTTGCTTATCTTTGCGTATAGGCATAGGCTTTGTAGAAAGTCTGATGAAATAAAATTCAAGGTACCTCTTACATTCAATCTTTACGGCATAATAAACATAAAATAGTGGAAATTTACTTAATTTATCAAATAAATATAACTCGTATTTCATCTACCAAGTCTTGCTTATTTGAGCTTTGAATCTGAATTTTATTTCATTTATATCACTCAAAAAACATTCAAAATTATGCATTTTTTGCATGAAATATTTAATTTTTGCATTGTTGTTTTTTTTGAAAAAAAGTAACACTTGCCTCTGCTAATTGTTGAGTCAACGGGTGTGTGTTTCTAGAAAAAGCACAGCCTATCTGATGAGATCAGCATGGATAGCCATCAAAGATCAAACGTATGTTTGTCATTTTGATGCTAAGCGAAATAGGGAAGGAATAACTATTATGAATCAAAAAAAACTGCTCAAATATATTCTGATTGCGATGATCACAGGAATATTAGTCGGTTGGGCATGTCATAGCACTTTAAGCACAGCACAAACAACAGACATAGCGGGTTACTTTAAAATCGTCACAGATGTATTTCTAAGACTAATTAAAATGATTATTGCACCTTTGGTGTTTGCAACTATTGTTTCAGGTTTAATCTCGATGGGGAAATCATCCTCACTCGGATCGATTACGCTGAAAGCAATGACTTGGTTCGTTGGTGCATCATTTATCTCACTTTTGCTTGGAATGGGCTTAGCCAATTATTTCCAACCTGGCGCTGGGATGAATCTTAGTATTCCAAAAGAAGCAGTTGATGTCGGAGTGAGTGCTTCTAGCTTGAGTTTGCAGACATTTATTACCCATATTTTCCCACGCAGTTTTGCAGAAGCGATGGCAAATAACGAAATTTTGCAAATTTTGGTGTTCTCAATTTTCTTTGGTTCAGCATTAGCGTATGTACAGCATCAAACGGGTGCTTCTGTCATTGGTCGAATTATTGATGAATTATGCCGTGTCATGTTCCGTATCACCGATTATGTCATGGCTGCAGCACCGATCGCGGTATTTGCAGCAATCGCATCTGCAATTGCGGTTCAGGGACCAAAATTAATTCTTGATTATAGTATTTTCATTGGGCAGTTTTATATTGGTCTATTGATCCTTTGGATGATCCTCATTTCATTTGGTTATATCTTCTTGAGAAGAGATGTTTTTAGATTGATGCGAGCGGTTCGTGAGCCAACCATGTTGGCATTTGCCACAGCGAGTAGTGAATCTGCATATCCAAAAACGATGGAAGCTTTGGATAAATTTGGTGTGCCTAAACGTATTACCAGTTTTGTATTACCTTTGGGTTATTCATTTAATCTCGATGGTTCAATGATGTATATGGCATTTGCGGTGTTGTTTATTGCACAAGCCTATAATATTGATTTAAGTTTTGCTCAGCAGGCTTTGATTCTATTAACATTAATGATCACCAGTAAAGGAATCGCTGGCGTCTCTCGTGCATCAATTGTGGTGATCGCCTCGACGCTTGCCATGTTTCAGCTTCCCGAAGCCGGTATTTTATTAATTCTTGCAATTGATCAATTTTTAGATATGGGACGTACTGCAACCAATGTTATCGGAAATAGCATTGCAACCGCTGTTATCGCACGAACTGAAGGTGACAAACATGAGGTTGAAGAGCAAGATGAAGTCATGGTTGAACCAATTATTCCAGTAAGTCGATTGGCAGATAATAGTTAAAACTTTAGTTATAGGTATTCATATCTATTGATTATATAATATTTTAAGTGCTTTATTAAGAGTGGTTGTTTAGATTATTTATTTTGGATTTTTTCCAAAGCATAATTTCTAAACAATCACTTTTTATATAGAGTATTTTTGGAGTTTATAATAAAGGTGGAGCTCTTAAACTTCATGAGAGGTTAGAGAGTTCCAAATATAGCTTATTCTATTTGAAAGTATTATTTGACGCCTAATAATGTATATGTTTTGGAAAGTATGATAATTTTCTTGATCTACGATCATTAATTTATTTTCAGAAATCTCTTTTTCAACAAGTAATTTAGGTAGCCATGCAATACCTAAACCTTGTAAAGCCAATTCTTTTAGATCACCTGCATTATCTGTTTCATATAAAGTACGGTAATTTAATTTATTTTCAATCACTTCATCTACACAGTTTCTTAAATAAGCTTGTTTACTATAAGCCAATAATGGAAAAAGTTGGTCAAATGAATATTTGGGGAGATTATTATTGAGTGCGGTAACGGGGAGGATTTCCATTTTCACAATTTTATGAAAAATAAAAAGAGAGGGATCAAGTTGCTGTAACGTTTTTTGATCACAGTAACAAATTAAAAAATCACATGATCCATCTTTGAGCAAACGCATTCCTTGTTTCTGATTGGCTGCGATAATTTCTAGTTTTAAGTCTTCTAAATTGAGTGATAAATCGTGGATGAAACGTGGAAAAAATTGCGTTATCAAAGAGTGTGATACTGCAAATTTAACTGTTAATTCATTGTTTTTAATATTTTTTTCTAGATAATTTATTGTTGTTTCAAGTTGGTTCTGGATGTTTTTTGCTGAGGCCAATAAAATTTGTCCAGCTTCAGTGAAGTCAATATTTTTGCTATGTCGTTTCAAAATTTGGAAACCCAATGCGGTCTCAATATTTTGAAGTCTACGAGAAAATGCCGATTGTGTGACGTGTCTCATCTCTGCTGCTTGGGAGATCGATTTTTCTTGCTCAAGTGCAAGTAAGTCTTCTATCCATCGAATTTCCAAGGTCATAACCTATCCTTAACGTCTGCTTATATACATTATAATCTATTATGCAAAAAATGCATGTGGTAATATTTTTTTACATTAGAAAAAAAAAGATCCGTCCTCTAATATAAATTCATCGTTAAGCAGAGTCTATTTAAATGAACGTTAAGATTAACACACGGACTGAAAAAGATTTATTAGGTTTTAAAGAAATTCCAGCACATTGTTATTATGGTGTTCAAACTTTAAGAGCCATTGAGAATTTTAATCTAAGTCAAAATAAATTAAGTCAATTTCCAGCTTTTATTAAAGCACTGGCAATGGTGAAAGCAGCATGTGCACAAGCAAACTTTAAATTAAATAAAATTGACGAAAATAAAAATAACGCAATCCAATATGCTTGTCAGCAAATTTTGAATAATCAGTATCATGAACAATTTATGGTCGATATGATTCAAGGTGGAGCTGGCACTTCAACGAATATGAATATAAATGAAGTTGTTGCAAATGTCGGTCTAGAATATCTTGGTCATTCGAAAGGCGAGTACCAATATTTACATCCGAATAATGATGTAAATATGTCCCAATCAACCAATGATGTCTACCCAACAGCGATAAAAATTGGATTGATCACTGCTATTCAACAATTGAATGCACCATTCAAAGATTTAATTGAATGCTTCAAATCTAAGTCAGATGAGTTTTCTAATATCTTGAAAATGGGACGTACTCAGTTACAAGATGCGGTGCCTATGACTTTAGGACAAGAGTTTGGTGCTTTTGCAACGACTTTGCAAAATGACTTAGACAAATTAAATCACATCATGCCTGAGGCATTGAGCGTGGTTAATCTAGGGGGTACTGCAATTGGTACTGGGATCAATACTGAAGTAAAGTATCGTGAATATGCCATTGCATCCCTATCTGAAATTACTCAACGCAAAATTAGCAGTGCGCCTGATTTAATCGAAGCTACATCGGATATGGGGGATTTCGTATTATTTTCGAGTTTGTTAAAACGTACAGCCACCAAACTTTCAAAAATTGCCAATGATCTGCGCTTATTATCTAGTGGTCCACGTGCAGGCTTAAACGAAATTCATTTAGAAGCACGTCAGCCAGGCAGCTCAATTATGCCTGGTAAAGTAAATCCTGTGATCCCAGAAGCAATGAATTTGGTTTGCTATCAAGTGATCGCCAACGATTTAGCAATCACTTTAGCAGCAGAAGCGGGTCAACTACAGTTGAATGCGATGGAGCCATTGATTGCATTTAAACTGTTTGAATCAATCGAGCTATTAGGCAAAGCAATGCATATGTTCCAATATAAGTGCATTGCTACCATTCGTGCCAATGCTGCACTTTGTCAGGCTCAGGTCGAAAATTCAATCGGTATTGTTACCGCGCTTAACCCATATTTAGGCTATGAAACGACCACACGTATCGCGAAACAAGCCAATGAATCAGGACAAAGTGTGTTGGCATTAATCAAAGCGGAAAACTTATTATCTGATCAAGTTTTGGCGGATATTTTAGCTGTAGAAAACATGGTACAACCGAAGCAATCAGCATAGCCCTTTGATTTAACTTATCAATGAATCCATTAAAGAAACCCATATATATGGGTTTCTTTAATTTTAGGTCAAGAAATATTGCTATTGACCTGACCTTCAGAGGTGAGCAATTCTGCCATTTCTTTGGTTTTCTTCAAGCCTGGCATACGATATTCAGTATGACCATAGTCTTTAATCGACTTCCAACGACCACCCCAAGTTAAACCTACGGATTCAGCAACTTGGCCATATAACTCATAGCCTCTCATCGCCCACGGATCGCGTTCAGTGATGACCACTTTACCATTTCGTTTAAATGCCACATCGGCAGCCAGTCCAAACTGATGATAGCTTTGATAACTTCTAGCTCGTGTGGTATTTGGATTTCCCGCCAACATATTCTGACGAGCAGGGCTACGATAGCCTTCCAATAACACCAGCTCGTATCCATACTGTTCCTTCATGATCTTAAAGACCATGAGTAAACGTTGCTTATAACGCGGATTCATCTTATCCCATTTACGGTCGACCATGTTGCTATCCAATGCGCCATGGGAATGTGTGATTGGCACTTCTATCTGTGATGCATCTACTGAACCATTATGTTGAGCGAGATATTCTTGTTCAATTCGTGTGGCTTCAACGAGAGCATCGTGAATCAGTGTTACATCGACCTCTGGTGGAGGACTGAGTATTTCACCATTCAATAAAGCATAAACCTGAGGATCTGTTTCTTTTAAATACTCAGCTTCGATACGCGTTGAATTAATAGGACGAGTGAATGCAAAGATGAGAATACTGGCAAATAAAAAGAAACCCGCAATTAATACCCACCACTGTTGTAAATGCCAATGCGATTGCAGTTTTTCAGGTGCTGCCGCTTGATGCATGTTTTCTGCAAACTGCATCGCATTGACGATTTTCTTTCTACTACTAGGGAGTAGCGATTGTAATAATTGTATGCATTTCGAGCGTAACTCATACGACATTAATAGCGTCAGTGTTACGGCGACGAAAATAAAACAGAGGGAAACAAACCAAATCATTGGTTATTTCAATTCATTAACAGTAAATGGCCGTTGGGTGACATTGATTTGTACCGTTGCTTGAGGTGCTTCTGCTTCAGGTTCTACTTCCTTTGCTGTATCAGTCTTAGTTGGCTGATTTGTTATTTTATTGACTTTGTCACTCACAGGTGTTTGCCCATTTTTGTTGTTGAGCTTGGGTGTGGTGGTGTGCGTTGTTTTTCCAGTATTTTGCTCACTGGTGAACGGAGAGGCACGTTGTGCTGTATTTACAGGTGGCGTCACGGCATGTTGGAAGAATTTATTTAAATCGCTACTTTCTGGTTGAGTAAAATTACTATCTTCCTCAGACTCGTTACTTTCTTGAGGAACATACTCGATCACTTGCGCGTTTTGAGAATCTTGTTGGACATTGGTTGGGGATGGCAACAATTCTTCAGTCTGTTGAGATTCTTGTATCTCCTGATGTGATTGTCCTTTAAAAAATATAAAGAATATCAAAAGACTAAATATGATTCCTGAAAGAAATCCGATGAATAAATAAATCACAGGTGATAAATTCTTTTTTTTATTGGTCTGTAATATGCGTAAAGAGGTAGGTCTTTCCTGAATCATGTTGCATCAACTAAGGTAAATGGATCGTGATATGTGCTTCTTCCGCTGGTGCTGAAATCACATTCTGATAAGGAGATAATGCACTCTGATTTTGTTGGGATAACATAAACTTCAACCCAGCAAAAGTCAGTGCAGCAAACACCAATAAAAATATTAAAATCCAGAAGAACGGTAGCTCATGATGGATAATATGTTTAATTTGATCAGGGATTGCTGCAAAAGGTGAAAAGGCTGCTTTTTTACCTTTGAGATAATCAATTTCATCACCTACACGTGCGACCAGATGATTTAAACTTTCAACAGATTCAAGTCTATATTTCCCTTGAAAGCCCAACAGTAAACAATAATGGAATATCTCAAGTGCGGCTAAGCGTTCTTTACCACGACTCCGGAGTTGTTCTAAGATCTCAAAAAAACGATAACCTGCTAATTGTGAACCAAATAAACTAAGTTGCAGAGGACTGACCAGCCACGTATTTTGCAAGTTGAAGTAAGCAGGGTCTTGTTGAGTGGCAATGGTTTCATCGATTAATGCACAGAATGCATATTTAGCATCATGAATATCATCGCTGGAAAATTGAAGTCGTTTCGCTTGCTGCTCAAAACGATTTAATAGATCTAAAATTTTAGTACGGAAATCACTTGGGTTTGAGGGGATATAACGATTACGAATTAGAAATACCAAATAGAATCCGTCATGCAACAGATCTATCAAATTTGTGGTTTGAGATTTATTTTGCGGGAGATTGGTTGTAGGTAGACCTGAACCAATTTTCCCATCATCAAATAAAGAAGGTATGCCCGTTGGATGTTGACTCATCGTTGTTCTCTTAGGTATTCATTACGGCAATAAGTTCGATCGTGATATCTTGAAAACCAGCAGGTACGTATACACAAATAGTTTCTGATTCAAGCATCTGTTGATACAATTCATGGTGTGGTTCAATCTCAAAATAACTTACACCTGAACGGACTGGAATAGCTGTCGGAACTTGCATTAAATGGTGCAATGGGACTGCTGGTAAGGCAGCAACTACACGTTTTTCAACATCAATGGTACTGCCCACTTTAAATCGTAATGGTACGATCTGAATAAGCTCATGGGTTTGCATCATACTACTTGAAACTGCAATATACAGACGAGTATCGCGTGTGATTTTGTCTGATTCTAAACTACCGACCCAATAAGATGGGCGAGTTTCTTTCAATGCAATGTTAAAGTATCGGTTGGAAATAATGGTATCTAACAGATCTCTTAAAATAACATCCAGCTGTTGGAAACTTTCTTGAAGCTGGTGGTGTTTGTAGTGTGGTAAATGATCTACGTCATAATTGGTGGAGAAGGTTAGTAAGGATCCAGTTAAACGTAATAGCTCTGAAAATAAACGCTCAGGGTGAATCAGTGGATACTGCAATAAATGATTCAAACCAGCATAAGCAGTGTTTAGTGCATTAATCAGCCAAAATGAAACAATATCTCCAGAACGGAATTCGATGAGTTTCTGTTCATTTTCTCGGTTACTGCTTTGAATGGTTTTGATCTTAGCTTTAATGACATTGAGTGTTCGTTTTAGGTTGCTGGTTAAAGCTTCTGATGCTGCAATATGTAAAATGGGTGGAATGAATTTCTGGTCTAACTCGAATGAACCTGAGCTTTGACGTTTTATCTTGCCAACTGCCAAATATAAGAAACCATCTAGATTTTGGCTCGGCTGAATATGTTGTTCAAGCAGTTTAAACTCTGCGCGACGACGCAGTAAGCTGAGCTCTGCGGGACTCGCATCGGTAAATAAATCGTGGGTTTCAGCTAAGTAATTATGATAACGACTAGAAAGTGAGTGATTTCCATCTGCAATATTTTTCTTGTTGGCTTGCAGAATCGGTAAGGCAAGATAAACAACCATTTCACCTTTTAGATTCAAGTCATCTAACAATAATGGTTCAGGGAGTAGATCTTGAGCGGGTGCGTGATAAATCTCACCATCTTGCCAGATGATTTCGATTTCTTCTAAAGCCAAAATATGGGTTGAAAGCTGAACTTGATCAAACTTGAGCTTTTGTACGCCATAAGCATAAGGAACCAAGGCCCTAATGGTATGGTTTAAACGCTGCTCGTGATACGTATCTTGAATTTGGAAATGCTGTGGACGTAAAAATAAGCCTTCGCCCCAAAGAATTTTTTCTGCTTTAAACATATCAATTTACCAGTAATTATTCGTATTCATTCTTTGGCTGAACGCCGAGCATGTCTTGCACCATTTGCAATGGATGTTCATCTTTAATGACTTGGCTTAACCATTCATGTAATGGCATTTGACTCCATTTAATTGTTTTTTGCAGCATATAACTCACGGGACTATGTGGCTCATTTTTTTGAAAATAAGTTGCAATCTCTTGCAGCACTTGCATGGCTTGTTCACGATTTTCAACATGAGATTGAACTTGCGGTTGAAAAGACAGTTGATTGTGGGTCATTGGAGCCTGAGCCGTAACTGGTTGAGTTATTGGTGAACTTGGTATTTCGACTTGGGTTGCGCTTAGTTGAGTAGATTGTTCAAAATGATCGGTTTTATAGATCTTTTTTAGACTAATATGAATCGTATCTAAACTTGAATCAATCGCTGCAAAGCTTGGTGAATCTAAGCCCAATAAACCATCTAAAACATTTTTAAGTACAGACCATTGCTGGAGGATTTCATTAAAATGTTGATAGTTTGAATATTGAAAGTTTTTATCTGTATTTAATAAAGCCTGTTCAAATTGCTCTAATTCAGTGTGGTTATTCGTACTATCATAATCATCACTTTGTTTACGACGAATATTTTCATGATAGAGAAAATTGTCATAATCGAGCAAATGATAAAAAGGCGAGTGATCAACTAACGAGACTTTTTTAATGAGTAACGGTAACTGGTTAATTAACCCCTGTAATAAACCAATGCGTTGATCAAGATCATCATCTTCAACTTCTGGGTGTATTGTGAGCCAGTATTCCTCAAGTAAGCGATGGCTTAATTCTAAGCTTTTAGCAATACCTGAAAAACCATAAAGATTTGCCCAAGCCTCTGAAAGCCACGTAAGCAAGCGAATATCTTTACTTTTAGATTGCAGCAAATCAATAGATGTAGATGCCACAAAATCCCAATCAGCTTGCTTAGGTTCGGTGACCCAATCCCCTTGATCCAACAAAACATCATCTTGCGTTCTCGCTTTTTTGATGCTGTGAAACTCATTGGAAAAAGAATAATCTTCACCACAAGGCGATTGCTCATGAATTGGTGTAAGTAATAGGGATATGTCCATATTCATAACAATTGGGGCTCAATCTCAAGAATCTTAAACGTCAGCTTTTGCTTTTTTACTCGAACGCTTTCTAGTTCCTTTTTCTACAGGATCTAATTGATAGCTAATATCCTCATCTTTGACGTCAATAATGATGAGTTTCGGTAGTTTATGCTCAGCTAAAGCAACGAGAATTTCAGTTGCAAGTGAAGGTAATACAGTCGAGTTTAGGATATTGTCCACATTTCGAGCACCACTATCAACTTCAGTACAACGGTTCAACAGTAGTTCGACAAGCTCGTCAGAATATTGAACTTTAGTGGCATATTGCTTTTCAATTCTAGAAACAATTTTACCCAGCTTATGTTTAATAATTCTGACTAGTAACTCATCATGTAATGGGAAGTAAGGGACGATCCGCATACGACCAATAAATGCTGGTTTAAATTGCTTATATAAGCTTGGTTTTAAGTGTTCGAGTAAATCTTCAGCATTTGGCCACTCTTCAACAGGTTGATTTAAGCAAGCCTGCATAATTGCACTTGATCCAGTATTTGAAGTGAGCAAGATGGTTGTATTTTTAAAATCAATGATGCGACCTTCACCATCTTCCAGTGTCCCTTTATCGAATACTTGGTAGAAAAGTTCCTGTACATCACTATGGGCTTTCTCGATTTCATCCAATAACACAACACTATATGGATTGCGGCGAACAGCTTCAGTGAGAACGCCACCTTGGCCATAACCAACATAGCCAGGAGGGGCGCCTTTCAAAGAAGAAACGGTATGTGCTTCTTGATATTCAGACATATTGATGGTGATTAAATGTTGTTCGCCACCATAAAGCTCATTGGCTAAAGCCAAGGCTGTTTCGGTCTTCCCAACACCACTTGGCCCAACTAACATGAACACGCCTTGAGGTTTATTGGGGTCTTCTAATTTGGCTTT
This sequence comes from Acinetobacter halotolerans, assembly GCF_004208515.1. Lineage (GTDB taxonomy): Bacteria > Pseudomonadota > Gammaproteobacteria > Pseudomonadales > Moraxellaceae > Acinetobacter > Acinetobacter halotolerans. The sequence goes on from NZ_SGIM01000002.1 coordinate 64,267, forward strand.
AGAGGTTTTAATACCTTGCACCAATTGTTTAAGTGCATAGTCTTGACCCATGACTCGCTCAGCCAATTTATCCTCAAGCGTTAAAATCTGCTTAATTTCATCATTGACCATATTTCCAACAGGAATTCCTGTCCAGTCAGAAATAATTTCGTTAATAATTCTTGGTGTGACACGTTCAAAGACCAAAGGGCTTTGTCCTTGAAGTTTGATCAAATCCGCTCTTAAATCGGCGATCTGATTTTTGGTCTCAGCGTATTCATATTCAGCATTCAATTGCTGGATTTGTTTTACCAACGCAAGCTCTTGTTGCCATCGGCTTTCAATTGCTTGTATCTCATTTTCTAAAGTTGATAGTTCTTGGTTAAGCTGCTCTAAACGCTCATGATGGATCGGGAATTGCTGATGCTCATGGGTTAGAATTTGCTGTTCCAATTTCAAATTGTGTTGTTGAGCTTTGAACTGATCCAGAATAACGGGTTGGGCATTTTGAGTTAATGCTACACGAGCCGCAGCGGTATCTAACACGCTAATTGCCTTGTCGGGAAGCTGACGTCCACTGATATAACGATGAGATGCCTGAACAGCAGTCACAATGGCTTGATCATCAATATGTAAGTTGAAATGGTTTTGCATGACAGGAATCATGGCACGCAACATATCGATGGCAACCTCTTCGGTTGGCTCTTCTACTTTAACCACTTGAAAGCGACGGCTCAGGGCTGCATCTTTCTCAAAATATTGTTTATATTCTGCCCAAGTTGTAGCTGCAATCGTTCTTAATTCACCACGTGCCAAGGCAGGTTTAAGCAGGTTGGCAGCGTCATTCTGCCCAGCTTGACCACCAGCACCGATCAAGGTATGTGCTTCATCGATAAATAAAATAATCGGGTGGGTCGATGCTTGAACTTCTTGAATCACTTGTTTTAAACGATTTTCAAACTCACCTTTAACACTTGCACCAGCTTGTAATAGTCCCATGTCTAATACATGCAATTGTACATTTCTTAATGCTTCAGGCACTAAGCCTTGCGCTATTTTTAATGCTAACCCTTCTACAACAGCGGTTTTACCCACACCAGGTTCACCTGTCAGAATCGGATTGTTCTGGCGACGACGCATCAAGATGTCGAGCATTAAGCGAATTTCGAATTCTCGCCCAATAACAGGATCAATCTGCCCATTTTGTGCTTTTGTCGTCAGATTGATGGTGTATTGGTCTAATGCAGGCGTTTTTACAGTGGTAGCAGTTGCTGTATTTTCTTTTTGTGGTTCTATTGATGCTGTCGATGGTTCAGTTTGCGTTTGCTCGCTACTCTGACCACAAATATCTAAAAACTTGTGTTTCATAGTATCGATAGGGAATAGCTCAAACAAGCTCGACGCTCTGAAGGCAATTTGTTGTAAATCAGGGGCTGTTAACAGTGCGATAATTAAATGGCTACTCCGAATTAACGGTGTTTGCTCAGCAGATGCTAAAAGCCATGCTTGTTCAAATAACTTAACAATCGATTTTGCAAATATAGGGGTCCGAGTATTACCTTTGGGTAAAGAGGCAATTGTTTCTTTTAAATCATTAGTTAAAGCATCTGCGGAAATATTATTTTTTTGTAATAAAATAAGTAAATCATTCACTGGACTTTGATTTAATAACTCTACAAATAAATGCTCAATCTCAATCTCATAATTCAATTGATTAATGCAGTAATTGGCAGATTTTTCTAATGCAGCACGAGTAGGAGGTGATAGTTTTGTAATTAAAACCTTTAAATTACTCATTTATTACTCACAATAATTTTGAATATCAAGCCCCGCTAAGTAAGTTCAGACTTGATATTGTTGTTATATCTAAAATATATTTTCTGAATAAAATTAAAAACTTAGCTTTACTCTATCTGAGTGTACAGATTATTCTACAACAAAATATATTAATTTTAAATAGAAAGGGAGTACTATTCTTAAAAAAAATATTTGAGGTAATATAATTAAAATAATTTAATAATGTTAGAAAACGTAAATAGTATTGACTTTCTATGTGGTTTTTTTGTTAAATTCGCCACAATGTTCTAGGTGCACGAAATTGATGAGTAAGAGGGTTTTTTAAACAATAATTGTCGACTCTTCAATTATATAAGTTAAATAATTATGAGGCATATTTTGAAAAAAGGTATTGTAGTATCAATTCTTTGTATGGTTATGGGTAGTTTGGCTTACGCTGACGATCAAGAAACAAAAAGTGTTGATCAAGAAGCCAGCCTGACTGATCAAAAAATAAAACCAGTAAAGTTAAAAAGAAAGTGTGTCAAACAGAATCCATTAGTCGCGGGTCAAACGGACCAAGCGCTATTGAAAATTTATCAGCAGGTTTGCGATAAATCGAATGCTAATCAGGTCAATGATTTATTGGCTCAAGCGGCGATGAGAATGTACGAGTTAAAGCAACCAATGAATGCTTTGAGGCTGGCAACTGAGTTGCAACAGAAAAATATTCATGGTTCGACATTAACTGATGTCACTTTTTTGGCGAGTGTTGATATTGCAAACGATGCCTTGCAACACATGCGGTCTGATGAAATGCGTTATCTCAGTACTGATTTAACTTATCCACCTGCTAAGCAGCTAAGTGAGAATATTCGTACAGCATTACCTGCACCTGTGATCACGACCAAAGCCGTAGAAGAAGCACCAAAAAAAGAAGCTCGAACTACGAGTACCGCGAATCGACGTGTAGCGAGTCAGCCTAAAACACGAACCACTTCTGCGTCGCGTAACACCACACAGACTGCTGCACCAGCAAGTCGTCCAACAACCACAACACCAAGTGCTGTTCGACCGACAGGTACGAATCCATTCGCTTCGTTGAAAAAATAATCAAGGGTATAGAGTTATGGCAAAAAGAGAAAGCGTACAGAAAAAATTGCAACGTATTCGTCCACCTCGTGTGCAGCTCACTTACGATGTTGAAGTAGGCGATGGCAAAGAGTCTAAAGAGTTACCTTTTGTTGTTGGTGTAATGGGGGACTTTTCTGCTGCTTCAGAGCTTGAAAAGACCAAATTAAAAGACAAGAAGTTTATCAATGTTGATTTGGACAATATTGATGAAGTGATGGAGTCTTTAGCGCCAAGAGCAGCATTTCAAGTTGAAAATACGTTGACTGAAGAAGGTGGACGTATGTCTGTCGACTTAACCTTTAATTCAATGGAAGATTTTAGACCTGAGCAAGTTGTACAGCAGGTTGATCCTTTACGCAAATTAGTTGCAGCGCGTGAACGCTTAACGGACCTTCGAAATAAAATTTCGAACAGTGAGCGTTTGGAAGATTTATTAGATGAAGTGCTAAAAAATACGGATCAAGTACGCCAATTGAGCGCGGAGGCAGAAAATGAGTAATTTACAAACTGCAACTGCATCAAATGTAGAAGCTGAATCAGCAAATTTGCTTGATTCGATCGTAGAGCAAAGTCGTATTGCCCGCAATGATGACGAGCATGTTCGTGCTAAAAGTTTAATTGGCGAATTAGCCAAAGAAGTGATGGCAGGAACAATCACTGTTTCAGAAAATATGACCTTATCGATTGATAAACGTATTGCTGAAATTGATGCTTTAATTTCAAAGCAGCTTAGTGAAATCATGCACCATGAGCAGTTTCAGAAAATTGAATCAACATGGCGTGGGCTTTACTATTTCTGTCAAGAAACACCTTCTCACTCAATGATTAAAATTCGTATGTTAAATACGACCAAAAAAGAGTTGGTGAAGGACTTCCAAGGTGCTACAGACTTTGATCAGAGTACTTTGTTTAAAAAGATTTATGAAGAAGAATATGGCTCATTTGGTGGTGCACCATACGCTGCGTTAATCGGTGATTTTGAGTTTGATCGCACACCGTCTGATATGTATTTATTAGAGCAAGTTTCGCATGTCGCAGCGGCAGCTCACGCGCCGTTTATCTCTGCAGCGAGCCCCAATATTTTAGGTCTTGAATCATTCACAGATATTGATCGTCCACGTGATGTTTCAAAAATCTTTGAAACTGCTGAATACGTGCAATGGCGTTCTTTCCGTGATAGCGAAGATTCACGTTATGTCGCTTTGACCATGCCGCATGTTTTAGGACGCTTGCCATATCATCCTAAAGAAGGGACTGCGACTGAAGGCTTTAATTTCATCGAAGCGGTAACAGGTGAAGACCATAATGATTACTTATGGATGAATGCTGCTTATGCCTTTGGTACACGTTTAACTAATGCTTTCGATGCACATGGTTGGTGTGCTGCCATTCGTGGTGTAGAGGGTGGTGGTTTAGTGGAAGGCTTACCAGTACATACCTTTAAAACCTCAGATGGTGAAGTGGTCTTTAAATGCCCAACTGAGATTGCGATTACAGATCGCCGAGAAAAAGAACTCAGTGACTTGGGTTTCATCCCATTGGTTCACTGTAAAAATACAGATTATGCTGCGTTCTTTGGTGCACAGTCTGCGCAAAAACCGAAGAAATATGACAGTGATACTGCGAACGCAAACTCTGCACTTTCAAGTCAGATCCAGTACATCATGGCTGTCTCACGTATCGCACATTATTTAAAAGCAATGATGCGTGACAAAGTGGGAAGCTTTGCATCAGCAGGCAATGTTGAAGCCTTTTTAAACGAATGGCTCTCACAATATGTTTTGCTTGATGATGGTGCATCTCAAGAGGCGAAAGCACAATATCCGCTTCGTGAGGCATCAGTAAAAGTTGTAGAAGATCCTGCACAGCCAGGTCACTACAAATCTGTGGTCTTTTTAAGACCACATTTCCAGCTGGATGAGTTGTCTGTTTCTTTGCGACTCGTGACTGAACTACCGCAGTCCTCAAATTAAAAAATGAGATCAGCCAAAAGGGGAGGTTTGCACTTCACAAATGTTTGAGACTAAAGATGTTTTTTAGACGATTCAAAACATAGCTGAGGTGTGAACAGACCCTAAAATAACTTTAAATAAACAGAGGTAATTTTTAAATGAAAGATATATACGTTGAGTTTCGTGGTAAATACAAGGTAGATGGAGAATCTCGTGATTCAGAGCACAAAGGTTGGCTAGAAGTTAACTCTTGGTCTCACAAAATCCGTCAGCCTAAGTCTGCGACTTCAAGTAGTGTTGGGGGGCATACTGCTGAACGTGTTGAGCACGAAGATATGATTTTCCTTAAAGATTTGGACGCAACTAGTCCTAAACTTTGGGAAGCATGTTCTGCTGGTTATACTTTTGATGAAGTACAAATTGATTTTTATCGTGCAAACGGTGATAAGCGTATCAAGTACTTACAAATCAAATTGAAGCATGTTCTAGTTTCAAGTGTAACTCCGATTGTAAATGAAGAAGGTGTTCCAACTGAACAGTTCGGCTTGAAATACGCTGCTGTTGAGTGGACGTATAACCAACAAGATATTAACGGTACTGCGAAAGGTGCTGTTACTAAGAAATGGTCACTTTCTAACAATACAGCATCATACGCTGCATAATTAGAATCGTGATTTTTTCATAGAGGTTAATGATTCATTAACCTCTATTTCCCTTATCTTTCTGTTTTATCAAAAAATGAATTTAGATCATTTATATCCATATGGGTTTAGGTCAACACTGTTTGATCGCTTATTACCTGAGCATGAAGATTATTTAAGGGGATTGTCGATTCAACAATTACGGGAATCAGTTGCTCGTGATTTGGAGGATCTACTCAATACCAGAATTGCGCAGTTTGATGTTGATATGGATGAATATCCTCTCGCAAAGAAATCTATTTTGCAATTTGGGATCATTGACTTCGTCGGGCTTTCAACTGCAAATCCATTGGATCGAGATAAAATTTGTCAGTCAATTGAGCAATCTATTGCAGCCCATGAACCAAGGTTGAGACAGATTAAAGTTGAGATGTTATTAGACGGGCATAACATGGGGGCATTGTGTTTAAGTATCCAAGCTTACTTAAATATACATCCTTTATATGAGCCGGTTTTTTTTGATGCTTTATTAAAACCGACGACACAACAATATGTTATTTCTGCAAGAGCTTAGCGCGAGAGAACTGTGATAGAACAACTTTTACCGTATTATGAAAAACAATTACAAGAGTTCGGTCAACAATCTAGAGAGTTTGCACAGAAATATCCAAAGATTGCTCAACGATTATCACTGAACCAAGAACAAATCGATGATCCTCATATTGAGCGGTTAATTCAGGCCTTTTCATTGATTGCGGCACGGATTGATAAAAAATTAGCAGATAGCTATGACGTATTTACTTATTCATTATTTGAGGTGATGTTTCCTCAATATTTGCGTCATTTTCCAGCATGTACGGTGGTCAGCTTTGAAGATATTAATAAAATTAAACAGCTGACATCACCTCATCTTATTCCTCAAAAAACCGCACTGCGATCGCGTAGTTTTAAGGGCGTTCAATGTGAATTTAATACTACCAATGAAGTTCGGTTATTACCGATTGCTTTAACTGAATTGGATTTTCAAACTTCACCAAGTACGCATATGCATCTAAATCAGAATGCAACCTTGAGTTTGAAGTTTGAAGTGTTTAATGATGCTCAGCCTTGTTTGCTTGAAGAAAAACTACCGATATATTTAGATGCAATTTCAAATTTTCCATTACAAGTTTTAGATAGTATTTTCCGCAAAGAAACGGCTTTTTCTGTTCGTGTTGGGTCACGTATTGTTGAGATTCCTAATCCCTTTATGGTGATGGGTTTCAATGAACAAGAAAGTTTACTTCCTGTAGATCAGCATACACACCATGCTTATCGTTTATTGATGGAATATTTTTGTTTTCCTGAGAAATTTAATTATTTGAATCTCGATTTGAGTCAGTTGAAAGGAATTCTTCAACAACAACCGAATTTTGAAATTTTGATCCATCTTAAATTGAATCTGAATGATCAGGCTGTCGTGCGTAATTATTCAGAATTGAATATCGCAAATTTTAAATTATTTACCACACCTGCGATTAATTTGTTCGAAAAGCAGGCTGAGCCACAAAAAATAGCCCATACTCAATTGCAATACCCACTTGTGACAGATGCACATCATCCTGAGCTATATCAGGTGTATTCAGTGGTAGAAATGAATATGGTGCGGGAAAAAACCAATCAAGAACAAACGTATTTGCCTGTGCTTCCTTTCTTCGCAATGAGCCATTACCATAACGATAAAGTACAGTTCTTTTATGCGTTAAATTATTTCCCATCTTCCAACAAAACCATGCAAATGGGATATTCAATTGTTTCAAAGCATTTAAAACCGTATGAAATAAAATCTGATTTTATTAGTACCAAGTTGTTGTGCTCAAATGGCGACTTACCACATGAGGCTTTGGGGCAGAGTAATAATATCTTAAATCTAAACGATAGTAGTTTGGCTCGACGTGCTTTGATTCTCAAACGCCCAACGTCTCCTTTTGAATTCGATAAAAATAAAAATGAACAGTGGCGGATTATTTCTCATCTATCATTAAACACCTTGGCATTGATGAAAGGCGATGCACTCAGTCATGTCAAAGAATTGTTGGCCTTATATAATTTGCCGCATTCCAAAGAAAATATTTTATTGATTGATGCCTTGAAAACATTAAACTTTTCTACGACCAATAAACTGGTGAATGCGAAACCATTTCCCATGTTTATAAGAGGAGTAAAAGTAGAGTTAGCTGTGAATCGTAGTGTGTTTAGAGGGCACAGCTTATATATTTTTAGTCAATTACTCAGCCATATTTTTAATCTTAAAGTACAGATCAATAGTTTTGTCGATGTGATTGTTAAAGATAGCCTTAACCAACAGGAGATATACCAATGCGTTCAGAACGTTGGTGGCAAGACGCTTCTGTAGTTGATCAGCTCTTTAACAGGGCGGGTACTTTTGAGTTTATCCAGTCAGCTCGGCTGTTGCGGCATGTGCCTCACTCATCTGTCTCTCGAGATTGGTCAGAAGATTTTAAATTTGAAACATCCTTTAGTTTAAGCTTTCCTGCGACTGAAATTGAAGAATTACGCTATCAGGATGAACGTATTTATTTAACAAATCTTGTTGTGGGTTTAACTGGTACGCAAGGGGCACTGCCTTATACTTATACCAATAAATTAAAGCAAAGTTCTAGACAGCAAAGACTTGAAGCCAAAGAGTTTTTGGGATTGTTCAATCATACTTTAACTGCAAAGTATGTGGATGCAAGTCTGACCTATAATTTGCCGATACGCTATGAAATCGAACAGGATAATCATTATCTCGATATTCTGCACGCTTTAAATGGTTATATTAGCTCCCAACATGAGCAGCAAGATTTAGAAGAATACTTTGCGGAATTTGCAGGTTTGATGCAAGGGCAGAACAACACCGCGCATGCCTTGAAAACTGTATTGACCTGCATGTTTAATGAGCAGGTACATATTCAGGAATTTGTGAAAGAAAAATTCCAATTAAGTGAAGAACAGAAGACCAGTTTAGGTGGAAAAAATCCAAGTTTATTGGGTGTGAATACTTTTTGCGGGGATACCGTACAACAAATTGATGGCAAGATTGAAATACAAATTGGTCCATTAAAACGTGCGCAGTATTTGGCCTTTTTACCCGAACAACCCTTAAATAAAAAATTGAAGCATTTGGTCCAAACGTGGTGTAGTCCAACATTGTTTATCGATGTTCGATTGATCTTGGATAAAAATGAAATTAGCCCGATTGGTTTAAATTCAACTCATGAAATTGGTTTAGGACAAGGGGCATTTTTAATGCCATCCACACAATTAAAACATAACATTGAAACGCGTTATGCACTGTTAGGGGCGGCATAATGGTTAAGAAGATTATTGCAATATTTATCAGTTGTTTCATTTTGGTTGGGGTGATTGTCATTTATTTTTGGCGTGACACACAATTCCAACCACAGTCTAATGATCTTATCCGCTACTTTGTATTATTACCGCTGTTAATTACAACCGCGCTAATTTCACCATGGTTGATTTATCAAGCTTATCAAAAGTATAAAGATAAAAAGCAACAAGTTGTAGCCAATGCGCAAAACCAAAACGTGGATGCTACTGAACCAACACAAGTTCAAAAAAGCACGTGGTTGCAACTGAATATTTATGCTTCTGGGGCATACAGTGCCTTAGGTGAAAATGATTCTACCCTTGAAGGCATCCAAATGTTGGCGGGTCCGCTGTTAGATAATAAATTATCGGGTTCGCATGGATTGCCTGTTTTGTCTTATCGTATCGAAGCATTAGATCAATTGCTCAGTGAAGATACCACTGATGAGGACATGCAATTTATAACGACGCGACAACAGCGAATCATGCTACTTATTCAGCATCAAATTCAACAGCATAATGAACTTCTGAACGCGATCTCAGCTCATTTACAACATTCTAGCCTGTTTTACGAAAGTCAGAATTTACATGAGTATCGTATGCATCCAGCTTGGATTGATCCAACAGTATCGAGTGATGAAGAAACTGAGTTGAAACAGATTGAACCGGTCTATCGTTTAGATAAGCTCAATGTGCATATTATTCTTTCTGAGGATGTGATTCATACTTGGAATGATCAAAGCAGTCATCAAAGTATTCAGGCTATTTTCTATGAGTTGGGGATCATCCCTCAAAAGTTTTATATTGAATATCACTTCATAAGTCGATCATCTGTCGATCAGTATCTGATTGAATTGTTTGATCGAATCCAAAAACAATCACATGAAATTGCATTGATCATTGCAGCTGATTCTGAGCTTGATCAAGATATACTTGATGAAAAGATTTGGGGTAAGAACGCATATACCCCTGCTGAATTTGTCAGCAGTTGGTGTGTTACATCACCTGTGGTTGAGATAGAACAGTTACAACCTTTAAAGACATTAAAGCTTGTATCAAATCAAAATAATTTAAAGCAAATTTTTGATGAGCTAGATATTCATGATTTACCACAATATGAGGATGAAGTGCCTTTTGTCTTGGTGGTTGAAGATGGTGCTGATATCAAGGTTGTTAAAAAACTAGAACAGTTTTTTGCACAAAGCCCTGTTGAACCACATCACTATCTTTATTGCCAACCGATGGCAGGGCACACTCAAAACGTCGCAAAAGTTTTTGGATTGATGTTAGGAGCACAGCTTCCAGATCCACAGGTTGCTTTTGTGTATAGCCAAGATTTAAAAGCATTTATTCAAACTTTTTCTGAGATCAATCAAGATCAGGAAAGAGTAGCAATTGCTGATTGATTAACTTTTTAAGAATTCGAGAACTCAATGTACATCATTTTAGGTTATCTGTGGCAGTACATCACCAATCCTAAAGCAATTATTGCCTTGTCTTTATTTGTGGCACTTGTTTCTTCCTATTCGGTTATTCCACGTCATATTTTTTTGGCTTTGGCTGCGACGTATGTACTGGGTTTAATCGTCTATGGCATTTATTGGTTGATCCAAAGAAAACGCCACGCCGCGCAGGGTGAAGAGTTAGCCAATGCGATTGAGCAAGAAAGTAGTGCTGAACACGGTCAACAAAAAGACAAGGCTGAATTACAGTTAATCCATCAGCAGATGAAAGAATCGATTCAGTTGATTCGTAAATCAAAATTAGGCGATAAAAAAGGTAATGCTGCGTTATATGAATTGCCGTGGTATATGGTGATTGGTAATCCAGCTGCTGGAAAGAGTTCAGCAATTTATAACTCAGGATTAAAGTTTCCTTTTGAAGAAACACATCAAAGAATGGTCTCTGCTGGTCTAAGTGGGACACGTAATTGTGATTGGTTTTTCTCTACAGAGGGAATTTTACTGGATACCGCAGGGCGTTATTCGGTGTATTCAGAAGATCATTCTGAATGGTTAGGCTTCCTCAATATTTTAAAGAAAAATCGCTCAAAAGCCCCTGTAAATGGCTTGATTGTGATTGTGAGTATCGCTGAGTTAGTCAGTCAGAGTCCTGAAAGTTCATTGAAATTGGCCAAGAACTTACGCGCTCGTATTCAAGATTTAACCGAAAAATTAGAAGTTGTGGTTCCAGTCTATTTGATTTTCTCTAAAATGGATTTGATTGCTGGATTTACTGAATTTTTTGATTGTTATGAATCGCAAGAATACAATCAAGCTTGGGGGGCGACTTTGCCTTATGAGCAAAACTCTTCACAAAATGCTGTCGAATTATTTGATAAACATTACACCTTACTTTATGACGGTTTGAAAAGCGTAAGTACGACACATCTCAGTCGTCGTCATTCGCAAAACATCTCACCAAGTGTCATGACATTCCCACTGGAATTTAAAACATTAAAGCCTGCACTTAAGAGCTTTATTGGGACGTTATTTGAAGATAATCCCTATCAGTTCCAACCAGTATTCCGTGGTTTCTATTTTACCAGTGCTTTGCAAGAGGGCGTGATTGAAAGCCCGATGACTGAGAATATTGCACAAGAGTTTCAGCTTCAGCATATCCCAAATAGTACCCAAGAAGGCATCACCCCATCTGTCGCGCCGAATCATGGTTATTTTTTACAGGGATTATTCTCAAATGTCATTTTGCGAGATAAGGATTTAGTTAAACAACATATTAACCCCGCTAAAAAACGTCAACGCTATATCGCCTTTATTGGTGCGTTGGTGGGCGTGTCACTGATATTGGGAGTATGGGTCTGGTCATATCGTAATAATCAACAGTTGATTAATGATGTACAGGCAGATCTAGACAAAGTTGTGCATCTAGAAAAGTCCTCTGGAGGACAGCTATCAACTCAACTTGAAGCCTTATTAATATTACAAGAGCGTCTACAACAACTGGATGAGTTCGATAACAATCGCCCGCTCAAGTTTAGTTTTGGCTTATATCAAGGCAATCAATTGCGTGAAAGCCTAAAAACTGAATACTTGAAAGGCATCAAGCAGATCGTATTGACACCGACCCAGCAAAATATTGCCCAATATTTACAACGTGTTAAAAACAATGAAACAACGTTGAAAGAAAATCATGTCAATGTCGAAATTAAACAAGTCGCTAAAACTCAACAGTATTTAGAGCCGTCTGATAGTAATCCACAAGATGCTTACAATGCGCTTAAAGCTTATCTGATGATGAGCAATCCTGAGTATATGGATAGCAGTCACTTGAGTGATCAAGTCTCTCGTTTCTGGCGTTCTTGGCTAGATAGCAATCGAGGCCAAATGCCACGTGGCGAGATGATTCAAGATGCGGAAAAGATTCTTTCCTATGCGATGACCTTAGCCAATCAAAGTGGTTTCCCTATCTTGGAAACTGACGCGCAAGTTGTTGATCAAACGCGTCAAGTACTGTTGTCTGTCGTTCAAGGTATGCCAGCACGCGATCGTGTTTATAATGAAATTAAAATGCGTGCTGCAGTGCGTTTCCCTGCGGTAACCGTTGGTCAAATTGTTGGCGAGCAAAATCGAGGTATCGTGTTAGGTAGTTATGCATTGCCAGGTGTTTTCACACAGAAAGCTTGGGATGAATATGTGGAAACCGCTATCGATGATGCCGCAAACAAACCAACAGACAGCAAAGATTGGGTGTTGAACAGTCGTCAATCCGATGATCTTACTTTCTCTGGTAGCCCAGAACAGATTCGTAAACAGTTGGTGGCTTTGTATAAACAAGAATATGTTGCGGAATGGAAAAAATTCCTGAATGGTATTTATTATGCAAAAGCGGATCAGTTTAGCCAACAAGTCAAAAATATAGATGTTCTAGGTGAACCACAAAACTCACCAATCCGTGTGTTATTACAACGCATAGCTATCGAAACCAATTGGGATAATCCGATTGTACAAGCAGAATTGGCGATTCCTGAAAAAGGCTTTATTGCGTGGTTTAAACGTAAAGTTTTGAGGAATTCGGATGATCAGCGCACTGTTCAAGCCATGAATAAAGCACAGGGTGCAATTTCGCAAGAGTACCAAATGTTCTATCAATTGGTGCGTAAACGTGATGATCTACAAGACAAATCATTATTTGATGAGTACATGAACAATCTCGCGCAAGTGCGTAGTAAGTTCAATGACCTCAAAACAGCAGGTGAGATTGGACCAAGTGCAATGGCATTGGTGAAACAGACCATTACTGATCAAACTTCTGTCTTTAACATTACTCAGAAATATGTTGATGAGAAAATGATGGTGGGTATGAAGGAAGCTGATCAGCAAGTGGCGCAGAAATTATTGATGAGTCCGTTGACGCAGGCATTTTCAAGTTTGATCCTGCCAACTCAGGATGAGTTAAATAAACTTTGGGGTATACAAGCGTATCAACCATTCCAAACCAATCTCAGTCAGAAGTATCCATTTAATTCTAGTGTGACACTTCAAGCAACCAGTAATGAAATTGGTCAGATCTTTGGTGAAACAGGTAGTATTTCTCGTTTTGTGAAAGAGGCTTTAGATCCATTTGTGATTCGTCGTGGTTATGTGCTGACTTCTAAAACTTGGAAAGATTTAGGCATCAGCCTGAATCCACAATTTGTGATGGCTTTCCAACAATATGTCGCACCAGTGAATGGTATGGCGACGGGCAGTTTGGATCAGCCGGCGGCTGCGCCAGCATCGAATCAATCTAACTTCCAGTTTTATCCATTACAGAACCCACAATTCTTGTCTTATACCATTGATATTGATGGGCAACGTATGGTCTATGAAAACGGTATTCAACAATGGGTGAATTTTGTTTGGCCAAATAAAGGCGCGATTCCAGGTGCTCGCATTACTGCGATTGATCTAGAAGGACAAACTCATACTATTTTTGATGAACCTGGTGAGTACGGGATTAATCGCTTGATTGATAGTGCACAACGTAAAGAGCAGAACGGTAGTTTTGAGATGCTCTGGAAGAGCAAGGCAAATCCAGCATTGGCGTTGAAAGTAAACTTTAGATTAATCAGCGGCAATAGTTCAGGCAACGTCGGATCAAGTCGTGGTTATGCAGATTTAAAACTTGTGGATAAAGTGGTAACCGAGAAAGCAGTTCGCGTTGTCGCTGCTCAAACCACACCAACCAACGCTGCTGCATCACAACCCTCTACTGTTTCGCCATCTCAAGGAGCAACACCGTAATGATTAGGATGATCAAGCAGTACCATGAGGGGGGCGTATGCAAGCGGTAAAAACTACGCCATTGTATTATGGAAAAACACCTGCTCGTGGGGATTTCATTAAATCTAAAGGCCAATATGCGTTGATTCAAGTGCTTGATCAGTGGATCACTGAAGCACTTGAGCATGCAATGCAAGCACCTGAGTTTAAGCAGCGCTACGAGACTTTGCCTGCTTTAGATTTCTTTATTGCAAATCCTTCGGAATCAATGTTCTTGGTCGCAAACTTGATTGCCAGCCAAGATAGCTCAGGACGAGCATTCCCGATGGTATTGAGTCAATTATTAGAGATTGAACAGCCTTATCAAAATCTGTTGCTTGCACCTTATTTTTATAAGTCGGTATTGGTGGATTTATTTCAACGAAATCGAGTATTACGCAGTATCCGCGATACGGATGTGATGTTGGATAAGCTCAACAATTTACCCAATTTAGTTCAGGTTTTCACCGCATCAGAATGCAATAGTTTTTATGAAAATCATACATTGCATTCATTTGCTCAATTGATGAAAATCAATGTCTATCAACTGGTACAAAGTATGATCGGCTTGGGGCTTTTGCTCCAGCCAATCTTAAAAAATGGCACCAGTCGTCTGAATAAAGTACTGATTTTGCCAATCAATAATCATATGTATAGCTATGAAATTGCTGCCTTTTGGGTGGGAATGATTGGGCGCTTTTTAGAAAAAAGTAATACAGAAATATTGATTGGTATCTTGCATCGGGAAGACCCTATTTTATTCATCGGTTTTCAAGGGGCCGATATCATGGCGCTAAGTGATCTGTTTACCCAGAATATGCAGAGTGATCATTGGGTATCTTTGATCCAAGCCGAGTGGATTGATGCTTATCTTGAGCAGAATGCAGGTCTTGCCACTTTAGAGCAATCATTGTGTCAACGTCAGTTAAGCCTTAATCAAGGTTTAAAGTTATTTCGACAAACTTTTTTAGATGAATAAATATGACAAATAATACGAAATTTATATTGGGTAGCTGTGTTGTCGGTTTATTGAGTTTAGCACTGAGTCCTATAGCCATCGCAGCACCGATAGTGGTTGAAGGCGTTGTTCCTAATGAGGCAAGCAAACAGGCGATTTTGGTTAAAATGCAGTCGGTTTATGGTGCAGATCAAGTGGTAGACAAGATTCAGGTTCGTCCTGTTTCAGCGCCAAGCGGTTGGAGCGATTCGGTGACACGTGTCATTACACCAGATCTCAAGAAAGTGAAGCAGGGACAACTACGAGTACAAGGGACTCAGATTGAACTGACTGGGAAAATGACAAATCCAAATGAGATTCAACCTACAGCATCAAATTTCCAGTCTTTAGTGCAACAGCCCTATCGGTTCAATGCTCAGCTTTCTGTAAATCTGGCTGAGCAAAAGGTCATTGATGATGCTTTAAAAGATCGCATTATTGAATTTGAATCAGGCAGTGCGATTTTAACTGATGCAGGTAAACGTATTTTGGATGAAATGGCCGTTGCTTTAAATAAGGTCGGTGGTAAGCAAGTCCGAATCATTGGGCATACCGATAGCTCGGGTGATGCCAATAAAAATACAATTCTGAGTAAGGAGCGTGCTGTTGCTGTACAAGATTATTTAGTCGCTAAGAATATTGCGACTGATCGTTTAAGTACCGAAGGTAAGGGCTCAAGCCAACCGATCGCAGACAATGCAACCGCTGATGGCCGCCGTAAAAATCGTCGAATTGAGTTTGAAGTACTTTAGTTTTTTAGCATTAAAGATGCGAGGGATGTGATTATGGCAACACCCTATATTGTGATTGGTTGTCCAACAACTGGTGGTGGGAAGGTTATTTCTGGAAATAGTAGCTTCTTGATTGAGGGTATTCCGATTGCTTGTGTAGGAGATAAAGCGACTTGCCCTAAGCATCAAACTGTTTCAACGATTATTGCAGGCGATCCAAATATGCTGGTAATGGGTAAAATAGCTGCACGAGTCAATGATCCTCTGTCTTGTGGTTGTAAATTGTTGCCGAAGCAAAATCTAGCGGTAAAAGGCTAGATTTCTCACTTATCGTTATTTTTAGCGACATTTACCAGTGAACAAAACTGGCTAATTGTGGTTTTTCGTGTATCTTTATTAGGCGTTATGTTTATGGAAACATAGCGAATCCGAGGAAGGTAGATAGAACGCCTATGAAGATTAAAGCAGCATGCTTTGCAACAATATTGTTTGCAGGAAATTTATCGTTAAGCGCAAATGTATTGGCGAGCAATACAGTAACGGTCTATGCAGCTGCAAGTCTGACGGATGCAATCAATGAATTAACTCAGCATTATCAACACGAAAATAAAGTCAAAATAAAAACCTCTTATGCAGGTTCGGCAACCTTGGCCAAACAGATCGAAGCAGGAGCACCAGCGGACCTTTTTATTTCCGCTGATGTAGATTGGATGAATTATTTACAAAATAAAAAACGAGTCACGGCTCATCATCGGATCAACTTACTCAGCAATCGTTTAGTCCTGATTAGTCCAAAAGATCGTCCAATCAAGATTAAAATGCAAAATAGCTTTGATCCTCTGAGTGTGATTCGAGGTCGGGTTTGCACAGGAGATACCAAAAGTGTGCCTGTTGGACGATATGCAAAGCAAGCGCTAACATCGTTGGGCTGGTGGGGGAGCATAGAGCCCCGTCTCGTTGCAACGGAAGATGTACGCGCAGCTTTAAATTTCGTGGCACGTGGTGAATGCCACGCGGGAATTGTTTATGCCACAGATGCCGCGGTGACAAAGAATGTGCAGATCGCCGCCGTATTTCCTGAAAATACCCATACACCGATTATTTATCCTGTTGGATTACTTAAGAACAATACAGAATCCGTAAAGTTCTATCAGTTTCTGCAAAGCCGAGAAGCAACTTCTATATTTAAAAAATATGGCTTTAGTGTACTGCCGCAATGATGCTTACACCTGAAGAGATCGAAGTCCTGAAGCTGTCATGTAAAGTGGCAGCAACTTGTCTCATTTTTAGTTTAATTCCTGCCACCTTGATTGCTTGGATATTGGCGCGAAAAGAGTTTTGGGGAAAATCACTATTAGAGACGCTGGTGTTTTTACCGTTGGTGTTGCCACCAGTGGTGCCCGGTTATTTACTATTGCAAGTTTTTGGAAACAATGGATTTTTAGGGCAGTATCTCGCACCATTCGGGATAGAGTTTGCATTTAACTGGAAAGGAGCGGTGCTTGCATCGGCAGTGATGGGGTTTCCGTTATTGGTACAATCGATACGACTTGCAATTGAACTGGTCGATCAGCGTTTAGAAATTGCGGCAAAGAGTTTGGGTGCTTCTTCATTTGGTGCATTTATGCAGGTGACTTTGCCATTGGCCAGTAGTGGTATTCTAGTGGGTAGTATTTTATGTTTCTGTCGAAGTTTAGGTGAGTTCGGTGCGACCATAACCTTTGTTGGTAACATTGCCAGTGAAACGCGAACCTTACCTTTAGCGATGTATAGTCTCATGCAGCAACCTGATACTGAAGCCGCCGTTTGGCGCTTGATTATTTTGTCACTGACCGTTGCCTTTTTTGCCTTATGGTTTGCGCAGTGGTTCAATCGCTATCAGAAAAATAAGCGTGGGTATGCGTGATGATCGATTGTCATATTCGTTTACAACAAGGTCAATTTAGTCTTGATCAGCATTTCCAGTCGGATCATACAGTTATTGGTTTATTTGGCGCGTCAGGTTCAGGAAAAACCACAATTTTACATAGTATTGCTGGCATAATTACTCCCCAATCTGGCTGGATCAAGGTTCAGAATCAGACATGGTTTGATCACTGCCAAAAAATTAATTTAAGCACGCAACAACGCCGTGTCGGATTAGTTTTTCAGGATGCACAACTGTTTCCACATAAAAATGTGATGCAAAATTTATTGTTTGGATTTAAGCATATTCAGCCACAGCAGCGACAGTTTGAGGTGGACTACATTGTAGAGTTACTCAAATTAGGTCATTTGATTGATCGGATGCCAATTAAACTTTCAGGAGGAGAGAAACAGCGTGTGGCCTTGGGCCGAGCATTGCTTTATTCACCGCAACTATTGCTCTTGGATGAGCCATTATCTGCCTTAGATGCTGCTCACAAAGCTGAGATTATTCCTTTTTTTCAAAAGGTGATACAGGATATTAAAATCCCGATGCTGTATGTCAGCCATGACAAAGCAGAAATAGAGCAACTCACAGATGTGATGTGGTATTTATAAATAGCGTTGCAATAAGCTTAGAAACTTCTGAATTTCTTCGTCATTCACCTGATTAGTGTCTTTTAAAACGTGTTCTTTTAAATGTTGTTCAATCAATTGATTCATGAGTCCATTGACAGCACCTCTAATTGCAGCAACTTGTTGCAATACATCCATGCACGACTGATCGGGATGGGTCAACGATTTCTCAACAGCATTAAGCTGACCTTGCAGTCTTTTTACTCGATTTAAAATTTTTTTGTCCTGCTGTAGATGTGCCATTATTTTTCTCCAAAAAAATAATATACTGGTAGGGAGTATATTTTAAAGTTAAACAATATGCAGCATAGTAACTTGAAACGTCGTCATTCTCATCAATTTGATCAGGGAAATCCTTTAGCTCAAAAAAGAATTTTAATTGCCACGCTATTGACTGCGGTCATGATGATATTAGAAATTCTAGGTGGTTGGATTTTTAACTCCATGGCTTTGCTGGCAGATGGCTGGCATATGAGTTCACATATGTTGGCTTTGGGGTTGGCCTATTTTGCTTATCGTATGGCGCGCCATTATGCCCATGATCCGCGGTTTAGTTTTGGAACGTGGAAAATCGAGGTACTGGCAGGTTATAGCAGTGCGATTTTATTGATGGTCGTGGCTGTGTTAATGGGTGTTCACTCGATTGAAAGATTGATTAATCCCGTCACGATTCATTTTAATCAAGCAATTCCGATTGCGATTGTGGGCTTAGCTGTGAATCTGATTTGTGCTTGGTTACTGCATGAGGATGGACATCACCATCATGGCCATGATCACCAGCACCATCATCATGAACATCACCATGATTTAAATCAGAAAGCTGCTTTTTTGCACGTGGTTGCTGATGCTGTCACCTCTGTATTGGCGATCATTGCTTTGTTTGCTGCAAAATATTTTGGATGGAATTTTCTGGATGCGGTACTTGGTATTCTAGGCGCAATATTGGTTGCAAAATGGTCATGGGGATTAATGCGCGAAACAGGAAAAACATTGCTAGATGCAGAGATGGCGCATCCGCTCGTTCAAGAAATACAGGACGTAATTGAACAGTTTCCTCAGGTTGAAATTACTGATTTACATGTGTGGAAAGTAGGTAAGGGCAAGTTTTCTTGTATTCTCGGATTAGAAACAGGAGCCATGGATTTAACGCCAGATCGAATTAAAGCGGGATTGGCCATTCATGAAGAAATTGTACATGCATCTGTCGAGATTCATTATATTTAATCTTGAAGCGATTCGCGTTAATAAGTGGACAACGCGAATCGCTATTTTCAATCTTATATGAGATATAAAAGCAAACCACATAATGCCGAAGCAAAGATCACATACAGCACATTGATCTGGAATTTAAATAATGCAATTAAAGCGGCAAGAGTCATCAGTGCAGCTTCAAAATTAAATCCCTGATCAAAACCATTAGGCCACAGTACATGGTAGCCAAAGAACAGTGCGAGATTTAAAATTACCCCAACCACTGCTGCAGTGATCGCAGTAAGTGGAGCTGTAAATTTAAGCTGGTTATGGGTAGATTCGATGACAGGTGCACCCGCCAAAATAAATACAAAAGAAAAGAGAAAGGTAAACCAAGTCACGATCACAGCGCCAATTGCGCCTGCGAGAAATAAATGTTCAGTTCCCAATAAAGCAGAATTGAAAGCGCCAAGGAAACCGACAAAAGCCACCACCATAATCAGCGGCCCGGGGGTACTTTCACCTAATGCGAGCCCATCAATCATTTGCGTTGGGCTAAGCCAACCATAATATTCAACGGCACCTTGATACACATATGGCAAAACTGCATAAGCGCCACCAAAGGTGAGTAAGGCAGCCTTAGTGAAGAACCATGCCATTTGGGTATAAGTATGTTGCCATCCCAGCGTTAAAGACAGCATTAAAATAGGGATGCACCATAATAATCCTGCAATACTTAAAATCTTGAGCAGATTTCCCCAGCGGAAAATAGCATGACTAGGCGGCGGTGTATCATCATCAATCACTGCTGTACCATAACGCTTTGAAGTATTTGCGTGGGCATTCTGCTGAGTAAACAATAGTGGGTATTTTTTGCTGATTAAATAGCCAAGTATTGCTGCACTGAGGATGATAAGTGGAAAGGGAATATTAAAGAAAAATATCGCGATAAATGCGGCTACTGCAATGCTCCATAAGCAAGGATTCTTTAATGAACGACTGCCAATTCTATAGGTTGCATGAAACACAATCGCTGTGACAGCGGGTTTTATGCCGTAAAAAAGTCCTGCAATAATCGGAACGTCACCGAATTGGATATAGATCCATGAGAGTATGATCAGAATAAATAATGAGGGTAGAAAAAACAAAATGCCAGCAACCAAACCACCGATAGTGCGATGCATTAACCAACCAATATAGGTGGCTAATTGTTGCGCCTCTGGACCAGGAAGCAACATACAGTAATTCAATGCATGTAAAAATCTTTTTTCAGAAATCCAGCGTCTGCGTTCGACTAATTCTTGGTGCATCACGGCAATTTGACCAGCTGGACCACCAAAGCTAATAAAACCTAACTTTAGCCAAAATAAAAAGGCTTGCCAAAATGGAATCGTTGGAGCTTGGTTTGGTGCGTCAGCTTGTTGCATGATTTTTCTCAGAACGCTGTTGATTTTTTCACATAAACGATATCGTCTATGCACTTTAATAACAGCGAATTATAGGTGAGTCAGTTTTATTCGTCTTGTATATTTTGCATGTGTATTTATTCAAAAAAATGAAAATGCCATAAATATTTGCACGGTTTTGATAGACCCTTTGCATCATTGCTTAGCCTCTTTGTATTTCTTCCATCAAGAGAAACAAAAGGGGCTTAGGGGAAATCTATAAGAAGAATGAATGTTTTATATACCTCAAAAGAATAAACAACGCATTTTTTCTTATTTTTAATCATAAAACATGACGCATACCATAAGTCCTTATTATTGAAAGATCATCTCATTATGGGCCTCAAAAACCGCAAGCCACTTATTGTTACAACAATCGTCCTTGTGGCGATAGTTGTTTTTATTATTTATCAAAATCAAAAAGATGCTACATCAGTACAATCAAAAAATAACAAATCGGTGGTGATTGCTTATCAGACGGGTATTGATCCAACCAAAGTAGCACAGGCCAATGGTGATTATGAGCGTGATAGTCAGCAATCCATTCAATGGCGTAAATTTGATGCGGGCTCAGATGTAGTCAATGCACTAGCATCAGGTGATGTGGTGATCGGCAATATTGGTTCAAGTCCATTCGCTGCCGCTGCCAGTCGTGATTTACCCATCGAAGTATTTTTAGTGACTTCAAAATTAGGTGGTTCTGAGGCTTTGGTGGTGAGTCATAAATCTGGAATTAAAACACCACAAGATTTGGTCGGTAAAACCATTGCTGTGCCATTCGTTTCGACTACACATTACAGCCTATTGTCTGCCTTAGAGCATTGGGATATTGCGGATAACCAAGTCAAGATTATTAATTTACGTCCACCTGAAATTACTGCGGCTTGGGAACGTGGTGATATCGATGCAGCTTATGTTTGGGAACCTGCATTAAGCAAAATCAAAGCTAGCGGGCAGGTGCTTACGGATTCGAAACAAGTCGGCGAGTGGGGTGCACCAACCTATGATCTTTGGGTAGTGCGCAAAGATTTTGCTGATAAAAATCCTGAATTCCTCAAAGCCTTCGTAAAAACCAGCTTGAAGCAGATCGAAGCCTATAACCAAGATCCCAAAGCCTTTGAACAAAATACGGACAATATTCAGAAAATTGCGCAACTGACGGGGTCGGATAGCAAAGATATTCCATTGCTCCTATCTGGAAATATATATCTGGCTGGTAAGCAACAACAAGCGACGTTAGCGGGTGAGTTCGCCAAGAATATTTTTGATACAGCAACTTTTTTAAAAAGTCAGGGCAAAGTGGATCAAGTCAAACCTGACTATAAAGCCACTGTCACGACTCAGTTCTTACAGCCATAGGAGATCGAAATGAGCGTATTAGCTGCCGAGCATCTTCATTTAACTTTTCCAAAGCAGACGATGCCTGTACTTCACGACATTCATCTCAAGATTGAAGAAGGGACTTTGACTGTTATTTTGGGTGAGTCCGGCTGTGGTAAAACAACATTGTTGAATATTTTGGCAGGTTTTCAAAAGCCAAGTTCGGGGCAGATTAAACTGGATGATGAAGTGCTTACTGCACCTGATGCACGCCGCGCTGTGGTGTTTCAGGATCACGCTTTGCTGCCTTGGTTAAATGTCTCTGAAAATATTGGTTTTGCTTTGCAGCTCAAAGGCTTAAAAGCACATGAAATTCAACAGCAAGTTGATACGATCCTGAAAGTTGTTGGTTTGAGCCATGTTGCCAAAGCTAATATTTGGGAACTGTCAGGGGGCATGAAGCAACGTGTTGGTATTGCACGTGCTTTGATTAGCCATGCAGCTTTTATCTTGTTGGATGAACCTTTTGCAGCATTAGATGCATTTACTCGTGAAACCATGCAGCAGTTGGTTTTGGATTTATGGATTGAACAAAATAAATCCTTCTTTCTGATCACACATGATATTGAAGAAGCCTTGTTACTGAGCAATCAACTGGTGTTGATGACAGCTCGTCCCGGCAAGATCGTGGAAACTTTAAAATTAGATTTTGCTGATCGCTATAAACGGGGCGAATCCATTCGTGCGATTAAATCTGATTCAAAATTTATTCAATTACGTGAGCAATTGTTTGAACGGTTACGTGTACAGAAACAAGCAGTAAATGAGGTGACTGTATGACGGGTCAAGCAAAAAATATCGTCTATGAAGTTACGAAGACGGCTGAGCTGCATCCATCCGAGCCAAAGCAATCAAGTTTCGTTCTGAATGCATTAGGAGGGTTTGTAGCTCGCCGCCGTAATTTGATTCTTAGTTTGTCGAGTGTTTTGAGTGTATTAGCGATTTGGTATCTGATCACTGCATTAAACATTGTCCCAAGCCTATTTTTACCGAGTCCGCAAGCGGTATGGCAGAAGTTCCTTGAAGTCAGTCAACAAGGCTTTATGCAAGCAACATTGTGGCAGCATTTGGCGGCAAGTATTTCACGGGTCTTGCTGGCTTTAGTCGCGGCGATTGCCATTGGTGTGCCTGTCGGTTTGTGGATGGGATTGAACAAATGGGTGCGTGCGCTGCTTGATCCGTTGGTTGAGTTATTGCGTCCGATTCCACCTTTGGCCTATTTACCTTTATTGGTGATCTGGTTCGGCATTGGTGAAACCACCAAAGTGCTTTTGATTTTCTTTTCGATCCTTGCACCCGTGATTATCAGCAGTACCCATGGCGTGTTGAGCCATCAACTTAATCGTGAGCGTGCTGCTTTATCTTTAGGCGCGAGCCAGTCACAAGTGTTTTGGCATGTGATTTTACCAACGGCTTTACCGCATATTTTGACAGGAATCCGTATTGGTCTAGGTGTGGGCTGGTCAACCTTAGTAGCATCGGAGTTGGTGGCAGCAGATCGTGGTATTGGTTTTATGGTGCAGTCAGCGGCGCAATTCCTGATCACCGATACTGTGGTACTCGGCATCATTGTGATTGCCATTGTCGCCGTCAGTTTTGAATTGTTTTTGCGTTGGTTACAACAGCAACTCTCGCCTTGGTATGGTCAACAGTTATAAGTGTGGATGTAAAAATGACGTTAAATATTGAAATCATTAAACCAAGCATTGGTGCAATTATTCACGATGTAGATCTAAATATGGTTGATGCAAAGACGACCCAACACATTCAACAGGCGTTGCTTGATCATCATGTGATTTTCTTCCGTCATCAGCAGTTAGCACCGCAAGCCCAAGCTGATTTGGCACGTGGTTTTGGTTCTTTGCATATTCATCCGATTTTTCCAACGGTGGAAAATGTACCTGAAATCATTGTATTGGATAGCTGGAAACAAGACTTACGTGACAATGAGTTATGGCATACTGATGTCACGTTTAGCCAAAATCCGCCATTAGGTTGCGTCTTACAAGCCATCAAGATTCCACCTGTGGGTGGCGATACACTGTGGTCAAGTGGAGTCGCTGCATTTGCTGCACTGGATCAAGACTTACAGCAAAAGTTGCAAGGCTTAACGGCTACCCATGATATTCGTCAGTCTTTCCCGATTGAACGTTTTGCACACAATGAGGTTGAGCGTCAAAAACTGGAACAAACCTTTAAACGTAATCCTCCTGTCATTCATCCAGTGGTGAGAACCCATCCTGTCACAGGTCAGCCGATTTTATTCGTGAGTGAAGGTTTTACCACGCGTATTAATGAATTAGATAAAGCCGAAAGTGCTGAGTTGTTACAGTATCTATTTGCGCATGCGACCAGTGAGCAGTTCCATTTACGTTGGCAGTGGCAGGCGGGTGACGTGGCAATTTGGGATAATCGTTGCACGCAGCATAAGGCTTTATTTGATTATGGTGATGCGCATCGGATTATGCATCGCGCCACCATTAATGGTGATGTTCCGTTTTATCAAGCTGCAAGTTAAATTTCTATTTTTCGGTTATTTAAAGCAAGCTTGGGATGCTAGTGAGCCCTAAGCTTGTTTGTGCTTGAATGATAATCTGTTGAACATTTGACAAAAAATACATTTTTTTAGACCAAAATCCCTTTTTATAAAAAAATAAATTCCCTTAACGCTTTTGGCTATCGCATAATTTTGTTTAACTTTAAACATGCTTTATAACAGATAGTTAGAAAAAGAATTTAATAAGGGAATGTACCAATGTATCAGGTTGGTTGGGATAAGCAGGAAATTCAAATAAAACCCAAAGGCTACGCCATGTTCGGTTATGGCCAATGGTCACATCGTGCTTATGAAAAGCGAACGGCTTTATATGTGCGTAGTTTTAGCATCGTCGATCAGCAGCAAAATCGGCTTATTTTTTGCTGTGTCGATTTAGGCTGTATTACCCATGCCATGCGTAATCAAACGGTGACGAGACTTCAGCAAAGCTTTGGTTCAGCGTTTAATGAAAATCAATTGGTCTTGACCGCAACCCATACCCATTCAGGGCCGGGTGGCTGTGCACATGAAGCCTTGTATAACATGCCAACACCGGGTTTTGTGCCCGAACATTTAAGCGCGATTGTCGATGCGATTATTCTGAGTATTCTGACCGCCATAGAGCAAGAACAAGAGACTGAGATTTTCCTCACCACACAGAATTTTGCAGAAAACATACCTGTGGCATGGAATCGTTCAATCAAGGCTTATAACCGTAATCCTGATGTCATCCATTATTCAGAAACTGAAACACATTTGGCGATGAATCGTGAAATGCAACTGATCGGTTTTTATCGAGCGCAAAAATTACAATCCTTTATTTCTTTGTTTGGGGTGCATGCAACTTGTCTTGGAAATAATTTAAAAGCACATGATGGCGATAATAAGGGCTATGCCGCTGCATTTTCAGAGCAGGCTTTGATTGATCAAGGGATTCAAAATCCTGTCACGATTTTTGCGCAAGCAACCGCAGGCGATGTGTCTCCACATTTTCATGGCAAAAACCAACTCAAGATTCGCAACAAAATTAAAGGCGAACAAGAGTACCAATATGCACAGCAAAATGGACGTTATCAAAGTGAATTGGCTTTAATGGCATTTCAGCATCCTTTGCAACAGATTAAGGGAGAAATTGATGCAGTATTGTCTTATGTGGATTTAAGCAATATTGAGATTCCTCCTGAGTTTGCTGCTGGGCACGTCGGTGCCAAAACCAGTCAACCATGTCATGGCGTTGCTTTTTTTGCAGGAACGCCTGTCGATGGACTCGGTGCGCCAAAGCCTTTAATCAAAGCGATGCAGTTTTTAGCCAATCAATATCGTAAACAAAAAACCAAGCATCCTTTAGCGTCTGATTTTACTGCCTATCAACAACTATATGCCTCACAAGGACCAAAGCTGATTTTTCTAGAAGCAGGCGCAAAAAAGATTTTAGGGCAGCCGATTGGCTTTCCGCCGAGTATGCTTGATCCCTTGATTGCAGAAATGAATAGACAAATCAAAGTAGGGGCAATACAGCAAAGTCCTTTAGTGCCGAGTGTTGTGCCATTACAAATCATTCGATTAGGTCAGTTAGCACTTGTGTGCTGTCCGGGTGAGTTTACGACGATTGCAGGACAGCGCGTTATTCATACTGTAAAACAAGTTTTGGCTGATCAGTCTGATATAGATCGAGTTTGGTTAAGTTCTTATTGCAATGATTATATGGGGTATGTCACCACTTATGAAGAATACCAAGAACAAGCTTATGAAGGTGGGCATACCTTATTTGGGCAATGGACACTTGCCGCTTGTCAAAGCAAATTCAAACATTTAGCAGAACAATTATTACAGGGGAAACATAAACGTAACGATGATCAAGGTTATGATCAAACGACGCGGCCAAAGCCGATTCCAGAACAAGAACTCGTAAAGCGAACCAATCACGGTAACTTAAAAACTGCCGTAGGCCAAGGAGAGGCAGTATGAATGAATTTAGTCAGGCAACTTGGTCGAATTGGTCAGGTTTTCAAAAGGCCTATCCTACGCAGATCTTACAACCAACCAATATTTTAGAGTTACAGCGAATTGTGCAAGACTATCCCAAAATACGGGTAGTTGGTGCAGGGCATTCATTTACGCCGTTGGTCTGTACAGATGCTTTGTTATTGTCTTTAGATCGTATAGCGGGTGTGGAGTCTTCAGATATTGACCGCTGTCAAAGTACCATCTATGCAGGAACGCGATTATACAATTTAGATCAACACTTACACCCGATCAATCAAGCCTTGATGAATCAGGGCGATATCGATCAGCAAAGTCTGGCAGGTGCAGTTTCAACAGGTACACATGGAACAGGCGCAGATTTGCATTGTATTTCAGCGTATGTCGAAGCCTTTGAGTTGCTGACGGCTTCAGGGGAAATCCTAAAATGTAGTCGAAGCGAACATCCTGAAATTTTTGCCGCAGGACGTGTTTCCTTAGGCAGTTTAGGGGTTTTGACCAAGATCACCATGCAAAATCGTCCACGCTATAAGCTGAAAGAGCATATCGAACTTTGCCGCCTCGAAGATATGATGCATCATATTCAGCAATGGAAGCATCAGCATCGGCACATTGAGTGTTTTGTATTTTCCTATGAAAAACAGGTGATGTTAAAAACCTTAGATGAAACTGATGAGAAGATATTGCCACGTAAAGAAAACTTCCCATCGGATGATACTTTGCTGACCATGTGCTCTGAGCTCACCCGATTTTTCCCACCAATCAATCCCTATTTGCAGAAGCTTTTAGGGGTACTGGTTAAACCAACAACTTACGTGGATTGGTCGAGTAGGATATTTCCAACGCCGCGAAATACCAAATTCAATGAAATGGAATATCAGATTCCTGTTGAGCAAGGCATCGAATGTCTAGATGAGGTTTTACATACCTTAAGAAATTATAAAGTCTCAACTTTTTTCCCACTCGAATTTCGCTTTGTCAAAGGTGATGATATTTGGTTGAGTCCTTTTTATCAGCAAGACTCGATTTCGATCTCGGTTCATCAATATCACAAACAAGATCCGCGTTTGATTTTTGATGTGGTTGAACCGATTTTGCAGAAATATAAGGGTCGTCCACATTGGGGGAAAATGCATAATATAACCACCACGCAGCTTCGTGCTTTATATCCAAAGTGGGATGATTTTATGGCCGTACGTCAGCGACTTGATCCGCAAGCCAAGTTTTTAAACCCATATTTGGAAAAGTTGTTTTTGGGTCCGTTTTGATATCAAACTTTTCTCCTTGTTTTGATACTCGAAATCGTCATCTGCAACTGTTTGAGGCAGGACTAAATCAATTACATAAAGTTTCTGCGATTGTTCTGATATTAGGTGGTAGCCATCGAGTTTTGTAGATCTTACGCTGCTTCAAACGCAGCTCAGGTTTTGCCTACTTTTCCCGAAAGAAAAGTAGGTCGAGCCGAAGGCTTATCCTGAAATAGGATGAGAATAAGATAAGACTCCGTGGGGTCGGCATATCTCTAATTATTAGATAAAGGATAAAAAATGTTGGATCATTATTTTAAACAACTCAATTTCGATCTAAAAAAACAGGGGGTTGTGACACCACAACTCATCGTGGATGCGGCTGCTTTAAAACAAAATATCCAACATGTACAAGTGCGTTTGTCACATGCTCAACACTTGAAAGCACGTTTGGTGGTGAAATCGCTTGCCTGTCTAGATTTATTAAAAATGTTGTCTGAACAGATCAATACGCAACGGTTTATGGTGTTTCATCAACCACATATTATTTCAATCTTAGAGAACTTTGCAGAAGCTGATATTTTATTAGGCAAGCCCATGCCAGCTCAAGCTGCACGTTGTTTTTATGAAAAGCATTCCGAATGGTCAGATGCAAAGGTTCAGTGGCTAATTGATACCAAACAACGCCTACAGCAGTATTTGGAAATTGCTCAGGTATATTCAATTTGCTTAAACGTGAATATTGAAATTGATGTTGGCTTACATCGTGGTGGAGTGCAGTCCACCCAGCAACTGGCTGAAATATTGAAACTGATTCAGCAATATCCACAGCATTTAAAGCTATCAGGTTTAATGGGCTACGACGCACATGTCACCAAAATACCTGCACTGATTAAAAAACCAGAGCAGGCTTATTTGGAATCACAACAGACTTATGCCAATTATCAAAATCTCATTCAAAAACAGTTCCCAACGCTATGGAATGATGGACTTTGTTTTAATGGTGGTGGTAGTCCAACTTTTAGTTTTCATACTACTGAAAGTGATTGCAACGACTTATCTTTCGGCTCTATGTTATTAAAACCAAGCGATTTTGACAGTGATTTTTTAAAAGCTTTGCAACCTGCGTTATGGATTGCTGCGCCAATATTAAAAGTGTTGCCTTTTACTCAGCTTCCTTCTATGTCTTTACTCGATAAACTGCCACATAAATCGAAAGCATTATTTATATATGGAGGGTATTGGCTAGCAAATTATGTCTATCCAAAACAATCACATCCACATGCTTTGTATGGACGTAGTAGTAACCAAGAGCTGGTTAATGTCCCGAAAGATTGTGATATTCAAGTAGATGATTTTGTGTTTTTAAGACCCACACAAAGCGAGGCAATTATTCCTCAGTTTTCTGAATTAAAGGTATATAAGCAGCATGCTTTTGAAAGCTGGGAGACTTTTCGAGAATAGATTTAATCCAATAAAAAAACCTTGTGATTTAGCACAAGGTTTTTGATTTAAAAATATGACGTTATTGTTTTATGATCAGAACCGGAATATGTGATTCTGTTAGAACAGTACGAGCCACACTACCGAGCAATAAACGTTTTACCCCAGTACGACCATGCGAACCCATAATAATCAAATCTGCCCCAATTTCATCGGCAACAAAAAGAATGCCTTCACTGGCTGAGCCATGATAAATTTTAGTGGCGACAGTGATATCATTTTGACTAAATGATTGGGCAATGTCTTGTAATTGTGTTTTTGCATGTGCTTCAGCTTGCATGAAATGTTCAGTGATTGCAGGAGCAACTTGATAAAAGTCCACGCCCACATAAGGATCAACTGCAACCACACTCAGCACTGTAACTTTTGCACCCGATAATTTCGCCAAAGACAGTGCATGTTCAACCGCCGCATAAGATATTGGCGAGTCGTCCACTGGGACTAAAATATTTTGATAAGACATGGTTACTCCTTATAATTTATCGTTGTGATCATTCGGGTTTGTTGAAGACCGTAATATGTTGATAACATACTTGAGCCGCTTCTAGCAAATAAAAATAGGAACCTTTGTGTTAATCAGCTTTGATGCTTTTAAACAGCAAAAATTCGACCAGATGGCAACTAAAATAATGGCTGATCCTGAAACATATTTATGTTTTGATTCGGTTTCAGATTTTTATAAAGCGACGTGGTTAGATGAATTTCCTCAAGGTACGACATGGTCAGCAACAGGCTTAGACGATGGTGCTGAACAGTTCCATGCTGTGATTGAATATGGTCATCATTATTTATCGATCAGTCGTACGACATCAATTGCTGTAAAATTAGCCACTCGAGAAAATCTCAATAAAAATAACTAATCGGAGCAGTCACCAATTTTTGCTGCTTCAGACTTTGCGATTCAAATGAGAATGATATACTTCGGTCCGTGATGAAATCCTAAATAAAACGAAATGGAAATTTAAAAATGGCACATCAATTTACGGTAAATGAAACAATCCATGGTGTTTCAATTGAAGACTTTTCAAGATTAGTCGCGGATACGGCATTGCATGAAGCAGTGTGTAAACGTATTCCTGGGGAAAACTTAGAAATTATTGAATCGGCTATAAACGGTGATACTTATACGCTGCGCCGTGAATATAATCTTGATGTTAATATTCCAGATGTTGCGAAAAAATTATTAAAAAATGCATTCCGCTTAAAACGTTCTGATATTACCCATTTGAAAAATTTAACCTCAACAGTTGAGTTGGGTGCAAATTTACCTTTAGAAGCAAAAGGTGAGCGCAGTGTTACTGGTGACAGTGAGAAAGTAAATATCTCTTTGACTTGGACTGTAAAAGTGAAAGTGCCTTTGATTGGCGGTATGCTAGAGAGACATGCTGAAGGTGAAATTCGTAAATTTAGCCAACTTGAAATTGAAATTGTTGCTGATGAATTAAAGAAAAATCTTTAATTCAACTTAGATTAGAAAAAACGCTTCGTATCATCAATACGGAGCGTTTTTTTATTTTAGCGCGAAAATGATAGAAGCCACATGAAATATCCAATACTATGTTATTTACTATTTGATCAAGAATAAGGTCATTGTTATGAGTGTGGTTTTAGCTGTAGCACAGCGCGGTGAGGATATTTTAACCCTTAAAGCTGCAACCGTTGGGGATGGTGAGTTTAATAGTGAATGGTTGATGCAACTTGCTTCAGCGATGCATGCGACCATGCTTGAGCGTAATGGTGTTGGGATTGCTGCACCGCAGGTTTATATTTCAAAACGAATTATTATTGTCGCTTCTCGTCCAAATATACGCTATCCAGATGCGCCTGAAATGGATGCGGTGGTAATGGTGAATCCTGAGATTCTAGCCTTTTCTCAAGCGACTTGTTTAGGTGAAGAGGGTTGTTTGAGTGTTCCTGATCAGCGCGGGGTAGTGGAGCGAGCACAAGCGATTAAAGTACGTTATTACACTTTGCAAGGTGAGGTGGTTGAAACCACTTATGAGGGTTTTCCTGCGCGGATCGTTCAACATGAGGTTGATCATTTGGATGGTGTGTTGTTTGTAGAGCGAATGTCTGCTTAAAAGTGGAGATTAAAGGAGCCTTATTATAAAAACTTAAAACAGCCATCCCTGATAAATATACTAAACTCAATCAATAGAATTGATTAGACCAGATGTCGAATATATTTTCGTATTTTCTTACATCATACGTTAGGAGCGTTTCAATGAAAAAAATTTACCTCATATTACTTTTAATTGTGTATATATTGCTGAATCCTTTGGCTGCTTTTGCTGAGTCTATTGAATCAAATGAGGTGATGGATATTTTTATTGGGACGTTGGATGTTAAAAACAAGAAAGTGATTTTAACGCGTTGTGATATTAGTAGAAATATATATGAACTAAAAGATGCTGAATGGAGTGATGAAAAAGCAGTATCAAACTTTTTATCTAAGGAAAAGGATATGGTAAAACCTGTATATGCTGAGGTTGTTGGAGCTTATAGAGGTGATGGAAATAAGAATATGCTCTTAGTTGATTCTATAAGTGATATTACAGAAAGAAAAAGTTGTCATTTAAAAGACTTATTCTAGATTTTAATATAAATATAATTTCATGTATGGTATTAAGGATCGTAATTTTAGGTTTTCGATAAAGTTTAATTGCTATCTAGCATACAAAAATGTCAGTAGATCTAATTAATGATAAGCTTACTTAGAAGTATTTTATAAATACGCCCAAAAATTATTAAAAAAAATGCCCCACAAGTGAAAAGTAAAAAAACAGCAATAGATAATTTTGAGGTTTCACTTTTTACTTTATAAAAGTCAATGAGTTGTTGGTTTTTCAAAGTGTACAGAGTTTTCTCTTTCGTTAAAGAATTAATCCAACTGATTTTTTTGATAAAAAATTTGTCTCCCACTCTTACAATATCTAATTCTTGTATTATATAGTTCTGTTCTTCTACTTGTTGCTTATTACAAATGGTTTCAGAGTAGCTTGAACAGCCAATGAGAAAAAAACGGTTTTTATTTTGAGTGATGAATATGGTGTCAGCTTTATTGAACCTTTTAATACTAAACTCATAAATCATAGACTCATTAGTTTTAAGATGTAGGTGTGGAATTACCCTAACTATTTTCTGAGGGTTTAATAGCTTATAGATACCTAGCGTGATTATAAAAACTATGATTGTAGTTAATATTAAAGCTATAATTTGTGCTAGATTGCTTTTTTGATGATTATTTAGTTTAATGCCAATTTTCATTTCAATTTTGATTATTTAACAAGATGTGCACGAATATAAATTATACATTATTATTAATTTTTTTTGGAAATTTAGTCTACCTCAATATATAAAGTAAATCTTTTTGAAGTTTTATAAACCCCTCCCAAACTCCCTTTAAAAAAGGGAGGAGCAGTCATGTAATTTTATTAAATCACATGACATACCCTTCTTTTTTTTAAAGGAGGTGAGAAGCACTGCTTCGCAAGGGAGATTATAAGAACTCTAGATTAACCAATCGAATCATCTAAATTCGGTGCTAACCAACGCTTCGCTTCATCCAGTGTCCAACCTTTACGCTTCGCATAATCCTCAAGCTGATCTTGAGAGATCTTGCCGACGTTAAAGTATTCACTTTCAGGATGCGAATAGTAGAAACCACTGACAGAAGAAGGTGGCATCATGGCAAAGTGTTCAGTCAGTTTCGTACCGATTTTTTCTTCCGAACCTAACCAATCAAATAGCACTGCTTTTTCAGAATGCTCAGGGCACGCAGGATAACCCGGTGCGGGACGTATACCGACATACTTTTCTTTGATCAGTTCATCATTGTCCAAAGTCTCATCGGCTTTATAGCCCCAAAACTCTTTACGGACACGCTGATGTAAATGCTCTGCAAATGCTTCTGCAAAACGATCTGCCAAAGACTGAATTAAAATCGCAGAATAGTCATCACCTTTGGCTTTATATTCATTTGCCAATTCTTCCGCACCGAAGATCGACACGGTAAAACCACCTAAATAATCTTCTGGCTGCTCAGATTGTTTAATAAAGTCAGCTAAAGACAGATTTGGTTTACCTGTGACTTTGTCAGATTGTTGGCGTACGTGTTCAAAAGTATGCGTGAGCTGTTGAGCTGTTTCATCAAATACACTGACCGTATCCGCACCAGTACGTTGCGCAGGGTATAAACCAAACACGGCACGTGCATCGAACAGTTTGTTGTCGATCACGTCTTTTAACATCGCTTGTGCTTGGTTATATAGATCTGTTGCTGCTTCACCGACAACTTCATCTTGTAAAATTTTCGGGAATTTGCCTGCCAAACTCCAAGAAATAAAGAATGGTGTCCAGTCAAAATACTCCACCAAGGTTGCAAGTGGATAGTTGGTGAGAACGTGTGTGCCCAATGTGTTTGGAATCGGCGGCACATAGTCTTTATCGACCTTAAAGCCATTTTTAACAGATTCTGGGTAGCTCAGTTTTGCCGCTTTTGGTTGCTTATTGGCTAAGCGTTCACGAATTTTGGCATATTCAGCACGTTGTTCTGCGATAAAACTGCCACGCATTTCAGGTGAAAGTAGGGTAGTTGCAACACCCACCGCACGCGATGCATCGGCAACATAAATCACCGCATCATTTGAATATTGTGGATCAATTTTTACTGCGGTATGTGCTTTAGAGGTAGTCGCACCACCAATCAATAGCGGAATATTAAAGCCTTTGCGTTGCATTTCTTTGGCAACAAAAACCATTTCATCGAGTGACGGGGTAATCAAACCCGACAAACCGATGATGTCACATTTCTCATCAATTGCAGTTTGCAGGATTTTTTCACAAGGAACCATGACACCAAGGTCAACGATGTCGTAACCGTTACAACCGAGCACCACACCCACGATATTTTTACCAATATCATGAACGTCGCCTTTGACGGTTGCCATTAGAACCTTACCTTTAGGTTGGCTATTTGTTTTTGCAGCCTCAATGTAAGGGTTCAACCAAGCTACGGCTTGCTTCATCACACGCGCAGATTTGACCACTTGGGGTAGGAACATTTTGCCCGAACCAAATAGATCACCGACGACGTTCATACCATCCATCAATGCGCCTTCAATTACATCAAGTGGACGTTTTGCTTTTAAACGCGCTTCTTCTGTATCTTCATCAATATAGGTGGTGATGCCTTTAACAAGGGCATATTCAAGACGCTTTTCTACAGATTGATTACGCCACTCTAGGTTTTCCGCTTCACGTTGTGCACCGCCTTGACCGCGGTATTTTTCAGCAACTTCAAGCAACTTTTCTGTGGCAACTTGCCCTGATTCATCTTGATTTTGATTCAGAACAACATCTTCAACTGCTGCTTTGAGCTCAGGGTCAATATCATCATAAATGGCCATTTGCCCAGCATTGACGATCCCCATGGTCATGCCTTGTTTGATGGCATAGTATAGGAACACTGAGTGAATCGCTTCTCGGACAGGCTCATTTCCGCGGAATGAGAATGATACGTTAGAGACCCCACCTGAAATCATCGCATGAGGTAAGTTCTGTTTGATCCAACCCGTTGCTTCGATAAAGTCCACAGCATAGTTGTTGTGTTCTTCAATACCTGTCGCGATTGCAAAGACGTTCGGGTCAAAAATAATATCTTCAGCAGGGTAGCCGACTTCATTGACCAAAATATCATAAGAGCGTTTACAGATTTCGCGTTTACGCGCAGCGGTATCCGCCTGACCAGCTTCGTCAAAGGCCATGACAATAACTGCAGCACCATACTGGCGGCATAATCGAGCTTTCTCGACAAACTCATCATAACCTTCTTTTAAGGAAATCGAGTTGACGACAGGTTTGCCTTGCACACATTTCAAACCCGCTTCGATGATTTCCCATTTTGATGAGTCAATCATGATCGGTACACGAGAAATATCAGGCTCAGATGCCACAAGATTCAGGAAATGCACCATCGCATTTTGCGAATCGAGCATCCCTTCATCCATATTAATATCGATGATTTGTGCACCTGCCACCACTTGTTGCTGAGCAACTTCTAAGGCTTCGGCAAAGTTTTCTTCACGAATTAAACGCAGGAATTTTTTAGAACCTGTGACGTTGGTACGTTCACCGACATTCACAAAGAGTGAGTCATCATAAATGTTAAATGGCTCTAAACCACTTAAACGACAGGCAGGAACGGTTTCAGGTATTTGTCGTGGTTTAATATCTTTTACGGCATTATAAATGGCGCGAATATGATCTGGTGTAGTCCCACAGCATCCGCCTGTGATATTGATCAAACCACTTTCAGCAAATTCTTTGATGAATTCAGCCGTTTGTTCAGGTGTTTCATCATATTCACCAAACGCATTTGGCAAGCCAGCATTGGGATGTGCTGAAACAAAGGTATCTGCAATATCGGCAATAGTTTTGACATGCGGGCGCATTGCGTCTGCACCCAAAGCACAGTTAAAGCCGATAGAAAGTAAGTCGCCGTGACGGACAGAGTTCCAGAACGCTTCGGCAGTTTGACCTGTTAAGGTACGACCAGAAGCATCGGTAATCGTGCCTGAAATCATCAATGGCAGTTCACGCCCGATTTGCTTGAAGACTTCTTTGACCGCAAAGATTGCTGCCTTACAGTTTAAAGTATCAAATACGGTTTCGATCAGAAGAATGTCCGAACCACCTTCAATGAGTGCATGAGCTGCTTCTATATAATTTTCTTTGAGTTCATCGAAAGTAATGTTACGAAATGCAGGATCATTTACATTTGGTGAAATTGAACAAGTGCGTGATGTTGGACCCAATACACCTGCAACAAAGCGTGGTTTATCTGGCGTTGAATATTTATCACATGCAGCTCGCGCCAAACGCGCTGCTTCACGGTTGATCTCAGGAACCAAATCCTCCATGTGATAATCGGACATTGAGACGCGAGTACCATTGAAGCTGTTGGTTTCGATAATATCTGCACCAGCATCCAAATACGCTTCATGAATGCTTTGAATAATTTGTGGTTGTGTTAGAACCAATAAATCGTTATTACCTTTAAGGTCCGATGCCCAGTCTGCAAAACGTTCCCCACGATAATCTTCTTCTTCTAATTTATGGCGTTGAATCATAGTTCCCATCGCACCATCAATGATCAGGATGCGCTGGGCGAGAAGTGATTTTAGGGTGGCAAGTGTGGACATAAGGAACCCCAGTATAAAATGAAGATAAAAAGCAGTGGCATTGTAACAGAAGCCGTATCAATGCGTGTATTTTCAGTACAGCAGAGTGATGATCTGTCAGTTCACATTAAAAATGTCATCGAAGTTTCATTAAATTGAAATAATTAAACGGAATAATGTCTAAAAATAAAACAAGTGCCCTGAAATGTGACAATAAGATGTCAACTTTCGTAGCATTTGTTGCAAAATCAGACAAACAGTTTTGAACTGATTTTTGTTTGATTAAGATGTTGTTTTTGTTAATATTTTAATAATACAAAGGTGGATTTATCGCCAAAAAGTATCGAAAATCAGTGTGAAAATATGAAATTTTGGCTTTATATGGCATTCCTTTGTCATATAATTGTCATAATTTAATTAAACAATACGGGGGATTTCATTATCCTCTGTCCGTCTACATGAATTCTAATCTTCCCCCTGCTTCGGATTCACCACTTGCCAACCCAGCGGCAAAATCAACGAATGTACATGTACCAACACCGAAATTTTTTATGCCGGTGTTTTTGACGATTATTGTTGCAACACTAATTTATATCGGTTTTCAGGTCAGTGCTGACTTAGCGCATGTTCCTGCCTTAAGTTTATATTCTGTCATTTTATTATCAACGGCTCTTTTTATTGCTTTGGCTTTTGAGTTTGTAAATGGTTTCCATGATACTGCCAATGCTGTAGCGACGGTCATTTATACCAATGCGCTTCCTGCACCTGTAGCGGTGATGTGGGCGGGCTTCTGTAACTTCTTAGGGGTTATGGTCGCGAGTGGGGCAGTTGCATACGGTATTATTGCATTGCTTCCTGTTGAAATGATTATGAATGTGGGCAGTGGTGCAGGCTTTGCGATGGTATTTGCATTGCTGATTGCAGCGATTATGTGGAATCTTGGAACATGGTTTCTCGGTATTCCTGCTTCTAGCTCGCACACTTTGATTGGCTCAATTTTGGGCGTGGGGATTATGAACCACTTGCTCAATGCTTCAACTGGTGCGACCAGTGGCATTGACATGGATCAAGTGCTTAAAGTTGGTAAGGCTTTACTGTTCTCGCCAATGATTGGTTTCGCTTTCGCTGCGGTTCTATTCTTGTTGGTTAAGAAGATATTTAAAAACCAAATGGAGTTATTCCAGCCGCCTGTTGGCAATAAGCCACCACCACCGTTAATTCGCGGTATTTTGATTTTTACTTGTACTGGGGTTAGTTTTGCTCACGGTTCAAATGATGGTCAAAAGGGCATGGGCTTAATCATGTTGATCTTGATTGGTTTGGTTCCATTGGCATATTCATTAAATAAAAATTTAGATGAAAAACATCTACAATCATTTGAACAATTGTCTTCTCAAACGGCTTTAGTTCTAAATGTTGATCGACAAGATTTTTCTGATGAAAAAGCGCGTGAAGTGCTGACCACGTATATTCAAACCAAAGAACAAACGCCTGAAGTTGTACCTGCATTGGCAAGTATGACCAATCATTTAGGTGAAAAAGTTGCAGCTTATGGTGATCTCAAAAGCATTCCTGAAGAGGGTGTGGCTGAGTTGCGAAATGACATGTACTTGAGTACGACAGCATTTAAACGTTTAGACAAAGCTGAAGCATTACCAGTGATGACTGACGAACAGAAAAAAGTTGTAAAAGAATATCGTAGCAATATGGATTCATTTTTACAGTACATCCCGACTTGGGTAAAAGTAGCAGTCGCTCTTGCGCTTGGTCTCGGTACGATGGTGGGCTGGAAACGTATTGTTATTACTGTGGGTGAGCGTATTGGTAAGAATCACATGACCTATGGTCAGGGGATGTCTGCTGAGCTTGTTGCGATGAGTACTATTGCTGCGGCTGATGGTTTTGGTATGCCAGTTTCAACGACGCATGTCTTAAACAGTGCGGTTGCGGGTACGATGGTTGCGAATAAGTCAGGCTTGAACTTCGCTACGGTGAGAACGATTTTATCTGCATGGGTATTCACTTTACCAGCAACGATCTGTTTATCTGGCGGCTTGTACTGGTTATTCTTGCAGTTTGTTTCTTGATTTAACGATTCAATCTGAAAATAGATATTAATAGATATTAAAGGCTTTGCTTCGGCAAGGCTTTTTTTATGTCTGTGAATTTCTGAGTGATCATTTGTCGAAGTTGGTTCCATGAAAGATGTCTATGCCTAGCCGTGAAAGGTCTCAGCTGTGATCTGTATCTGATCACTACTTCGTTCTAATGCTTGAGGGCTGTCCACTCTGAAAATATGCCTGACGGTAATCTTCGAAGTATCGTGTATGTCGATAATGTCTGCACATCGTAATTGAGATTGCATCCGTTAGTTGAATAGGGACGGCGTATTGTAAGTTGGTTTTCAGATCAAAGATGCTTAAAAAGAAAAAGCTTAATAAACGTCTATGTAGATGGATATAGGATTTACGGGTAATAAAAAAGGAGCTGTCGAAACAGCTCCTTTGAATTTGATGAAATCGTTTAGGCTTGTTGAATACCTGCAACAACCCAATCTTGTTGTGAGCCAGCAGGTTTAACAAAGTGCCAAATCTCGGTAAATGGTTGTGGCAAGCTGTTTAAGTCTTCACTCACAGTACCTGTAAAACGAACGCTGACAACATATTGTCCATTCTCAGTTGAACTTTCGACTACCATGGCATTGAGATTGCTAAATTCAGCAACGTCTTGATCTTGGTTGGCCATAATGTCGCTATACATTGAGCTGTAAAGCTCAGGTGACAAATAACGACGGATTTCTTGGATATTATTTGCGTTGTTTACTGATTGGATGTGATTGAAGCGTTGACGGGCAGTACGTAAAAATGCAGCTGGTTCGGTACCATCTGGTAGTTGATTACCATTACTGGTCGAAGCACTACCAAATGGTGCTTGAGTTGGAGCATTACCGAACGGTGCTTGAGTCGCAGCACCGCCACCAACTGATTGACCAAAGATATTGGTGTTGTCACCTGTTTGGCGAGCAGTTGGTTGCGATGTTGTTTGGCGGCTAAAGTTATTTCGACCGCTATTGTTCGGAGCGTACGGATTATCTGCTGCTAATTTTTTTTTTGCGCCTAATCTGCGGAACACAAAGAAGGCGGCGGCTGCTGCAAGTAGAACCCAAATCCAACTAGGAAGCCCTTGTTTCTCCTCCTCGGCTGCAACAGCTTGTTGTTCTGTTTGAGATGGATCTTTATCATCTGCCATTGCGTTTGCTGCAACGGCACCTAATGCTGCGCCAGCAACACCTGCGGCAACCATACCACCGACACCAGGACCTGCTTTTTGAGGTGCAGCAGTCGGAGCGGCTTGTTGTTGTGCTGGTGGAGTCGCTTGGCGAGGTTGTTGATAAGACTGGCTAGATGAGTTAGATCTGCTCATACCATGACTCTTTCCGCCGCCTGCACGTTTCGCTTCTGCGAGTGGTGCAGCAACCAAGGTTGCCATTAATAAAGCGGCCATCAAGCCACGCTGGTGTACTTGCATCGAAAATCCCTATTTAGTTCCAATTAGTAAGTGTATTTATGCAGGCATTTGCCGTGAATTTCAACTAGAAAAGCATATTTTTTATTACAATTCATCACTAAGTTGCATCGCTTCAGTCAAGGCTTCATGTAATCGGGCAACTGCAATCACTTGGATACCTTCAATTGGTTTTTGTGGTGCGTTGCCACGAGGCAAAATCACATATTTAAAACCATGTTTAGCTGCTTCTTTTAGGCGTTCTTGACCATTTGGAACGGGGCGGATTTCGCCAGATAGCCCAACTTCACCAAATACAGCCAATTGTTGAGGTAAAGCTTTACCGCGTAAGCTGGATGCGCAGGCGAGTAGAACCGCAAGGTCAGAACCTGTCTCGGTGATTTTTAATCCTCCGACCACATTGATATAAACATCTTGACCAGCGGTTTGTACTCCTCCGTGTCGGTGCATAACCGCCAGTAGCATATTCAAACGGTTTTGTTCCAAACCGAGAGCCACACGACGTGGCTGTCCATGGGCATCGTCAACTAATGCTTGCACTTCAACTAATAGAGGACGAGTTCCTTCACGGCTGATCATTACAATTGAACCAGGGATGGCTTCATCATAACGGCTGAGGAAAATTGCCGATGGATTGGCGACTTCACGTAGACCTTTATCTGTCATGGCAAAGACCCCAAGTTCATTGACTGCACCAAAACGGTTCTTCACTGCACGAATCATACGGTAACGTGAGTCAGATTGACCTTCAAAATAGAGCACGCAATCAACCATGTGTTCTAAAACACGCGGGCCAGCCAGCGCACCTTCTTTGGTCACATGGCCGACTAGGAATAAAGCAGTGCCACTATTTTTAGCAAAACGGGTAAGAAGTGCAGCTGACTCACGAATTTGCGAGACGCCGCCGGGTGCAGATTGCAAGGTTTCGGTATATAGGGTTTGAATGGAGTCTAAAATAGCAACAGCAGGGCGCACTTGAGCTAAAACTTCACATATCCGTTCAACGCAGGTTTCAGCCATAACTTTGAGCTGATCGGTGGGTAAATCTAAACGCTGTGCCCGTAATGCAACTTGAGAAAGTGATTCTTCGCCTGTGACATACAGGGCAGAACTTTTTTTGCTGGCCATATGTGTTGCAGTTTGTAGCAAAATGGTGGATTTTCCAATTCCAGGGTCGCCACCAATCAGAACCACTGAACCTGTGACTAGACCTCCACCTAAAACACGGTCAAACTCACTCACACCGGTGGCTAGACGTGTTTCATTGGAAACAGAGACTTGG
The DNA here is from genome assembly GCF_004208515.1 of Acinetobacter halotolerans. Taxonomy (GTDB): domain Bacteria; phylum Pseudomonadota; class Gammaproteobacteria; order Pseudomonadales; family Moraxellaceae; genus Acinetobacter; species Acinetobacter halotolerans. The sequence goes on from NZ_SGIM01000002.1 coordinate 105,924, forward strand.
TTTAAGGTGGTAATACTTGCTGCTTGACCTGAATATCCGCCGCCCATTTTGGGTTGACCACGATGAGTGACACTCGGTTCTATACGGACTTCAGTGAGACTATTCCATTCACCGCATTCAGTACATTGCCCAGCCCATTTGGGGTGATCTGTGCCACATTGTTCACAACGGTAAATAGTTTTAATTTTTGCCATATTAAAATTGAAAATTTTCTGTAAATTAGTTAAAAAGTAAAGTAATTACGAAAACAGTGCGTTGATCATGTTTCTCTTAATAAGGATGAAGAGAAACGACGTTTTCGTAACTCACTGGTTAAAGGGAAGTGCTCAGCAAAATAACATGATATAAGACTTTTACAAGTAAGATACAGTGTGTTTTTGAGTTAATATACTTGTTCAGTTCACTTTTTCCATGGACGGTTTTGAGCAATTGTTCAATTCTTGTCAAGAAACTACGGTTGATTGGCATAGATATTGCTGTTGCTCAAGCAAATGAAAATTTAACAGTTGTTATATTTTCAATTTATATAAAAAAGGTTGATATATATGAGTGCAGCAGAAATTGTTAATTGGGTAAATGGCATTATCTGGAGCCCCGCGCTAATCTACTTATGTTTAGGTGCAGGTTTATTTTTCTCTATTCTTACGCGGTTTGTTCAAGTACGACAACTCAAAGAGATGGGGCGACTATTAATTAAAGGAACATCCTCATCGCAGGGTATTTCATCATTTCAAGCGTTATCAGTTTCACTTTCTGGTCGTGTTGGTGTGGGTAACATTGCTGGGGTAGCAGCAGCAATCGGTTTTGGCGGTCCTGGTGCTGTATTTTGGATGTGGGTGGTTGCATTTTTAGGTGCTAGTACAGCATATGTCGAATCAACTTTAGGTCAAATCTATAAAGTTGAATACCAAGGTCAGTATCGTGGTGGACCTGCATTTTATTTTGATAAAGGCTTAGGGCAACGTTGGTTAGGTGTTCTCTTTGCGATTGCTGCAATCATTTCCTGTGGTTTGTTCTTGCCGGGTATTCAAGCGAATGCGGTTGGAAATGCATTTACTCAAATTACAGGTGATGGTGCTATTGTTTTTGGCAATGTCGGTGCTTATAAGTTGTTGGCACTTGTTATCATTGTCACGTTATTATCTGTCATTATTTTCGGTGGTATTAAACGTATCGCTCGATTTGCTCAGTTTGTTGTACCATTTATGGCGCTTGGCTACATTATCATGGCGCTGGTGATCATTTTTATGAACATTCAGGAACTTCCGGGTGTGATAAAAATGATTTTTGCAGATGCTTTTTCACCAATGGCGGGTATCGGTGCTGCGATTGGTTGGGGGGTAAAACGTGGTGTTTACTCAAATGAAGCAGGCCAAGGTACAGGTCCTCATGCAGCAGCAGCAGCTGAAGTTCAACATCCAGCACAACAAGGTTTAGTCCAATCTTTTTCTGTCTATGTTGATACCTTATTCGTTTGTTCTGCGACCGCTTTCATGATCTTGATTACGGGAATGTATAACGTTCAAGGTACTTTAGAAGCAGGTCAGTTTATTGTGCAAAATGTCGGTGCTTCTGTTGAAATTGGTTCACCAGCATTTACTCAAATGGCAGTAAATACGGTCTTTGGTGGTTTTGGTCAAATCTTTGTCGCACTTGCAGTTTTCTTCTTTGCTTTCACTACAATTATTGCCTATTACTATATTGCTGAAACCAATATTACTTATCTGAGCTATATCACTAAAACACCTTCATTAATGTTCCTGACCAAATGCTTTATTCTTTCAGCTGTAATTTATGGTGTGATTAGCGCGACAGGTTATATTTGGGGGATCGGTGATATTGGTGTTGGTTTAATGGCATGGATTAATATCATTGGTATTATCATGACCTATTTCATTTGGAAACCAACCATCAAGGCACTCAACGATTACGAGCAACAACAAAAAGCAGGCGTGACCAAGTTTACCTTTGATCCAGTCAAACTTGGAATCCGTAATGCAACATTCTGGGAAGATCGTTTAAAGAAAGAACAAGAACAAAAAAAGTGATCTAGTTTTCTCTAGTGAAGTATCGCCCAACATAAAAAAACAGCCCTTGTGGCTGTTTTTTTATGTTTAGACTTTAGCCTATCGATTGATCACGCTATACTGCTGCGAATTGTAAAAGTTAGGTGCTCAGATGCGTCCAGTCATTTGTTCTATCAGTGTGTTGCTGAGTTGTGTTGTATTAACCGCATGCGGTCAGTCGGGTGCATTGCAACTTCCTTCTGATCCAAATCATGATAAGCGTGCAAAATACCTGCTTTATAAAAATGAAGTGTCTACAGCCAAAGCATCATCTGACGTAAATGTAGATGAAGTGAAAGCGGAAAGCCAAGCAACATTATCAACGACTGAATCACAACCAACGTCACCTTAAGTTTGTAAACAAGGACATTTTCATGAGTTTCACGCGCATTAATGGAGTATTGCATGCTGAGCAATGTTCATTAGATCAGCTCGCACAGCAATTTGGCACGCCTTTGTATGTTTATTCAAAAGCAACTTTGGAAAAGCATTATTTAGATATGCACCGTGCTTTTGATTTTATTGATCATCAAATCTGTTTTGCGGTGAAGTCAAACTCAAATATCGCTGTTCTAAATGTCTTGGCAAAACTTGGCGCTGGTTTTGATATCGTGACGGGCGGTGAGTTAGCCCGTGTGCTGGCTGCAGGTGGCGAACCATCAAAAATTGTATTCTCTGGTTTAGGGAAATCTGAAGCAGATATTGAAAAAGCCTTAAATGTGGGTATCGCTTGTTTCAATGTGGAATCCTATGCCGAACTTGATCGTATTCAAAAAGTTGCAGCCAAGTTAGGGAAAAAAGCGCCGATTTCTTTACGTGTCAATCCTGATGTTGATGCTAAAACTCATCCCTATATTTCAACGGGCTTGAAAGAAAATAAGTTTGGTATTCCTAGCGATACTGTAAATGAAACTTATCAATATGCGGCATCACTTCCGAACTTAGAGATCGTGGGGATTGACTGTCATATTGGTTCTCAGTTGACTGAGACCAAGCCTTTTGTTGATGCACTTGATCGTGTGATGTTGATGATCGAGCAGTTGAAAAGCCTAGGTATCACCCTAAAACATATTGATATTGGTGGTGGTTTGGGTGTTTGTTATAAAGATGAAATACCGCCTACTGTTGCAGAATATGCCAATGCACTTCGACCTGCTTTAGAAAAGCTCGGTTTAAAAGTTTATATGGAACCAGGTCGTAGTATTTCAGCCAATGCTGGTGCATTACTGACTAAAGTTGATTTACTTAAACCAACCAATCATCGCAATTTTGCCATCATTGATGCGGCAATGAATGATTTAATTCGCCCAGCTTTGTATGAAGCATGGATGGATATTCAGTCGGTCAACCCAAATGCTGATGTTGAAACTAAAACTTGGGATTTAGTTGGTGCCATTTGTGAAACAGGCGATTTTCTAGGTAAAGAGCGTGATTTGGCATTGCAGGAAAATGATGTATTAGCGGTATTAGGTGCTGGCGCATACGGTTTTGTAATGAGCTCAAACTACAATACGCGTGGTCGTGCTGCTGAAGTTATGGTCAATGGTGATCAAGCCTATTTAATTCGTGAACGTGAAACAATAGAATCACTCTGGGAAAAAGAGCATTTGTTGCCTCAGGAGTAAATCGGGATGTATTTAGAATTCACCAAAATGCATGGTCTGGGCAATGACTTTATGGTTGTTGACCTGATTACCCAGCGCGCTTATTTAGATACCGTGACGATCCAACGTTTAGCAGATCGTCATTTTGGTGTGGGTTTTGATCAACTTTTGATTGTTGAGCCACCTGATTTTCCAGATGTGGATTTTAAGTATCGTATCTTCAATGCCGATGGTTCTGAAGTGGAACAGTGTGGTAATGGTGTACGTTGTTTTGCACGCTTTGTACATGAACGTCGTTTAACCACGAAAACCAAAATCCGTGTGCAGACCAAAGCGGGTATTGTTGAGCCTGAGCTGGGTGCAAATGGTTTAGTTCGTGTGAATATGGGCTATCCTAAATTTCTACCACAAGAAATCCCATTTTTAACCGATGCACATGAAGATGCTGAAGGTCTTTATGCACTTGGCTTAGCCAATGATAAAAGCATTAACATTGATGTGGTCAATATGGGCAATCCGCATGCCGTTACGATTGTTCCTGATGTGCTGACTGCTGATGTTGCAGGGATTGGCCCACAAGTCGAATCTCATGTTCGCTTTCCGCAACGTGTTAATGCAGGGTTTATGCAAATCTTGGATGAAAAACACGTGCGCTTACGTGTGTTTGAGCGTGGAGTAGGTGAAACTTTAGCGTGCGGAACAGGGGCGTGTGCTGCGGCTGTGAGTGGTATGCGTCGTGGTTTACTTGCCAGTGAAGTTGAGGTTCAGCTTGCGGGTGGGAAGTTGCATATCGCATGGCGTGAAGGAGATGTGGTTTGGATGACAGGTCCAACCACACATGTTTATGATGCACGATTAGATTTAAGATATTTTCAAGGTTAACTAAAAAAGAGCACCAGATGATGGTGCTCTTTTGTTTTAGGTTCAGACAAAAAATTGCTTATGAATAAAATTATCTTTTTACCTGGTGCTTCTGGCGATTTGAGCTTTTGGCAGCCTGTTCGTGACTTATTGCCAAGCACATATGCGAAAGAAATTATAGGTTATCCGGGGTTTGGTAGTGTTGAAGCGAATCATGAATTAACAAGTTTTGATGAACTCATTAACTATGTCGTTGGGCAAATACAACAAGAATGTATAATCGTCGCTCAATCAATGGGTGGCATTTTTGCTGTGGCTGCGGCATTAACAAAACCTGAACTGGTAAAAGGATTAGTTTTGGTTGCGACATCTGGTGGAATTTCACTGGATCCTTTTGATGTACAAGATTGGAGAGAAGGATATCGTCAGCATTATTTACAATATCCAGATTGGTTTGTGACCGCCAATATCAATTTTGAAGCTGAATTGGGTTTAATCAAAAATGACGTATTGTTGTTGTGGGGAGACCAAGATCCTTTGAGTCCACCTACTGTCGGAGAATATCTAAGTCAGTGTTTTTCACATGCTGAATTACATGTCATTAAGGGTGGTGATCACCAGTTTGCGCATACACATGCACAAATTGTTGCTGAACACATCAACAACTACCTAAACAGAATTTTGTAGTTTTAACGTTTGCTGAATGCGAGTTTCAGTGCAAATAAAATAAAAATACTGCCGGTGATTCGATCCATGTTGCGAATAAATTTCGGTTGCTTTAAATAATGCGCAACAGATTGCATGGCCAAAATTAAAAAAACGGACCAAATAAATCCGATGATCACATGAATCATGACCAATCCCATTGTCCACGCAATTGGTGAGGCTGAATGTGGAATAAATTGAGGAAGGAATGAAATATAAAAAATACCGACTTTGGGATTGAGCAAATTTCCGAAAAAACCTTTGATAAACCAATTTTGATTCGATCCAGAATTCGCTGTACTTGCAAGTTCTGCTCTAGGTTTGAAGATCATATTGAGTCCAAGCCATGTGAGATAAGCGGCACCGATCCATTTTAAAACATCAAAGGCTAGATCGGAGGTCATCAACAACGCCCCTAAACCACAAGCGACGATTACACCCCAAGCAATACAACCTAAATTAATCCCTAAAGCGGCTTGAAATGCTTTTAATTTTCCTTCGAGTGTTGCAGTACGAATAATCAAGGTCGTGTCTAGGCCGGGGGTGATCGTAAGCAGTGTGATTGCGATCAGATAAGGGATTAAAATTGTTGTCATTATGAGAAAGCACGTTCTAAAACTTGAAATTTATTGTATTACAACCCTAATACATCAGCGTAAAAAAATTGTTAGACTGTAGACATGATGAATTCAATAATATGGAGAGCTATTTGGAAACCCCAGCAAAACTGCTTTCCATGTGGTTAAAAGAACGGATGATTCAAAATCAGTCTGAACATACTATTACAGCTTATAGGCGTGATTTAACCGATTTTTTTCTATTTTGTGAGCACAAACAACTCCAATTACAAGATGTTGAGGCTTCTGACCTTAGACAGTATTTAGCTGAGCGAGTGGAACGAGATCAACTTAGCTCAAGTAGTTTGCAACGGCATCTGACTTCCATCCGTCAATTTATGAAATGGGCGGAACAGGGGCAATATTTAGCACAAAACCCATCAGAAGATTTTAAATTAAAACGCCAATCTCGACCTTTACCAGGTTTGATTGATATTGAAACTGTCAATCAAATATTAGACCAAGCGGCGCCTGAAAAACCGCTTGATCAACAATTATGGTTGCGGGATAAAGCGATATTGGAACTGCTCTATTCTAGTGGTTTACGTTTGGCTGAATTGCAGGGTTTGACCATTAAAGATATTGATTTCAATCGACAGTTATTGCGTATCACTGGTAAAGGTAATAAAACACGTATTGTCCCTTTTGGACGTAAAGCCAAAGAAAGTCTGATCGAATGGTTTAAAATCTATCGGATTTGGGTGGGTGAATTCACCGCAGATTCAGCTGTATTTATTACTCAGCGTGGGCAGACATTAAAGCCGCGACAAATTGAAAATAGGGTGAAGCTGCAAGCACAAAGAGCGGGAGTAGATGTTGATTTACACCCACATTTATTGAGACATTGTTTTGCCAGTCATATGCTCTCTGCCAGTGGGGATTTACGCTCTGTACAAGAAATGTTAGGGCATAGCAATCTTTCAACGACCCAAATCTATACGCATGTGGACTTTGATCAACTCGCAAAAGTATATGACCAAGCCCACCCAAGAGCACAGAAAAATGAATATTAAACAACAATTTTCATTATCTCTAGATGATGATGCTTTTATACAATGTAGCACTTGGATTGAAACGATCTTACAGGAATACAAGACTGTTATTCAGTTAGATTATCAAGGTTATCTCAATCATTGTAAGCGTGTTGCAGCATGTTGTTTGACTTTATGCCAAGATAACGGAAGCGAGACAATTTATAAAATAGCGATTGCTGCTGCTTTTCATGATATCGGTATTTGGACTGCAAAAACGATTGATTATCTCTCCCCATCAGTAGATCAAATGCAACAATACCTTATTACAAATGATTTGTTAGATTGGGAAAAAGAAATCGCCTTGATGATTACAGAACATCATAAGTTAACTAAAGCAGAATTTTCGGAATATCCACTGGTTGAATATTTTAGACAGGCCGATTATGCAGATTTTTCATTAGGTTTATTACGTTCAAATATCCCAGTGAACCAGTTTAAAAAATTAACCAAACAGTTTCCAAATTTTGGGTTTCACAAAACATTGATTTATTTGGGTATAAAGCGCTTAGTGCAAAAACCTTGGAGTCCATTACCGATGTTTAAATGGTGATTTTGACTGTTAACGCCAAGCTAAATAGGCTTGAAATGATATATTATGTTGCAAAATTGAGTGTTTAATAGCCGACTACTTTCAACTTTGTCATGAAAGTTTGTTTAATTGGTGTTCTTACTTTATTGCCAAGTTTTTGCAAAATAGTTGCAATAATCAAGTGCACTGGTAATGGTCGTTTACAGATCAGGGGTGTTTGAAAGAAAATACGTGTTTTAGGTTGTTGAATTTTTTAAATTATTAGAAAAATCAAAGTTTAATATTGATGTTAGGTGATGTTGAAATTTATGATCTGGATTGGGAATTTAAATTAGTGAACTGGGCATTTCATCTTTTTTCTAGTCGTAGCGGAAATTGTGACTTGACCAAAATGCCAAATACATTGCAAGATAGGGCACCTAAAAAGTTTCGATCGAAGAGTTAGAATGCTCTTTACTACATTTACTTGTTTAGAACAGCCGAGGATTACATGAAGGCTCTTGTTGCTGTAAAACGTGTGGTTGATGCCAACGTTAAAGTTCGTGTTAAACCGGACAATAGTGGGGTTGACCTTACCAACGTTAAGATGTCAATTAACCCATTCTGTGAAATCGCAGTGGAAGAAGCGGTTCGCTTAAAAGAAAAAGGAACGGTTTCAGAAATCGTTGTTGTTTCAGTGGGTTCTAAAGACGCGCAAGAACAAATTCGTTCTGCAATGGCTTTAGGTGCTGACCGCGGTATTTTAGTTGAAACTGCTGATGAAGTCGGTGCTTTAGAAGTTGCTAAAATCTTAAAAGGCGTTGTTGATGCTGAAAAACCAGAACTTATTCTTCTAGGTAAGCAAGCAATCGATGATGACTCTAACCAAGTAGGTCAAATGCTTGGTGCTTTACTTGGTGCGGGTCAAGGTACTTTCGCATCTGAAGTTAAAGTTGATGGCGGTAAAGTTCAAGTTACGCGTGAAATCGACGGTGGTTTACAAACTGTTGAGCTTGGTCTTCCTGCAATCATCACGACTGATTTACGTTTGAATGAGCCACGTTATGCTGCGCTTCCAAACATTATGAAAGCTCGTAAGAAGCCGCTTGATGTTAAGTCACCTGCTGATTATGGCGTTGCGACTGGTACTAAACTTAAAACAATTAAAGTTGAAGCACCTGCTGAACGTAAAGCTGGCGTACAAGTGAAGTCTGTAGATGAGCTTGTAGAAAAATTGAAAAATGAAGCGAAAGTGATCTAATACAGAAGGATAAAATCATGAGTATTTTAGTTATCGCTGATCACAACAACCAGACACTTAACGGTGCAACTTTAAACGTTGTTGCGGCAGCTCAAAAAATCGGTGGTGATATTACTGTATTAGTAGCAGGTTCAGGCGCTCAAGCAGCTGCTGATGCTGCTGCTAAAGTTGCTGGTGTGAGCAAAGTGTTGCTTGCTGATAATGCTGCGTATGCAAACCAATTGGCTGAAAACGTTGCTGGCTTAGTTGCTGACATCGCGAAAGGCGGTTACAAATACGTATTAGCAGCTTCTACAACGACGGGTAAAAACTTACTTCCACGTGTTGCTGCACTTCTTGATGTAAGCATGATCACAGACATCATTGCTGTTGATTCTGCAAATACATTCAAGCGCCCAATTTATGCAGGTAATGCAATCGCAACTGTTCAATCTGATGAAGCAATCATCGTTGGTACAGTTCGTGGTACAGCGTTTGATGCAGTTGCTGCTGAAGGTGGTTCTGCTGCTGTTGAAGCGGTAAGTGATGCAAAAGATGCTGGTATTTCTAAGTTTGTAAACGAAGAAATCGTGAAACTTGATCGTCCAGAATTAACAGCTGCACGTATCGTTGTTTCTGGTGGTCGTGGTGTAGGTTCTGGTGAGAACTACCATAAAGTACTTGATCCATTAGCTGATAAGTTAGGTGCTGCACAAGGTGCTTCACGTGCTGCGGTTGATGCTGGTTTCGTACCAAACGACTTCCAAGTGGGTCAAACTGGTAAAATCGTTGCGCCTGATCTTTATATGGCAATCGGTATCTCTGGTGCGATTCAGCATTTAGCTGGTATGAAAGATTCTAAAGTTATTGTTGCAATCAACAAAGACGAAGAAGCACCGATCAACAGCGTTGCTGACTATTGGTTAGTGGGCGACTTAAATACTGTTGTGCCAGAATTGGTATCTAAACTTTAATTCTTTTTGAATTAAGTGTAAAAAAAACGCTCCGAAAGGAGCGTTTTTTTTACATTAGCTTTCAGAAAAAAATGATTGAAATAGTGTCTTTGTAAATATGGACAAGCGGAAGATAAAGAGGCGGATACAAAATCCGTATTGTGCTATTATATGCCGCTTTTTGGTACTACCCATATTTTTGGTTTGGAGTTGAGTTTTTGCAGCTAGATACTCGTCTTACGTGGCCTGTTGTCATCCTCTTTGTTTTATCTTGTTTTATACCACTCTTGGCAGATTTTCATGTGCCAATATTTCAAGAGCATTTTGTTCGTCAAGTTGAAAATGTGCAGGCAATATTCTTGCTGTTTTTTGCCGTGTTTAGTTATTTCTATATGCGTCCTTTAACGTTGTCACGTGGTAAAAAGATTTTTTGGCTGTGGGCAATATTGTGGTGGGTGCTACTGTTCGGACGAAGCACCAGTTGGGGCCGTGATTATTTTCCTGATGTACCCAAACCATATTTTCGTGCAATATCTGTGTTATTGATTGGATCTGTGACGTTCATGCTCTTTTCAAAAACATTGTGGCAAGAGATCTTAGCTAAGTTTCAATATGCATCAATCCCGATTTGGGGGTTCTTGCTCGCTGTCTTTGGTCTAATTGTTTCTGATGCGGTTGAACATCACCGTATTATTGCGAGTGTGTTTTTGCATGATTCACGTTATCAAGATTTAGTCGAAGAGTTATACGAATTTCTTGTGATTTTTGGCTTGTTTTTGGTGGCACTACCAATAATGAATCGAGATAAGCATACCCAGTCAACGAGTGAAGTAGAAAATCAAGCAGTTTAATAACAGGCTACATTGAAGTTGTTTTCGATTTATTTGCTTTGAAAACGTTAGCTTAAATTGTTGAATCGCTTGATAGCATGACATGCATGAATACCATTAAACACCTCTTATTTTTTAAGAGGTTTTTTTATGCAAAAAGTTTATGGAATTGATTGAAATAAATACAAAGAATCATGGTTATAGATCGTAAGTGGCACACAAATTTAGTCTCTAATATGTTATACTGATCGACTGAATTTTTGATGTCGATTTGGTTTTTCTGAGTCGATTTTTTAGCGAGTTTTGAGACATATAAGTGCGAGATTTTTCTCGTAGAAAGGAGTATGCATGAGCGTATCGGAAATCAGACCGATTGCCATTGAGGACGAACTCAAGCATTCATATCTAGATTACGCGATGAGCGTAATTGTATCTCGTGCGTTACCAGATGTAAGAGACGGTCTTAAACCTGTTCATCGTCGTGTATTGTTTGCAATGCATGAATTGGGCAATGATTATAACAAATCATACAAAAAGTCTGCTCGTGTTGTCGGGGATGTGATTGGTAAATATCACCCTCACGGTGACAGTGCTGTATACGAAACAATTGTTCGTATGGCGCAGGACTTTAGCTTGCGTTACATGCTGGTTGATGGTCAAGGTAACTTCGGTTCTGTAGATGGGGATAGCGCGGCAGCAATGCGTTATACCGAAGTCCGTATGCAGAAGTTGACCCATGAAATTTTGGCTGATTTAGAAAAAGATACAGTCGATTGGGAAGATAACTACGACGGCTCTGAACGTATTCCTCAAGTAATGCCAACGCGTATTCCAAATCTATTGATTAATGGAACCACAGGTATTGCGGTGGGTATGGCGACCAATATGGCGCCACACAACATGACTGAGGTGGTCAATGCTTGTTTGGCTTATGCAAATAATCCAAACATTTCTGTTGAAGGATTGATGGAGCATATCACGGGTCCGGATTTCCCTACAGGCGGTATTATTTACGGTAAAGCAGGCATCGTTGATGCATATCGTACGGGTAAAGGTCGTTTACATATTCGTGGTAAATATCACTTCGAAGAAGATCAAAAATCAGGTCGAACGACAATTGTCTTTACTGAAATTCCTTATCAAGTCAATAAAGCAAAAACGATTGAGCGTATTGCTGAACTGGTAAAAGAAAAGAAATTAGAAGGTATTTCTGAGCTTCGTGACGAGTCTGATAAAGACGGTATGCGTATCGCGATTGATTTGAAGCGCGGTGAAAATGCAGAAATTGTTGTAAACAATTTATTCTTGCATACTCAACTTCAAAACTCGTTCAGTATCAATATGGTTTGTCTAGATAATGGTCAACCAAAATTGATGAACCTAAAAGAGATCATTGCGGCGTTTATTCGTCACCGCCAAGAAGTGGTGACTCGTCGTACTATGTTCGAATTGCGTAAAGCACGTGAACGTGGACATATCTTAGAAGGTTTAACGGTTGCTTTAGCCAATATTGACAAGATCATTGAGACCATTAAGACATCTGCAAACCCAGCTGAAGCGCGTGAGCGTTTACAATCGGGTGAGTGGTCAGGCGGTGGCGTCGTTGCTTTATTGGAAAAAGCGGGTGCAATTTCTGTTCGTCCAGATGAGATTGAAGGTGAAGATCCTGCTCGTCCATTTGGTTTGTCAGGTGACATCTATCGTTTATCACCAACACAAGTTTCTGCAATTTTAGAATTACGCCTACATCGTTTAACGGGTTTAGAGCAAGACAAGCTACATGCAGAATATACTGAAATCTTAGGGCAAATTGCTGAATTAACAGCAATTCTTAATGACTTTAATTTGTTGATGAACTTAATTCGTGAAGAGCTTGCTTTAATCATCCAACAGTATGGTGATGGACGCCGTACAGAGATTATTGAGTCTGGGGTTGATTTCTGTCGTGAAGATTTGATTCCAGAAGAACAAGTCGTTCTTACTGTTTCTCAAACAGGCTATGCGAAAACTCAACCACTTTCTGATTATCAAGCGCAGCGTCGTGGTGGTCGTGGTAAGTCAGCAACTTCTATGAAAGATGATGACATCATCCAGCATTTAATTGTTGCTTCAAACCATGCCACGGTATTGTGTTTCACCAATGTGGGTAAAGTTTATCGCTTAAGAGTATTTGAAGTACCTCAGGCATCGCGTGGTGCTAAAGGTCGCCCAATTGTGAATTTGTTGCCACTTGATGCAAATGAAACAGTGACTGCAATTTTGCCACTCAAAGATTTCCCTGAAAACCATTATGTCTTTATGGCTACAGCATCTGGTACGGTAAAACGTGTCGAGCTGGTACAGTTTAGTAATGTCCGTTCAAATGGTTTGCGTGCAATTGAACTCAATGAAGAAGATACCTTAATCGGTGTTGCAATCACTGATGGCAAGCAGCAAATTATGTTGTTCTCGAACGAAGGTAAAGCAATCCGTTTTGCTGAAACCGATGTTCGTGCGATGGGACGTACTGCGAAGGGTGTACGTGGTATGCGCGTCAGCTTTGCAAGTAGCGTGCTGGAAGTTGAAGAGACCGACATCATTGAAAATGATGAATCAGATGATGGCGATGATGTAGCAGAATTAAATGTGATCAGTCGCATTGTGTCGCTTGTAGTTGTTCCAGAAACAGGTGAAGTACTGTGTGCATGTGCCAATGGTTATGGTAAGCGTACTCCAGTAGGTGATTTCCCAACCAAGAAACGTGGTGGTAAGGGTGTAATCGCGATCAAAACCTCTGAACGTAATGGCGAACTAGTGGGTGCTGTTTCGATTGATGAGAGTAAAGAGCTGATGTTGATTTCTGATGGTGGTACTTTAGTTCGTACCCGCGCATCAGAGGTTGCTACTACAGGTCGAAATGCTCAAGGTGTTCGCCTGATTCGTTTAAGCGAAGCTGAAACCTTGGTTGGTGTGGTTTCGATTGAAGCTGTTGAAGTAGAAGATGATGAAGAGTTGGATGTTTTAGAAGAGGTTCAAGTCACTGAGACAGAGACTTCAGAAATGCCTATTTTTGATCAAACAGACGATGCTCCCAAAGAGTAAATAAAACTGTAAAAAAAACCCAAAGTTCTCTTTGGGTTTTTTTATATCTATTGCTTCTCTAACTTTGATTTTCAGGATGGTTTACTCGAAATCAAAGGAAGCTATTTAGCTTCCTTATGGGTGGGTTTCATGAGAACTAAGCGATAGTAGGAAATTGCCAATAAAACGGCACCCACAGTCGCTAAATAAATTAATTTTGGAATGACGACCGTCGTTGGCACACCCATTTGATTGAGTTGTATGAACATTTGAACACCATGGGTTGATGGTAGTAGCCAAGCAAACCATTGCATCCATTCAGGCATGGCTTCATGTGGCCATGCTGTACCTGTGAGTAAAAAGAGCGGAACTGAAGTCACCACGATAAGGTGTCCCACACGTTCAGGCATATCGACAAATGAGCCGATGAGCATAGCTATGCCAATCACACAACTGACATAGATTGGAACAGCGAGTAACATGCCCCCAAAATTCCCTCCATGCGGATACTCATATAACCAGAAAGTAAATCCAAATAGATAGAAACAGCTTAAACAACCCGTGGTGAGGATTGCTGCAAATACAGCCCAAAATTCTGACCTTTCCGCTACCCAGCCTTTTTCACGATAGCTGGCAATCAGCATGGCGAGTCCAAGTAAAATAGTCTGATGGACAATTAAACTTGCAACCGCTGGAAATATATAGCTTCCGTAACCTGACAAAGTGTTAAACAATGGAATTTGGTGAATCGAGAGTTCTGGATGGAATTGTGATGCATTACCAAATTTTTCTAAGTGTTCTTGCAAGGTATATTCAATTGAACTTGCTAAACCAAGGCCGACTTCTTTGGTTCGTATAAAATATGCGGTACTCAGGTAAAGCCCAATGCCTCCCATCTCCCCACGCTTTAAACTATTGGTGAGATTCTCAGGTAATAGCAAAATTCCCTCAGCTTTTTGATTTTGAACCAATCGTTGGGCTTCTAGAAAATTATCCGTTACTGTTGTGATCTGGATATGAGGGCTATTCGACGCTTGACTAATAATTTTGGAACTAAGAATACTTTGTTCTTCATCCACGATGACGATGGGTATATTCTCTGCGGTTTGTGCTTTATATGCCGTTGGATAGAAAAAACTATACAAAAGTGTTGCTGCGATTAATGTAGTAAAGACTGAGTTATTGGCAAAAATATTTTTAAAGGTTTGAATGTAGTAATGGAAAAATGACTTCATGAGATAATCTCCTGTGCATTTTTCTTTAAGAGACGAACACTTAATCCAAAATAAAGCGCACAGAAAATGACTAAAATACCCAAAGGCAGTAGCGAGACATATACATCACTGCCGATGACCCATTGCTCAGTCTGTAGTTTTGCATAAGGGGTATATGGGATAATCATTGACCAAAATTGAGTAAAAACAGGCGCATTATTTAAGGGAAGTGTAATTCCTGAAAAACTCGGAGAAGAACCACCATAGAGTGCAATAAAACCAAAAGTTTTTGGTAGATCTCGGGTCGCTAAAACAACCGTGCTGCTAATCACTGCATAAGCGAAATATAGTAAGAATTGTGCAAGTAAAATAAGTGTGATCGAACCAGCGATGAAATAGCCACGAATATGCGCTAGCCAAAACATCCAGCACCAGGTCCATGCACAGAAAATTAAAACATAAACTAATATTTTACCAAGTAAGCTCGCAATAACCTGCTTTGAGTTGACCCATTCTGTAAGTGTCTTTCGCTTGAGTTCTTGTCCTATTGCAAAGGCAACGCAACAACATAGGAGTAAGTGGAGAACAGCAGGTACCATAAAGGGTTCTAAGAACAATTCATAACTCATATTGGGGTTATAGAGTGTAGATACTTTAATGTGTGGTGTGGGTATATCTAAATAGGGGATGGTATTGGCAAGATAACTTTGTCCCATGTAGTCCGCCATACCATTTAAGGTACTGATCAGCATAGCAGATGAAACCGTGCTACCAATGCTAAAGAAAGACTGATTGTAGGCGATACTGATTTGCGCATCTTGTGCTCTGACCAGCCGTTGTTCTGCACCGTCTGGAATTAAAACGAATCCCCAAGCCTTGGTTTGGTTAATCAAGTGTTCAGCTTCATCTTGGCTTTCGGTGATCGTTTTGACTTTCAAAGCATGGTTAATACTAAGAGCGTGAATGACCTTACGGCTCATTTCACTTTGATCTTGGTCAATCACAACGATCGGTAAATGTTCAGCTTTACCCGCAGAAAACATGCTGCCAAAAAGTAGAATTACTAGCAAAGGGGCAATGACTGCCATAAAAAGATCAACTTTATGGCGCTTTAAATAACGCAATTCCCGAAGCATAACAGCAAACATCGGTTATTTTGCCTCTTCGATTTTAAATAACACACTCATACCCACTTTTAAGTCAGGAATAGATTGTTCAGGAACTAAATGGAACTTAAAGCTACGAATATCATAACCACCAGTTTGACGTGTGGTTTTAATGGTTGCAAAATCACCTTCAGCATCAATACTTTTGACTTTAAAGGTGACGTTTTGATTTAGGGCTGGAATAAAACCGTCAAGTGTTTTTCTTTTATAGACAGCGTTATACATGTCTTCACGGATATTGAGGCTAACCCACAAATCGTGATCTTCAATGATACTGACTACAGGCACGCCTGTTGCGACGAACTCAGTTGGTTTGCCGTAGGTTTTAGAAACGGTGCCATCTGTTGGCGAATAGAGTTTGGTTTCTTCAGTGAGTGCTTGGGCTTCTTTAACAGCAGCTTGAGCCATGGCAACTTGTGCATCAGCTGTTGATTTTTGCTGTTCAGTACTACCACGTTTAGCACGTGCGTACTGTTGATAGGCAGCTTCGGCAGTTTCACGAGCAGATGTTTGTGCGGCTAACATTTCATCACGACGTTGACGAGAAATAACCCCTTGTTGAAATAGAGTCGCACCTCGTTTATAAGTGGTTGCAGCTAGTTCTGCTTGTGTCTTCATGGCTTGCCAATTGGCATAAAGGGTTTCAATATTTTCTTGTTGTGCACCGCGATAAACGGTGGAGTGGAAGGCCGTCGCACTTTGTAGCGCAGCTCTCGCTTGTTCGCTTTTTGCTTCTAATTCTGGACTGACAAAACGAATTAATGGTTGTCCCTTTTTAATGATTTGTCCTTCTGAAACATAAAATTCTTCAATTCGGCTGGGTACTTTGGTGCTGATATGGACAGTTTCTGCTTCAACACGACCTTGTAATTCGATGGTTTTGGGTTGGTAGGCTTTCCATAGACCATATACAATTAAACCGAGTAATAATAAAAGTACAACCAAAGCAATGATTTTAGCTTTGCTATTTTTTGGTGGTTCAGTTGGTTGTTTTAGAGTCGCTGATGCGTTGGATTCATCAACGGTTTCAGTTGAAGACTCTTGTTGAGTAGTGGACTCAGTCGATTGATTTTCAGTAGCTTTTTCCACGTCATCTGTATCGCGTTCTGAATTGGATGATGATTGATTTTGGCTCATAATATTCTCCAATTAGCGGATATAGTCAGTACGTGGCTGGTTCACATAAAGCTTAAATTCATCAATAGAACCGTAGCTTTGTAGCAAAGTGGCCAGAGATAAAATGTATTTATAAGAATTAAGCGCCATTTCACTTTTTAAAGCACTTAATGCATTTTGAGCATCAATGACTTGGGTGGCAGTACCCATACCTTCTTTAAATGAGAGTTGTTGAATACGCAGGTTTTCTTGCGCTGCTTTGGTATTCTGAGTCAGGAGCTGATGACTGGTTTGAGAGGCATTTAATTCACTATAAGATTTGTACAATACATTTTCGATTTCTTGCTTGGTGCGTTCAGTCATGAGCTCAGCCGCAAAACGTTTAAGCTCTGCTGCATGCACATTTTTGTTTTTATCTATTCCAGAAAATAAATTGTATTTTGCCATCACGCCCACAATCCAATTTTCTTTGTCATCTAAGCCATATTCGCCAAAAGCAAAAACACTCGGTCTTTTAGCTGCTTGCTGTATTTTTACATTTTCATTGGCAAGCTGAGTATCCATTTGCAACTTTTTCACCAAGCTGGAATTTTGGTCATAGCTAGCCATTAACTTATCCAGTGAATGGTTTTCTGTCGTATTTACGAACAGTGGGGTACTCAGATTTAAGCCCTCTTTAGTACGTAATAAGTTTTGTAGACTAAATTGGCTGGCACGTAGATTCGACTGCGCATTTTGATAGGCACGTTCAGCGTTATTACGCGCCACCTCAAATTGCATACGTTGTCCTTTATTAATAAAGCCTTGCTGCTCTAATTTAAGTGCATTGTTATAATGTTGTTGCATAGCATTTAAATTGAATTGACTTGCATTGAGTAGTTGCTGTTGTAATTGCACATTAAAATACGATTGAATCATTTCAAAACGCTGTGAATCTTGTTGTTGCTTCGTACTAATATTTGAGCGTTGAGCCTGAAGATCGGCGATTTGTTTGGCACTATTGATTTTTCCACCAGTATACAGCGGCATCACCATTGATACTGAGGTGTGGACATCGTGATCTTTAATGGTGACATCTAAATTATTTGGAACCTTATTAAGACCTTCACTCACTGTTTGATCGAAACCTTGACTGACTTGATCAATCACCTCGGGTGGAAGTACATTTTCCCATTGCGATAATTTGTCATCGAAACCACGAGTGAGTGAGTTTTCTAATCTGCGTTTACTCGACTCCAAGGGAACACTTGTTTCACTATGAAAAGAGTATGCCCGCGCATTTAAATCAATGCGAGGAAGACCTAAATGTTTGACCGCTTCCATTTCAAGTTTCGAGGCTTGTTGCAAAGCTTGTTGGGCTTGAGAAGCATAAGCATTTTCGACAACATATTGTTCGGCTTCGCTATAACTCAAAGTTTGGGCAAATAAAGAAGTCGAAAAGAGAGCACAGCCAATCAAGTGAATACTCAAGCTGAGTTGTTTAGGCAGCCGTTTGACCTTAAAACTTGGTCGATCATTTTGTTTCAACATTCGAGTATGTCGCAATTCAATATTATCCTGAGTTAGTCTAAATTGTTTTTATAAAAATAAAATATTATGTTTTTAATTAAATAGTTATATCCTCTCAATTGGTGTAGTCAATTTGTAAAAAATAGAGTTTTTAATCTAGTAAAAACAGGATAAATCTCGTTTTTGAAGCTTATAAATATTCATCTAAATTATTATTAAAATAAATTTAAAGGCAGAAACACGATTGAAAAATTAATAGGATTTAGATGATTAAATTGAAATATTTACTCGATAAGCTGCTGCAAGCTGCGTCAATCTGTGATTAAATTCCTATCTCAATTTGTTTCACTTTGACAAGGGAAAATTCATGCGTGCTTATAATTTCTGCGCTGGTCCTGCTGCATTACCTACTGCCGTTTTAGAAAAAGCTCAACAAGAGATGTTGGATTGGCAAGGTAAGGGTTTGTCGATCATGGAAATGAGTCATCGTAGCAATGACTATGTTGCTGTAGCAGAAAAAGCTGAAGCTGACTTGCGAAAACTCATGAATATTCCTGAGAACTATAAGGTCTTGTTCTTACAAGGTGGGGCTTCCTTACAGTTTTCAGCGATTCCGTTGAACTTGCTTGGAAAAAATAATAAGGCCGATTATATTCATACTGGAATTTGGTCTGAAAAAGCATTAAAAGAAGCGAAACGCTATGGTGATATTAATGTTGTGGAAGCCGGCACGCTGATTGATGGAAAACATGCAATCACAGAACAAAGTACTTGGAATCTTTCTCCAGATGCTGCTTATGTACATTATGCGGATAATGAAACCATTGGTGGTTTACAATTTGCGAGTGTACCTGAAGTAAATACACCTTTAGTTTGTGATTATTCATCAAGTATTTTGTCTGCACCATTAGATGTAAACAAATTCGGTTTAATTTATGCCGGCGCACAAAAGAATATCGGACCAGCTGGTTTAACGATTGTGATTGTTCGCGATGATTTACTTGATCAAGCAAAAGCGGATATTCCAAGTATTTTAAAATATGCAGACCAAGCTAAAAATGGCTCAATGGTCAATACACCAGCAACCTATGCGTGGTATTTATCAGGTCTAGTCTTTGAGTGGTTACTTGAGCAGGGCGGTGTAGACGCAATGTATAAAGTTAACCAAGAGAAAGCTAATTTACTTTATGGTTATATTGATTCTAGTGATTTTTATAACAACCCAATTGCACTGCCAAATCGTTCAATGATGAATGTGCCATTTACACTGGCGGATGAAGCACTGGAAAAGACCTTCTTAAAAGAAGCAGAGCAAAGTCATTTGCTTAACTTGGCAGGTCATCGTTCAGTAGGTGGCATGCGCGCCAGTATTTATAATGCTGTTCCGCTAGAAGGCGTTCAAGCATTGGTGAGCTTTATGGATGAGTTTGTAAAACGACATGGTTAAATTTGACTAGATACAATAAAAGCCCTCGACGAGGGCTTTTATTTATTTATAAATATGTTAATGGTCAAAAATTAGAACAAGCCAATTTGATGAAAAATGAGTGCTGCTAAAAACATACCAAGTAAAAAAAAGCAATAAGCACCAACATCAAGTTTAAGACCTTGATCACTCGAATGAATAAGACTGGTGGTCGTTTGTTCTGGTATAATTTTCATTAGAACGCCTAAAAATGCCATTTATGTGATTTTTTGTCACTTTAAAGCTGTTTTAGCATAAATATTGGCCTGAATCCATAGATTGCCACGAATATATTGGCCAATGTTAAAGTTTTTATACAAATCATTTTTAGTTGCAATACGGATGACGATTGCAGGGAGATCATCTTCTAAAACTAAAGTCACATCATACAGGGTATATTCATCTTGCATAAACTGCATTGTAGTTTTGCCGACGATATTTCCTTGGAACCATGCTTCATCTTCTTGACCTAATGTTTCACCGAATAAATAGGCAACCATTTTAGAAAAGTCGACAGTTACAGGTTCTTGATCTTCAGGGGTTTTTGGTTGCCAATCATTAATAAGTTCTTGTAAGTTTTCTGGTGCAATCCCATTATGTTCGGTCAAAATCGCATTTAATGCACGGTGATGTTTAATTGAAGCGGGATCATCAACAATGATTTTCTCACCGTCAGCAACGATTTCTAATTCATAAGCCCAAGCATTAAATTGGACTTGATAAGTTTGGTTCTTATCATATTTGCAGTGATTTACACTGAATAAATTATCAAAGGCATAAATAACGGTATTGGTATTTAAACTTAAACGCAATACAGCTTGAGTTTCAGAATCACAACTAATAATTCGCTCGATTTTTGCATCATATTTATATGGACTTTCAAAACTTGGAAAAGCTGTTTTTAATGCGCGAGGTTTTTGATCTTCTACTGCAATAATTTGATTAATTGAAATTGCTTCACCACTTGGTCCCTGAATCAGCCAAAATGATTGATCCATCTCTTGTTCATCTTCACAGAGACCCATTGGCATCACAGGTGCATCCAGTGCCAACCCTAACCATTTAGGAACATCGGTTTCAGGTGTATCGGTCAATAAGTTCCAGTGTTCAACGTGGTTACCGAAATTTTGATCTTGAATTGTAATCGTTTCTGGACTGTTTTGATTTTTCATAAAGCGCGATGCAAAAAGATTGAACTTATTCTATTAAATCGAGGGTAACTGTCATATTTCAAGTCTGGATATGTAATTCTATAAATTTAATTTACTTTTTCATGTAAGTCCTAACTCTCCATTTAATTTCTTCTCATAACGATTGCTCTGGTTTTAGTTTTTTGATGCTGGCTCTATTAGTGTAGCAATCTGCTACACTATATTTTTTATTTATATGAGCTTGTGCCAACGTGCTGCCATTTAAATTATGGGTAGATGCGGATGCTTTACCTCGAATTTTACGTGAAGTGATTCTTCGCGCATCTGATCGTTATCAACTCGAAGTTATTTTTGTTGCCAATCAAAATGTCGGCATTACGCCATCCATACGAATTAAATCGATTCAAGTCATGAGTGGGGCAGATCGTGCTGATCAAGAAATTGTTGATCGCATGCAGGAGAATGACATTGTCATTACGCAAGACATTCCACTTGCAGCCCAAGTGATCGAAAAAGGGGGAATCGCAATTCATCCTCGTGGTGAGGTCTATACCACTGCAAATGTCAAAGCGCGGTTACATTTACGGGATTTTATGGATACTTTGCGTGGTGCTGGTGTTCAGACTGGTGGACCACCTCCGATTTCAGAAAGAGATAAGCGAGAATTCTCTAGTTCATTAGACCAAACGATTTTCAAACAAAAACGTAAAACAGCTTCTTGAGCAGAACATGCCTTCACGTCTTAATTTAATGCTCACTTACGCTTTGTTAATATTTATTTGGGCATCAA
Source organism: Acinetobacter halotolerans (assembly GCF_004208515.1). GTDB lineage: Bacteria > Pseudomonadota > Gammaproteobacteria > Pseudomonadales > Moraxellaceae > Acinetobacter > Acinetobacter halotolerans. Next base: position 127,813 of record NZ_SGIM01000002.1, read on the forward strand.
CGCCTTTAGCAATTGTTTGGAGTGTTTCTGATTTACATCCGATGTGGGCTTTACTGTTACGGTTTTTAATTGCACTGCCTTTGGCAGTATCGGTTTTACTGTTTTTAAAAGTTAAATTTCCAACCCATAAACTTGCACTATTGAGTTATGTCGCTGGTTCTTTGAGTTTGATTGGCTCACAGATTTTTACCTATGCTGCTACAGCTTATTTAAGTTCTGGCTTGATTGCATTGATGTTTGGTTTAGCCCCAATTATGGCGGGCTTAATAGGGCGATTTGCTTTTCAACAGAAACTTGCTGCTTGGCAATGGTTGGGGATGGCTATATCGATTATTGGACTGGCTATGATTTGTCTTAGTGGCAATCAAAAACACGTACAGCCGATCGGTATTGTCCTGATGTTATTGAGTGTTTTTTCTTATTCATTGTCAATTTTTTGGGTGAAAAAGATCAATGCAGATGTACAGCCGATGGCGCAAGCAACTGGCTCTATTCTGATTTCTACGCTGTGCGCATTGTTGTTATTACCTTGGATTTGGCAATATGTGCCGACACATATTCCATCAGCGAAATCGTTATTGGCACTGGCCTATACTGTGATTGTGGCATCGTTAATTGCGATGTTCTGCTATTTTAAATTGGTCCAAAACTTAAAAGCGACGACCTTATCGTTGACCACGGTGATGACACCGATGTTAGCAATATTGATTGGTGCATATCTCAACCATGAACAATTGTCAGTTCAAGTGTTTGCTGGTGCAAGTATTATTCTATTTGGCTTATTCTTATATTTCTTTAGAGATCTAAGTGCATATCGCCGTTTAAAAATATAAATTTTAGTTTTTAAATTTGATTTACTTCAAGCGATTGAGCTTGTTGAATACTAGCGTTTAGTTTGGCTCGATCTTGTGGGTTTAGGGTAATAAAATAAGCGCCGATACGAAACTTACCTTGTTCTTCTGCTGTACTGTAGGCAACCTGTGCGGTTGCAGCGATATGAAAGAAGTTTTCAGGGTGGCTTAAGGTGATATGAATATAAGTACCTTCATTAATATCTTGTGAGCTAAAGAAGCTTAAGCCATTTTCAGAAAAGTTCACTTGTTCAGGTACAGGAAGTTGAGATTGCACGATATTGTCGTAAAAAGATCCTGTAATCAGATTTAATTTCTGATTAAAAAGGGATAAGATGCGAGCAATTTGTTGATCTTTTTCATTTAATTGTTCTAATTCGTAGCGAAGTGCATGATCAAATTGATCTAATTCAGCAAGTAGTAGAAAATAGCGTGGCAGTACAAAATGAGAATCATAAGGGTCATTCAAGGCAACATCATCTGGAATGATTTGATAGTTGATTCTCAACACAGCATCAATACGAGACATCACGCGACGTTCTGCGTTGTCGTCAATAAGATGATGTTGTGAATTTTCCATAATAAATCACCTCGGACTAAATGGTATGTTTAAGCCAATTTCGCTGTATATAGGGTTGAGATACACTCGCGCTCGGCGAAGTAATCATTTTATTTCTTTTATTGCCTTGGTTTCCATGATTGGTTTAACCCTAGGCGTGGCTGTCCTCATTACAGTATTGTCTGTGATGAATGGTTTTGATCGCGAATTAAAAACGCGTGTTCTTGGAATGGTACCACAAGCCACTGTTTCTTCTACTCAAATTTTAACAGATTGGCCTGAGCTTGTAAAAAAAGTTGAGACTCATCCGCAGGTTACAGGTGTCGCACCATTTACCCAATTACAGGGAATGTTAACTGCTCATGGGCAGGTCGCAGGCATTATGGTGACGGGGATCGAACCTGAATATGAGAAAAAGGTTTCAATTATCCAAGATCATATGGTCACTGGGGATTTAAACGCTTTACAAAAAGGTGAGTTCGGTATTGTTCTAGGTAAGGACATGACTGATGCACTTGGTTTGGGCTTAAATGATAGTGTGACCTTGGTTTTGCCTGAAGCGACACCATCGCCTGCGGGGGTTGTACCTCGTTTTAAACGATTTAAAATTGTGGGTATTTTTAGTATTGGGGCAGAAGTTGATTCAATGGTCGGTTATATTGCATTGAATGATGCTTCAACTTTATTGCGTTTGCCAGATGGGGCACAGGGCGTTCGCTTAAAGTTAGATAATATTTTTGCAGCACCAAAAGTGGCCGATGAAATTGTGAGTGATTTACCAAGCAATTTTTATGCATCGAACTGGACCTATACCCATGGCAATTTATTTAATGCCATTCAAATGGAAAAAACGCTGGTTGGCTTATTACTATTTCTGATTATTGTGGTGGCTGCATTTAACATTGTGTCATCGTTAGTGATGGTGGTTACGGATAAGAAATCAGATATTGCAATTTTGCGAACATTAGGTGCTTCTCCTTCCATGATTACCAAAATTTTTATGGTGCAAGGGACAGTGATTGGTGTGATTGGAACGATTGCAGGTACGATTTTAGGTGTGACTTTAGCATTGACCATTAGTGACATCATTTCTTGGTTGAATACAGTTCTCGGTCTGAACTTATTCGATGCTTATTTTGTACATTACCTTCCTTCTTATCTCAGATGGCAAGATGTGGCTGTGATTGTCGCTGTTTCATTGGTCTTGAGTTTCTTGGCAACGATTTACCCTGCATTACGTGCAGCTAAAGTTCAACCAGCTGAGGCGTTACGTTATGAGTAAGATTGTCTTAGAAGCCAACGATATTTATAAGCATTTTGATGATGGTAAAAGTAAAGTCGAAGTGATTAAAGGCTTGTCGTTACAAGTGAAGGCGGGTGAGTTCGTTTCAATTGTGGGTTCAAGTGGTTCAGGTAAAAGTACGCTGTTGCATGTGTTAGGTGGTTTGGAACAACCGACACAGGGTCAAGTGTTTTTACAAGGACAGCGTTTTGATAACTTGGGCGAAGCAGAACGTGGGTTTAAGCGAAATCAATATTTAGGTTTTGTTTATCAGTTCCATCATTTGTTACCAGAGTTCTCTGCTTTAGAGAATGTGGCAATGCCGTTAATGTTGCGTTCAGACGTTCAATATAAATCAGCCAAAGCTCAGGCCGAATATTTACTTGATCGAGTGGGTTTATCTCATCGTATGGATCATCAACCAGGTGAGTTATCGGGTGGTGAGCGTCAACGTGTGGCATTGGCACGATCGCTTGTCACTAAACCTGCTGTGGTGCTAGCAGATGAGCCTACGGGTAATTTAGATCGCAAAACTGCCCTGAGTGTTTTTGAGTTACTGACTGACTTAAAAAAAGAACTCAATATGGCAATGCTGATCGTCACCCATGATGAGCAATTGGCACAATCTGCGGATTCTATTTTGCATATGCAAGATGGGTTGTGGATCGAGCAACAGTAAATTATTTTATTAAATCTCTTGTTAAAGCCCTGAAAAAGGGCTTTAATTTTGCCTCTAGAAAAATCAAAAACTTAATTAAAAATTGATGTTAAAAATTATTTTATTGGGGTGGGTTGCTGGCATTGCAGTCATGGGGAAAACTTTCCCTTTCATTACTGCGACTTGGTGGTTTTGGTGTCTCGTTGCGTTCAGTCTTGTGAGCTTAGTTTTTTATAAAAAACACCTCTATTTTCATCGTCCACTGTACAAGGCTTTGGTATTAATCAGTGCGACGTGGGCATTATTTTGTGCCGGTTGGTATTTTGCTGATTCCGCTTTGGAACAGCGGCTTAAGTTTAGAGAACTTGAAAAACAGTCATTTGAGGCGATTGTTTATATTAAAAAGATTGATGAACTAAGTGATGATGGGCAGAAGCAAATTGCTGAAGTACTCAATCGACATCCTCAACCAGTTGATTGGTTATTTTATTTGAAGAAAAATAAAGATCTATCCAACGCTGAGCCAGAGCTGAAACTTGGGCACTATTATCGTGTATATGGCGAAATTCGACCTGCACATAGTTATGCTGTTGCAGGGGCATTTGATCAAGAAAAATGGTTCTTACAACAAAATGTGATGTCAGCTTTTTCAGTGAAGCACATTCAGTTATTAAATAATGATGAAATTTACGGTTTAGGCTACCAACAACACCTGAAGCAACAACAAGGTATTCGAGCTAAATTCTTACTCAATGTGGAAATGAAACGTCTAGCATTTCGGCAGATGTTACAAGCTTCGAACTTACAGCACAAAGGTTTGCTCTTGGCTTTATTGACTGGTGATGAAAGTCTTTTGTCGAATGCATTAAAACAACAGTTTCAACAACTGGGAATTTCCCATTTATTGGCGATTTCAGGGCCGCATGTTTTGATTTTTGCTTTGATGTTGACTTGGTTCTTGCGAAATATAGTACAGCGTTATTGTCCGCATTTATATCTTAAACAGCCTCGGCAATTGTTGTTGCTGTTACCCTTTGTGTCGAGTGTTCTGCTGTATGTGGCCTTTGTTGGTTTTGAAATACCAGCCATGAGAACACTATTAACGGTGATGATTGCGAGTATCTTTCTTATATTCAGGCAATCGATTCAACCTTTTGCGATATTGGTTTATAGCGCCAGTTTATTATTGATTTATGATCCATTTAGTATTTTATCTGCTGCATTTTGGCTGTCTTATGGCGCTTGCTTTATTCTGCTGAGGATTTATCAAACCATCGTACAATTACCAAAAGATCAAGTGGCGACCACGACACAGAAAATGCGTATGGCGAATAAGGTCTTAATTGAATCTCAATGGAAAATCTTTGTCGCTTTACTGCCTTTGGTGTTAATTTTCTTTCAGCAAGTGTCATGGCTTGCACCGTTGACGAATTTGATTGCTATTCCATTATTGAGTGGCATCATTGTGCCTTTAGATATTATCGCCGCTTGTATCTGGTTAGTGATCCCAATATTGGGTGGACTGTTATTTCAGCTCAATGATCTGTTTTTATCACTTTTGATGTCGATATTGAATACTTTACAACATATTTCCCCAGATTTATATGGCGTCAGTTATACCCCTTGGTCAATCGTGAGTTTGATCTTCGGCATTTTCATTTTGTTTTTACCAAGAGGAACGGTCCCAAAAGTTTGGGCATTGCTGTGTTTCTTGCCAATATTGCTTGGCGTAAAGGCTCAACCGATTGTGTTGAATATATTGGATGTCGGGCAGGGACAAGCGATTTTATTACAGCATCCGCAACACATCTTAATGATTGATACGGGTGGCTCGTTTGATGAAACTAAATTCAGTTTAGGTGAGCGGGTTGTGATTCCTTTTTTACGTCAGCAGGGCTTACGTCACCTCGATCAAGTGATTCTGTCGCATCTCGATCAGGATCATAGTGGTGCTTTTAATTCAATTCAAAAAGCATTTCCTATCGGACACGTTCAGGCGAATGAGAGAGGAGATAAAATATCCTTTAAGAATAATTTTTCTTTATGTCATCAAGGTCAAAAATGGACATATCCAAATCTGAATATTGAGGTTTTATTTCCTCATGCTGACGAGTTGGTTTATGCCAAGCACCAGAAAAATGAATATTCCTGTGTAATTTACGTGCAGTTTCTCCATGCACAGCCTTATCAAAATTTTTTGATTATGGGGGATGCAGGCTGGGAAACTGAATATAAGCTTTTACAACAATATCCAGATTTAAAGGTGGATGTTTTGGTACTGGGGCATCATGGTAGTAAGCATAGTTCAGCCTATGATTTTTTAGCATTGATTCAACCCAAATTGGCGATTGCTTCAGCCGGTTTGAATAATCGTTATGGCCATCCGAGCCAAGAAGTATTAAAGCGTTTACATGCCTTAAATATTCCATTGCTTAATACTGCGAAAGCAGGAACACTCAGCTTTGTTTTTGAAAATGGAACGGTGCAACTAAAACAACAGCGCCAGCAAGTAAAATGGTTAGATAGAGAATAGCCTAAGCTTTTTCTTGTGACCTCTGTAATCGAACTTCTGCGACGCGTTTTAAAGCTTCAGTCTCATCAATATCATATATTTTCTTTAAGGCTTTATTGGCACTAAAACGCTTATAGCTCCAATGATAATGCGCAGGGTGACGTTTAATTAATTGTTCTAAAGTTTGATGAATAATGAGTGTGCCATCTTCAGCATTACCTTCATAAATCTGAGGGTTGATGGGTTCAACATACATATCAAAACCATCTTGATCATTACGCATAGCATAAATGAAGAGGGCTTTCCCTTTGGTTTTCTGAATGAGTTTGGCGCTGAGACTACTGGAGGCTAAGGGAATATCAAAATAATCAATCATTTCACCGCCATGATCAGGGGTGTGATCAGGCAAAATTGCGGTTGTTCCACCTTGTTTTAATGCTTTGAAGACCTGTCGAACGCCACTTTCATCTGTGGGCACGAGATTGGCTTGTTCGCGGCTTCGTGCATCCCTGACGAAACGATCCGCATCAGGATTCTTGACTGGCTTATACAAAATGGTCATTTGGGTATATTGTGATAACCATGCATTCATCACCTCCCATGTGCCAAAATGAGGAATGACTAGGACTAGCCCTTTTTTTTCTGCCAAAGCCTCATGAAAATAATGTTCACCGTGTATTTTATGAAGGCGTTGAATATTTTTCTGATTAGATGAGCCCCACACACTGATAAATTCAAAGTAAGAGGTGATCTCATTCCGAATTGCTTGCTTGGTTAGCTGTTGTCTTTCTGCGTTTGGTAAGTCAGGAAAGGCGATTTGTAAGTTCAGTTGTATAATTTTTGAGATCTTGGAAAGTTGGAATGTATTGACCAACATCGCTACCAAGCGCGCAAAAAAACGTCCTAATTGAATCGGTTGGCGACTAATTAGCTTAAGCAAATGATAACTAGAGTGAGATGAATTGGGTTGGGTCATGTATCAAAGATTCAAAAATTACAAGATAAAAGTATAATGTAAAAAATAATTATAAGTTAAAACAAGTTAATTAAACAGTTTTGCATAAATCAGCGTATATAATAAAGCCACTTTAAAATTATTGGATTGGAGTCTTATGTCCGATTGGCCACCAAAACCACAAAATGAATCTACAAATAGTAATTCTCCAAATAGTAACAATGTGACAGGCAAAGAATGGCAAATTTTAGAAAAAGCTGTTTTGGCTTCTGTCGAAGAACAGCGCCGTAGTCGTCGTTGGAGTATCTTTTTTAAATGTTTAGGCTTTGCTTATCTGCTGATTGTCTTGATTGCAATGAGTAAGAGTTGTACCACCTCAACCACAAAATCAACCACCAATATCAGCAGTGATCATTTGGCTGTTGTTGATATTATCGGTACGATCGACTCATCAAGTGGCTCATCCACAGTGAACAGTGATGATACCAACAAGGCACTTAAACGTGCATTTGAGGCGAGTGGTAGTAAAGCTGTTGCTTTGAATATTAACTCTCCAGGTGGTTCGCCAGTACAGTCAGATGAAATTTGGCAAGAAATTCGTTATCTGAAAAAGCAACACCCAGATAAAAAAGTCTATGCGGTGATTGGTGATATGGGTGCTTCAGGTGCTTATTATATTGCTTCTGCTGCGGACGAAATTATTGTCAATCCATCAAGTTTGGTTGGTTCGATTGGCGTGATTATGCCGAATTATGGTTTAAGTGGTTTGACCCAAAAATTGGGAATCGAAGACCGTACTATGACTTCAGGTAGCAACAAAGATATTCTCAGTATGACCAAACCACTTGACCCTGCACAAAAGCAACATGTGCAATCTGTTTTGGATAATGTGCATGGGCACTTTATTAATGCAGTGAAAGAAGGGCGTGGTAAGCGTTTGAAATCGAATGATCCGGCTATTTTCTCGGGCTTATTCTGGACTGGTGAGCAAGCAATTACTTTAGGTGTAGCAGATCGTCGTGGTAGTTTAACGACATTGATGCGTGATCTTAAGGTAGATCAAAAAGTTGATTACACGGTTCAGCGGAACCCTTTTGAGTCTATTTTAGGTCGTATGGGTGCAAAGATCGGTGAGGGAATCAGTAGCTCACTTGCAGATCAATTGCAAACCAGCCAAAACGCAAAAATACAATAACAATCTATAGAAAACGTTTAAACCCAGGGCTGTAATGATTTACAGCCCTGAGTTTTTAAAAATTACTCCTCAGTTCTTCTTCTTGTATTGCGATATGGTTTGAGAGGAAGATAATTTATCGATTCATAAGCTTAAAAGACTGTCATGAAACCTATTATTCATTTTGCCCATGCCAATGGCGTTCCATCTAAAGTTTATCAAAAGCTGTTTGATCAATTGAAAGATCAATACGATATTATCTATGTCGCTGAGATCGGAACAGACAAGCGTTATCCAATCACGAATGGTTGGACACATTTGGTTGATCAAGTGATTGATAGCATTGTGCAACAAGCTCAAGGGCGAAAAGTGATTGGTTTAGGACATTCTTTAGGTTCAGTCTTGACCTTGATGGCTGCTTACCGTCGTCCAGAGTTATTTTCTCAAGTGATTATGCTGGATCCACCATTGATCATTGGTAAAGCTTCATTTGTTTTTCATCTTGCTAAAATCTTTAAACCTAAATTGGTCGATCGGATTACACCTGCTGGCTTGTCTGTACGTCGTCGTGATCATTGGGAGTCTCGTGAGCAAGCGGCAGAGCTGTTGGGATCGAGAGGTTTCTATCAGCACTTTAATACTGATTGTTTCCAAGCCTATATTGATCATGCATTAAGCAATGATCCTCAGCGCGGTGGAGTGACTTTAACGATTCCAAAAGCAGATGAAGTTGCATTGTTTAGAACCACACCATCGATGTGGTGGTTGCCTATGCCAAAACCTCCTGTTCCTGTGCATCTAGTGGTTGGGAGTGACAGCGTATTCTTAAAAGAAAAATTCCCACAAGTGGCTAAAAAGAAATTAGGGATTCCTTTTTCTGTGGTTGAAGGTGGGCATATGTTCCCATTGGAGTATCCATTGGAAACGGTAGAAAAGATTAAAAGTTTGATTTAATTATGAGGCTATTTTGAATCGAGCAAAGATAAAAAACACATCCGAAGATGTGTTTTTTAGTTTCAAAACTGAGCAAATTGAATTGGCTGTTTTAAAGGTTTTTGATTGAAATAAGCCTGACCGTTTTTCCAAGAGAGCTGACCATTACACAACCATTGCACGACTTGAGGGTAGATGAAATGCTCAAGTTCATGTACACGTTGCGCTAAGCGTTCTGCTGTATCATTTAAACCAACTTGAATAATGGATTGAGCAATGCTCTGTCCAGCATCTAGTTCAGCGGTTACAAAGTGAACCGTACACCCATGTAAGCGATCGCCCGTGCTTAACACACGTTGATGTGTGTTAATTCCTTTATAAAAAGGCAGCAGAGAGGGATGAATATTTAACATCTTACCTTGCCATTTGCTGACAAAATTCGGAGTTAAAATGCGCATAAAGCCTGCAAGAATGACCAAATCAACTTGCCATGCAAGCAGTTGTTGATGCATGGCTTCATCAAAGCCTTCTCGATTTGGAAAGTCTTTATGAGAAATGACAGCAGTTGCAATATTGGCGGCTTTCGCACGCTCTAGTGCATAAGCATCCGCTTTGTTGGACAGTACACCAATGATTTGTCCTGAAAATTGATGCCCACTTTGGGCATCAATCAAGGCTTGTAAGTTGCTACCGTTACCGGAGACAAGTACCGCAATTCTCATTATGCAAAGATCACGCGAATTTTTTCGTCTGCGCCTTCAACTGATTCAGCATTTTCTTGGATATGACCAATTTCCCAAGCTTTTTCGCCTTGAGCATTTAAGATTTCAATTGTTTTTTCTGCTTCGCTAGGATCAACCGCGATCACCATACCCACGCCACAGTTAAAGGTGCGATACATTTCAAAGCGTTCTACATTGCCTTCACGTTGTAGCAATTTGAATAGCTCAGACCATTCCCAGCTTGACTCGTTAATCACGGCTTGAGCGCCATTTGGAAGTACGCGAGGTAAGTTACCTGGTAAACCACCGCCTGTAATATGCGCCATTGCATGAACGTCAACTTGTTTGCAAAGTTCAAGTACAGGTTTAACGTAGATACGTGTAGGTTCCATTGCGACATCTGCAAGTGGACGACCATCAACGATTTGGGTTAAATCAACGTTTTTCACATCTAAGATTTTACGCAATAATGAGTAACCGTTTGAATGTGCACCACTTGATGCAACACCGATTAATACATCACCAGCTTTAACTTTAGTACCATCAATAATTTTGCTGTGCTCAACGACACCTACTGCAAAACCAGCGAGATCGTAATCTTCGCCTTCATACATTCCTGGCATTTCAGCAGTTTCACCACCAACCAGTGCACAACCAGCCAGTTCACAACCTTTACCAATACCAGTCACTACATCTGCTGCAACATCAACATTCAAATGACCCGTTGCATAGTAATCAAGGAAAAATAATGGTTCAGCGCCACAAACTAGTAGATCATTAACACACATTGCCACAAGATCTTGGCCGATGGTGTCATGGCGATTGAGGTTAAGCGCTAAACGTAATTTTGTACCTACACCATCTGTTCCTGAAACCAATACAGGTTCTTCATAACCTTTTGGAATTTTACAAAGGGCGCCAAAACCACCTAGGCCGCCCATGACTTCAGGGCGAGTGGTACGTTTAGCGACAGACTTGATACGATCGACCAGTGCGTCGCCCGCTTCAATGTCGACGCCCGCATCCTTGTAGCTTAAACCAGTATTTGGGGTAGAAGTTGAGTTGCTCATAGTGAAGTCTCCGCATTGGCGGCAGATTATAACCTGAATATACGAAACTCTTATGTTATTTATGCTCGAAAATGCTATCTTTATTAAAAATTTTTTCCATTTATAACGATTACACGAACAAAGGTTAAATTTTATGCAAGATCTGGTTCTCCGCCGTATCTTTATCCTCGCTGGGTTAGCATTGTTGATTTGGGTGATTTATTTACTCAAACCGATTGTCATACCTTTCGTCGCTGCTTTTTTTATTGCATATCTATTTAGCCCGCTGGTTGATGCTTTGGTTAAGATCAAATTGCCTCGTTGGCTCGCGATCAGTATTGTGTTTATCGGTATCGGTGTGACTTTAACGGTTGTGTTATGGTTTCTTGTTCCACTTGTTTGGAAGCAATTGATGTATGCGCGGGATAGTATTCCTGCGGGAATTCATTGGATTAATGCAACTTTTTTACCATGGCTTTCTGAAACTTTTGATTTGGTGCCAATGGAACTTGATACCGACCAAATCTCTAAAGTCGTTATGGAATATGTTCAAACCAATTACAGTTCGGATAGTGTTCAAACATTTGCGCTGCGTCTCGCTCAATCTGGTTTGAACTTTATTCAGTTGGGCGGGCTTATTGTCCTAATCCCAGTCATTTCTTTCTACTTTTTGCTTGATTGGAACAGAATGCTGCAAAGCCTCCGTCGTCTGATTCCACGTCCTTATGAAGCATCAACTTTAACCATTATCCGTGAATGCCACAGTGTATTAGGCGCCTTTGTGAAGGGGCAATTTTTGGTTATGTTGTTGTTAGGGGTTATTTATGCAGTTGGATTACAGTTAATTGGTTTAGAAGTAGGTCTTATTATTGGCATGATTGCGGGTTTGGCCAGTATTATTCCTTATTTAGGATTTGCTGTTGGTATTATTGCAGCCGTAATTGCATCATTATTTCAATTTGGCCTAGACTGGATGCAACTCCTATTAATTGGAGGGGTGTTTTTGGTGGGTCAAATGGTGGAAGGATACGTACTACAACCCTTTTTGTTGGGTGATAAAATTGGTTTATCTCCAGTGGCTGTTGTATTCGCAGTTTTGGCTGGAGCACAACTGGCGGGCTTTCTTGGAATGCTGATTGCGTTACCTGTGGCAGCAGTCATTGTGGTTTTGTTAAGACATGCGCGAGATAACTATATAAAAAGTCGGCTGTATGGTTTGCCAACTGAAATAGTAGCTATAGACGGTGGAGCTCAACATGTCAGTGTGGAAACTGAACAAGTAGCGCTTGATATTGAAATAAAAAACTCTCAAGATACAGAGACTTCAAACCCTAATGATGGCTCCAAATAAGCGGGGAAAAAATTAAATCCATGCGTCAACTGCAATTAGATATTGAACCACAACTTGATGCCCGAATTAGTGATTTTTCGGGACCAGGTTGGGGACCTATGGTTGATGCAGTGAGACAATTACATGCGGGTTTGGTTAATCGATTTTATGTCTACGGTGGGGCAGGTACAGGTAAGAGCCATTTATTATCTGCAATTTGTGATTCTTACTTAGAGTTGGGTCGTCCTGCTATCAAAGTTTCTTTGTTAGAATTATTGGATGCGCCGATTGAAGCAATTACTTCATTAGAGTTTTATGATTTAGTTGCATTAGATGATATTGAAGCGATCAGTGGCGTTCCCCATTGGCAAAAAGCCGTTTTTCATTTGATGAACAATCATGAAGGACAGTTGGTGTTTTCTTCACGATCAGCCCCGATTGAGTTGAGACTAGAGCTCCCTGACTTACAATCCAGATTAACTCAAGCCGTCAGTGTCAAAGTTCCGAGCGGCAGTTCATTTATAGATCGACAAGCGCTGTTGCAATCCGTGATGACGCGACGAGGGATTCATTTTGATCAACAAATCGTTGATTACTTATTGCAAAACGGACCTCATCAAGCTTCGATCTTGTTACAGACACTTGCACAGCTTGAAAAAATGTTAAAAGGCGAAAAAACTAAACTCTCTAATACCACCATCAAGCAGATTTACGCATTAATAGACGAATATCGCCAATAGCATAAAATTTCTTGAGTAATTACGAGAGCTATGACAAAGTACGCACAAAGGATGTGATTGCGAAATTTGGATTTTGCAATATCAAGAAAAATGAAAAATAGAAGGAGAACGGTATGTTCAAGCGGACGCTTGCCTGTGCTTTATTTGCGATTACTGGACATGTATATGCTGCAGATATTCAAGTTACAACATTAGTTGATGAAGACAAGGATGATGCCGTTTGCTCATTACGTGAGGCTGTATTTTTTTTAAACAATAGAACAGAAGAACAATATAAAAATGGTTACAAGGGATGCGGCGATAAAGATTCCAGCTCGACTATTATTTTAAAACGTGATCAAGAATATAAATTAAACTCCCCGATTAAAATTAAAGCGGCAATGACGATCTCGACTCAGGCGAGTACGGATTTTAACGATAGGAAAAGGGGCTTAAATAATGCCACGATTAGTGTAACTGGACAACATCGTCTATTTGATATTGATAATGGTAGTGTTGAAGATGCTTTGGTTGTCGTTAACTTGAAAGATCTTAATCTTCAAGGGGCTTCAACTCAGATTGATAATAATGGTGGTTTAATTCTAAACCGTGAAGATTTAAGAATTGAATATTCGCGTCTAATCAATGGGCATGCAAGTAAAGGTGGTGCAATTTATAATGCTGGTATTTTATCAAATACGCAAAAAACGGCAGGAAAATTGTCGATTTTGAATAGTATATTTCAAAATAATAAAGCTGAACAAGGCGCAGTAATTTATAGTGAAATGCCGCGATATTTAATTTCTCATTCAGTCATTCGTGACAATGAAGGGGTTGCAGGTACAGACGGGGCTTTGCTATATGTTCAAACGGGGTTTAGCGATGAAACAATTGGTAACTCGTTAGGTAATCGCGACTCAGGGATAAGAAATAGTACAATTTTCCACAATAAAGGTGGATTTGTCGCCAATATCCGTGAAGGTATGATCCTAAATAATCTGACGATGATCAAGAATGCTGCTGGATTGTACTTGAATTCAATCGATCGAGTTGTGGTTGAAGATGGTAAAGATAACGTATATCCAAGTGCATATGTTTCAAATAGCATTATTGTCGAAAATGGCACGCAGAATTGTGTTGCTGCATCGAATGATACGACTATTGTTCAAAGTAATCTAACGACTATTGAGTGTGATCGTAACTCAACAGACCGGTTACCAAATTTTATGATTGGTAATAATAAGTTGATTGCAGGTGGCGTAAATGATGAAGGTATCTGTGATGCACCTCCAGCAGATGGATTACTGTGTCCATATAAGATTCCTAAGGATCAAATGCTAGGTTTTTTTAAACCTCGTCTATTAACTTCTTATACTAAATTATCAGATTCACTTATCGTCAATAAAGGACGCATTTACAGTGATGGAACAAGCTTTAGTTTAGCGAGTTGTGAAAGAACAGATCAACGTGGAATTAACCGTACTGGTTATAATGAGTTATGTGATTTAGGTGCGATTGAGTTGGTAGTCGATCGTAGTAATATTCCAATTGCAGGTCAGGATATTTTATTTAAAGAAATCGCAAAATTTAGTATATCTGAGAGTCTGGCTGATGGTGAACTACTTGACCCAGCAACATGTGAAAAAATATTAGGTAAGCGTTCAGATGGACAAGCATGGCGCTATGGATGTTTAGAGGTTGTGCAAAATCAAACACCATCAAAGGGAACTTTGACTTTGGATCAAGATGGAAATGTAACTTATATTCCACATAGTAATTGGCATGGTGCAGATATGTTTAAAATGCGAATTATAACCACTACTACACGTTTCAATGACGCTTCTAGTAACTATATTGAAATTCCAACGAATATTGTTCAAGAGCCAAAAAATAATTTTCAAAGTAAAACTGTGAATGTGAGTGGCGGTAGTGTCGGGTTAGGTGCAATTTTGATGCTGTTTGGTTTAATGGGATTACGCCGTTTTAAGTCATAATCAAGGATGATGAGATGAGAAATTATAAGAAAGCGTTTTTAGCGACAGTAGTAGTGGCATCAATGCCGTTGATTGCAGCAACTAACGATGGTCCAATTAAAGTCACCACTTTTTTGGATGAGGATGGTGAAAACTCGAATGCGTGTTCACTTCGTGAGGCTCTAGAGACAGCAAAACGACGTACTTCGTATGGTGGATGTAAGGTAACAGATACTTCAGTGGGAACACAAAAAAGGATTCAGCTTGAGGCCGGTATCTATACTTTAAAAAGAGAACTTACGCCGCAAGTTAATGTGGCAATTTTGGGTTCAAGTCCTGTTGATTGGGATGAGAAAAATATTTTGCTTAACGATGTGGTTAACCAATATCCAGCTCAAATTCCATTACGAACAACAATCAAAGCAGAAAACTCTCGTATTTTTAACACAGCATTTTCGCAAAAGAACTTAGTATTAAATAATGTGATTTTAACAGGTGGCCGCACAGCAGATTTGGGAGGTGCAATTTATGCTGGGGCCGATGTTTCATTAAATAGCACCCAAATATCGGACTCACGGGCAGGTAAGGCTGGTGGTGCAATTTATTTGGCAGGAAATACGAGTAATTTAACGATCTCAAAAAGTTTAATCGAAAAAAATCAAGCACCAGTAGGAAGTGTGCTTGCGATGCATGATAAGAATGATTTGGGTTACACAAAACGAAATATTACGATTGAATCAAGTAGTCTGGTCGACAATGGTTTACTGACTTCCAAAAGTATGCTTGAGTTCGTAGGTGAGCCAATTGTTATATTGGAGTCCAATACAATTGCTGGAAATAAAGCAGATAAAAGTAATGGTAATTTGATTAAATTTACTGGGGACACTGAAGCTGGAACGACAGGAAATAATAATTCTAGCGTATTAAGTAGTTTGAGTCGTTTAACTTTACAAAATAATACGATTGTTGAGAATAATGCATTCACCACCCTGTTATACGATAAGATTGGACATAAACGGTTAAATTTAAATATATTGGCTTATAATGGTGATGCAAATAGCTATGCTTGCCGTTATTTATTGGGTGACGCAAAAGATGAGAAAAACGTCGACTTGGTTATAAACTACAACGCTTTTGCAAGATCTGGTACGAATCGTTGTGACTTGCCTGATGAAGTATTTAATGAAGATCTAACTAAAGAAACAAATATTGATATTAGCGGGGAACCAATAGGAAAATTCTTAAGTGGACGAATTGATGCTTCGCCATTTACCGCATTCCTGCCTTTGTATTATCCAATCGATAATAAACCTAAGGCCGATGAAGATGTCAAAAGTCTAGTCGATACAGGTGTGACATCATGTAGCCCATGGGATCAACGCGGTTTAGCTCGGATTACAGATGGTGCTTTGCATTATGATCCAAAAGCGGCGAATACCTGTGATATTGGTTCTGTAGAGTTAATGCGATTAACTGCGGGAGATATCTTCGACCTATCTAACACATCGATTAGTAATATGTTAGACAATAATCAAAGTAGTTATGATTTGTTTGAAGATTTAGTCAAAAAACCGAATAATGCAGACTTCTTAACCTATTATAAATTCCGCTCAGCAGAATACAAAAAAATATTGGATGCTTTTTCAGACGCTGAAAAAAGAAAAAATGCCCTTAAATATCGAGCAATTTATGTCGATTTACGTAACTATGGATTACCTTTACCTCGAGAAGTCTCTACTGGTGAGGGAAAACCGAACGCTTTAGAATTTTTTAATCCTGAGCTGTATGATATTCATGTTGAAGCTTTAGGGGTGGGGCAGATTAACAGTGTTATTACTGATATACAAACGGATAAAAATCTTTTCTGTAAATGGAATACTGATCTAGAGCAAATCATGATCTATCGTATTGATGATCAGATTACACAAGCAGGTAATAAAGAGTTTTGCAAATATACCATCAAGTTAAAGGCTAATCATGCGATTACATCATCAGGTTTATTGCAAGCAGCATTTAATAATATGGCTCCTGTTGTAAAAGATACATCTGTGACATTGAAATATAAGCAAAGTGAGACAGCAACTCTGAACCTGCTTAACTTTGCTAATGATGATGGCGATACAGGTAAAAATGGTTTAGGTCCTGAATTGAAGCCAAATAAACCATCTTTTTGGCGCAATGCGGAAGGCGTAGAGCTACCGATTCGGTTATCAAATGTCTCGAGTAATTTGGTTATTACAGCCGATCGTCAAGGTAAATGTCCAGCACCAGATCAACAAGAAACTTGTTATGGTGGAAATATTTATATTAAAGAAGCCAATGCTTTTAATCCTTTTAACTTCTCATTTAACTACCAAGTTTATGATAATGAATTTCCTACACCCTCTATTTCAAATGTAGGAACGGTTAAGGTGATCAGTACAGCGACTACCACTGATGATTCGCGTAAAGCCAGTCATGGCGGTGGGGGGAGTACAGGTATATTCTCTTTATTTGGTTTGTTGGGACTACTTGCTTATCGCCGTTTAAGAAAATAGATTAAGCTCAAAAAATAGCGCCTATTGATGGCGCTATTTTTTTGGAATTCATTTGATATTTTGTTTATTGAGATTCTTTAATCAATATTCAGAGTATTTGGTTAAATATTCTTCTCTGATGTTTACGCGCTCTTCTAAGCTGGCATTTTGCATACGTTTACGTAATGTAGTACGTTCTTGTGTGCTCATCTTTTGCCATACATCACGCATTTTTTGCTTTTCATCATCAGGCAATTGGGTGAACCATTCCATCCGTTGTTGAAGTTGCGAACTTTGATCGGTTGGAATTTCTTTTAAAGTTTGGTAACGCTGAATAAGAACTCTTTGTTCTTCAGGGGATAAGTCATCCCACGCTTCTTCAGTCGTTGTTTTGACTGGCTTTGAAAATGGCCAAAAACGTTCTGAACCAGCAAAACTAGTTTGTAACAAGCTTAGTGTACACACAACAAGTGCTAATCTTTTAGCTGCCATGTCTGACCTTATCCTCACCCAAGACCATTAACATTTCCATATCTTCAACCATTTGTGGTGAAAGTTTTGGATTGATAACAACTTGATTTTGTGGTTTATCTGCCAATTGTAAAGAGTTCGGTAAAACCACAATTCCCGTAATTGCTGCAGCTAGTGCAAAGCCACCCATTTTCCAAATACTATAGTAGGATGTTGATTTCTTTTGAACACTATCCAAAACATGATTCATCACTAACATTTTGTTGTGATGTTGCGCTTTCTCAAGCTGATCAAGTTTGGACGTCATTTGTTTGGTGAACTCATCTTTATTATTCATCTGATGATCCTCCCGTATGCGGATTTAAATGCGCTAGAGTCACTTTGAGCCCTTGGATCGCACGGTGGTAATGTGTTTTAACACTGCCTTCGCTGCAATCCATAATCTGGGCTGTGGTCATCGTATCGAAACCCTCCCAGGCTCTTAGCATGAATGCTTGCTGTTGACGAACTGGTAGTTGGTGAATTGCGTTCTGAATCTCTTCCATCGTAACTGCTTGATTAAGAAATTCGAATGGATTTGGTGTAGATTCATCTACGATATCAATAACTTCTTCATCGTCATCTAAACTCATTCTTTTAAATAAAGAAAATGGATTTGCGCGACGTGCTTCTTTGCGTCTCCAATCTTGTAATTTGTTATTTAAAATCGTATAGAACAGTGGATACCATTCTTCGGTGCTTTTTTCAGCATAGGATTTATGTAAAGAGATAAAAGCTTCTTGCACTAAATCCATCGCAATGCCTTGTTGGCCCTGCGTTGCACTTTCCATCATGACCAGCGCACGTCCTGTCACGTCTTGCATAAAAAAACGAAGACGTTGTTCAACTGTACTTGTATCAGTACTGTTGTCAGTTCGAGCCTGTTTCGGTGCTAAATCCATAGAGATGGAAAATCCTGTCATGGATACCCACCATTATTCTCAATTCATTAGTCATATAACGTTGAAAATGGCAGGAGCGTTGACAACTGGAGTAATTATTTTTGTAGTGTAATTGATTTCATCATCAAAAAAATCGGCTTTAATGTAATTTAAAGTGTTATTGGCGCTGGCGAACCATTTCAAAAAAGCAAATTGAACCTGCGATAGCAACATTCAAAGATTCTTGTCCACCGGGTTGGGGAATCGTTACGGCTTGGGCATGATTTAAAGCATATTCACTTGCACCTTGACCTTCATTACCTAAAATCCACACACAAGCTTGGGTTAAATCTGTTGAATACAAGCTTGTAGAGCGATGTGAGCTGGTCACAAAAACTGGGATTTCAAATTTTGAAAGAATGTCATTCAGTTGAATATTTTCAAAACAGCTTAAACTAAAGTGTGCACCCATGCCTGCACGTAAGACACGTGGTGACCAGAGTGATGCTGAGCCTTGAGTACATATAATTTGTTTGATATTGGCTGCTGCGGCTGAACGTAAAAGTGTTCCAACATTACCTGGATCTTGAACATTTTCAAGAATGAGTGTGTCTTTACTAAAGTCAATATCTTGTGAATTTTGGGGTAAATCAATAATTGCTAGACAAGGCAACGTTGTGTCTAAAATACTCAAATCTTTGTATAAAGACTCACTAATGACAAAGACATGACCAGGATATTGGTCAATGATTTTCTCTAAATCGGGGTGTTCTAATGCTTTTTCAGTGGTAAATAAAGACGCGATTTTGTTTTGTTGTTGCAACCATGCAAGACAAAGATGGATGCCTTCTAGAACGGTTTGCTGATTTTTTTTTCGAGCACTATTGAGTTCGATCAGCCCACGCAAATGTTTGATTTTTGCATTGTCTTTTGATTCTAGAAAAATAAGTGACATAAAATAAACATCCAAAAGGGCAGTATAAATTGATTATAATGCCCTGATAATTAAAAGTAATTAATGATAACTTGTGACGCGTTCAACTTCATTTTTTGAACCAATAATCACAGGTACCCGCTGGTGTAATTCCGTTGGCTGGATTTCCATAATACGAACACGCCCTGTTGTTGATGCACCACCTGCTTGTTCAATCAACATACTCATTGGGTTTGCTTCATACATTAAACGTAAACGGCCGGCTTTCTTCGGGTCTTTTAAATCGTAAGGGTAGAGGAAGATACCACCACGACATAAAATACGATGGATATCGCCAACCATACATGCAACCCAACGCATATTGAAGTCTTTTTCACGTACTGAGGTTTTCCCAGCGAGAAGTTCATCAATATAACGTTTTACGGGATTTTCCCAATGGCGCTGGTTGGATGAGTTAATCGCAAATTCTTGAGTATCTGCTGAAACTTGAACTTGTTCAGTCGTCAACAAGAATGTTTGAGATGTTGGATCAAATGTAAAGAATGCGACTCCAGCACCCACAGTAAGTGCTAACATAGTCGATGGGCCATAGAGTACGTAGCCTGCAGCAACTTGTTCTGTACCTGCTTGCATAAAGTCAGTAGATTGAGTCACTGCATTTTTAGCAGGTAAGATAGAGAAAATTGTACCGACACACATATTAATGTCGATGTTGCTTGAACCATCTAAAGGATCAAACAAAACAAGATATTTTCCATTTTCTTGGGCAGGGGTGAAATCATCTAATTCTTCAGATGCTAGGCCGCCAACCTGAGGGTGAACTTTTAAAGCATCAATTAAATAATCATTAGAGATTACGTCTAGTTTTTTTTGTGTTTCACCTTGAACATTTTCGTTGCCAGCACTACCTAGAATTCCTGCTAAAGCACCTTTTTGAAGTGCTAGATCAATGGTTTGACATGTCGCTGCAATTGTTTCGATGACTTGTGCCAACTCTGGAGTCAAATTCCCGTTTTGTTGTTCTAGGTATTGGGTCAAGCTGAGGTTTGACATAATTAAATAGCTCCGATTTAGCAGCGTCAAATTGATGAAAAAGAATGTGGCTATTCTAGATGAGAACGCTCAAAAATAAAAATTATCTTACTTTATTTATGTTGCTTTTATGATTACATGTATGCGATTACATGCTATGTTGGACGGATAATAGACAGGATGTTTGGAGGTTAAAATGTCAACCAAAAATTTTGAAGCGACACCTACTGAAAGTGAAGCAATCAGCTTAGAGAAAATTTCTAAAGAAAGTGTCAAAGATGCTTGGAAGGATTACGAAGCTAAACCTGAATATAAGGAATTTAATAAGCATGATCTGATTGAGTCAATGCAACCCGCAGAATCAGACGATCCCCAATCACAAACATAAAAAATGCTCACTTCATGTGAGCATTTTTTATTTAACTTAACTTATTTTAATAAAGGTGGAACTGCTTCATAGTTAATTTCTACGCGGCGATTTTCTTTCCATGCAGCTTCATTATGGCCTGTATTTACAGGTGCTTCTTTCCCATAGCTTACTGCTTCAAGTTGCTGTGGGCTTACACCATTTGTAACTAAAAAGCTTTCTACTGCTTTGGCACGACGTTCACCCAGTGCCATGTTGTATTCACGTGTTCCACGTTCATCAGTATGACCTGTAAGGGCTACACGAGAGTTTGCATTGGCGATTAGAAATTGAGCGTGTGCTTGTAGTGTTTGATAATCGTCATTTGATAAATCACTACTGTCATAATCAAAATGTACTACACGCTTAGCAAGAAATGCTTTATTTGCAGCAGTGACACCTTTTGATGATGCACCTGCTAAGTTTTGAGCGTTTAAGGCAGCATCTTCACTTAAACCTTCAGTACTTACAGTCGTACCAGTAGGTGTGTTGCCAGCAGTAATGTCGGTCGCTGGTTTACGACTTGCACAGCCAGTAAATACAAGCGTTGCTGCAATGAAGGGAAGGGTTAAGTATTTCATGTTCATGTGATTCTCCAATAGGTTAAATTTATTTTGGTGCCCAAGCAGGTTCGCGAACTTCACCTTGTTCGCTTGGTAAATTCATACGGAAACGACCATCAGTAGACATGATCGACAATAAACCTCGATTACCTTCACGCGTCGCATAAACTACCATTTGTCCATTAGGTGAGAAGCTTGGTGATTCATCTAAACTGGTTGGGGTTAAAATATTGGTGATGCCTGTATTAATATCTTGAAGGGCAACTTTATAACTGCTTCCACTTGGGCGATGTACTAGAGCAAGTCTTTTACCATCGGCACTAAGTGTACCGCGTGCATTGAAAGCACCTCTAAACGTCAAACGTTTAACGGATTTATCATCAAAAGTATAGCGATAAATTTGTGGAGAACCACCACGATCAGAAGTGAAAATGAATGATTTTCCATCTGGTGCATAGCGTGCTTCCGTGTCAATCGCAGTGTCGTTGGTCATGCGTTGTACTTGACGTGTATTCAGATTCATTTGATAGATTTCTGGATTGCCATGCATAGAAGCAGTGAAGAGCATGGATCGACCATCTGGAGAGAAGCTAGGTGCTCCATTTAGCCCTCTAAAGCTTGCTAAAACTTCACGTTGGCCTGTCGCTAAATCTTGAAGGTAAATCGCAGGACGTTTGGTTTCAAAGGAAACATAGGCAATTTTTTTAGCGTCAGGTGACCACGTTGGTGAAAGAATTGGATCACGTGATGCTAATACTGTTTTAGGTTGCTCACCATCGGTATCTGCAACTTGCAAGGTATAGCGTTGAGCAGGAGTTGCTTGGTTACGTAACACATAGGCAATGCGCCCACTAAAATCTCCAGCAATACCTGTCAATGCTTGATAGATAGCATCACTGATCATGTGTCCTGCTTGGCGAACACGACCTGCTGGTACAGTTAAAACCTCATTGAGTAAGTATTGTTGTTTCTGTACATCATAGAGTTGATAGTGAATTTCAAAGGTATTGGCATTAATGGCTTTGCTTTGACCAACAACGACGTATGGAACGCCAGCATTTTGCCAATCACCAGCCTGAATCTGATTCATACTTGCTGTTGCTGGCAGATTTTTTGAGGCGCTGGTAAAGCGACCAGAACGGTTTAAATCATTTTCAACAATAGGGTAGATCGCAGAATCATTTGTAAATGGCACGATTGCGATTTTAGGTGCTTTTTCGGGCGCTTTTGCAATTTCAAAATAAAGCTGGGCAAAAGTAGTTGTAGGTATAACTACACTTATAGCAGTAAAAACGGCTAACGAGATTAAATGTTTGCGAGTCTTTTCCATAGTTAAATTTACTTGCGTTTGCATTCCTGAGTTTGTAGATTTTTTATCATAGTTACATGCTTTACGCTATTAAAAGCATGTAACTAATCGCTTATCATTTCTATTATTTAGCAATAAATGTAGGGTTTGCTATTCTTGCTTGACGACGAGCGTCAGGATCTTCAGGCATAGGGTATGGAGCAGCAGCATCAATTGCCGCTAAAATACTAGCATCCAACGCTTCATCACCACTCGATCTTGTAATTACTTTTGATAAGACCGCACCAGAATCTGAAAGAGTAAATCTCACAGTTACTCGTTTTCCCGAAGTACCTTGAGGGACTCTCCAAGCCCTTTCTATTTTATTTGAAAAATCTCTGATAGCTGTTGAAGCAATGCGTCTAGATTCAGCTTTTTTCTGTGCGGCTTCTTGTTCAGCTTGTTTTGCAGCAGCGGCTTTCGCATCTGCATCGGCTTTTGCCTTGGCATCTGCATCGGCTTTCGCCTTGGCATCTGCATCAGCTTTACGTTTCGCGTCTGCATCAGCTTTGCGTTTCGCGTCTGCATCAGCTTTTGCCTTAGCGTCTGCGTCAGCTTTTGCCTTCGCGTCTGCGTCAGCTTTACGTTTCGCGTCTGCATCAGCTTTTGCCTTAGCGTCTGCGTCAGCTTTGCGTTTCGCGTCTGCATCAGCTTTTGCCTTAGCGTCTGCGTCAGCTTTACGTTTAGCATCCGCATCAGCTTTACGTTTCGCGTCTGCATCAGCTTTTGCCTTAGCATCTGCATCAGCTTTGCGTTTCGCGTCTGCATCAGCTTTTGCCTTAGCGTCTGCGTCAGCTTTACGTTTAGCATCTGCATCAGCTTTTGCCTTCGCGTCTGTGTCAGCTTTACGTTTGGCTTCCGCATCGGCTTGTTTAGCTTTGATTGCCTCATCAGCCTGACGTTTTTGTTCTGCCAATTTAGCTTGTTGCGCTTGTTCAGCTTTTTGCTTTTCAGCAGCAAGCTGTTGTTCATTCGGTTGAGAAGGTGTTGCAGGTAAATTTTGTGGCAATGTATCGTCGACGATAGGACCTTGAATTTCTGTAGCTTGGTTCTCAGCTGTAGTTTCAGAGTCTATTTGTTTTGGTAGGTCTTCGGGTTTCACCAAAGTTGTAGTCAACTTTTTAGGTTGCTCAAGTGGTTTGCTCATACCCAAATACAATAAGCCAACAATAGCCACGACATGAACACCAAGTGTAAAACCCAGTGCAATCGCATTTTGTTTTTGTTGATAAGGTGGCTTTTGAAATTTTTTCATAGCTTATTTTAACGGCTCTGTCAGTAAGCCCACTTGGGTTAAACCTGCATCTTGTAAACTTGCCATGAGTTCAATGACATCCCCATAAGGACGTGTTTTATGACCACTGACTAAGACGGTAAGCATTTTATTTTCTTGCTCAGCTTTTGTTTGAGCAGCACTCAAAACTTGCTCTAGCTCTGCTAAAGTTACTGGTTGATCATCTTTATGATCTTGAAATTGCAAATATATATTGCCATTTTCTCCCAGTGTGACCATTGCAGGCATATCTTTGGATTCGATAGGAGGGGTGTTTGCTTGAGGCAAGTCAACTTTAATGCCACTAGTGATCATGGGTGCTGTGACCATAAAAATAACCAACAGCACTAACATGACATCAATATATGGAACGACATTCATATCACTTTTCAGTGGTTTTTTGATGCGCTCAAAACGTCCAGATCGTTGAATCGCCATTATGCATCTTCCTGAGTCGTTCCAATAGATTGGCGTTGTAACAGGGCAACCATTTCTTCTGCAAATAAAGCACGATCTGTATAAATTGCTTCGCCTTTAGCAGTAAAGTGGTTAAATGCAAGTACAGCAGGGATCGCAGCAAATAAACCAATTGCTGTTGCAATGAGTGCTTCTGCAATACCTGGTGCAACGGTTGCTAAAGTCACTTGATCGACTGCGGCTAGACCAATAAAAGCATTCATGATCCCCCATACAGTACCAAATAAACCTATATATGGCGCAACAGAACCGATACTTGCCAGCACGCCTAAACTTTGCTCTAAGTGACCTTGTTCACGACTTAAACCGACACGAAGGATTCGCTCGGTTCCATCAATGGTTTGTGTGGTATCTGCTTTACGTTTTTTTAGTTTAAAAAACTCAGCTAAACCTTGATAAAAAATATCTTCCAAACCATGACGTTTAGAGTTGAGTTGGGCATTGTTATAAAGCGTATTTAACTCGGCACCTGACCAAAACATTTTTTGAAAATGTTCATCAGCTTGTCCTGTTTTTTTATAACTCATATGTAATTTAGCAATTACATACCAGCTATAAATAGAAGCAAATAACAAGATCAGCATGACCAGTTGTACAACAGGGCTTGCTTGTAAAATAAGGTCGGAAATATGCATTGAAGAGTCTAAATTAGTTGCCATAAGTTCAGTGCCAAAAGTTTATTTTTCGTCCTGTGCTAATTCTTTTTGAATCAGATCACGAATTTCTACGGGCAGTCTACGCGGCATTAACTCTTTGTTGAGACATGCCAACACAACCTCACCCGAAGCCAGCAAGATTTCACCACGATAAATATTTTGTTGCAACACAAAAGATGCTGCTTTACACGAAATAACACGTGCTGTAACGGTAATCAAATCATCCATTAATATAGGGCGTACATATTTGACCTGAATTTGATGTACTACGAAGTTGTAATCTTGTTGATGCCAGTAATGATCTACGCCTGCTGCGCGTAACCATTCAGTACGGGCCCGCTCCATAAAACGGATATGATTGGCATGGTAAACAATACCGCCTGCGTCAGTGTCTTCGATATATACACGGATATTGAATTCGAAATGATTTGCCATGTCCTTTAACCTATTTCAGTATGTTTCGGGCGATGGTGGAATGATAGGGTTTCGAGATAGCGATGGAAATAGTAATAAATAACATATTGGTGACAGAGGGGAAAAATAAAGCCCTGTGAAAGGGCTTTGATTGACTTAGTTTAATTCATTCCAGTCTAGTGTCTTAGGAAAGCTTTGAACTGAACTTCCATTAGTATATGCACGAATGAGAGCTTTACCATCACTTGTATTGTTAATACCAATGTAGTTTCTAAGATTTGAGCTATCCTCTATGAAAATCTCAGCAAAGTATGGATAACCATCAGTCTCATTTTCAGTATTTCCAAATCTAAGTTTACTTTCAAAATTCACAGAGAACCATTTACCGCCAATACTGGCCACTAAGTTCCCTTCTGCCGACGTTATCATTGGTACAGAGTCAGATCCTGATTGATAAAAACGGTAATTATTTAGGACATATTGTGCTTTGAAATCTCTATTTGACCATTGAAACTCCATCTTAGGAATATCATATTGCGTTGGAATCTCATTCCAAACTAATGGGATAATGGCTTTCCCATTGTAATTAAATATTTGATTACTGATTTCTAATTTTAAATTATTTAAATTCAGTTCTCTTTTTATGACCCCAAACTCTGTATGATCTTGTTTGTGTTGAGCAGAAATTACACCAGTAAATACGATAGAGGATCTAAAGGCTGGATGTGTTACACCGTTTGCTGTGTATTGAAGCCCCTGACATTTATTCAAAGTAACACTGTCACTTTTTCTTGTCACTGTTCCTTGTCGATTCATGCAGGTTACTCGATAACCATCATTTGTCGTCTGTTGCACAAAAGTATAGATATCATTAGCAATAGCTATAGGGTTGATGAGTTGGTTATTGGTTTTCTTTGATAAATTAAAAACAGTCTCATAAATTAATTCGACCTCTTCTGGCTTGGTATAATTTACCTTTTCTTTGCTTTGAAATGAGTCGCTGTTATTTGAGCCATCACTTCCACCCCCGCATGCTGTAAGTAATAATGTACTACCACAGAAGATCGTTAAAAGTTTATTTTTCATTTTTACCCTAAACAAATTAATAAAGTGATCAAAAGACTTCTTTCATTATTATTTATACCTTTTTATATTTCTCCCATCGAGAGAAAAAGGATTTATGAAAGAAGTCTAAAATAGTCTATATATTATATTAATCACTTTATTATAAGAAGAATTTTATTGATTTTTATCTTATTCAGGCGGTGTCAAACCAAACTGTAAATATGCCATATTGGTTGCAATACGACCACGTGCGGTTCGCATCACATAACCTTGTTGGATTAAATAAGGCTCAATTACATCTTCCAATGTTCCACTATCTTCTGCCATTGCTGCGGCTAAGGCCTCAACACCAGTCGGTCGTCCTTCAAAACGTTCTAAAAGCATAGATAAATAACGGCGATCTAAAGTATCTAAACCATCTTTATCGACATTGAGCATATCCAAAGCGCGTTGAGCCATGTCTTGCGTTACTTCACCATTGCCTTTGACTTGGGCATAGTCACGGACACGACGTAATAAGCGATTGGCAATACGTGGTGTGCCACGCGCACGACGAGCAATTTCCGTTGAACCTTCTTTAGTTATCGGCACATCCATCAGGTTGGCAGAGCGTGTGACAATATGAGTGAGATCCGCGACCGAATAAAATTCTAAACGTTGCACAATACCGAAGCGGTCACGTAAAGGCGAGGTGAGTAGACCTGCACGTGTTGTTGCAGCGACCAAAGTGAATGGGGGGAGGTCTAATTTAATTGAGCGAGCAGCAGGACCTTCACCAATCATAATATCCAGTTGGTAGTCTTCCATCGCTGGATAAAGAATTTCTTCAATCACTGGAGATAGACGATGAATTTCGTCAATAAATAAAACGTCACCTTCTTCAAGATTGGTCAGCATCGCGGCCAAATCTCCTGCACGTTCCAATACAGGCCCAGAGGTTGACTTTAAATTACCACCCATTTCACGTGCGATAATATTTGCGAGTGTAGTTTTCCCCAATCCTGGTGGACCGAAAATCAAGGTGTGGTCTAAGGCTTCACCCCGTCCACGAGCAGCCCCAATAAAGATTTCCATTTGCTCGCGTACCACAGGCTGACCAATATAGTCTGCGAGTGAAGTTGGACGGATGGCACGATCAAAGTGATCTTCAGGTTTTTCAGAACCACTGATTAAACGGTCTTGCATAATTGATTCGGTCTATCTTTATTTATTTAATGATTTAAGTGCAGCACGGATGATATCACTCGCTTCGGTAAATTCGGCTTTAACGGATTGAATCAGTTTTTGAGCTTCAAGTGGTTTATAGCCTAATGATTGTAAAGCAGCTTCAGCTTCAGCAACAGCAGAGTTTCCAGTGAATTGTATTTGAGTTGATGCTGAGTTATTCGAAGTCGTATGAGTTGAAAATGCTTTGAAACGATCACGTAGTTCAATCATCAAGCGTTCAGCGGTCTTCGCGCCGACACCAGGGACTTTCACCAATGTTTTGACATCACCATTTTCAACGGTATGTATCAGCATATCCACGCTCAATGTTGAAAGAATACCGAGCGCCATTTTAGGGCCAACGCCATTGACTTTAAGTAAGGTGCGAAAAATGGTTTTTTCATTGGTATCAATAAAACCATAGAGTTGTTGTGCATCTTCACGGACAACCAAATGCGTCCATAAAGTCACTTTCTGTCCTTTTTGTAATTGGCAAAATGTTGAAAGAGGGGTATCTATTTCATAGCCGACACCATTTACATTCAGTAATACAGTTGGGGCTTCTAAGGCAAACACTTCGCCAATTAAACATCCGATCATGAGGTATATTTCACTACTTTATAAATGATTGCAGTTGTAGGGTAAAAGCAAAAAAGGTTTCTTACTTAATCTAGATAATGCGGTATTGTGTGCTTGAACAGCATTCTTTACTCATCAATGACATCAAGAACTTTTGGGTTATGGCTATATATTTGAATTAAAGCACGAACAAGCTTGTTGTAATCTTTAAATCTAATATCAAAATAAAAGTGCTCTAGCGTATAATCCGATTTTACTAAATGGATACCATCACGCATAAGTGCAATTTCAGCTATGTGATTGTAGCCACCATTACTTTGGTTATTAAACTCGAAATACACTTTACTACATTCATTACCATCAAGTTCTTTCTGCCATAGTAAATATTCTGAATCAGATAGAAACATACTTACAGTCAAAACTCTATTTTCTACTGATTCGCTATATTTCATAATCTAAAAGCTCGATCTTACATCACTAAAAGAAACCTATTTTATTGCCTTTCAGCTCCTGTGCCAAACTATAGGCTTGGTGGTCAGAGAACTTACTAATAATATCTAAGACTTGCATAATATTTTGATAATGATTGCTTTGGAAGTTTGCCCCAGAGTGCTGCAAAATCGAAAGCAAACGCTGTTCTTTAAAACTTAAGCTCTTATGTGGCATGGTCAATGGAACAAAAGCATCTAAAATTGTTTGTAAGCTTTGATGCGCAATAATTTCCAAACCTGATTTTTGTGGATGTTCAAAGATTCGATCTCGGGCAAGATTTTTTGCAGTTTGAATGCCTGCTTCAATATCAGGTGAGCAGTATTGTAAAAGACTACCTTTGAGCTGACCTGTCAAGATTTCATAATGATGCTTGGCAAATGCTGAACTGACTTCTTCGACGAGACGCTTCATGACACGTCCACGCAAAGCTGCGATTTTTTGTTGCCATGTGGTGTGGGGTAAAAACAGCTCTTCGGGACGACCAAAGTCGGCGATTAAATTCAGAAATATGGGTTCGACTTCATCATAGTCCAACATATTTAAAATAATGCCATCCTCTAAATCAATCAGCGCATAGCAGATGTCATCTGCTGCCTCTAATAAATAAGTCAATGGATGACGACAATAATGATATTCACCGAGTTGGATTAATCCTAGTTGTTCAGCAAGCTGTTTTAAAATTTCTTTTTCAGATTGATAACAACCAAACTTTGCTCTTTGGTGAGATGGAATATCGCCTTGTGCTTCAATAGTTTTGGATAACCACGGATATTTGAGATAAGCGCCTAAAGTGGCACAAGTGAGGCGCATGCCACCATCGTCAGGATGATAATCAATACGACTCAATAAGCGAAGACCTTGAGCATTACCTTCGAATTGACGTACATCGGCGGCTTCTTCTGGAGTCAATTTTGTAAGAAAGTCTCGATGTGATGCATCATCAAACCATTCTCGAATAGCATATTCGCCCGCATGCCCAAAAGGTGGGTTGCCAATATCATGGGCGAGACAGGCTGCTTGAATAATTGCACCCACATCTGCAGGTGAAATCCAAACGGGTAATTCATCTTTAATCTTTTCCGCAGCGAGCATGCCTAAAGAGCGTCCGATACAAGACACTTCCAGCGAATGGGTTAAACGAGTATGGATACCATCATGTTGGGTAAGCGGATGAACCTGTGTTTTTCTATTCAGTTGACGAAAGCTTTGGGAAAATATAATTCTGTCATAATCTTTATGAAATGGACTTCGGGCCAATTCTGAACTGCTTTTTTTACTACCTAAACGAATTGCAGAAAGCAATTCCAACCAACGCATTTGTTCCATGTATCATGATTCACTATCAATTCACGATCATCATGCCAAAAAAAATATCAAAGCACTAGGGTGGAGCGACATAAGTTGTCTTAGATTAGTCTGCGTCAAAAATGTCGAGATGAATAGAAATATAATTTATTGTGATAAACGCTTATCTAAACTAGAAATTATTAAAAAAGATGCAGTAAAAATAAGTGATATTGATTGTTTTACAAACTAAAAGAATTGTTACGAATACAGTCACAGTCATAAGGCTAAAAGGAATTCGCTAATTTACAGCAGAAAACTCTAGTTTTTAAGATGGATATGGCTAGCTGAAAAGAGCCTTTCACAGTAGAATATGCGCTCTTTCATAAGTCACATTGCGGTAGGTCTGTTCGATCTGCCCGTGGAGCCAAAGTCAACATGTTTATCGTGGCCGGTGCATCAGCACATTCTTCTTTTAAGAAAGCTCAACTCTTAAACCGTTTAACGTCAATGAGTTCTGTTCAATCTTTTGACAGCCAGTGGGTTTATTTGTTTGATCAAGCGCTCAACGAGCAGCAGTATCAATCGGCATTACAACTATTAAACGATGGTCAATCTTTTGAACTTCGCCAAGCTGCAAGTGATGAAATCCAGATTTTAGTAACACCACGGGTCGGCACAATCTCGCCGTGGTCATCTAAAGCAACCGATATTTTCCAAAACTGTAATACGCCGATTCATCGTTTAGAGCGTGGTCTTTTATTTACCTTAAAAGGGGTAAAAGAGATTTCGAACGAAGTGAAATTGGCATTACATGACCGCATGACAGAAAATGTTTTTGCTCAAATTGAAGATGCGACTGCACTGTTTTCTGAAACTGCACCAAAACCGTTGAACTCGATTGATATTTTGGGTCAAGGCAAAGATGCACTAGTTAAAGCCAATAATGAATTTGGTTTTGCGCTCTCTGATGAAGAAATTGATTACTTAGTGGCAGCATTTTCTAAGTTGGGCCGTAATCCAAATGACATCGAATTGATGATGTTTGCACAGGCAAACTCTGAACATTGTCGTCATAAAATCTTTGGTTCTGAATGGACAATTGATGGTGAGAAACAACCATTATCATTGTTCCAAATGATTAAGAACACCTATAAAGAATCTCCAAACGATGTGTTATCAGCTTATAAAGATAATGCTTCTGTGATCGTCGGTTATGACACCATGCGTTTTTACCCAAAAGCGGATGAAAATGGTCACTTCGTATATAAATATAAGAGCCAAGCAGCTCACA
Source organism: Acinetobacter halotolerans (assembly GCF_004208515.1). Lineage (GTDB taxonomy): Bacteria > Pseudomonadota > Gammaproteobacteria > Pseudomonadales > Moraxellaceae > Acinetobacter > Acinetobacter halotolerans. The sequence continues at coordinate 159,460 of NZ_SGIM01000002.1, forward strand.
TCTTAATGAAGGTTGAAACCCACAACCATCCGACCGCAATTTCTCCATTCGCTGGCGCTGCAACAGGTTCGGGCGGTGAAATTCGTGACGAAGGTGCGACAGGTCGTGGTGGTAAACCTAAAGCAGGTTTAACAGGCTTTACGGTTTCTAACTTAAATATTCCGGGCTTTGAACAGCCTTGGGAAGAGAACTACGGCAAACCTTCACGTATGGCATCGCCATTACAAATTATGATTGAAGGTCCATTGGGCGGCGCGGCATTTAACAATGAATTCGGTCGTCCTGCGCTGAATGGTTATTTCCGTACTTTCGAACAGAATGTGAATGGTGAAGTCAAAGGCTTCCACAAACCAATCATGATCGCAGGTGGTTACGGTAATATCCGTCCAGACCATGTGGAAAAAGATGCGATCCAGCCGGGTGATTTACTCATTGTATTGGGTGGTCCTGCAATGTTAATCGGTCTAGGTGGTGGTGCTGCATCTTCTGTAGACAGCGGTACCATGGGTGAGAGCCTTGATTTCGCTTCAGTACAACGTGAAAACCCAGAAATGGAACGTCGTTGCCAAGAAGTGATTGACACTTGCTGGCGCTTAGAAGACTTCAACCCAATCGTTTCTGTACATGACGTTGGGGCAGGTGGTTTATCAAATGCGATGCCTGAACTTGTGAACGATCACGAGTTAGGTGCGGTGCTCAATCTTCGTAAGACTCCATCATTAGAGCCGGGCATGAGCCCAATGGAAATCTGGTCAAATGAAGCGCAAGAACGTTATGTACTTGCCATTCGCCCAGAGTCTTTAGCACAATTTGAATCAATCTGTGCACGTGAACGTTGTCCGTTTGCTGTATTGGGTGAAGCGACAGAAGCACGTCATTTAACAGTTGAAGATCCATTGTTTGAAAACAATGCAGTCGATATCCCGATGCAAGTGATGTTGGGTGGTACGCCACGTATGCAACGTGCGTATGAAACCATTGAACGTACAGGCACTGACTTTGATGCATCAAAAGTTGATTTGAAGGATGCGATCTTCCGCGTATTGAAAAATCCAACGGTTGCTTCTAAATCATTCTTGATCACCATTGGCGATCGTTCGATTACAGGTATGGTTGCACGTGACCAAATGGTGGGTCGTTGGCAAGTTCCTGTTGCAGATGCAGCAGTAACCACAACGAGCTTACAAGGCTTCACGGGTGAAGCAATGGCAATGGGTGAGCGTCCACCAGTTGCATTGTTAAATCCTGCTGCATCTGCTCGTTTAGCTGTTGCGGAAGCGATTACCAATATTGCATGTGCCAACATCGAACAAATCAGTGATATCAAACTTTCTGCAAACTGGATGGCTGCGGCTGGTCAAAAAGGTGAAGACCAAGCGTTGTTTGAAGGTGTGAAAGCGATTGGTATGGAAATGTGTCCTGCATTGGGCATCGCCATTCCAGTTGGTAAAGACTCACTTTCAATGCGTACTACTTGGAATGATGGTGAAGACAAAGCCGTAACTTCTCCAATGACAGGCGTGATCACTGCATTTGCACCAGTTTTAGATGTACGTAAAACATTAACACCTGAACTTAAGAACTTAGAAGACTCAGTACTTGTACGTATTGATCTATCTAAAGGTCAGTTCCGTTTAGGTGGTTCGATCCTTGCTCAGGTTTACAAAGCAATCGGTTCTGTTACCCCAGATGTCGATAGTTTTGATGACTTCAAAGCATTCTTTGCATTGATTCAAGATTGGAACAATCGTGGTTTGATCAAGGCTTACCATGACATCGGTGATGGTGGTTTATTAGCGACTGTTGCTGAAATGATGTTTGCTTCACGCTTAGGTGTTGCTCTAGAAAATCAATCAACTGAAAGCTTATTTGCTGAAGAAATTGGTGCAGTACTTCAAATTACTGCTGCTGATTGGGCGCAATTAGAATCAGAAGTTGCAGCGTCAAGTTTGAAAGATGCCATCGCTGTAGTTGGTCGCGTGAACACAACTGATCAATTGGTTGTAAATGGTTTAACTTTAGAACGTGCTGAATTACAACAAGCATGGGCTGAAGTATCACATCAGATCCAGCGTTTACGTGATAACGTTGAAACTGCTGATCAAGAGTTTGCCTTAATTGCAGATCCAAACCACAAAGGTTTAATTGCACAAGCAACCTATGACTTAAACGAGCCTGTAGAAGCGCCGTTTATCAATACACGTCGTCCAAGTATGGCAATCTTGCGTGAGCAAGGTGTCAACGGTCATGTTGAAATGGCGGCTGCTTTTGATAAAGTCGGTTTCAATACCATCGACGTGCATATGAGTGACTTACTTGCTGGTCGTGTGAGCTTAAGTGATTTTGAAGGCTTAGTGGCATGTGGCGGTTTCTCATACGGTGACGTGATGGGTGCTGGTGGTGGTTGGGCTAAATCAGTATTGTTCAACGCGAAACTACGTGATCAGTTTGAACAATTCTTCCATCGTGAAGATACCTTCAGCTTAGGTGTGTGTAACGGCTGTCAAATGATCTCTCAACTTGCGCCATTGATTCCGGGTGCAGAGCATTGGGGACGTTTCCATCGCAACATGTCAGAGGTATTTGAAGCGCGTGCAGTCAATGTTCGTGTAGAGAAATCGGTATCTATCTTGCTTGAAGATATGCAAGGTTCAATTTTACCGATTGCGGTTGCGCATGGTGAAGGTCGTTTAGTTGCAACTGAACAACAACTTGCAGCTTTAAATGCTGAGAACCAAGTGGTGTTACGTTATGTGGATAGCTTGGGTAATCCAACTCAGCACTATCCATTGAACCCGAATGGTTCACCTGAAGCGATTACAGGCTTAACCTCTAAAGATGGTCGTGCAACAGTGATGATGCCGCACCCTGAGCGTAACTTCCGTGCTTTACAGCATTCTTGGAAGCCTGAAGATTGGGCTGAAGATGGTGCTTGGTTGCGTATGTTCCGCAATGCACGTAAATTTATTGGTTAATGTGACTTAACCATATGAGCCACCGAAAGGTGGCTTTTTTATTTTTAATACTGATGTGGTACTTAAAATGAATACTTCGCACAGTGTAGTTATAAAAAATGATGTTGATCAAGAGGATATGAAGCTTTTAACGTCCTTTATATTCGATACTCCTGAAAGTGATATTCTGATTTTTAATATTTACGATGATGTAAATTTAGATGAGAACTTGTTATTTTGCATGGTTTCTTTATTGAAAGGCGATGTATTTTGTGAATTGTTTTTTACAAATACACCAAATACAAGTCCTGATATTTTTTTGAGTAAATTAAAGAAATGGACACTTGATAATGAAATCATATTTTATGTGAGTGATTTTAATTCTGAGTGCGATGATGGTTGTTTTCATAGGATAGAAAATGGAAATGTGACTAGAGAGTATCTCAGTATGGATGGTGATGATAATTATTTTTTTAATTAATTAACTGAACGTGTGTAAATATTATTTTCGAGTAAGTATTAGATGATAGTAGATATTTTATGTATAAAAAAATTATTGATGACTAACAATTTTAGTGAAATATTTTTGGATCAGACTAAAGAAAATATCTTAAAAATATTTGGTAATCCTATAGATTCATCACCACAAAGAAAGAATAACAAAGAAATATTGTCTTATGGCGTGTTACAGATTTATCTGTTCAATAGTTTAGTAAAAGGTTTCACATTTGATTATCAAAAGGAAAAATATTTCGATGTTGATTTTACTTTATTAAAAATTCATCAAGATGAAATTGTTAAATTTTTAATGACTACTGGTATTGAATATGTAGAAGATATACAACTTTCTTTTCAAGTTGGTAGTATATTAAAAGTGAATAAAGTTTACCTAGGTTTTTCTGATGGGTTTTTAACCATATTTGGTATGTGTGAATAGTCTTTTTGGATAAACTTGGAACGTAACAATCTTGTATTTATTTAAAAAAACTGGTTCAATTTTTGCTTTCTCAATAATGATCATAAAAATCGGAGAACAACATGATGAAAAACGAAAATTACATGAGGACGATCCATAGCAAAGGAAAAGGCTGGTTTTGGTTTGGTTTAACAGTGGTTCTCCAAATCTTATTCATAAGTTTGAGTTATGTCCTAATCAAGATTTAACTTTGATTCTTAACCTTTTTTAAAGCTATGATTTGAGTACAGCTTAACTTACTCAGCCATTCAACTTATGCTAAAACTTATTTATTACGTACCTGAATCACATCTTGAATCAACTAAACTTGCTGTTTTTGAAGCGGGTGCAGGTGGGATAGGGAATTATGAACACTGCGCGTGGCAAGTGAAAGGCATCGGGCAGTTTAAGCCCGTTAAAGGTGCAAATCCATTTTTAGGGCAGTTAGATGAATTAGAACAACTCGAAGAATGGCGTGTTGAAACGATTGTCCCAGAAGAAAAAGCCAGTGCTGTCGCCAAAGCATTAAAGGCAAGCCATCCTTATGAAGAGCCTGCCTTTGAGTTTATCCAAATATTAGATATTGAATAATTAGGGTCTGCTGACATTTCAGCCATGCATTGCGTTATCGGCTAAAACGACATAAACAAGGCATGAAACGCAGGCAATGGTGGCCCTCTTGTCAAATTTATACTTTTTGAATAAATAGGTCACGATCGAAACGATATTGCGGGAAGAACACACCATCTTCTGCTCGTTCACCTGCGCTAATCACCATCACCGGATATTGTTGATCATTAAGCTTTAAGATTTTACGAACCAAAGGTTCATCGAATCCTTCCATCATACAACTATCAAAACCGTAGGCACGTAATGCCAATACAAAATTTTCACATGCTAAAGCGGTCGTTTTAGTCGCCCATAGTTTTGCATCGGCAGGGTTAAATGCAGTCACAGGCAGTTGTTTATCTAGTGTGCGGGCAACCTTAAATGCAACTTTCTTAAAATTACCCAATGCATTGAAGTAACCTGTTTTATAGTTATATGGAATAAAACGATAATACTTTTGTACAGCAGGTGGTGCTTCAGGGAAAGGGAACTCAGTGATATTCAGTTTTGCCATTTCATCAACGCGATCTGTACGAGCAACACATACGATCAATTCAGGTGCTGTTTTGGCCGCAAGTTGGTTTAAACATGCTTTGACCAGTTGTTTTTTCTTGGCTGGATTTTGCACAACGTAAAACGTCCAAGGTTGTAAATTCGATGAGTTGGGTGCAAGCAATGCCAAATCCAAACATTCATCTAAAATTTCGCTTGGAATCGGTTTATCAGTAAATTTACGTACTGAACGGCGGCTTTCAACGACTTTGCGGAAGTTGGCAACATCAATGTCTTGTGGCGCAGGTTCGTAATAGCGTTTTTTTTCGGAAGATGTTTTTTGGGTTGTCATGAGTTCGATATTTTCCTAAATATTTATTCTTCTATTGGGACATTCCGACAAAAACCAACTGATGAAGTGAACAAGTTACTTTTTTATAAAAATATAGAATCAGTAAATTTTTAGAATCAAAGCATATCTAAATAAAAAAGCAAGTTACTCAAGGGGAATAACTTGCTTTTAAAATCAAAAATGATGTGAAGATTAAGCCGTTACAGTTTCTAGTTTTGGTTCTGGACGTTTGAGTAATGCATAACTGATTCCTGTAATACAGCTACCCGCTGTAATTGCAGCGAGGTACAGCCACGCATGATTAATCGCATTTGGAATCAGTAAAACAAATACGCCGCCATGTGGTGTAACCAGTTCACAGTGGAATAAGGCGACCAATGCACCCGTAACAGCACCACCTAAAATACAAGCTGGAATCACACGCATTGGATCTTTAGCTGCAAAGGGAATTGCACCTTCCGAAATAAAACATAGACCTAGTACAAAGGCAGCTTTGCCAGCATCACGTTCACTTTGATTGAATTTATTTTTTGCTAACAAAGTTGCAATCGCCATACCAATGGCGGGAACCATACCGCCAGCCATGGTCGCCGCCATTGGCATATAGGTATTTGTCGTGAGTAACCCTACTGTGAAGGCATAAGCCGCTTTATTAATTGGACCGCCCAAATCAATACACATCATTGATGCGAGGACGATGCCCATCAAAACAGCATTGGTTGTGCCCATATTGTTGAGGAAATCTTTCATCATTTCAAAGATATGTGCGACTGGCTGTCCAACCACATAGTACATAATCAGACCTACTGATAGTGTGCCTAAAAGTGGAATGATCAGAATAGGTTTCAATGACTCTAAACTGGTTGGCAATTTGATTTTCTTGGCGAGAAAAAGGGCAATGTAACCTGCTAGGAACCCTGAAACGATACCACCAAGAAAACCAGCGTCAAGTTGTGTGGCAATTAATCCACCAATCAAGCCTGGCGCCAAACCAGGACGGTCAGCAATTGAATAGGCAATATAACCCGACAGCATTGGCACCATTAAGGTGAATGCTGCTGCACCGATTTGCTTTAATATATAAGCTAAGCTTCCTGTTTCTTCCGCTGCATTAAGACCAAAACAAAGTGATAGCGCAATTAAAAGACCACCTGCCACGACCATAGGCAGCATGAAAGACACACCAGTCAGTAGGTGCTTATAAACGCCAGTTTTTTCTTGGCTTTTATTTTCTGCTGCTTGTTTACTTTGTTTTGATGATTCGAGAACGGCCGCTTCACTGATTGCTTCGGCGAACGCTTTATCTGTTTGTTTAAGTGCAAAACCTGTACTGCAACGATAAACACGTTTACCCACAAAACGATCGATATTTACTTCAATATCAGTGGCTAGAATAACAATGTCAGCTGCGGCAATCGCTTCATCAGTGAGGATGTTTTTTGCACCTACAGAGCCTTGTGTCTCAACATCAATCTGATAGCCAAGTTTGTTTGCGCCTTGTTGTAATGCTTCGGCAGCCATAAACGTATGAGCAACACCTGTTGGGCAAGCTGTAATCGCAACAAAACGTTGAGCTAGTTGTGTGCTGTTCAGTTGAGTTTCAGCTTTTAGTTGATCAATTGGCTGTGTATGCGCTAAAGCGTATTGAAAGGCCTGCTGGATATCTTGGTTCGCTTGTTCCAGTGAAATAGTGACGACTGGATAGGCTTTAAATGGGTCAAGTTGAGTCGGTGTCTGACCAATAAAAATAACTTTACTAAATGCAATGTCAGGAATTTGATCTTTTACTGAAATGGTATGACTTTCAAAACCTTGTTGTTTCGCAAGTTGCGCCAATTTTTTTGTCAGAATCAATGCATCAACAGGATTTTGAGGATGATTGATGACCAATAAGAGAGAGTTAAGGGTTTGCATCAGATTCACTCAAGGTTTTGATCGTTGTGTGTTGTTTTAAATCAGCTAAAAGTTCAGGGGGTGGAACACGAAAGCCCACCTGAGTTACGGCATGACTGGCAATTGCCGTTGCTGTTGCTAGGATATCGTCTGTCGATAACTGGCATGCTAGCCCATGAATCATGCCCGCCAAAAGAGAATCTCCAGCACCTACAGTACTTTTCACATGTACTTGAGGTGGTTGTGCAGCATAAGCTTTGTTTTGATGAAGCCAATGTACGCCATGTTCACCCATTGAAATGACGATATGTTCAATTTGAGAATTGAGTGATTTGAATAATTGTCGTTGATCTTCAAGACTTTCAACAGACACCCCAAAACTTTCTTGTAATTCATCGGTGTTGGGTTTGATCATCCACGGATTCATGGCGATCGCAGCCGTTAAAGCCTTGCCACTCGTGTCTACAGCGACAGGTTTGTTTTGTATGTGTAGGATTTGCATGAGCTGTTTTAAATCATCCACGCCAAAGCCCAACGGTAGGCTACCCGCAATCACCACATAATCTACTGAGTCGCTACATTGTTGAATACGTTTGAACAATGCTTGTTTATCTGCGGTAGACACTTGAAAGCCTTGACCATTAATATCAGTCATTCGTCCAGACTGTTCAGCAATTTTGATATTTTGGCGGGTTTCACCTTCAATATAAATAAATTGGTCGTCAAACTGCATCGCTTGAAAATGCTGCTTAAACAGCATTTGATTTTTAGTGCCTAAAAAACCAGACACAATCAATTCATGTCCTAAATCATGTAGCACTTGGGCAACATTAAGTCCTTTACCTGCGGCATGATATTGAATGTTCTGTTGACGATTGACTTCGCCGATACGTAATTGGTCAAGCTCGATGGTGGCATCAATGGCAGGGTTGAGGGTAATGGTTAAAATTTTAGCCATGTGTTTGCTCCACGAATGATCGAACGGCAGGCGCACTTTCACATTTGAGTGCGTGTTGGGCAAGCTGTTGGCAATCAGCAAAATTAAGCTGTCGAATTTGTGCTTTCACTAGCGGAATACTGGACGCTGACATACTGAGCTCATCCACACCTAAACCCAGTAAAACGGGCACAGCTTTGGGATCTGCTGCAAGTTCGCCACAGACACCGACCCATTTTTGCTGTGCGTGAGCTGCACGTACAGTTTGGTCAATTAACATTAAAATACTTGGATGCAGGCCATCAGCTTCAGCAGATAAAATAGGATGTCCGCGATCGATCGCTAAGGTGTATTGGGTTAAGTCATTTGTGCCGATACTGAAAAAATCGACTTCTTTTGCAAGCAAGGGTGCGATTAAGGCTGCTGATGGAACTTCAATCATGATGCCGACTTCGAGGTTCGGGCAAGGATGCTTGAGCAAAACCTCATCCAAAATTGCTTTAGCAGCGCGCCATTCTTCAATACGTCCGACCATTGGAAACATGATTCTTAAAGGGCGATTATCCGCAGCACGAACCAATGCCATTAATTGTTGACGTAATAATTGTGGTTTACGTAAGGTTAAACGGATACCTCGCACACCCAAGAAGGGGTTTTCCTCAGCATCAATCGGTAAGTAAGGTAACGGTTTATCACCACCGACATCTAAAGTACGGACTACCAAAGGTCGACCGGCCAAGGTATCTAATACATGACGGTATTCTTTTTCTTGTACGTCTTCATCAGGTGCTTGACGATGCGCCATAAAGACTAATTCTGTGCGTAATAAACCAATTGCTTCTGCACCGTAGTTTACCGCTTTTTCAGTATCTAAAATTTTGCCTAGATTGGCAGCGACTTCGACTTGGTGCTGATCTAAGGTAATTGCTGGCTCGTGACAATGTTGCTCTGCTTCATGGCGACGTTGATGTTGCAATTCACGTTCATGAATGGCGTGGTCAATTTGTGCTTGAGATGGATTGATTTCAAATGCACCTGTATCTCCATTAATCAACACCGTTGTATGTGGAGCAATATCTAATACCGCTTTACTTGCACCTACAACAGCAGGAATACCTAAAGCACGAGCAACAATCGCACTATGTGCACTTGCACCACCCACAGCAGTCAGAATGCCTGCAACACGGTCTTTATTCAGACGAGCGACATCACTTGGCCCAACATCATGCATGATTAAAATATAAGATTGTTCAGGTTCTTGAACCGCCACTTCATCACATAAAACTGCTAAGACTTTGTCTCCAATATCACGCAAATCTGCAGCACGTTCAGCGAGTAATCGATCAGGTAAAGCAGCTTGGGCTTGAGCTGCTTTTTCAATATATTCGTACCATGCAGTTGGGGCACTTAGGTTCTGATTAAGTGCTTGGTGAACTTGCTGGATCAGGTCAGGATCATCCAATATTTCCAGATGTGCCATGAAGATCTGTTTAATCTCATTGGCTTCAGTCTTTGCAATCAGTTGATGAAGGGTGTTTTTAACACTATGCAGCGCAATTTCTAGTTTTTCTTTTTCTGCCTTAACATTGTTTCCAAAACGTTCATATTGAAAAAGTTTAGGCTTGATCACATGCGCTGGACCAAAAGCGAGACCTGTCGATGCTGCTATTCCTGTTGTTGGTGTTGCGATACTTTCTTCAAAATCAATGCTTGAGATTTGTTGAGTCGCTACTTTTTCTTCAATGGCTTCGACTTCTTCACCTAAACCTTGTTGAACAGCTTGAAGAATGATCGTGAGTCCCTCAACAGCATCAGTATTTGGTTCAGCAATGAAAGTAAGTGTTTGACCATATTTACAACCAAGCGCGAGCAACTTAGTTAAGCTTTTGGCTGAAATAAATTGCCCACCATCAACAGCAACTCGAATATCACCTTGATAGGTTTTGGTAAGATTGACAAGTTGAGTCGCAGGGCGGGCATGCAGTCCGTGAGCATTTGCCAGAATAATACTGTGTGATGGCCAATCTGGGATCGTTTCCGCGCCAACCAGTTTGGCTATATCTTGGCGGTGATGTTGATCACTGAGTTGTTGTTGGATTTGTGGTTGGAATAATAAATCGAGTAAACGTTGTAATTGTGGGTAATTTAATTGTTCATGTTGTGCAATACAAATCAAGGTTTGAATTTGTTCGTTTTTAAAATCAATAGCTTGATCTGCTTTGACAATACTGACTGCAGATTGTGAAACATAATTTTTCGCTGAAATAGACCAAAGCGTATCTTGAATTTGGATGAGATTTTTAGGATCAAGTTGGCTAATGAAACCAGCCTCAACTAATTTTTGTTGTTTAAGTAATTTATTTGCTGACCATAAGAAATCGTCAATATCGGTGGCTTGAACTTGAGTTTCGATCAAATTTTCATGCAAAACGAGTGTTTCAGGTTGAGCCTGTAAAATCTCAATAATTTGTGCTGCACTTTTAGTATGTTGGACTTGATCTGAAACATCCTGAGAGAGTGCACGAGTCAGAATTTGTAAAACTTGTAAATGCTCATCAGACTTTGCGGCAATGACAACTGCCAAATAGACTTTGTTTTCACCATCCCAAACCACACCTTCAGGAAAATGTGCCAAGCGAATCCCTGTTTCTAAAATAAATTCACGGGATTGGGGGGTGCCATGAGGGATCGCGATCCCTTGACCCAAATAGGTTGCACTTTGGGCTTCACGTGCATGTAATCCAGATAAATAGTCTGGTGTTACGAGTTGATCTTGAACCAATATATTGACTAAACATTCGAGTGCTTCCGCTTTATCCTTAGCAGATTGATTCATATGTACATGTTGTGGTTCAAGTACAAACATAAAACATCCTTTGATGATGAAAATAATAGTCTCTGTTAAGTCCACGCTTAGACCTGTCAACAAAGATATTTTTAGAGTAACCGTTTATGTCACATGCCGCTGTAGCAGCGGTCAACAGCGCACGCCAAAGATAAAAAAAAGAAGCTAATTTCCACTTCATGTCCTAGACAATCATGGTTTAGCTTCTTAATTTAAACTTTAACAGATGCTCAAAAAGATATCGAGGTGAAAATCTTACAATTTTCCCTGATGATACATTTTATAAACATCTGTTTAGGTCAGTTTTTACATCATCTAACTTAGTTAAACTGAGAAAAATCAGGTTTACGCTTTTGCATAAAGGCTTGTACCGCTTCCATCATTTCAGGGGAGCGTACGCGCTGCATAAAGATTTCAGCTTCTTCATCAATACAACTAATGATTTCAGCGAGGTCTTTTTTCATCAGGGCCTTACTTTGTTTGATTGAAGCCAATGGTAGAGCAGCTAAATGTTGAGCTGTTTGTTGAGCTGTTGCATACACATCTTCAACTACGTCATTCACAAGGTTTGCTTTTAGAGCAGTAGCTGCATCAAACTTCTTCGCTGTAAATAATAGCTCAGCAGCTTTTTGATAGCCTGTTTGCTTAACCAATAAACGACTTGCTGCACCTTCAGGTGACAAACCTAGACTCACAAATGGGATTTGGAATAACGCAGTATTATCTGAATATACGAGATCAGCATGAAGTAAAATCGTAACGCCAATACCAATTGCTACACCTTTTACAGCGATAATTAGTGGTTTAGAAAAACGAGCAGCTGCTTTTAATAATACAAACGGTGGTTGATCGCCAGCTTTTCCTTCATAAGGCTTTTGCATAAAGCCCATAAAGTCTTTCATATCATTACCCGCAGTAAAATCTTGTTCCGCACCACGGAAAATCACCACACGAACATTTTTATCGGTATCTGCTTCATCAAATGCTTGTGCAATCCAAAGATAAAGCTCACCATAAAGCGCATTTTTAGCTTCTGCGCGGTTGATGGCTAAGGTGAGTACGCCATCTTCTAAATTTGCTTGCAAATGTGGATGTGGTTGTTGAATACAGCTAAGTGTCATCGTACTATCCTTGCTTTAATCCAGATTGATTTTTAAAGTGGTCTCATTATGTCGCATATTTATTTTTATAGTGCAACTGATGAGTTCACAAAAAGTGAAATTAAGCCTATGTACACATTTGACTATCTCGTTTTTATTGGACGCTTCCAGCCGTTTCATTTGGCGCATATGTTGACCATCGAAATTGCGTTGCAACAGAGTCGTAATGTTGTTCTAGCACTTGGTTCGGCTCAAGCAGAGCGAAATATTAAAAATCCTTTTCTCGCCAGTGAAAGGGAGGCCATGATATTGTCAAATTTTGGAGATGAAGATAAACAACGCATCCATTTTGTACATGTGATTGATGTATATAATGACGAAAAATGGGTTAAACAAGTTAAGAGTTTGGTGAATCAAGTGGTTCAATCAAATTCAAAAGTCGGTTTAATCGGTCATTTTAAAGATGAATCCTCTTATTATTTACAATTATTTCCAGAATGGACCATGGTTGAGTTAGAGAGTCTAAAAGCGTCGTTGTCAGCAACACCGATGCGCGAAGCTTACTATCGCGGCGAAATCAAAACTCAAGCTTTTCCAAAAGGCAGTATTCAATTTTTAGAAAAATTCCAAAAGACTCCAATCTATACCGCATTGCAGCAGAAATTTTTGGCAGGTGATCACAGTAATTTAGATCTTATAGAATGAGTCCATTAAAAATTATGCAATATCTGCTTTTAAATGCGTGACTAAAAAATCAATAAACGCACGGATATGTGCCGATGCATATTTTTGTGACGGATAGAGTAAGGAAAATGGCCGTGTTGTTCCTGAAAATGGCTGCAAAACTTCTATTAAGTGCCCATTTTCGATATCTTGTTCAACGATAAAACGATAAGTCTGTAGCAGGCCTGCACTTTGTTTTGCAAGCGTAACCGTACCTAAAATATCATCTAAACATCGTAATTTTCCTCTAGTTCGATACTCAATGATTTCATTTTCGACTTTAAATAGCCAAGGCACATTTTTGCCCGTACTGGGCAATATAAATTGTATGCATTCGTGCTGATCAAGTTCTTGGAGACTGTGTGGGGGTGTTTTTGATTCGAGATACTCGGGTGAAGCCACTACAACTAATGCGGCAAGCTCTAATGTCCGAGCAATCAAGTTTGAGTCTTTGGGATGACGCCCACGAATCGCTAAATCAAAGCCTTCACCAATAAAGTCGATATTTGTATTGGTCAATTGAATATCAATTTGAATCTCAGGATAACGCTGCATAAACAAAGGTAATAACGGCAATATTCTATAGTGTCCATATGGCGTAGGCACACTCATACGAATTTTTCCACTGAGTTGCTGGTGTTGATTTTTTAATATTTGTTCTGCATCAATGATCTGATTTAAAGCGTTTCTGCATTGTTGAAAATAAAGCTCACCATTATCTGTTAGTCGAACTTGGCGCGTGCTACGGATAAAGAGTTGCGTATTTAAGCGTTGTTCAAGTCGAGCGATAGATCGGCTAACAGCAGCAGGCGTCAAGCCAGCCACCGTTGCTGCTTGACTAAAGCTTTTTCGTTCGGCCACTAAACAAAATAACTCTACGCTACTCAACATGATTCTTTTGAGTTGTTGTGTCATTTATTACACCATGTAAGAAATGATTTTATTTGTATGCTATTTAATCACACTGATGTAAAGAATACGATAAGCATCAGTTGATGAATTTATTCCTCAACCGAACAAGTTTTTGATGAGGAAATAATGATGCCCTATATTTTGATACAGGTTACAGACGAAGGCGTGACGGTGGCGCAGAAACAGCAATTAATTCGTGGTGCGACTGATTTAGTGGTCGATGTGCTCAACAAAGACCCAGCAACAACCTTTGTGGTGATCGATGAAGTCGCGACAGAAAATTGGGGAGTAGCTGGTGAGTCTGTTCAGCAGATGAGACAGCGTATTAGATAGGTGAGAGCAAAAAATGACTAAACAAAGTGAACAATACCACGCTGATATAGCAGCAATACGATTGCAGTTGCAACAGTATTTTGATGGATTATATACCAGTGATGTAAGCTTACTCAGACAGGTCTTTCATCGAGATGCGGTGTATATTTGTGTGACGGATCAGCCCTTACTTAAATTGACGATGGCGGAGTATTTCCCACTTGTAGAGCAGCGAACTTCACCTGCTTCAAAAAAACAACTAAGGCAGGACAAAATCATTTCGATTAACGTCATCAGTGAAAAAACCGCAATCGTCCAAGTTGAATGTGTGATTGAACCGAAATATTTTTATGATGCCTTAACTTTTATCTATGACAAAGGCATGTGGAAAATAATCAGCAAAGTGTTTCACTATCGGGTAATGGAATAGATTACGGCTCTAAGCATCTTCCCAAAAAATCAGACGATTAGAAAATGGGTCTGTGATGCTCAGTTCAAGTGTTTCCCAGTCTGTTTTTTCAATTTGTGGTTTGGCAAACTTATAGTCTTTTACATTTAGTTCTGAATGCAGCAAACTTATATTTTCCCAGTAAATACGGATAGCACTGTGTGGACTTGCATCACCAAAATGTTCAGATAAGTGAATAATGCAATCACCTTTAGAAATCTGTAAATAAATAGGGAAGTTATCTCCGAAAGTGTGCTGCCAATCGATGTTAAAACCCAGATAATCCATATAAAAAGATTGGGCCACATCTATATCAAAAATACGAAGAATAGGGGTAATTGAGCCAGTTTGCATGATTATTCCTTTTAACGAACACCAAATTGTTGAGTCCAGTAATTTCTGTTTTGCGATGATTGGTTCGGAATGCAAGCGACTGCATAATCCGTAAATTTGGGGTTCATGATATTGCTACAGTGCACTGGGCTGGTTAGCCATTTTTGGGTGACGTCATTCAAATTCTGATGACCACGCGCTACATTTTCGCCGCCACCACGCCCTTTGAACTGATAACGTTTTAAACGAGCTTTTAGATCGAGTCCAGTGCTGCTGACATGCCCTAAAAAATTATGCTCGGTCATATCTTTGCTGTGAGCAAATGCGCTTTGGTATAACTGATTATTCCATGTGAGAGCTGCAGCAGCTGGGAAGTGTTGTTGACCACATTGACGGGGGTGTTTGCGAATTTCATTGATCGCATTCAGCATTGCCTGTTGGTAAGCTGGATTTGATAAATCTTGACAACTGATTTCTGTGGTTGTTTTTTGAATTTGTGTGACGGATGCTGCTGTTGTTTGAGGAATAATGGATGAACTGGCACTACACGCGGTGAGCAGAATTAAAACAGGTGCCTGAATAAATGATTTTAGATGATTCATTGGTTGTCAGCCCTTACTATAATTATTGTCATGTTTTGATCATAAGCTAAGCGCACTACATTGAACAATTCTCTTCAAAAAATAAAGTGAGTCTGAGACTCACTTTACGATGGTCATATTTGATTATTGAGCGGCTTGGAGTGCTTGTAAGTCTTCAAGCACTTGTTCTGCATGTCCTGCGGCTTTGACTTTTCGATAGCTTTTTACCAATTGTTGCTTATGGAAAATAAACGTCGAGCGCTCGATGCCCATGACTTGTTTGCCATACATGTTCTTTTCTTTAATCACATCGAAGTGTTTACACAGTACTTCTTCTTTATCACTAATCAAATCAATGGTTAGTGCTTGTTTCTCTGTAAAATTCTGATGGGCTTTTACAGAGTCACGTGATACTCCGATAACTTGACAATTCAATGCATCAAATTGGTCTTTTAAGCAAGAGAAACCCACGGCTTGAGTGGTACAGCCCGGTGTTGAATCTTTGGGATAGAAATATAAAACTAACCACTCATTTGCAAGTTCGGTTAAATTGATTTCACCTTGTGTTGTTGGAAAGGTTTGATTCGGTAATAAGATATTTTCAGACATTAGGGATCCTTTATTAAGTTAGATTTGGTTTAATTCAAGTGGTAAAAAAGCATATTCCTCATGATAAACAATATCGCCCTGACGTACAGGAATAGCTTTGTTAAAAATTGGTCCATCAATGACCGTGGTGTGGAACTCACCACCTTCACCGCACGGGTCGATACCACGAGTCTCTAGTGCTTGGATATATTCTAAAGTTAAGATTTGACCTAAATCCTCAACTCGCATACCGAGTTTAAGATTGACCGTCACGATGACGCTGCGAAAGCCTAGTTTAATAAACTCTTCAACCACTTCTTTATGTGGACGCAACCATAAGGGCATACCCAGTTTAAGACCAACTTGTTGCGTGACACGATCATGCCAACAACCATGTTGAGGCATATCCAAATCACCTGTGACCAAGACCTCAGCACCTTGTTGCTTGGCTTGGTTGAGTAGTTCTATGAATTTGCTTTCATAGTCACTCCAACTCGAAGAGGCCATAAATACAGGTAAACCAATTGCATTCGCTTGTGCTTGAATAATGTCTAGTGGCATGGCATGTGAACGAGAACGTTGACCGTGTTCTTCAAGCATCACAATCAGCCCTGTTACAGTGCCTGTTTGCATGGCATGGTACAACGCAAGTGAGCTATCTTTGCCACCACTAAATGAGACAATGCATTGACTGTTATGGGTATTGGTTTTCCACTGATCCTGCATAGTATCGTTCAACTTATTTAAAGATAAGCAGATTTTAACAGACATATAAAAAAGCCTGCATAAAAATGCAGGCTTCCTTCGAGCAACAAGGGCTTATTTTTTCGGCGCTTGTTGTTGAGCAGATTTCATTGCTTCTTGAGTAAGTTTTTCCAACTTGCTTACAAGTGGAGCACCTAAACAGTTTTGTAAATCTTTATTTTGCTGCTGTACAAAAGCTAAAGAACTTGGGCTTTTCTTGGCATTGATTGCACTTTGAATTTCCCATTTTTGTGCTTCAGTCACTTTACCTTGAGCATCGATCTGACAGCCACAAAACTTGCTGACTTCAGCTGCTGTCAGTTTGCCACCTTTCGCAGTTTGATCTTTACATACGTTGACCAATCCTGCTTTAACATTGGTACTTTTATATGCAGCTTCGAGTGGGTTCGTATTTGCATGTGTCGCTGTCGCAACTAAAGCAGCAGCAGACATCATGGTAGAAAGAATAAGATTTGATTTTAAAAACTTCATATATATGTACCTAATTATTACCCTATATCGTCTGTTCAGTATAACGCGTAGGATCCGCAATACCTGCCTCGATAAAACCTTGATGACGTAAACGGCAACTGTCGCATTTGCCACACGCACGTCCTTGAGCATCTGCTTGATAGCAGGATACCGTTTGACTGTAGTCTACGCCATGTTCGATCCCTAAGCGTATAATATTCGCTTTGGATAAATGTAACAAAGGTGTTTCAATTTTAAGGGGTTTTCCTTCAACGCCAGCTTTTGTTGCGAGACGAGCAAGGTTGGCAAAAGCGTCAATAAATTCTGGGCGACAATCAGGATATCCTGAATAATCAACAGCATTGACACCAATCACAATGGCTTCAGCGTCAAAAACCTCTGCTGCTGCGAGGGCATAAGACAAGAAAATGGTGTTACGTGCTGGAACATAAGTTACAGGAATACCTTCTTGTAATTGTTCTGGTATATCAATGTTGTGATCTGTAAGTGCAGACCCACCAAGATTACCTAAATCAATATTAATCACACGATGTTCTACACCAGCATTTTGCGCAAGTGTTTTAGCTGCATCAAGTTCTGTGGTAGAGCGTTGCCCATACATAAAACTTATGGCAACACATTCATAGCGAGCTTGTGCCCAAGCAAGACACGTTGTTGAGTCTAAGCCGCCAGATAATAATACGATGGCACGTGAACGCATATTATTTTCCATGATTCAACCTAAAGATAAATTTATGACACTTCCCATTTCTCAAGGGGAGAGAAGTATGACTAGAAACAGATTTTAACGACCAGATTCATCATTCCATAACAGTTTATGTAACTGTAGTTGGAAACGAACGGGGAGATGGTCATCTAAAATCCATTGCGCTAAATCACGCGCAAAAGTGGGTAAAACAGCAGCACCTTTTTCAACTGCGAAAGCAGGAGAGAACCATACCGTACTTACTTTCGTTTGTAGCTGGAACTGTTCAAGTTGTTGCTTTGACCATTCATAATCAGCGCGATTACAGATCACAAATTTGATCTGATCATGCTGGGTTAAGTAGTCAAAATTGCTGAATAAATTACGATGATCTTCTTTAGAAGTTGGTGTTTTTAAATCGAGCACCTTTGAAACACGAGGATCGACTTTAGCGACATCTAAAGCACCACTGGTTTCTAGGGAGACTTGAAAACCCAGATCGCAAAGGCGTTGTAATAAAATAAGACAATTCGGTTGTGCAAGTGGTTCACCACCAGTAACACAAATATAAGGTGTTTTGAATTGGCTAGCCGTTTCGATGATATGTTCAAGGGATAAACGCTCACCACCTTCAAAAGAGTAAGTGGTATCACAATAGCTGCATCGTAATGGACAGCCTGTTAAGCGAATAAAAACAGTGGGTAGACCAAAGGTATTTGCTTCGCCTTGCAAAGAATAAAAAATCTCGGTAATGCGTAAACCAGCCGCAGGGTCAGAGACAGGAATTGCAGAAGAACGTAAGGAAGCCATATAATCAGAACCACACCATATAAAAGAACAAAATCTCTACGACCATGACTGATCGTAGAGACGCAAGACGACTAAAGTTGCGTAATAAGAATTAAATTAGTCAGCGCGTAATAAGTCGTTTAGACTTGTTTTAGCACGAGTTTTCGCATCTACTTTTTTCACGATGATCGCAGCGTAAAGGCTGTATGTACCGCACTTAGATGGAAGGCTACCCGCAACCACAACAGAACCTGCTGGTACGCGACCATAATGAACTTCACTCGTTTCACGATCAAAGATTTTTGTCGATTGACCAATGAAAACACCCATTGAAATAACTGAGCCTTCTTCAACAATGACGCCTTCAACGATTTCAGAACGCGCACCGATAAAGCAGTTGTCTTCAATGATTGTTGGATTTGCTTGTAATGGTTCTAAAACACCACCGATGCCTACACCACCTGACAAGTGAACATTTTTACCGATTTGAGCACATGAACCTACAGTTGCCCAAGTATCTACCATGGTACCTTCATCTACATAAGCACCAATGTTGACATAAGAAGGCATTAACACGACGTTTTTCGCTTGGAAGCTACCACGACGTGCAACAGCAGGTGGTACAACACGAACACCAGCAGCTTTAAACTGTTCTTCAGTCCAGCCTGAGTATTTAGTTGCGACTTTGTCATAAAAACGAAGATCACACGCTTCGATTGGCGTATTGTCATTCAGCTTAAATGAAAGTAAAACTGCTTTTTTTAACCATTGGTGGACAACCCACTCACCATCGATCTTTTCAGCAACACGAAGTGTACCGTTGTCTAAACCAGTCAATGCTTCTTCAACAGCTTGACGGATTTCGGTAGGGCAATCCGCTGCACTATAGTTGGCACGGTCTTCAAATGCTTGCTCAATGATTGTAGAAAGCTGAGACATGATCTTCCTTCTTCCAAAAAAAATTTTGTTGATTTTACACTAGTTTGAACCAAGAATCTTTGAAAAAAGTTGTTACAATAAATTGAGCGGAAAGTAAGGCGTAATAGTAAGGTTTGAGCAGAGTTGTTTGTTTTCTATTCATAATTTCAAAATACATAACTCCTCAATATTTGTATCAAAACATAACAAAAAGTAATCAGTTTTTGTATAAAAACATAGCGATCAATCCTTTATGATTCAATCACAGAAACAATTATATTTAATAAGAGTATTTTTTAAGGAGACTTCAATGAAAACTTTACGTGTTGTGTTAGCGGCTGGTGTATTAACAGCAATTGCAGGTACTGCTTTTGCAGATGAGCAAATTGTTAAAGAATCAGCTTATGGGTTACCTTCTTACTTAGATCCAGTATCAGTTCGTGCTGAAGTCGGTACTACTGGTTACGGTGGTGCGATTTCTTATCGAGTTAATCCATATGTCGGCGTTACTTTAGGTTATAACGGCGGTGATATTTCTTGGTCTGATGATTTAAAAATCGATGGCACTAAGTATGATATGGATATGGACAATAACAACACCTACCTAAATGCTGAAATTTATCCATGGGGTGCAAGCCAAAACGCGTTTGCTCGTGCACTCTATGTTGCTGCAGGTGTGGCTTATTTAGACAATGAGTATGATTTGAAAAAACGTGTAGGGAACAGCAGTTTGGTAAAAGTTGATGGCGAGCGTTTTACAACTGGTCCAAATCAAAGTGCTAAAATTGATGGCACAATGAAGTATGACAACAATATCTCGCCGTATTTAGGTGTTGGTATAAACGCACCAGTCTATAAGAACATTGGTCTTTTTGGTGAGATGGGTGCTTACTATACTGGTAACCCAACTGTAAATTTAAAAACTTCTGGTGATGACCAAATTCTTGGTCAAAATGGTGACCGTACGCTAGCGCAAGCGGTTAAAGATGAAGAACATAATATTGCGAATAAGAGCAAATATGAGTGGATGCCAGTGGCTAAAGTGGGCGTAAGCTTTAGCTTCTAAACCATTTAAAAAAGAACGGGCTTTATGCCCGTTTTTTTATGCTCTAAATTTTTAAAAGAGAAGATTCAAAGATGAGTTTCTATGATTACTCCTCAGGATAAGCAACCTTTTTTAACGCCTTGATATCTGTTTTAGGCGAGCATAACGAGATAAATTCATAACCATAACCACGCAGTAAATGACCTTTGCGAACTGCGATCCAAGTGGTATTGACACCAAAAATATCGGTTTGAATCTGTTGTAAACGATGGTCACGCTCAGCATCATAAGCCACTGCATTGACGATCCCCACGCCCATATTCATCTCAACATAGGTTTTGATAACATCGGCATCCAGTGCTGACATAACAATATCAGCGTGCAATTGCGAATCTTCAAAGGCTTTATCAATTTTAGAGCGCCCTGTAAAACCGCCATGATAGGTGATCAATGGGTACTCCGCTAAAAGTTCCAAACTAATTTTATCGAGTTTGGCTAGTGGATGGTCTTTGGGGGTAATGATGCTATGGTGCCATTCATAATACGGTACGCTGGCTAAGTTTTCTTCTGTGGTTAATGATTCTGTAGCGATCCCGATATCGGCTTCACCTTGTAGCAGCATTTCTGCAATTTCAACTGGGCTAGCCTGTTGTAAAACCAAATGAACTTTGGGGAATAATTTTTTAAATTGATTGACGATTGGTGGGAGCACATAACGTGCTTGAGTATGTGTAGTGGCTATCGTTAGTGTACCTTCATCGACTTTATTAAAGTCATCGGCCAGACGTTTAATATTGTCTGCATCGACCAACATCCGTTCAACGATATTGAGTAATGATAAACCCGGTTCAGTGAGACCAAGTAAGCGCTTCCCCTTACGCACAAAAAGTTGTACACCTAACTCATCTTCTAAATCTTTAATATGTTTACTGACACCTGATTGGGAGGTATAAAGTGCCGCAGATGCTTCAGTTAAATTAAAGTTTTGGCGAACAGTTTCTCGAATAATTCTGAGCTGTTGAAAGTTCATAAAAGTTTTTCCTTATCTCTAAATTCCCCTCTTTTAAAAGAGGGGGGAGCTGCGGTTACAGCAGCACAAGGGAGATTTTTTAAGCGACTTGCGTCGTTTGATCTGCAAATAAGTGAAATTGAGCTGCACTAATCCAAACAGTTTGATTTGGTCTGAATTGATGCAAATTCGCCTCTTCTACAGTTAATAAAATTTCAATGCTATGTCCACTGCGATCTTGTAATTCAGCCACGACTTTACCAGCAATCCACACTTCACGTAAGAATGTTGCCTCAATTGTATTTGGCTGAGCTTGGGTGTGAATATTTAATTCATTTGGCCGTGCAAATGCAATGACTTTTCCTTGCGGTACTTCCAATGCGGTTGGTAACTGAATACGATCATCACCGATACGGATAATACCGCTGGTATGTTCGCCTTCAAAACGATTTGCTTGACCCAAGAAATCAAAAACAAAGGGGGTTGCAGGTTTCTCATAGACTTCACGTGGTGAGCCGATTTGTTCTACATCACCTTTGTTCATCACGATGATCTGATCAGCAACTTCTAAAGCTTCTTCTTGATCGTGGGTAACAAAGATTGAGGTAATATGAAGTTCGTCATGCAATGCACGTAACCATCGACGTAATTCTTTTCTCACTTTAGCATCTAACGCGCCGAAAGGTTCATCTAGCAATAACACACGTGGCTCAACCGCTAAAGCACGAGCGAGCGCAATTCGTTGCCGTTGACCACCAGACAATTGAGCTGGGTAGCGGTCGGCTAAGAAGCCCAGTTGAACGAGATCAAGTAAGCGAGTGACACGTTTTTTTATTTCTGCTTCAGAAGGGCGAGTTGAGCGGGGACGAACCCTTAAACCAAAGGCAATATTGTCAAATACCGTCATGTGGCGGAACAACGCATAGTGTTGGAATACAAAACCGACTTGACGCTCACGTACATGCGTATTGGTCGCATCTTCACCTTCAAGCAGAACTTGACCGCCGTCAGCAGATTCTAAACCTGCGATGATGCGTAGAAGTGTGGTTTTACCACAACCAGAAGGACCCAAAAGCGCAACCAACTGACCTTCAGGAAAGTCTAGAGATATATTTTTTAGCGCATGGAATGCACCAAAGTGTTTTTCAATATTTTTAACTTGAATACTCATAAGTTCATTCCTTAAGGATTTGCTTGGTGTGCTTGCTCTTGGCGAATTTCCAACCAAGTTTTCAAGATCAAGGTGATGATTGCTAAAAATGCCAATAATGAAGACACCGCAAATGCAGCACTAAAGGTATATTCGTTATAGAGAATCTCAACATGTAAGGGCAATGTATTAGTTTCACCGCGAATGTGTCCTGAAACCACAGACACCGCGCCAAACTCACCCATGGCACGGGCATTACACAGAATCACGCCGTAGATCAAACCCCATTTGATGTTAGGTAGTGTGACCCTCCAAAAGGTTTGCCAACCAGAAGCACCGAGTACAATGGCCGCTTCTTCCTCTTCTGTTCCTTGTGCTTCCATCAACGGAATCAATTCACGTGCAACGAATGGCACTGTAATAAAAATAGTCGCTAGGACAATTGCAGGTACTGCATAGAGAACTTTAATGTCATGATCCATTAACCAGCCACCGATCCAGCCTTGCGAACCAAAAATTAAAACGATCATCAAACCTGCAATCACTGGTGAAACCGAAAAAGGTATATCAATAATCGTGGTTAATATGGCTTTACCACGGAACTGGAATTTCGCCACAGACCATGCTGCTGCAACACCAAACACCACATTTATCGGTACGGCTATCGCTGCTGTGAGTAAAGTCAGCTTTACTGCGGATAATGTGTCTGGATCAATTAAAGCATTGAGGTAGACTTCGATACCTTGCTTAAATGCCTCAACAAAAACCAAAATGAGTGGCAGGATTAAACAGCTCAAGAAGAAAATCAGTGCCACGACAATCAGACTGTAACGCACCCATGTAGGTTCACGGGTTGCATCTCGAGTTTGCAACTTAATTGCTAAGGTATCGCTAGTGTTGTTTAAGCTCATTGTGCAACTCTCCCTGTACGACGGCTAGCCCATGCTTGTACTAAGTTGATCAAGAATAAGATGGCAAAAGAGAGCAGTAGCATGACGACTGCAATGGTGGTCGCACCTGCATAATCATATTCTTCTAAACGAGAAATAATCATCAGCGGTGCGATCTCCGTCTTATAAGGCATATTGCCTGCAATAAAAATCACTGAACCATATTCACCAACTCCACGGGCAAAGGCGAGTGCAAAACCTGTTAGTAGGGCAGGAAATAAAATCGGTAAAATAATTTTGGTAATGGTTTGCCAACGATTTGCACCCAATGCAGAAGCAGCTTCTTCTAGTTCAGTTTCAATATCACTCAGCACTGGCTGGACAGTACGAACAACAAAGGGTAAACCAATGAAAATCAATGCCAGAGTGATACCGATCGGAGTGTACGCAACCTGAATTCCTAATGGTTCAAGATACTGTCCAATCCAACCATTTTTTGAGTAGAGAGACGTAAGGGCGATACCTGCGACAGCAGTGGGTAAAGCAAAGGGTAGATCCACCAGTGCATCTACGATTCTTTTACCGGGAAAGCTGTAGCGAACTAAACACCAAGCTAGCAGTAAACCAAAGATGACATTTACAAAAGCAGCGATCAGCGCAGCACTAAAGCTGAGTTGTAAAGATTTTAGGATTCGTTCAGATGTTAAAATTTCCCATAAACCATCCCATCCAATCCCAAAAGATTTGATAAAGACAGCAGATAAAGGAATAAGCACAATCAAAGACACGTAAGCGAGGGTAAAGCCTAAAGATAGGCCAAACCCAGGCAGCACTCGGGAACGCTGCGACATGATATTTCCTCAAAGAGAAAGGTTTGCTAAATAAGCAAATAAATAATGCTAAATCGAAAAATACAGGGTGTTTGGTTTAGGCAAATTTCACATTAAAATTTGCCTGAGGCATTCGAGCTAGAGGCTGTCTCTTTTTTTCAGACAACAAGTAGTTGAAAATTTCAGGAAATGGACCGTACCCAGATGCGACATTGACATGACCAACAGGACCTAAATTGATCGGGGTGAGCTGCCATGCTTGTGCAAGTTGTAGTGCATCGACATAGTTCAACCAAGGATCATTTTCACTAATCAATAATGTTGTTGGCACGTCTATATTGAGTTGATAGAAATACTGTTTATAGTCTGTCAAGCTATGGCGTGCAAAACCACTTTCACCGAAACGTGCTGGGTTTGCTGGTGCGACAAGAACTAGATTTTTCACCTTTGCTTTAAGTTCAGGATGCTCTGCAAGTGCTGCAACACTGGTGAGGCAACCAAAGCTATGTGCAACGATTTGTATTGGTGATTTGATCTCCGCCACTGTTTTGACAAATTGACTCACCCATTCACTTAATACTGGTCGATCCCAATATTTCTGTTGAATGCGAGAGCTAGACACGAGTTGTTGTTGTAACCAAGACTGCCAATGCTGTACTTCGCTACCACCTACACCAGGAACAATAAGGGTATGAGTCATGTCTGCTCTCCTTCGAATTTCTTTAAAAGCAATTCTTATCGACTATTTGCCTTGACGATCTGATCAAAGATGCCGCCGTTCTCAAAATGCTGTTTCTGTACTTTGCTCCAGCCGCCAAACTCTTTATCAATGGTGACGAGTTTCAGTGGCTTAAATACAGT
This sequence comes from Acinetobacter halotolerans, assembly GCF_004208515.1. Classification (GTDB taxonomy): domain Bacteria; phylum Pseudomonadota; class Gammaproteobacteria; order Pseudomonadales; family Moraxellaceae; genus Acinetobacter; species Acinetobacter halotolerans. The sequence goes on from NZ_SGIM01000002.1 coordinate 184,907, forward strand.
TTGATATTTCTTCAATACATCGGCATTGCGAGGTCTGTAGAAATGACGAGCAGCAATGTCTTGACCCGCTGGTGAATAGAGATAATTTAAATACCCCCGTGCGATTTGCAGATTGCCATTTTTAGTCGCATTTTTTTCTACAACTGCAACAGGAGGTTCGGCCAAAATCGACAATGAAGGAGTAATAATTTCAAACTTATTCGGTTGTTCACGCACAGCTAAATAAGCTTCATTTTCCCAAGCCAGTAAAACATCGCCAATACCGCGTTCTGCAAATGTTGTGGTTGCGCCACGAGCACCTGAGTCAAGAACTTTGGTTTGTTTATAAATTTGACGGACAAAGTCCTGCGCTTTGGTATCATTGCCGCCCTTTTGGTGTTTTGCCCAAGCCCAAGCAGCTAGATAGTTCCAGCGAGCACCGCCCGATGTTTTTGGATTTGGTGTGATGATTTCTACACCGGGTTTCACTAGATCACCCCAATCTTTAATCTGTTTAGGGTTGTCTTTACGAACGAGAAAGACAATGGTTGAGGTGTAGGGTGTTGAGTTATTTGGCAGTTTCTTTTGCCAATCATTTGGAAGTAGTTTGGCATTTTTAGCAATTTCATCGATATCCGCAGCCAAAGCTAAAGTCACCACATCGGCATTGAGACCATCAATGACCGCACGTGCTTGTTTACCTGAACCACCGTGAGATTGTTTAAAGTTAATGTCTTGACCAGTGCGTTGTTTCCAAAAGCTACCAAATTGTTTATTAAAATCTGTGTATAGCTCACGTGTTGGATCGTAAGAGACATTTAAAAAATCTTGGGCTGCCAAGCTAGATGCTGAAAGTAAAGCGGCTAAAAGACCGACTTTGAGTTGAGATAAACGCATAAAAACCCCTTAAAATTGCATAAGCATTTAGAATATGGATGCAGCATAACGCTGGTTTTTTTGCAAAAAAAATAATTAAAAACGCATTTGATATGAAAAATATAGAAATAGATAAAACAGATAAGCTATGCTGAATTTTTGATAAATAAGAAAATACTAGTTTTCAAAATTTGTTATTTAATTTTTAAAAATCAATATCTTATTTCGAATAAGAACTATGATTGTTATTAATTATTCAAAATAATTTAATGATCATAACGGAGTCATACTGGATTCTTCTCCAATTTTAGGATAAGCCTTCGGCTCGACCTACTTTTGTTTTGGCAAAAGTAGGCAAAACCATTGTCATCTGCAAAACCTGTTCACTTCTTTCATCTTTCTAATTTTATTGCAAAAACATTATAGTGTTGATACCACGCAGGTCGCAGATGACGTTTCCGAGTACCAAATTTAAGGGTATTATTTAAAGAGTAAATCTAGGTTGTACTCAACGATGCAATGTTATAAAAATGGACAGTTGATTGATTCGATCCCTTTACTTGATCGGGCATTTCATTATGGTGATGGTTGCTTTACTACAGCACGAATGTTCCAAAATTATTTTGAACTTAAAGAACAACATTTGGCACGCTTAAGATTGGCTTGTCAGCGCTTAAGTTTAGATGCTGATTTGTCTCAGATTGAGGCTTCACTCGAAAAATTAAAACAACAATATGCAAATTTAAATGGCACTTTAAAAATCGTAATTAGCCGTGGTGAAGGGGACCGTGGCTATAGTTTACCTTTACATGCTGCCGATGTTTATGTGTGGTATTACCCGAGAGCAACACAAGTTTTTCAACCTGAGTGGATTGAAAGTGGCGTGTTAAATCATACGATGGGCTTAAATATGCCGCATCTCGTTGGATTGAAAACCCTCAATCGTTTAGAGCAGGTTCTACTGAAACAAGAGGCTGATCAACGCGGTTGGCTTGAAGCACTGGTCAGTGATGTACAGGGCTATGTTGTTGAAGGGGTGAGCAGTAATTGTTTTATTCGTATAAATGATCGATGGATTACCCCAGAACTTCGTTATAATGGCGTCCACGGTGTGATGCGATCCAAAATCTTATCAAGAATGCAGCAGTACGATGTGGCATGTGAGCAACGTTGTATGGGCATTGATGAAGTTGATCGTATTCAAAACCTATTTTTTTGTAATGCATTGCATCCGATGAAGGCGGTTGTTCGATTCAATGATCGAGCTTTCGAGCAACAACCTTATCTTGATTTATTTGAAACTTTAAAACTTAGCCAGATTGATTAAATATGCCAAAGCCACCGAACCCAAGCAAAAGTAAGAAAAAACCAAAAGCTAAACCGAAATCTAGATTTACGTTTAAAGCATTTCTTGTATTTATCTGTGTTTTTACGATGGTGGTCTTTGGCGTGATATGGGCAAATTTATTTAAGCCTTATCCAATGGAGAGTAAAAAACAATTATTAGTGATTTCATCTGGTGATACCTATTCAAAATTTATTGATCGCTTAGCCCAAGATCAAAAGGTGAGTGTTCCGATTATTTTAAAGGTTTACCAGAAGTTTATGATACATGACAGTATGAAAGCTGGAGTGTATGAGCTTACGCGGGGCATGAGTGTTCGTCAGGTTTTGGAAATGCTGGCCAATGCAGATAATGCGCAAATGAATCGGATCTTGGTTATCGAAGGTACGAATTTTAAGCAGTTGGTGCAGAAGCTAAAAAATGATCCGAATGTCACCAAAACGATTTTAGATTTACCGCAAGATCAATTGTTAAAAGCTTTAGATATTTCTTATTCTCACCCTGAAGGTCTATTTGCACCTGATACTTATTTTTTTGCTAAAGGTGAAACAGACAAGAAAATTTTGACGGATTTATATCGTCGTCAAATGAAAGCATTGGATGAGGCATGGGCAAATAAGGCGGCTAATCTGCCGTATAAAAATAAATACGAAGCGTTGATTATGGCTTCGATTATCGAAAAAGAAACCAGTTTGGATAGTGAGCTTCAACAGGTTTCGGGTGTATTTGTACGACGTCTCAAAATAGGTATGCGTTTACAAACGGACCCAACGGTTATCTATGGTATGGGTGATAACTATAAAGGTAATATCACACGTAATGATTTGCGTACTCCAACGGCATATAACACTTATACGATCAATGGTTTACCACCAACACCGATTGCATTGCCAAGTAAAAAAGCGATTGAAGCAGCGATGCATCCAGATGATGCGGAAAATCTTTATTTTGTTGCAACAGGAACTGGTGGACATAAGTTCACAACCAATTTGCAAGATCATAACCGAGCAGTCCAAGAGTATTTGGTGGTTTTACGTGCCAAGAGGCAGGAGCAAGAGTAAATGTTTATTAGCTTTGAAGGCACAGAAGGTGTAGGCAAAACCACGTTGATTCGTAAGATTCATCAGTATTTTGAGCAGCAAGGCAAAGATGTGGTGTTGACCCGTGAGCCGGGTGGCACGCCTTTGGCTGAACAGATTCGTTCGTTATTACTGGCGGTGAATCATGATGAGCAAATGAGTCATGATACTGAGCTATTATTGATTTACGCGGCACGTGCTCAACATTTACAGCAAGTGATTTTACCTGCATTAGAAGCAGGCAAGATTGTGCTGAGTGATCGTTTTACCGATGCCAGCTTTGCTTATCAATGTTCTGGACGTGGTTTAAGTCAGGAAAAGTTGCAACTGTTGAATCAAACTTTTGTGGCGAAAATGCCGAATATTACCTTCTGGTTGGATGCGCCAATTGAGTTGGGCATGACACGTGCGCGAGAGCGTGGTGCATTGGATCGTTTTGAGCAAGAGAAATTGAGTTTCTTCGCTAAAGTGCGTGCAGGTTATGAGACATTGTGGCAAGCAGAACCTGAACGGATGAAGCGTTTGGATGCAACACAGAATGCAGATGTTGTGTTTGATGAAGCTTTGCAATATTTGAAATAAGAGCCTTGATAATGAGTTTGCCTTGCCTCATAAAAATGCAGGTAAATGAATGCTTTTTGTATTGGTCTTTCCTTACTTTTCAGGGATGAAAAGTAACAAAAATCCTTTGTTGCGCTGACGGTACATCCTTGATACCGCAGCGCAACAGGCGACATCCATGTCGCCTACCACGATAGTAAATAACAACTACAAAATCACTTATAAAGCTTAAGAAAATCAATAGCCTTAAAATATCACTCATTCACCAATGGCTGTTCCACCTTAAAATTTGGTGGCGTCAACACTGTCTTGCGAATTTCATTCGACAGTTCAGGATAATCTAATGTGTAATGCAAACCACGCGATTCCTTACGTTCCATTGCACAACGCACAATCATTTCCGAAACCAAAACCAAATTACGCAATTCGATCAAGTTCTTGCTGACACGATAATCTCGATAGTATTCATTGATTTCACGTTTCAACATTTCAATACGATGTAAAGCACGTTGTAAACGCTTAGTCGTACGAACAATACCGACATAGTTCCACATGGTTGAACGTAGTTCATCCCAGTTTTGCAGGATGACAACATCTTCATCTGCATCGGTAACTTGAGATTCATCCCAAGAGGGTACATCTGGAAATTCAAAGCTTGTGTTGTGTTTGCTCTGAATATCTTCTGCAGCACTCATACCATATACAAAACATTCAAGCAGTGAGTTACTCGCCATACGATTTGCGCCGTGTAAACCAGTATAAGAGGTTTCACCAATCGCATATAACCCATCTAGATCCGTTTGGCTATGTTCATCGACCATCACGCCACCACAGGTATAGTGCGCTGCTGGAACCACAGGAATCATGTCTTTGGTAATATCAATCCCAAGCTCAAGCAAACGTGCATAGAGCGTAGGGAAGTGTTCAGTAATAAATTCAGGTGTTTTATGCGTGATGTCCAACCAAACATGGCGGATACCGAGGCGCTTGATTTCATGGTCGATCGTACGCGCGACAATATCACGTGGTGCAAGTTCTGCACGTTCGTCAAAACGCAACATAAAACGTTCACCATCAGGTAAACGTAAATATGCACCTTCACCACGCATCGCTTCGGTGATCAAGAAGGAGCGAGCTTTTGGGTGATATAAGCAAGTTGGGTGGAATTGGTTAAATTCCATATTGGCAACACGGCAACCTGCACGATAAGCCATTGCAATTCCATCACCTGTTGCGATATCAGGATTTGATGTATACAGATACGCTTTCATCGCACCACCACAAGCTAAAGCTGTGAATGGCGCTAAGAAGGTATGAACTTGTTCGGTATTTTCATTTAAGGCATATAAACCAATCGCGCGATTGGCTTGATCTTGATGACCAAGTTTGTGCAGCGTAATAAGGTCAATCGCAATATAATCTTCAAAAATTGTAATGTTTTCGCGTTCTTGTGCGCGTTCAACCAAGGTCGTTGAAATGGCTTTACCTGTCGCGTCGGCGGAGTGAATAATACGACGTTGAGAATGTCCGCCTTCACGAGTGAGATGAAGTTGCTCATCATCATCTAAAGTGAATTGCACGCCTTGTTTCAGGAGAAAATCAACCGAAGGCTTACCACCTTCAACCGTATGTTTGACCGCATCTAATTCACATAGATGTCCGCCTGCAATCATTGTGTCATTAATATGTTGTTGAATAGAGTCTGTTTCGTCTAAGACCGCAGCAACCCCACCTTGTGCATAGAAAGTGCTAGCTTCTGTTAAAGCTGCTTTTGCTAAAATGGCAATGTTGTAATGACTTGGTAAAGAGAGTGCAAGACTTAAACCTGCACCGCCACTGCCCACAATAATCACATCAAAATGGTGAATTGCTTTTAAATCAGGCATGTCGATCTGCTTCAGTTTTAAACGTTCGCTAATGACAACGCTTTTTCATTAAAAAGGCAAGGGCTAATCTGCCTAGAGTTGAATGAATTTTTAGCAAATGTGATGATATTTAATCTGTGTAGCAGTTCACTATATCTTCGTATCGAGTGATGGGGCTATTGTTGGTGATTCCATACGCTCGAAAATAAAAGCATGAGTGATGTTCGGTATTTTGACTATTTATTCACATTTTCATCAGCGACACCTGTTTATATCTTGAAAAGATAAACATATTTTTACGAAAATATGAGTGGGCATATGCTAAAAACATAATCTAAAAATTTTTTTTGATCATCAGTCTGTAGGTTCTTGCTTCATGAAAAGTCGCTTTTTACAACAAGGAATGTATGCTGCGGTATTTACAGTTGCCGCTGCTCAAGTCAATGCTGCAGCGCCAGTAGATTTTTCAAATCTAGTTGAGCAGGTTAGTCCTGCTGTGGTGAGTGTCAATGTTGTGAAAAAAATGACTCAGGAAGAGTTATTACAACAACAGGTTCCAGAAATTTTACGACGGTTTTTTGGCAATCAAGTGATTATTCCTCAACGCCAAGGCCCGCAAGAAAAAACAGCTTTTGGTAGTGCATTTTTTATCAGTAAAGATGGCTACTTGGTGACAAACCATCATGTGATCTCAAATGCTTCACGTATCAGCATCACTTTGAATGACCGTCGTGAGTTTGACGCAACATTGGTGGGAAGTGATGAAAGGACCGATGTCGCGGTACTTAAAGTGGAAGGGGCGAATTTCCCTGAGTTAAGAGTGGGTGATGTAAACCAGCTCAGAGTCGGTGAGCCTGTTCTGGCCATTGGTTCTCCTTTTGGATTTGATTATTCCGCATCAGCAGGGATCGTCAGTGCAAAATCACGTAATATGAGTGGTGAGACCTCAGTTCCTTTTATTCAAACTGATGCAGCTTTAAATCCGGGTAACTCTGGTGGTCCATTATTTAACCAACGCGGTGAAGTGGTCGGCGTCAACTCTCGAATTTTTAGTGGTACAGGCGGTTATATGGGCTTGTCATTCTCGATTCCGATTGATGTTGCGATGGATGTGGTTCAGCAACTGAAAACAAATGGTAAAGTGACTCGCTCTTATCTGGGCATCATGCTCCAAGATATTGATCGTAATTTGGCTGAGGCATATAAATTACCAAAACCTGAAGGTTCATTGGTTACTCAAGTTTCACCAAAATCTCCAGCAGAAAAAGCGGGTTTAAGATCAGGTGATGTAATCTTAAAAATAAATGGCGCAACTATTTCTCGTACTAGTGATTTACTTTATACACTGAACCGTACTGCACCGAATCAAACGATTCGATTAGATGTTTTACGTGATGATAAAGTTCGTACCGTTTCAGCAACACTAAGTACAGCGCCAGATGACACGCCCGCAGCCGAAGATAAAAATAATCCAACCAATGGATTGGGGATGAGTATCCGAAATCTGACGCCTGCTGAGCAATCTCGCTTAGATATATCTGGCGGTATTTTAGTACAAGAAGTGAAACGTGGTGGTTTAGCTTCATTGTCAAATATTGTTGCTGGCGATGTGATCCTACAAGTCAATGGTATTGCGATCAAGGACAGTCAGGCCTTTGCTAAAACGATTACTGGCTTGCCAAAAGGAAGTGTTGCGCGTGTTGCAATTATTCGTCAAGGACAGCGTGCAATATTGGGTCTACGTCTCCAATAAATATGTCAAATAATCTTATAAAAACCACTCTACATTAGAGTGGTTTTTATTTTGTAATATCGATGGGTTTGGATTACTGTGTGCAACTGCACATGAATTGATAAAGTTATTGCTGAATTATGAGTACGATTTTTGATTTAAAAATACAGGTTCAACCTGAACATATTGATGTGTTGGGTCATGTCAATAACGTGGTCTATGTGCAGTGGATGCAAGATGTTGCGGCTGCGCATATTGAAACATTAGGCTTAGGTTTGGCGCAGTATTTAGAATTTAAACATGCCATGGTTGCAGTCGAACATCATGTGCAATATCGAAAGGCTGCACTTGAAAGTGATGATGTCATTTTAAGAACATGGCTAGATGATATTAATGCGCTGTATTCGTTTCGTCAGTACGCATTTTATCGTCCAAAAGATCAGAGTGTTTTGTTTATTGCGAATACCAAATGGGCCTGTATCGAAATTGCAACAGGTCGTCCAAAGCGTATGTCACCTAGTTTTACTCAGGCGTATCAACCTATCTCAAACAATTTGAATCCGATGGATTTTTCGGTTTCTTATGAACAGATTTCTTCAGTTTAAACCTAAATAAGATGCTTCTATTTGCTCTTAAATAGGCATCATTATTTTGAATACTTTGAAAGGTCGTTCTGTTATAATCCCTAACAATTTTGTTAAACCGCTTTGGCTCATCGCTTTTTTAAAGGATAGAGCGTTCTATTTTCTCAAGGTAACCCATGGCGAAAGCTAAAAAATCCGTAGATATCAAAAATATACGCAATTTCTCGATTATTGCTCATATTGACCATGGTAAGTCAACTTTGGCTGACCGTTTTATTCAAATGTGTGGTGGCTTACAAGATCGTGAGATGCAGGCTCAAGTACTGGACTCTATGGAGCTTGAGCGCGAACGTGGGATTACCATTAAAGCTGCGTCAGTTACGCTGTATTATACCCATCCAAACGGTCAAGAATATCAACTGAACTTTATTGATACCCCTGGACACGTGGACTTCTCTTATGAGGTTTCGCGTTCTTTGGCTGCATGTGAAGGTGCATTGTTGGTTGTGGATGCTGCACAGGGCGTTGAAGCTCAGTCAGTGGCGAACTGTTATACCGCAATTGAGCAAGGTTTAGAAGTATTGCCAATCTTAAACAAGATTGATTTACCTCAAGCAGAGCCTGAACGCGTCATCCATGAAATTGAAGAAATTATTGGTATTGAAGCGACAGATGCACCGACGTGTTCAGCAAAAACAGGTTTAGGCGTTGAAGGTGTTTTAGAGCGTTTGGTGGATGTGATTCCTGCACCCGAAGGTGATCGTGATGCGCCGTTACAAGCTTTAATTGTTGACTCGTGGTTTGATAATTACTTAGGTGTTGTCTCGCTTGTTCGTATTAAACAAGGTCGTATCCGTAAGGGCGACAAAATGTTGGTGAGATCAACAGGTCAGACGCATCCAGTAACGTCTGTGGGTGTGTTTAATCCAAAACATAGTGAAACCGATATACTCGAAGCGGGTGAGGTTGGCTTTGTTATTGCCGGAATTAAAGATATTTTTGGTGCACCAGTGGGTGATACCATTACTTTATCAAGCACTCCAGATGTTCCGATGTTGCCTGGTTTTAAAAAGGTTAAACCACAGGTCTATGCGGGCTTATTCCCGATTGATGCCAGTGATTTTGAACCCTTCCGCGAAGCACTACAAAAATTACAAATTAATGATTCTGCTTTGTTTTTTGAACCAGAAAGTTCAGATGCTTTAGGTTTTGGTTTCCGTTGTGGCTTCTTGGGAATGCTACATATGGAAATCGTACAAGAGCGTTTAGAGCGTGAGTATGATCTTGATTTGATTAGCTCTGCGCCTACTGTGATTTATGAAGCACTGACCAAGAAAGGCGATATCATCTATATCGATAGTCCATCGAAGATGCCTGATGGTTCAACGGTCGAAGATTTGCGTGAGCCAATTGCTGAATGTCATATTCTTGTGCCACAGGAATATCTAGGCAATGTCATGACCTTGTGTATTGAACGTCGTGGTGTACAAAAGGATATGAAATTCTTGGGCAATCAAGTTTCACTTACTTTTGAAATTCCAATGGCTGAAGTGGTGATGGATTTCTTTGATAAATTGAAATCTTGTTCACGTGGTTTTGCCTCACTTGATTACAACTTCGTGCGTTTCGAAAGTTCAGCCTTAGTTAAGGTTGATGTGTTAATTAATAGTGAAAAGGTGGATGCCTTAGCGATGATTTGTCATCGTAATGATGCACGTCACCGTGGTATCGCACTGGTTGAGAAGATGAAGGACCTGATCCCTCGTCAAATGTACGATGTGGCGATTCAAGCAGCCATAGGTGCGCAAATCATTGCACGTTCTACTGTAAAAGCGATGCGTAAAAACGTATTGGCAAAATGTTATGGTGGCGATGTGTCACGTAAGAAAAAGTTACTTTCAAAACAAAAAGAAGGTAAGAAACGTATGAAACAAGTGGGAAGTGTTGAAATCCCACAAGAAGCGTTCTTAGCTGTGTTGAAAGTTGAAAGATAAAGAAATGTGGCTGGCAAAACAAAGTATTGCTTTGTCCAGCCCAAGACAAGCAGCTTGTCGGCTGCAAGTGAGGGTGTGTGGATTTTGATTTTAATTTGATTCTGGTACCTGCCACACTTATTTTTTTCTTGGTGTGGTTGCTGGATAAGTTTGTGCTTAAACATCGTGCAAACAAAGGGCGAGATCAGGAAAATTTTATCATTACATGGGCATATGATTTTTGGCCAGTGCTCGCAATCGTACTTGTTTTACGCTCGTTCCTATATGAACCGTTTAATATTCCCTCTGAGTCTATGGTTCCAACCTTAGAAATTGGTGATTTTATTCTGGTCAATAAGTTTGACTACGGTGTGCGTCTGCCGATTGTAAATACCAAAGTGATCAATGTTGGTGAGCCAAAACGCGGTGAAGTGATTGTTTTCCGTTATCCACCACAACCTACCATTAGTTATATTAAGCGCGTTGTTGGTTTGCCAGGCGATCATATTCAATATAAAGATGGTCAGTTGGTGATTAATGGTGAGCAGGTTGCCAAAGTTTCGACCGAAGTTAAGCGTGAAAAAGATCTATTGGAAACACCAACAGTTTCTTACTTTAAGGAAACTTTAGGTGACCATCAGTATTCAGTTCGCTATATAGATGGACGCAATTCTTTAGTTGAAACCTATCAGTTTGCACAAGCGAAAGGTGCGGATGCATTGGTACCATTTGTTGCCAAAGCCAATGACGTGTTTATTCAGAGTCAAGGGCAAGATTGGGAAGTCACTGTGCCAGAGGGTCAGTATTTTGCCATGGGTGACAACCGTGATCAGAGCGCAGATAGCCGTTTTTGGGGCTTTGTACCTGAAGAAAACTTAACAGGTCGTGCTTTTTATGTATGGATGCATAAAGAACCTGGTTTTAAACTTCCAAGTTTTAACCGAAATGCTAAAATTGACTAATAAATAAAAACAGATAGGAAATATAAAGATGCGTAAATCTCAGCAGGGGACTTCGTATATCGCAATTTTATTTGGGGTGGTTTTATTCGCAGTTGCTGTGAAAGCAGCGATTGCAATTTGGCCAGCATACTGGGATGACAAAGTGATCGACAGTCAAATTGAGGGACTATTAAAAGATAGCCCTCAAAATATGACGCCGAGTAAATTTGCATCTCAGATGGATCAGCGTTTGGATATGAATGGAATACGTGATCTTCGTTTTAAGGATGTCGCACAAGCCACATATAAAGATGATTTGATCGTAAACAAAAAGTATGAAGTGCGGAAGCCTTTCATGCTCAATATTAGTTTAGTGATGACTTTTGAGAAGACTTTTGACCAAAAATCTGCCAAACAAGCTCAGTGATAGTCGGTTACAGGGGCGAATCGGTCACCAGTTTAAACAAGTTGATTTGTTGAAACTGGCTTTAACCCACCGCTCTGTTAGCCATAAACACAATTATGAACGCCTAGAATTTCTAGGCGATTCATTATTGGGAATGATCATTGCCAACTACCTTTATCAGGTCTACCCTTTAGAAAATGAAGGGCGTTTGACGCGTATGCGAGCGACGCTTGTGAGACAAGAGGCGCTAGGTAAAATCGCCAATGATTTACAGCTCAGTCGGTCATTAATCTTAAGTACTGGTGAGTTAAAATCTGGTGGTCATCATCGAGAATCTATTCTTGCGGATACGGTTGAGGCGATTATCGGTGCGATTTATTTAGACTGTAATGATCTGAATCAGCTACAAAGCATTGTGTTAAAATGGTATGAACCATACCTTGATTATATTGAACCCACAGATCAACTCAAAGACCCGAAATCACGCTTACAAGAGTATTTACAAGCACGTAAAAAACCTCTCCCAGTTTACGAGGTTGTAGATATTCAGGGCGATGCGCCAAATCAACATTTTACGGTGGAATGTTTGATTGATGGTTTGCCTAAAATCCATGGTGAGGGCTCAAGTCGTCGATTCGCTGAACAAACAGCGGCGGCTGAAATTTTAAAATTATTGGAGCAATAACTTGATGTCTCATTCAAATGACAATCAATCAGAAACGACTGAACCACAAGATGATCAAAATGTTGTTGATCAATTTTTTAGTTCTAAAGAAGTCACCATTCCTTCGGATTTCAAAAGCGGCTTTGTCGCAATTGTAGGTCGTCCAAATGTAGGTAAATCAACGTTGATGAACCACTTGTTGGGACAAAAACTTTCGATTACTTCACGTAAGCCACAAACCACTCGTCATAAAATTGTGGGTATTGATTCGCGTGAAAAATCACAAGCGGTATTTGTTGATACCCCTGGGATGCACAAAAAAGAAGTCCGTGCGATCAATAAAATGATGAACCGTGCAGCACATTCTGCGTTGCGTGATGTGAACTTGGTTTTATTTGTAGTTGATGCACAAAAGTGGACTCAAAACGACGAACTTGTTTTAGAGAAACTTAAAAACGCAGAAATGCCTGTGATTTTGGTGATCAACAAACTTGATACTTTTGAAAATAAAAATGAAGCACTTCCACTGATTCGTGAACGTGCCAAATTAATGAACTTTGCTGAAATTGTACCAGTTTCAGCTTTGCGTGGTGCAAATCTAGATCATTTGCGTGACACCATTGAAAAGTACTTACCTTATCAAGCACCATTATATTCATTGGATCAGATCACGGATCGTTCAGAACGTTTCCTTGCAAGTGAAATTATCCGTGAAAAAATTATGCGTCAGTTAGGTGAAGAGCTACCATATGATTTAACCGTGCAGATTGAATCATTTAAAACTGAAGAAGCAGTGATCAATGAAAAGACCGGTAAATTGAAGTCTGCTTGTACTTATATTGATGCGACCATTTTTGTAGAACGCCAAGGTCAAAAAGCCATTGTGATTGGTGACAAAGGTGCGAAGCTGAAAAGTATCGGTATGGATGCTCGTGCAGACATGGAAAGAATGTTTGAACAAAAGATTATGCTGACACTTTGGGTCAAAGTAAAAGGTGGTTGGTCTGATGATGAGCGTGCACTAAAGAGTTTGGGTTATAGCGATATTTAAAATAATCTTTTGAGACAATGGAAACAGGTATGAAAACTACAATACGAGTAATGGCGATTGTGACATGTTTATTCATGCTGCAAGGGTGTATTCATAAAGTTGTGACTGTACCTGTTAAAGTTGCTTATAAAACCACTAAGGGCGTTGTGAAAGGCACAGCGGCTGTGGTGGGTGCTGTGATTCCTGATGGTGAGGATGATGAAAAAAAGGATGCAAAGGACTAGGATGAGTCGCATGCTATGATGCGCAATGAAGTCTTGCATGGATATTTAATTCATCATCGTAAATACCGAGAAAAAAGCCATATTGTGCATTTGTTTACACAGGAATATGGTCGGGTGGATGGAATATTGAGACAGACTCCGCCACCCCAATACCAACCGATTCGTGTGCAAGCCACAGGCAAATCTGAACTTAAAAATTTCACTAAGTTGGAAATTTTAAATCAACCGGTTTTTTTTCATGGCGATGCTTTCTTTGCTGGTTTTTATCTTAATGAAGTCATTTTGCGTTTGTGCTCTCTAGAAGAAGCGATGCCACAAACATTTCAACAATATCAAATGGTTTTATTGCAGTTACAGCTACTTGCGTCACATGAACAAGCATCTTTGTTTTTGCGTCAAATTTTGCGTCAATTTGAGCATGTTTTATTGCAAGAGCTAGGCTATGCAATTGATTTCTCAGTGGATGCTAGCCAGCAACAAGTTCAACCATCTCAGCATTATCAATTTCAGCTTAATGATGGTTTTATGCCTGTTGCAAAAGCCTCACGTTCAACGCTAGATGGTGCTCTAATTGCATCCATGCTCAGTTATGAACAAGGACAGGATTTTTCTCACGAACAATTGCAATTATTGGGTAAACTATACCGTCAAATGATTAGCTCATTGTTGGGTGATCGACCGCTGAAAAGCCGTCAACTTTGGATTCAGAATACTCAAACTTAATCATTCAAAAGCAAAACTTTTAAGTGCTTTAGGGTGAAAAACAATAGGATATTTTTATGGCTGCAATATTAGGTGTAAACATTGATCATGTTGCGACATTAAGACAAGCACGTGGTACAACTTACCCTGATCCTGTACAGGCAGCATTGGTCTGTGAACAAGCAGGTGCAGAAGGCATAACCTTACATTTACGTGAAGATCGTCGTCATATACAAGACGATGATGTTCGTCGCATGCGTCCACTATTGAAGACACGCATGAACCTTGAATTAGCAGTCACCGATGAAATGGTTGAGTTTGCCAAAGAAATTAAGCCTCAACATGTGTGTTTTGTGCCTGAACGCCGCCAAGAAGTGACAACAGAGGGTGGCTTGGATGTGGTTGGTCATTTTGAAAAAGTTAAAGCTGCGACAGAAGCACTCAAAGCGATTGGATGTGATGTGTCATTATTCATTGATGCAGATTTAGCCCAGATTGATGCGGCAGTTGCGTGTGGTGCGCCAACCATTGAAATCCATACAGGTGCTTATGCCGACGCGGAGACGGATGAACAACAGCAAGCAGAATTGGCACGTATCGTAAAAGGTGCTGAATACGCCGCTGCGAAGGGGCTAGTGGTCAATGCTGGACATGGTTTAAATCTAGAAAATGTCGCGCCTATCGCCGCAATCCCGCAAATTCATGAATTAAACATTGGGCATTCGATTATTGCAGATAGTGTATTTGTCGGGTTGGCTCAAGCGGTAAAAGAGATGAAATCAGCGATTCAGGCTGCTGCGAGATAAGTTGATGAGTAGTATGAATTACGATGAGTTGATGCAACCTGTGATTGGTTTTTTAGGTTGTACTACACCTCAAGCATGGTTAGATGAAGCCATTAATAATCTTGAAATATTGATGCAAGACCATGCGAATTGTGAAAAGAAAGCTGCTAGTACGGCAATGAACCTGATGTTTCGCTATAGCTTTTTTACTGACTTACAAGTGAAGTTGGCGCAGCTCGTGCGTGAAGAAATGCTGCATTATGAGCAGGTTCTTGAGTTTATGAACAAACGTGGTCAAGAATGGAAGGGGTTGAGTGCAGGGCGCTATGCAGGTGGTTTACGCAAAGAAATCCGTACCTATGAACCTGAGGCCTTGATTGACGTGATGATCATCGGGGCATTTGTAGAGGCGCGTTCTTGTGAGCGATTCTATGCACTTGCACCAATTGTTGATGATGAGCTCGGTCGCTACTATCGTTACTTGCTTAAATCAGAATCACGTCACTTTGAGGATTATTTGGCGCTGGCTTTAGATGTTGCGAAAACGGCGAAACTAAAAGATCCTGAAGAAACCATTCAACAACGGATTGAGTATATCCGTGAAGTGGAGAAGAATCTGATTTTAAGCCCAGATGATACTTTCCGTTTCCATAGTGGTGTGCCAGCAAAGATCACTATCTCATTACGATGAGATAGTGAGTTATGGATATAAAAATAAAATTATTGAGAATTATAAATGAAACTTTTATCTAAAACGGCATTCGTCATGCTGTGTGTATTAGGAGAAAATAGTTATGCTAAAAATATTGAGTTCATCAATGTTGATAGCCGTAACTTGAAATGGAAAAAGCTACCACAAATATCATTTAACCATTCTATGCTACAAGGTCATAACAGAGACTTGAGTGTTGTTATAGATGTGAATGAGAAGGGTGAAGTAGTTTCATCAAGAATTAAGAAAAGTAGTTATGTTGTAGAGCTAGATACTTTCGTTGTTGCTGAAATTAAGAAATCTAGCTTCTATCCATATGAAATAAACGGTAAATATTATCCTATGAGAGTTGAGCAGCCATTCAAATTTTATATTGATGATAATCAAACGAATGATTCAGTCTTAACAATAATTGAGAGAAGAAAATTAATAGAAGAAAGGCTACATAAAGAGATAATTGATCTATGGGAAGTTCCTATTGATAGTGAAAACTTAAATAATGTGGTGAGCTTTGTTATATCAAGGAATAATTCAATTGATTTAATACAAGTTCACCAGAGTAGTGGAAGTCGAGATTTTGATCTCTCAACGAGACAAGCTATTCGCTATTCAACACTTGTAAAAAAACTAACTAATGATGAGAAAGATGCTTTCTTTGGTGAGTTGGAATCAAAGAAAATAACCATATCATTCCGAGCAAATTAAATATTCCTATTATTTTCCATTATAGGAATTTTCTTTTGGCACATAAAAAAGCCCATATCAGTGATATGGGCTTTTTAGAATCTTGGCTCTCCCACCTGGGCTCGAACCAGGGACCTGCGGATTAACAGTCCGTCGCTCTACCGACTGAGCTATGGGAGAATCTGACAGCCATTATAGGCGGCTTTTAAGATCGGTCAAGTTAAAACTGCCATGTTTCTTTCATTTTTGTGTTGTATGCTTTTTATTTGCACAATTAGCATTAAATCGAAAAAAATACTTGAAACTTGAACATGTGATTGCTAGATTTAATTCAGAAAGAACGTTTAGACATTGATCTAGACAGTGTGGATTTAACCCTACTTGCCAGCACTAAAATGGCTAAACCGGAGGTCAAAATGACTATTCTTCGTATTCAATCTATTTTTTCAAATTTATCTTTTTATCAAGAACATTATCTCGATATCCTCCAAGATCCTGAGCGCTATTACACGCCTGTTGAAAGTTCATTTCTCAATACTTTTCCTTTTAAGCAGCAAGCTTTGTTCTTGGGTGATTTATTGCAGTTATGGTTCGGTAATAAGTGGAAAATCATAGATTCACGCAATTTATTGAGTCAAAAAAATCCACTCACCGTAAACCAACAAAGCCCTATATATTTATTTCAACTCGGTGGTGAATTGATTTTAGGCGCAAATACAGCTTTGGCGTGGTCTGTTGCAGAAGAGAAGATTGTTACAGTACAAGTGAAGAGTATTTGGCAATATGCGGTATTCAGTCATTTATGTACTCGACCGAAAAATTTTAAAGTAAAAAAGGCAATTGCTTAATTTACTTAGATTATTTTTTAACATGAGGTTTTACAAATTGTCCGTTTGTTAAAAATATGCTTTGTTTTAAACTATTTGAACTTATGCAGAATAATTTAAAAGTAAGGTGGATTTATAATGAATGGACAATGTGTTTGTGGTGAAACCATTTTTGAAGTTGAATTAAAAAATCATGATGTGCATGTCTGCCATTGTTCAATCTGCCGTAGACAGACCAGTGGTGTAATCATGACGATTGATGTTGAGCAGGGAAGTCTAAAATTTCTTAAGCAAGATCACCTTTCGGTTTACAACTCATCTGCTTGGGGTGAGCGTGGTTTTTGTAATGTTTGTGGTACAACTTTGTTCTGGCGGACTAAAGACCAGAATTACTGCAATATCAATGTATTCTCACTGAATGAACAGCCGAAAGACTTAAACTTGGATATGGAAATCTACATTGATTGCAAACCTGAGTTTTATGCTTTCGAAAACTCAACCAAGAAATTGACCGAAGCTGATGTTGTTGCTTTGTTCAATGCTGAATCTTCAGATCAGAATTAGACGTTTGATTGGACATTAAAAAAGGAAACTCCATTGAGAAGTTTCCTTTTATTTAAAGCAAATAGGTTGATTATTTGGCAGTTTTTTCTGCTTCTATTGAGGCAATCGCTGCATCTACACCATCAATTGAATCCGCTGCTTGCTTGATACGTGCAAGTGCGTCAACTAAAACTTCGTCAGCCGTTGCATAAGAAATACGCATAAAGCCACCTAAACCAAATGCGTCGCCAGGAACAACAGCAACGCCAGTTTCTTCGAGTAACCATTCAGAAAATTCTGTGCAAGATTTTAGACCTTTGGCACGAATTAAAGGGCGAATATTAGCGTAAGCATAGAATGCGCCATCTGCTGTTAAGCAAGAAATACCATTGATTTCATTCAAGCCATTTACCACTAAGTCGTGACGACGTTTGAATGCTTCAATCATCGGCTTAAGAACATCTTGTGAACCATTCAAGGCCGCTTCAGCAGCAACTTGGGAAATCGATGTCGGGTTAGACGTTGATTGTGATTGGATCTTTTTCATTGCACCAATAATTTTTGCTGGGCCTGCTGCATAACCAATTCGCCAGCCTGTCATAGCATAGGCTTTCGATACACCATTTAATACGATGGTACGGTCATATAAATCAGGCGCTACAGTCGCAATGTTATAGAACTCATCTTCCCAACGAATTGGTTCATACATATCGTCTGAAGCGACATAGACATGTGGATGACGACGAAGTACTTCAGCCAAAGCTTCTAATTCAGCTTTAGTGTAGATCATACCCGTTGGGTTAGATGGACTGTTTAAGACCACTAAACGAGTATTTGCTGTAATTGCTGCTTCTAATTGCTCAGGGGTGATTTTAAAGCGTTGTTCTTCACCACACTTTACGATCACAGGTGTACCTTCCGCAATAATCACCATATCTGGGTAGCTTACCCAAAATGGAGCAGGGATGATCACTTCATCGCCTTTGTTTAACAAAGCAAGTGCTAAGTTAAAGAAGCTTTGTTTACCACCACAAGATACTAAAATTTGGTTAGCTTGATAATCTAAATTATTGTCACGTTTTAATTTTGCAATAATTGCTTTCTTTAAGCTTGGAGTACCGTCTACTGCTGTATATTTTGTAAAGCCTTTGTTGATCGCTTCAATTGCAGCATCTTTGATGTGTTGAGGGGTATCAAAGTCTGGTTCGCCTGCACCTAAACCAATCACGTTTTTACCAGCAGCTTTAAGCTCAGCAGCTTTGTTGGTGACTGCAAGTGTAGGAGATGGTTTGATGGCATTGACACGATCAGAGAGACGTACGTCCACGGCATTATTCCTTCTTATGGGATTAAAAATAAAAAAAGCATGTTATCTTAGCTTAAATAGAAATGATTGTGGTTGAAACCTGCCTTAATCGTATAAAAAGTTACCAAATTGTAAGTATTGGTTTGGTTCTCATTTTTTTCATATTTTATTTTTATCATTATCATAAAAATCTATTACAATAGTGGGTAGAAATTTAGATTTCGAGAGAATTTCAATGAGTGATCAACAACCAAAAGCCAAAAAAGCTTTGGTCAAATTACCTTTCCCGATGCCTTCGGCACAAGATGACTCTGATGATGCTGTGCATAATCAGGTACGTCCAAAGCCTGAACAATATGCAGATCGAACTTGGATGCCACCGCGTGGTACTCGTCGTTCGATGGGCAAGCGCTAGAGAAACCCTAAAAGGATACCTTCAATAAAGGTATCCTTTTTTGTTGCAGGTTTAAGGGGTTTTATAAAGTAAACGATTTGGACTACCAGCAGCATTTTTTACTACATTGGTCGTCGCTTGTTTGAGTAAATTTGTCGTAATATTCTGTGGTGTAGCCGTAGGTGTGTTTTGCAATAACGTAGCAATAATACCTGTCACATGGGGTGCTGCCATAGAGGTTCCGTTTGAGACTCTGGTGGAGGTATTGCTGTCATACCATGCTGAAGTAATTTGGCTACCCGGTGCAAAGATATCGACACAACTTCCGTAATTTGAATAGCTTGCTCGAGTGTCCATGTTATCTGTTGCTGCAACTGTAATGGCTTTACTTTCTCGAGCTGGCGAAGCATTACAAGCATCTGCATTTGAATTGCCTGCTGCGACAACTGGGGTATAACCATTGTCATATAATGTCACAATCGCATTATCGAGTGATGAACTCACACCTCCACCTAATGACATATTGACGACAGCTGGTTTTTTACCATTTTTTATAATCCAGTCTAAGCCAGCTAAAACACCACTGGAAGAGCCACCACCATCACAAGCCAAAACACGTATAGGAACTAACGTTACGCTCTTGGCAATCCCATATGTTGTTCCTCCAACCGTGCCAGCAACATGAGTACCATGCCCATTACAGTCTGATGTGCCCTTGCCATCACTAATAGCAGTGTAGCCAGATTGAACTCTTCCTGAAAATTGCTGATGTGATGCGAGTATGCCTGTATCCACGATGTAGGCTGTTACGCCTGAGCCTGTTTGATTATAGGTGTAGGAGGAATCGAGTGGGAGAGTCTTTTGATCAATACGGTCAAGTCCCCATACTGCATTGTTTTGTGTCGTATTATCTATATTCATCACTACATCATGTTCTACAGATAATACATTTGGGTTCTTTTTCATTGCTTCGATAAATGCTACAGATGCATTTTCAGGGAGCGAGACAGCAAATCCACGTAGTGCAGATTCATACACATACAAAACTTTGCCACCATGAGATTTTGCCAACCTAGAAGAAAGATCCTTGGGGGATTGAGCAGTTTTATTAAAAGTCACAATGTATTGACCTTTAATCACACCTTGAGCTTGTTGAGCATTTTGGGGGGGAGCCGCGTGAGCTATAGTGATGAATGTTGTCGTAAGTAAGGCAATAAGTGTCCGATGAATAATCACTAGAATCTCCATTTTTAATGTTATCTCTGTTTTTATGTTAGGTCGTATTTTTATCTGCGATTTCAGTCGCTAAGTTTTTTTAGATTGTTACTCCTTTATAGGGGGGGTAAGTCCGATTATTTCTGACGATTAATCGGGTGCTGAATCTCAAGTTCGCCACGCCAAAGTTTGATGAAGTCTTGTTCATCTATGTCATAAAGTTCCATCAGCGCAATAATCACACTGACAAAGATCATCGCGCCTTCAGTGTTATTTTGAAAATGGAAAATTTTTCCATTTAATTTACCTAAAATATCGTTGATTTCATGTTCACGTCCTCGTCCATAACGATCACGTGGGTATAGTTCTTCATTCAGAACAATTAAGGCAATGGCTTTTTCAGCAGGGGATAATCGGGTTTTATCTAAAGCTTCACTAAAGGATTCATATCCGTGATTGAAATAGAAAATGACGTCATCGGTGATAAAGGCATGGACCATATCTGACGTTAAGTTTGGAAATTGTGAAACCGCATCTTCTTCAATATAGGGGCGGAATGATTCAGGGAAAATAACATTGGAATGAATCCCTTTAAATAAAGGTGCAATTTCTGACACTTTATAACCCGCAATTCCACAACCGAGAGCAGTCAAAAAGTATTTTGTTTTGGGATGATTTTCTGCATAGATTTTAAAATCATTCACATAATGCTCAATTTGTGAAAGTGGCATTTGCTGAATATGTTCATTCAATGTTGGAATGGCAAAACTTTGACCTGCCCAACCACGTCCAACACCTTTCACTGCTGCAAAATGTTGTGCGGCAACACGCGCTGCGCCACTGTCATGTTGACCTGCGAGATTACTGCCAAAAACAAAGACAGTATCTTCTGGGAGTTCGGTGACTATACTTTCATCGTGGTATTGGTAAGACATATTTTTATCATTAAAATTGTGTATAAGTTTCATGTTGCAACTGATTGCGTAGTTGGTCAAGTAGAAAAATGAATACGTGAGGGTGTTCTACGATTATTATCATTTTGTGCGGTTGCTACATAATAGTGAATATTTCAGTATTGAGTAATCCTCAATCATCCCCATAAAATGAATGAACTAAAATTTAGTATGACAGTATCTTTATGAGCGAAAACCAACCATTCGAATTAGTCACCAATTATCAACCTGCAGGCGATCAACCACAGGCGATTGAAAAATTGGTCAGTGGCATTGAACAAGGTTTTCGTAATCAACTGCTACTGGGCGTTACAGGTTCAGGTAAAACCTACACCATGGCAAATGTGATTGCCCAAACCCAACGTCCAACCATTGTCATGGCACATAATAAAACCCTTGCAGCTCAGCTTTATGGGGAGTTCAAATCTTTTTTCCCCAACAACGCGGTTGAGTATTTCGTTAGTTATTATGATTACTATCAACCCGAAGCCTATGTGCCGTCATCAGATACTTTTATTGAAAAAGATTCAGCCATTAATGATCACATTGATCAAATGCGTCTCTCGGCAACACGTGCACTATTAGAACGTCGAGATGCGATTATTGTGGCATCGGTTTCTGCGATTTATGGTTTGGGTGATCCGAATGCGTATATGCAGATGTTGCTACATATTGTGCAAGGTGATCGAATCGGTCGTGATGACATCATCCGTCGTTTGGTTGAGATGCAATATACCCGTAATGAACTAGAGTTTTTGCGTGGTACATATCGTATTCGCGGTGAGATTATTGATATTTTCCCTGCGGAATCAGATCAGGATGCGATTCGCGTTGAATTGTTTGATGATGAAGTCGATTCGATCCGTTGGTTTGATCCGTTAACTGGAAAATTGGTACGGAAAGTCCCACGAGTTACCATCTATCCAAAAAGTCATTATGTTACGCCAAAAGATCATTTAACCCGCGCAATTGATACCATCAGAGACGAGTTGCAAGATCAGCTTAAGTTTTTCCGTGAACACGACAAACTGCTGGAAGCTCAACGGATCGAACAACGTACGCGCTATGACTTGGAAATGATGCAGCAATTAGGCTATACCAATGGCATTGAAAACTATTCGCGTCATCTTTCTGGACGTCCATCAGGCGAAGCACCGCCGACATTATTTGATTATATTCCTGAAGATGCTTTGCTGATTATTGATGAATCACATGTCACAGTTCCCCAAATTGGTGCGATGTATAAAGGCGATCGTTCACGTAAAGAAAACTTGGTGAATTATGGTTTCCGTTTGCCGAGCGCACTGGACAATCGTCCGATGAAGTTTGAAGAATGGGAACGAATTGTGCCGACGACTGTTTATGTCAGTGCTACTCCTGCACGCTATGAAATGGAAAAATCTGAACAGATCGTAGAGCAAGTGGTGCGTCCAACGGGCTTGATTGATCCTGAAATTGAAGTGCGTCCAGTATTGACTCAAGTCGATGATGTTCTATCTGAGATTAATATTCGTAAGCATTTGAATGAGCGAGTGCTGGTGACGACATTAACTAAACGTATGGCCGAAGATTTAACGTCATATTTGAAAGAGTATGGCGTGAAAGTTGCTTATTTGCATTCGGACATTGATACGGTTGAACGCGTTAAAATTATCCATGATCTTAGAACAGGGGTACACGATGTTCTGATCGGGATCAACTTATTACGTGAAGGTTTGGACATGCCAGAAGTTTCTTTGGTGGCGATTTTAGATGCTGATAAAGAGGGATTCTTGCGGTCAGAACGATCATTGATTCAAACCATTGGTCGTGCAGCACGTAACGTCAAAGGCAAAGCAATCTTATATGCGGACCGTATTACTGATTCGATGCGTAAAGCCATAGATGAAACAGATCGACGCCGTGCAAAACAAGTTGAATTTAATCTATTGCATGGTATTACGCCACGCAGTACCGTGCGCCAGACAACCAAAGAAATTGATTCAGGCGAAGTGTTAACTGATGATGAAATCGATGACAAAGTGCTTGATCAAGCTCAAGCAATGAGTGCTGATGAACAACACCTTTTATCTGATCCAAAATTGTTCGCGAAGCATATCGGTAAACTTGAAAAGGAAATGTTGAAAGCCTCTAAAGAGCTCCAGTTTGAGCAGGCAGCAAGGTTACGTGATGAAATTGTTCGTTTAAAAGCATATATGTTGCAATCTTAATGTAGGATAAAAATCCTCAAGAGTGATACATTTCTCAACAGTTTTTGTTTATAAAATAGGCTAGCTTAATAAGCTAACTATATGACTATTTATAACAAATTGCTGTTTTGAGGATTTATCATGTCATTGATTAAAAATTTCCCAAAATCGAGTTGGCGTTTAGCAAAAATTGCAGTTGGGGGCGTGGTCCTAACGGGTTTGGCTATTGGCACATTTGCTTATGCTCAATCAAAGCCGTTGCCTACCGTTGAAAAAGTAGAATTAGATAAATATTTAGGTATTTGGTATGAGGTTGCGCGTAAGCCGATGTTTTTTGAGCGTAAGTGTGCCTATAACATCTCTGCCACATATACTGTGAATGAAAATGGCAATATCGTGGTAGATAATAAATGCTATGACGTTGATGGAAATTTACAGCAAAGTTTAGGTGAAGCCTTTATCGCAAACGCGCCATTTAACAGCAAATTGCGTGTTAGTTTTTTACCTGAAGGTGTACGTTGGATTCCAGTTGGGCGTGGCGATTATTGGATTCTAAAACTAGATGAAGAGTATCAGACGGTATTGGTCGGTGAACCACGTCGCAAATATTTATGGGTGCTTTCGCGGACTCCAACACCGAATAAAGAAATTATTCATGAATATCTGAATTATGCCAAAACGGTTGGTTATGATATTGGTGATGTGATTTATCCTGAATATCGTTAAATAAGCTATATTTGCTAAAAACCATGCTTGCATGGTTTTTTTATTTGCATATAGTGGATAAATCATGCATTCGCTAGCGATATTTTCTAGCCTAGATAGAGGTCAAAATGCTCAAAGGTATTATTTACTCAGTTTTGGCCTCTGTAACCTTTGGCGTTTTATTTTTTTACACTGAAGTATTAGGCGCATTTGACAGCGAGCAAACTTTTGGCTGGCGTATCATAGCGACGTTGCCCTTTTTAACTTTATTTATGTGGTTAAGTGGTGACTTGATTCATATCAAGACTATATTTAAAAGAATTTTGGCAAAGCCAAGTTTGTTATTGTTTCTAATGACGACCTCATTACTCACTTCAGTACAACTGTGGTTATTCCTATGGGGACCAATGCATGGTCGTGGTTTGCAAGTTTCATTGGGCTATTTCTTATTACCGCTGATTTTAGTGTTGGCAGGAAGTGTGCTGTACGGTGAGAAACTATCCAAATTTCAATGTGTCGCAGTGGCTTTGGCGATGCTTGGCGTGGGACATGAATTTTGGCATTTAGGTAGTATTGCTTGGGAAACCGCTTTAGTCGCGATTGGTTATACTGCGTATTTTGTGATTCGTAAAAAAATTCAAACAGATAATTTAGGTGGTTTTTGGTGGGACTTAGTATTGATCCTTCCTGTCGCGATTTTCTTTATTCAAACAGGGGATACCCCATATTTGAAGTTTTTCGAGTCTCCAAGTCTTATTGCTGTTGTCATGGGGCTTGGTTTCTTAAGCGCAATTGGTTTGGGAAGCTACATTTTAGCCAGTCGTTATTTGCCACTGATTATTTTTGGTTTGTTGGGATATTTAGAACCCGTGCTGTTAGCTCTTGTTTCCTTGGCACTGGGTGAGAAAATAGGCGCGGAAGAATGGTTTACCTATATTCCAATTTGGTTGGCGGTACTGATCTTAGTGATTGAAGGTGCTGTGCATTTATTTCAGCAGAGACAACGAAAGCAACATTTGGAACTTAATTTAAAACAATACCCAAAACGCTTAGGTGATGACCAATAAACAGCGATTGCTTTAAAATGGATTGCTGCTATTGCGATGATTGAGAAAGATTTTTACCTAAAATCACAAAAATAATTATAGGTATTTTATGAATTTATGGCTGATTGCGACAAAATCTCAACAACTTGAGCAGCTTTTGATTCAATCTTGATGATAATTCTATTACAATTAGGCGTTTTTAAAATTCACGCCCAGTATAGATATTAAATTAGAGGACGTAACTGTGAGCAAAGACACTATCGTTGCCCTACACGCAGAACATCAAGGCCGTTGGAAAAACCGTGAAGAAATCGCGGAACACATGATTGCGTTGATTGGTCAATTATACCGTGAGAAGAATATTGTTGTTTCTGTTTACGGTCGTTCTTTAATAAACCGTTCAGTAATCCAGATTTTAAAATCACATCGTCGTACACGTATGCTTGATGTTGAGCTTTCAGTTGTAAATACCTTCCCAATTTTGGAAGCGTTAATGAAAGTTGAAAACATTGGTTCTGCTGAAGTTGATATCGGTAAACTTGCTGTTGAATATAAAAATGAAGGTGGTGATGTAGACGCTTTTGTTGCAAAAGCAGTGGCATCTATCGAAGGTAAGGCAACTTCTGAACAACCTAAAGATGTGGTGTTATACGGTTTTGGTCGTATTGGTCGTATCTTGGCTCGTTTAATCATCAGCCAATCAGGTTTAGGTCGTGGTTTAAGCCTTAAAGCAATCGTTGTGCGTAAATCATCTGATGGTGACTTAGCAAAACGTGCTTCATTATTACGTCGCGATTCTATCCACGGTACTTTTGCTGGAACGATCTCTGTCGATGAGGAAAATGAAGCAATCATTGCAAATGGTAACTTCATCAAAGTGATTTATGCATCAAGCCCAAGCGAAGTAGATTACACCGCTTATGGCATCAACAATGCACTTTTAATCGACAATACGGGTAAATGGCGTGATGCTGAAGGTCTTAGCCAACACTTGAAATGCCCAGGCGTTGCTCGTGTTGTATTGACTGCACCAAGTAAAGGCGAAATGAAAAACGTGGTATTTGGTGTAAACAACACTGATATTTTAGATGAAGACAAAATCATCTCTGCTGCAAGCTGTACCACTAACGCAATTACCCCTGTATTAAAAGTTTTAGATGACAAATACAAAGTATTGAATGGTCATGTTGAAACAGTTCACTCATTCACAAATGACCAGAACTTGATTGATAACTACCATAAAGCTGATCGTCGTGGTCGTGCTGCAACATTGAACATGGTCATCACTGAAACAGGTGCTGCGAAAGCAGTTGCTAAAGCTTTACCTGCATTGAAAGGTAAGCTAACAGGTAACTCTGTTCGTGTTCCTACACCAAACGTTTCTCTTGCAATCTTGAACTTGAACTTAGAAAAAGAAGTTGATCGTGAAGAAGTGAACGAATACATTCGTCAAATCTCGATTAATTCTAATCTACAAGGTCAAATTGGCTATACCAACTCATCTGAAGTGGTATCAAGTGACTTCATTGGTTCACGTACTGCAGGTGTGTTTGATGCGCAAGCAACAATTACCTCTGGTACTCGTTTAACTGCTTACGTTTGGTACGATAATGAAGTTGGCTATAGCTGCCAAGTATTACGTATCGCAGAGCAAATGTGTGGCGTAAACTATACAAAAATTCCTGCTGAAACAAATGCATAATTTTTTGTTTAGTTAAAAAATAAAACCCAGTTTCGACTGGGTTTTTTATTGACTGTACAGAATACAAGCAGATTAAAACACAAAAATCGTTGAGAATAATGAGAAAGGGAATCGATTAGTTAGGGATACTTCATTGTTGCAGTTTAAACGTATATTTGCAGTTTTTGCTTTGATTATTATTGCCAACTTATGTGGCGTCTATATTGCGATGTGGGTGTTTAAACACTTTAATATCAATATTCCATTAAAAGATCAGCATGTCGCCATTGATTTACAAGAGCCTTTGCAGGTTCGGGTAAAAGTCAAAGATGCATTGGATGTAGCGGTCAATGGTCGTGTCGATGCGCAAATTCCGATTAATGAACAATTGAATGTTGCTTTAACTCAGACGCTAACACCGCGTGTGTATTTTGATAGTTTGGTTCCGATCAGTACCATGATTCCAGTTAAAGAGGTGATTAAGGTCAATCAAAATTTACCGATAGATACAAAGGTACAGGTCAAAATTCTAGGTAAAGACGTGACATTACCTTTAAAAGGCTCTATTCCTTTGCAGCTCGATGTCCCAATTGATATCCAAGTGCCGTTACAGCAGAAAGTGCATTTAAAATTTAATGCGCCCGTAAAAACAGTTTTAAAAGAGAATTTGAATATACCATTGCAAACACAACTCAATGCCAATATTCCAATTCAAGGTAAATTGAATGTCCCGATTACTTCAGAATTGAATGCTTCTGTTGATGTCAAGAATACTTTGCCTGTCAAAATTGCAAAGGGTGAACTCAAGATTCCTCTCTCAAGTATGTATTTAGATCGCGTGCAATCTCAGTCTGTCGATGCGAATTTAAATAAAAAAGATGGGAAAGCAGGTGAATGATGCTGATGCTTAAATCATTTAAAAGTGTGCTGATCAGTTTTGTCATATTAACCACATTGATTGCAATTTTGTTTTGGTTCTATCTCAATATCCAAGCATCTGTGATGGTGTCTGCACAACAAGCAGATATTCACTTGCCTGAGTCACTCTCCACCAAGATTCAGGTTGGTGATCATCTAGAAGTTAAATCTGTGGGTGAGTTGAAGAGCGTTCTAATGATGGATCGAACGTTGCAATTACATTTGCAGGGGAAATACTTAGCAGATCTGCGTTTTGAAGTAGAGACACCGATTACGGTGAATATTAACTATGAGACTACACTTAAAGTCGATCAGATGATGCCAATCGAGACCACGACGGATCTCATCTATCAGAAGAAACTTCTGCCTCAATTTCCTTTAAAATTAAATATTCCTGTAAAGTTGGATGTTCCATTTCAGATAAAGCGTGCGTATACCGTACCTGTAAAAATTGTATTTGATGGGCCTGTACATTTTGCTTTCGATGAATCAATCAATTTACCGATTAAACACCAATTTAATCCGAGTTTTAATATTAACGATACAATCAATATGAATGAGATTTCATCGTTCAATGCCACGATGTTTAACTCGGTCCAAGAGACAAAAGCAAATTTAGAGATGCAAATGGACGTGCCATTGAAGAATGTGAGACCTTAAAAGAATGAAATCACACTTTTTTGCAGCCTAAAGCACATTTGCTCATTTTAACATTCGAGAAATTTACGAAAATGTGGCAATATATCCCGTTTTACAGAATTTAGAGGATTGGCACATGCGCTTTGTTGATGAAGCAGTCATAACCGTAGAGGCTGGCGACGGTGGCAATGGCGTAGCCAGTTTTCGCCGTGAAAAATTTGTCCCTTTTGGTGGCCCAGATGGTGGGGATGGGGGCCGTGGTGGAAGTATTTATATCCAAGCCGATGATGATACCAGCACACTGGTAGACTTCCGTTATACACGTCGCTATCGTGCAGAACGAGGCAAAAATGGTTCTGGTGCGAATTGTTCAGGACGTGGCGGTGAAGACGTTATTTTGAAAGTTCCAGTGGGTACGACGATTGTTGATATCGAATCTGGTGACATTATTGGTGACTTGGTGGCTGATGGTCAGCGCGTAAAAGTTGCTCAAGGTGGTGATGGTGGTTTAGGTAATACCCACTTTAAATCATCAACCAACCGCGCACCTCGTAAAAGTACCACAGGGATTAAAGGCGAATATCGTGAAGTACGTTTAGAATTAAAAGTACTTGCGGACGTCGGTTTGTTAGGTATGCCAAATGCTGGTAAATCTACTTTAATTCGTGCAGTCAGTGCAGCAAAGCCAAAGGTCGCAGATTATCCATTTACCACGATGGTGCCTAACTTAGGTGTGGTCGATGCTGATCGTCATCGTTCATTTGTGATGGCTGATATTCCAGGATTGATTGAAGGTGCTGCAGAAGGTGCTGGTCTCGGGATTCGCTTCCTTAAACATTTGGCACGTACCCGTATTCTTTTACATATCGTAGATGTAGAGCCGATTGATGGTTCTGATCCAGCGCATAATGCTAAAGTAATTGCGGCTGAGTTAGAGAAATTCTCTCCAACCCTAGCTAAACTTCCAGTTGTTCTCGTACTAAATAAACTTGATCAAATTGCTGAAGATTCAAGAGAAGAGTGGTGTCAGCACATCCTAAATGAATTGCAGTGGACAGGACCTGTATTCAAAACTTCTGGTTTACTTGCTGAAGGAACCAAAGAAGTCGTTTATTACCTCATGGATCAAATCGAACAACAACGTGAACGCGAAGTTGAAGATCCAGAGTATGCAGCAGAGATCAAGGCATTCCGTGAGCAGCTTGAAGCTGAGACACGTGAACAAACCATCGCCGCAAAAGAAGCTTATCGTGCAATGCGTAAGGCTCAGCGTGAAGCTGACCTAAACGATGATGAAGACTTTGATGATGATGAAGACGATGGCGACGTAGAAAGCGTCTATATTCGTGACTAAGCTTTTGATGAACCCCCTTTAGTTCCCCCTGTTGCGATGTTCTGTCGCATCTCAGGGGAAAGCAAATTTGAGGAAAAAATGATAGAAGTGGTCGATGTGCAACGTCAGCTCAATACGTGTAAACGAATCGTTGTTAAAATCGGATCATCTTTACTCACTGCAAATGGGCAAGGTCTAGATTTAAATGCAATTTCGCATTGGGCGAAACAAATTGCAGATCTACACAATGCTGGACATGAAATTATACTCGTGTCGTCTGGTGCAGTTGCAGAAGGGATGGTGCGCATGAAATTTGCGAGTCGACCCACTGATCTACCCAGTTTGCAAGCTTGTGCTGCCATCGGTCAGATGGGCTTGATTCATACATGGTCAAGCGTATTGGATCAACATGGAATAAAAACAGCGCAGGTGTTACTCACCCATGATGATCTCGCAGATCGTCGCCGTTATCTCAATTCTTGTGATGCATTGCAAAACTTGATTGATTGGCGCGTGATCCCCGTGATTAATGAAAACGACACTGTGTCGACGGACGAAATTCGTTTCGGGGATAATGATACGTTGGCGGCAATGGTTGCTGGTCAGGTACAGGCTGAGTTGTTGATTATTTTGACTGATCAACAAGGAATGTTTGACTCTGATCCTCGTAGTAACCCAAATGCGAAGCTCTTTTCTGCTGTGCGTGCACTGGATGACAGTTTGTTTGAAATGGCAGGTGGTGGTGGTGTATTTGGTCGTGGCGGTATGCTGACCAAAGTTCGAGCTGCGCGTTTGGCTGCACGTTCAGGTTGCCCAACATTAATTGCCAGTGGTGAAAGTGAGGGTGTTCTTGCACGTTTGATGGCTGGCGAAATGTTAGGTACTTTGTTCACCACTGATAATGATCGTGTCACTGCAAACAAAAAGTGGTTAGCTGCACATTTGCAAACTGCAGGGCGTTTAGTGATTGATGCTGGTGCGGTTGAAGCAATCAAACTCAAGCATCGCAGTTTATTGCCAGTCGGCGTAAAAGCGATTGAGGGACATTTTGATCGTGGCGACGTGGTTGAGTGTGTTGATCAGAAAGGACAGCGCATCGCGGTTGGACGGGTCAATTTTAGTTCCCGCTCAGCGGATCTAGTTAAAGGGCTGAGTTCTGATAAAGTGCATCAACTCTTAGGTGAAGCACGTTCATTGGAAATGATTCATCGTAACCATATGGCGATTTACTAATCTAAATATTGCTTTGCTAGCACAAAAAAAGACTTCTTAATCAGAAGTCTTTTTTTGTGCCTAAATTTTGGGGGTTATTTTTGCTGTTGAATATTCTTGCCCATTCGTGCCAGTAATATCACTGGAATGAGCCCCACCAATACAATGAGTAAGGCAGCGATAGCACCATCTTCATAAGTGCCTCTTGAGGCTTCAGCATAGAGTTGGGTTGCGAGCGTTTCCATATTGAGTGGTCTAAGCAATAACGTAGCAGGTAGCTCTTTCATACAGTCAACAAAGATCAATAATGCTGCTGATATGATCGCAGGTCTTAATAGGGGCAGATGAACCCGCCATAACATACCAAATTTCTTCTGCCCTAAATTCTGTGCAGCATCATCAAAGACACCATGAATACGATTATAACCAGATTCAATTCCACCAATTGCAATCGCGAGGAAACGGACGCAATAAGCATAAATTAGGGTAAAAGTAGTGCCTAAAAATAATAGACCAGTATGAATACCAAGTTTAAATTCGAGAAAGTCAGCGACTGCATGGTCGATTTTTCCTAAAGACAGCATTAACCCAATTGCGAGCACTGTACCTGGAATCGCATAACCCAAGCTAGATATGCGGCTGAACCAGGTGTTCTGGCTAAAGCGAGCAGCACTGACGATCAAGAAACCGATAAAAATCGTGATTATAGTCGCTAGGCTTGCCAAACTTAACGTATTAATCGAGGCTTGTAATAAATAATCTGAGAAACCAGCGTACTGAAAGCGTTTATACGATTCAACCAATAAATGACTGATTGGAATAAGAAATCCGATACAGATTGGAATTAATCCCAGTCCTAGAAATAACAGCGCTTTGGTTCCTGTGACCGCTTGGGCAGGCATTAGTCGGCTGCGCTGGGCTGAGTTCATATAACGTTGTTTACGTCGTCCCAGCCTTTCTACGATCACCAATAAAGTAATGATCATTAACATAAAGATCGCAATTTGGGCAGCACTGGCCAAATCAGATTGGTTAGTCCATGTTGAATAGATCGACAAGGTTAATGTTTTAACCCCTAAAAATTCAGTCGCGCCGATATCATTAATGGTTTCCATCAAGGCTAAACTCGCACCTACCGCAATTGCAGGTCGTGCTAGTGGAATGGCGACACGAAGAAAAACTTGATTTGGCTTAAGTCCCAGACTACGAGCCACTTCAATCAGGCTGGCTGATTGCATTAGAAACATAGCGCGTGTGCTTAAATAGACATAGGGATACAACACAAAACTTAATAAAAAAATACAGCCCCACACTGAGCGGATATTGGGAAACCACGCAGGTTGGGCTTCCCAGCCAAACCAGCCACCGAGTAGGCTCTGTAACGGCCCAATGGGATGTAAGATATCAATATAGCTATACGCAATAATGTAGGTGGGTACTGCGAGAGGGAGCAATAGCGCCCAGTCTAAAAAGGCTCGACCGCGAAATTGATAAGCAGTAACTAACCATGCGCTGCCTGTTCCGATTAAAATGGTGAGTATACCCACACCAAACAATAATAAAGTGGTATCGACCAATGTAGGAGGGAGGACATAACGGAGCAGATGTTCCCAAATATCACTATTGCCTTGTAACGCCGTTACGATTAACGCCAATATGGGTAAACAAGCCAGCAGCGTCAATAACCCACTGAGTGAAAATAATAAATTAAAGGTATATTTCTTTTTCATCATCGAGGGTATGAGTAGACTGAAGAGAAGGAGAGTTCAACTATTTTCTAAACAGGTGACACATCACTTGTCACCTGTTATTCGGACAAGATTTAGTGATTAAATTGAACTTTATCAACTAAAAGATTGGCTGTTTTACGATGACGTGCAATATCACTGAGTCTAATTTTGTCCACTTCAAGTTTACCGAAGCTAGCAATAATTGGATCAATTTTAACGCCAGTTTTGACTGGGTATTCAAAACCACTTTGCGCATAAATTGCTTGAGCATGATCTGATGCTAAAAACTCAAGAAGTTGAACTGCTTCTTTACGGTTTGGAGCATGTTTTGCGACCACTGCACCTGAAACGTTGACATGCGTACCACCATTTTTAAAACGTGGTAATACCACATTGATCGCATTGCCCCAACGTTGTTGTTCAGCGTCACCCGTGCGCATCGTTCCAACATAATAAGTATTGGCAACACCAATATCACAAATCTTACCGAGAATGTCTCGCGCAACGTCACGGTCACCACCACTCGCTGGACGTGCCAAATTCGCTTTTACCCCACGAAGCCATTGTTCAGTGGCTTTTTCACCATGGTGGGTGATGTAGGCTGCAATTAAACTGGTGTTATATGAATGATTCCCAGAGCGAATACAGATTTTACCTTTCCATTTTGGATCGGCTAAATCTTCATAATTTATCGCAGTGAGCGGAGTGCGATCTTTTGAGGCATATACTGCACGTGCACGCATAGATAAGGCATACCAGTGTCCATTTGCAGCACGTAAATTCCCTGGAATAGCACGATCGAGAACTTTTGAGTTGACACGTTGAGTTAAACCACTTTCAACGATATCGACTAAATTACCAAAATCAACCGTAAGCATGACATCGGCAGGAGAGCGACGACCTTCTGCTTTAACACGTTCGAGCAAACCATCTTTGATGAAAACAGTATTCACCTTAACGCCAGTTTTTTCGCTAAATTCTTGTAACAGTGGTTGAATCAAAACTGGTTCGCGCGTGGTATACAGATTGACTTGAGCTGCTTGTACCCAGCTACTACTGAGTGCAATGAGTCCTGTTAAAACAATATGACGCTTAGAGAGTACTTTCATTTTTTATAATTCCTAATCACAAGGTTTAAACTTGAAGTGTTTGTTTGGTATTGAGCTGATCAGTGTTGAGACTGTCATCAGATGCGTAGAAAAAACATGTTGTTAAATCTACAGACACATACACTTGTTCAGCTTCAGCATAATTTTGAAGATGGTCAACTTGAGCGAGTAATGTTGTTTCGCCAATATCAAGCTGTAAACGCAATAATTGCGTGTGCCCCATGAAACTCGATGAAATCACTTTTGCAGCTAAAGCACCTTCCGTTGGTACGCGAAAAACGTTGAGTTGATGAGGGCGAAAACAACATTGAATCGATTGTTGAATCTGCTTTAAATGTTGAGGAAGCGGTGCAACCCCAAAACAGGTAACAAGGAGCTGCTCATCTTTTTGGGCTGGTATTTCATTTAAAGCTGAGAAGTAACGTGCGGCAAATAGGGTTTTTGGTTGTAAATAAAGCTGTTTAGGCGTGCCGATCTGAATAATCTTGCCTTGGTGCATCAGAATAATTTGATCTGCAATTTGTAAGGCTTCTTCAGGATCATGAGTCACGATAATCGTTGTCGTGGCTGTTTTTTTTAAAATTTCGATGGTACTTTGTCTGATTTGATCTCGTAAACGGTGATCTAGATTTGAAAAAGGTTCATCCATGAGTAGGACATGCGGTTTTGGTGCAAGGGCACGTGCCAAAGCCACACGCTGTTGCTCACCACCAGATAAGGTATAAGGATAACTGTGTAAATGGTGATGCATAGAAACATGTTTTAGGGCTTGTTCTGCTATGTCTTGTCGTTGTTGTTTTGGGAATTTTTTTAATCCAAACATGACATTTTCCAACACGCTCAAGTGTGGGAAAAGCGCATAGTCTTGAAACACTAAGCCAATATTACGGTCTTCAGCGGGAATCTGCTGTTGAGCATTCCATAAAACATTTTGTTCGAGTTGAATTGAACCACTACTTGGCGTTTCTAAACCTGCAATAAGGCGTAGCATTGTCGTTTTGCCACAACCAGAATGCCCAAGTAAACAGATGATTTGCCCACTGGTAGCAGACCAAGTAGCTTGATTCACAGCAAATCGTGAGCCATATTGTTTGCTCAATTGCTGGATAGTTAAGACATTGGCCTGAGGTGCAGTATGAGCATTCATGGTCAATTCACAATAGGATTTATTTGTGCAAATGATAACTAATAATTCTTCTCATGTAGAGTCTTTTTCTAATTTCTTTTGCCGTTGGATATCATCAATATGATGGGTATTGATTAAACGAGGTAGAGCATTGTCACGACCAACCATAAAGTGTTGATCTGTGAGGCTGAACATTTCAAGATCTTCATGACTATTACCATATGCATAGATTTGATGATAATTGTCCAAATTATATTCTTGCATTACTCTGAGTTTCTTTTGTTCGCAACTACAATCTTTAGAATTATAATTACCTGATAAAATGCCATTCTTAATTTCTGTTTGAGTGCAAATCAATTCGATATTTAGAAATTCACAAATCGGTGCTAAATATAAGTCAACTGACGCAGAGACCAGAACCACATGATCACCACGTTGCTGGTGTAAATAGAGTTGTTGAAGTAGGTCTTGATCTAACTCTTTAATGATTTTTTGTGCATAGGTTGGTGCCAAACGTTGTGGTATGTCCGCAGCAATTCCTTTAAACATGCTTTGAAATAAACGCGGTCGCATGGCATGAGCCGGATAGAAACCCAAATAATATGCAAGAACCCAAGGCAATATTTTTATGCCTCGGGTTGCGATATGGTGTTTTGGTAGGGTGAAGAAAATAAACCCAGTAAAACTATCTTTTGGATAAAGTGTTCCATCAAAATCAAATAACGCAAGGTTTAAAGTTTTATCTGTTTTGCTCTTTGCATGCATGTCTCATATCGTCCATTTACACGGCTTGCAAACCAATTAGTATTATAATCACGACTCAGCTTAGGACCTGAAATCACAACTTGGGGCATGATCGCATATTTTGCGTCTTTCCCTGTTTTGCTTTGATATAAATTTTGTAGCGCAAGATAAGTTTGGGTATTTTCTAATTTTTTTGATTTTTCTTTTTTGAGATCACTACGCACTTGACGCGGTGTGACCAAAACATTATTTGCAGCAAAAACTGAGATCAATGCTTTTTCAGTCTGACTTTGCGTAGCGCGGATATTGCCATCTTTATTATAAATGAGCAGATCACCGTCTAAACCAATTTCTATGTCTGTTAATGCATCCAACATACTTTGGAATGCAGCATTACGGCTAGAATACATTCCTGAGTTATAATCAGCGAAACGATAAATTGCTTTATCATAATCGGCTGGATAAACCATTAAACGATGAATCCCATAATATAAGCCGCCGTATTGAGTATATAAGTCGTTGCGTAATTCAGCAGTGTTCATACCGATACGTTTATGTTCTTTGGCATAATTGATGTGGACTTGCATTGAACCAAGTGTGGTAATTGGATTCATCTTTTCACTGATGTCTTGACCCACCAACTTGGCTGCACCTGTTAAAGCACTAATATGATAATGCTTTGCCATATAAGCAAAAATTTCTCGGTAGAGTAAATCAAGCTCGCGTTCAGTTTTAACTTTCCGCATCTGACGCATGTAGTTATCTTCAGGTGAAGGCTGATTTTTTAAAACTTCTTCAAAGTAACCTGCAATCGTGCCACCTATATTTTCACCTAGTTTGGCTTCAAATTTCTCACTTAAACGACTATTAATTTCATGGACTGCTTTTTCACCTAAGCCAGCTACTTGAGGATCTGCAACAAAATTTGACTCTTGATCCACCACAGCGACAATGCTGCAAACATTTTGTTTGGTTTGAGGAATACTTAATTCCTGCATAATGTCATGAATATCTTGTGCCCACGATTGACGATCATTCACACGTGACGGAATGACTTTTTTAATGTGCTCAGCTTGCATTTCAGGTTCTTTACTATTTGACCACCATGCATTATCACAAGCGGTTAAACCAACACATACTGCAAGAATGCTCATCGCTTTTAATAAAGGATGAGTCGGAGACGCTTTGTTCATAATTAGGACAACACCGCATAAAAAGATGAGCTGAATGGGCGAATGAAGTATACTATGCTGATCAAAAAATGTAAGAAAATATATGTATATTGGTTCCTACCAACTGTCTAATAATTTGATTGTCGCTCCTATGGCGGGGGTGACCGACCGACCATTTAGAACGTTGTGTAAATACTTTGGTGCAGGGCATGCTGTTAGTGAAATGATGACAGCAGATAAAACCTTACGCATGACCAAAAAAAGCTTATATCGAGCGAATTTCGATGGTGAGCTTGCGCCTATTTCTGCCCAAATTGCCGGTTCTGATCCAGAGCAACTCGCTGAAGCTGCGCGTTACCAAGTTGCCAATGGTGCGCAAATTGTTGATATCAATATGGGATGCCCAGCAAAAAAAGTCTGCAACAAACTCGCAGGCTCTGCGTTATTGCAAGATGAAGATTTGGTGGCTCGTATTTTAGATGCTGTGGTAACAGCAGTTGACGTTCCTGTAACTTTAAAAACCCGACTTGGTTTCTTAAACGGCGAAGAAAATATTCTACGTGTTGCTAAACGTGCAGAACAAGCCGGGATCGCTGCTTTAGCGTTGCATGGACGAACCCGCGAAGACATGTATTTAAATCATGCGCGTTATGAGTTGATCAAACAGGTTAAAGAAAGCATAAATATTCCATTAATAGCGAATGGTGATATCGATAGTCCAGAAAAAGCAAAATATGTTTTGGACTATACAGGGGCAGATGCCATTATGATTGGCCGAGCTGCGCAGGGTCGTCCTTGGATATTTAGAGAAATTGGTCATTTTCTAGCAACGGGCGAACATCTAGCCGCACCAGATATTGCTGAAGTTAAAATGGTTTTATTGGGGCATTTGGCTGAGCTATATCAATTTTATGGTGAGTATTCAGGGTGTCGTATTGCGCGTAAACATATTGCTTGGTACACCAAAGGTTTACGTTCAAGTAATGAGTTTCGTCAAAATATGTATAAGGTTGAAAGTACGGTCGATCAAGCAAAAGTGGTGGAGTCTTATTTTGATCAATTGCTTGATCAAGGTCAGCGCATGAGTGATGTGCAGATTGAGCAGGTTAATTTGTTAGACACTAAATGATTGTTGGACTTTCTGAATTTAAAGCAGCCTGTAGTTGAATTGCTCGACTACAGGCTTTTTAATTATTCTAAATGTGACGTGATTTTTTTAAGGATCTCTAAGATCACATCAAACTCACTTTGTAGTGGAGTGCTTTTACGGGTAATCAATGCCAGTGTGCGGCTTGGTGCATCCTGAATCGATTTTATCGCAATCGCATCATTGCCACTCAACATACTGTTCTTGATCGCGATCTCAGGTAACAACGTAAAGCCGAGATCAGAAGATACCATCTCAACTAAAGTCGGTAAGGAACTTGCTTTTAAGCGGTGATCATTTTTACGCTCACCGACAGGGCAGGCACTTAAAGCATGATCACGTAAACAATGACCTTCTTCGAGTAACATTAAACGCGTCAGATCAAGATCATCTAAACTGTTAGCATGAATCGCATTACTGTCATTTTTATTGTAAACAAGTGACAAATGTTCTTTCGCAATTTCCGCAACTTTTAAACCACGTGTATCAAAAGGTAGCGCCAACACAATCATATCTAGATTGCCATGTTCAAGCTTTTCTACAATCTTTTCACTTTGTGCTTCATGGAGATGCAGTTGGATTTTGGGTAAGTGTTGATGAACTTCATCAAGAAGTTGAGTCAAAATAAACGGAGCAATGGTTGGAATGATACCCAGATGCAAATCACCGGTTAGCGGTTCACTCATTTCTCGACTTAAGCGCATTAAGTCCTGTGCGTCAGCCAATAACACACGTGCGCGTGCCACAACTTGTTCGCCTAAAGGAGTTAAGCGAACGTTTTGACGATCACGTTCAACTAAGACGCCACCTAACAGACGCTCTAATTCCATAATTCCCCCAGACAATGTCGACTGGGTAACAAATGAACGGCGAGCTGCTTCAGTAAAATGTAATGTTTCTGACAACGTAACTAAATATGATAGCTGTCTTAATGAGGGTAATGCAGCCATAGTGTCCTAGTGTGATGATCTAAAATGATGAACAAACAAACCGCTAAGTTGAGGAATGAAATGTGCTGGAATATCATGCCCCATTCCTTGAATTAATTCAAACTTAGCACCAGAAATTGCTTTTGCAACTGCTTTCCCATGACTTGGTGGTAACAAACGATCTTTTGAACCATGTACAACCAAGGTTGGTTGAGTAATATTCTTGTTTAAAGGTAACAAAGAACCCGTACATAATATTGCTAAAAATTGTTGAAGTACACCCGCTGGATAAAAACTACGGCGATATAATTTACGAATGGTTTGAATTGTTTCGAGTTGGTTCACATAACCTGGCGAGCCAATAATTTGAAATACTTTTAAACTGTGATTAACAATTGCTTCTTCATCGTGCGCTTCAGGTTTACCGAGTAAACTAAAAAGTTGCTTCGGATGTGGTAATTTTAGAAAGGGCTGATTGTTACTGGTAAATAATAAGCCAACTTTTTCAACTTTCTCAGGATATTTTGCTGCAACGATTTGGGAAATCATGCCACCCATTGAGGCACCTAAAATATAGGTTTTCCCGAGACCTAATTGGTCAATCAACAT
The DNA here is from genome assembly GCF_004208515.1 of Acinetobacter halotolerans. GTDB lineage: Bacteria > Pseudomonadota > Gammaproteobacteria > Pseudomonadales > Moraxellaceae > Acinetobacter > Acinetobacter halotolerans. Next base: position 224,597 of record NZ_SGIM01000002.1, read on the forward strand.
TGCCACATCATCGGCCATATCATACAGCGTATAAGGCGCACCTTCATTTCCTAAGCCCAACATAAAGCGACTCATCAATTTCATGGTGTTGAGGCGTTGTTTTTTATTACGAATTTTTGAAGATAAACCGATATCCCGATTATCAAAACGAATAACCCGAAAACCTTGGTCGATCAGTGACTTGCAGAAGAAATCTGGCCAAAACAGCATCTGAGCACCCAATCCCATGATCAGTAAGATCGTTGGGTGTTCTGGATTGCCTCCAACTTCAACATGCAACTCAATTCCATTGCCCAAAGTTACTTTGGTTTCTTGCATAAATGAAGTATATGGCGACACATTGAATTGAAAGGCACTGTTCATGGTATTCGTTCCGAGTAGAATTATTTTTATAAATAACGAGTTTGTTGGCCTTTATTTCGCAACAAACTCGTATTTGTAACTATTAAACTTGTGCAGGAATTAAGTCTGGAACAAGTTTGGTTAAGGTCAAACGTTGTTTACTTGCAGTTGCACCGAGTAGGACAAAACCTCTTAATGTTCCTTGGGCATCATTTGCTTTTGCAAGCATACCATCATCAAACTCTTCTGTTTCCCAATTTACTTCTACATCGATAGGTGCAGGTAAAACAGTCAGTGGGGCAGCAGGCGTTTTAACGGCAACGGGCATCGCAGGATAATGCACAGTTGTGTTTTGACCGCTCAGTGTTTTAGCCAAAGCACGCGCTTGTTGCATGATTGGCATCACAAATGGAAGCAATGTCCCATTTACTTCTGCACAGTCACCAACAGCATAGATATCAGCTTGGCTGGTTTCTAATAATGTATTGGTAATAATACCGCGACTGGTCTGGATATTTGCTGATTTAGCTAAAGCTGTGTTGGGCTGAAGACCGATCGCAGAAAGGACAATATCAGCGATTAAGGTTTTACCGTTGGCGAGAGTAACTTCGTAGTCTTCACCATTATTAATTTTAGTTACTTTTTCTACAGTGGTCGATAGGGCGAACTTAATGCCTGCTTGTTCTAAGTTGGTTTTAAATGCATCTGCCACATGATTTGGTAACAAACGACCAAGCGGTTGTGGGGCAAGATCAATCACTGTGATGTCATAGTCGCTATGCAATAAGTCATTCGCAAACTCACAACCAATTAATCCAGCACCAAGAATAACTACACGTTTGTCTTTACGTTTCGCTAAGTTTTCACGAAATATGCGATAGTCGATGAGTGAGTTTACAACATGAATATCATCACTACCGTCACCAGAAATGGCTAAACGGATTGGATTTGCACCGACCGCAAGTACAAGTTTTGAATACGGCTGAGTAATACTTTCACCATTTTTTTCTAAAATGATTTCATGGTTTTCAGCATTGATTTCTTTGACTAGCGTTTCTGATTCAATACGCATATTAAGTTGGGTTGCCATTTTTGCGGCATCACCCAAAGCGATTTGCTCTGGTGCCTTTTTTCCCGCAAAAGCATTGGATAATGTTGGTTTTGCATAATTTACCGCATCATCTGCGCAGATCATAACGAGTTCTTGTTCAGGGCTCAATTTGCGAAACTCACGAGCAACGGTATAACCCGCCATACCTGATCCGATGATGATGATAGGATGCATTATATTCTCCAACATTTTTTTCATTTAAAAATAAATTATAGAAAAAAAGACCATGTGATCATGGCCTTTTTTGACAATCTTAGATTTCAATCATTTCAAAATCAGCTTTTGAAACGCCGCAATCTGGGCAAGTCCAATCATCTGGGATGTCTTCCCATTTAGTTCCTGCTGCAATGCCGTCTTGTGGCCAACCATCTGCTTCGTCGTAAATCCACCCACAAACGATACATTGATATTTTTTCATGTGACTCTCCAAACTGATAGGTATGCTCAAATTGCCTTTCAGTAAACTATTCCATAATGTCGCTACGATCGCTGCAATACAACAAACTTGTGTTGATTGGGAGTTAGATTTTTACGCAGAACGACTTTTAAGTAAAGTAAATGTAAGAGTTTAATCATTTATGAGAAAAGTAATATGGCAATTCTAGCTGAAAGTCTTGTTATTTGTGCAATTACTCTAATCTTTATGGTCGTAAATATGACGATGTAATTTAAAAAGGTGTAAATGTATAAATATGGTTTGATTGAAAAATGAACACTTGGAGTTGAGATATCATAATTATCACCACCAAGATGGAGCAACAATACATGGAAACCTTAACTTATACGATAAAAATAAATGCACCTAAACAGAAAGTTTGGGATGTGCTATGGACAACTGAAACTTATCAAACATGGACAAAGTTTTTTTCGTGTAGTTCAACGATGCAAACAGACTGGAAAGTAGGTGGCAAAACCTATTTTTTAGATGGTGATAGAAATGGCATGGTGTCTACCATTGAACATTTAGATGAGTCGAATACGGTTGTCTTTAAACATCTGGGTATCATTATGGATGGGAAAGAAGACTTAGAAAGTAATGATGCAAACTCGTGGGCTGGTGCATTAGAAAAGTATCTGTTGACTGATGTCGAGGAGGGTACTCAGCTTCATGTAGAAGTGGATATTCAGCCAGAATATACAGAAATGATGAATAAGGGCTTTGATCAAGGGTTGGCAATGGTGAAATATTTAGCTGAAAAATAAGTTAAATTTTATTGGATATTTATATTGTAATCACCTGATCGAAAACACTGAAAATTGATAAAGATTCGCTTTTTTCGAGATTATAAAGCTGAAATGATACGAAAATGGGTTGTGATCTGCTATTCTATTCGCCTTTATTTTTTTACTTAAATCGAGGCAGAAATGGCGCAACAAAACGCTCAATCGACTTCTGAACAAATACTTTCCGAAAACGATTTAATCGCACAGCGTCATGCCAAATTAAAGCAAATCCAAGAGACTGCAAAACAGACAGGCAAAAGCCCTTGGCCGAATACCTTCAAACGTGAGCATTATACGGCTGACTTGCAAGAACAATTCAAAGATCAAGATAAGGCACAAATCGAAGGTGCTGAAAAAGTTTATGTAAAACTTGCCGGTCGTGTCATGCTCAATCGTGGATCATTTATTGTGATTCAGGATATGACAGGTCGTATCCAGTTATATGTTGACCGTAAAGGCTTAGCAGCAGACGTTTTAGAAACGATTAAAAGCTTAGACTTGGGCGATATCATTGCAGCAGAAGGTTATATTGGTCGTTCGGGTAAAGGTGACTTATATGTCCACCTTGAAGGTTTTGAGTTACTCACTAAATCTTTGCGTCCACTTCCAGACAAATTCCACGGCTTAACTGACACCGAAGCAAAATATCGTAAGCGTTATTTAGACTTGATCGTAAATGAAGAAACGCGCAGAACTTTCGAGATTCGTGCTCAAGTGATCGCGGGTATGCGTAACTATCTAATCAATGAACGTTTCATGGAAGTTGAAACACCAATGATGCATGTGATTCCGGGTGGCGCATCTGCGAAGCCGTTTGTTACGCATCATAATGCTTTAGATATGGAGCTCTATTTGCGTGTTGCGCCAGAGTTATATTTAAAGCGTCTGGTTGTTGGTGGCTTTGAGCGTGTGTTTGAAATTAACCGTAATTTCCGTAACGAAGGTGTTTCAACCCGTCACAACCCAGAATTCACCATGATTGAGTTCTATCAAGCTTATGCAGACTATAAAGACTTGATGACACTGACTGAAAAAATGCTTGAAAAGTTGGCCCTTGATATTCTGGGTACTACTGATGTGCCTTATGGTGAAGAAGTGTATAGCTTCAAAGGTCCATTCAAGAAAATCTCAATGTTTGATGCGATTCTTGAGCATAATCCAGATTTCACGCCTGAAAATGTCAATGATCGTGAATTCTTGGCAAAATTCACCAAAGATGTTTTAAAAGAGCAGGTTAAACCTGGTTTTGGTTTAGGTAAATTACAAACCATCGTGTTTGAAGAAACAGTAGAGACTAAACTCCGTCAGCCGACATTCATCACTGAATATCCTGCTGAAACTTCACCGCTTGCTCGCCGTAATGATGATAATCCGCATATCACAGATCGTTTTGAGTTCTTTATTGGTGGTCGTGAATTGGCCAATGGTTTCTCAGAGTTAAATGACCCGATCGATCAAGCTGAACGTTTCCAAGCACAAGTTGCAGAGAAAGATGCTGGTGATGATGAAGCGATGCATTACGATGCAGACTTCATTGAAGCATTAGAATATGGCTTGCCACCGACTGCAGGTCAAGGGATTGGTATCGATCGTTTAGTGATGTTGTTTGCAAATGCAGCGAGTATTCGTGACGTTCTATTGTTCCCGCATATGCGCCGTAAAGATTAATTTTAAGTCAAATAAAAATAGCCACATCTGATTTGTGGCTATTTTTTTATGTGTGCTTTTATTTATTATTTTTCCTGCATCTCTTTTTCCAGCTTTTCAGCTGCACGCATGATTTTAGGCATTAATTCATCCATTTGCTGGTATCCAACTTGCATACTTTTTTGCATGACGATCGGCATTTTATTAATAGTGGATTGCCCCACAGGCGTCTTGTAAAACTCAAGCATGCCGTTGATTTCTTCTTGAGTAAACTCTTCAACATAAATTTTAATCATTTCGGGTTCTAATTTTGCCCAAGTAAAATCCTGTTTTACGATGTTTTCAATATTTTGACTATAATTTTCAATGGCTTTCTTTTGTCTAGCATTGACTTCTTGACCATGAGTTATATGTTCAATGCTTGAGGCTGTGAATTTGGAGATGTATTCGTTGGATTGATCAATGAGTTGTTCCGATTTGGTGATTTTTAATAACTCTTTTACTGACTCTTTTGATGCTTGTTGAGCAAAAGCTGGCATACAAATCGTTGTGCCAAGGATAAGCGTTGGAATAAGTTTTTTCATTATATGATTTCAATACGGTTAAAGAAAAAATAAAGGGTACTCAGTGATGTCCAACGCTGTCAATTTTTTATCACATGTTAAGAAATGTAATTGTTTGGTTTGGTGATTGAAAAGAGTCTATAAAAAACCGATGATGTGCTCATAAATAAATTTGAGAACAGCTTAGATATGTTTTTAAAAAAATCGCTTTATGTCGCATTATTTGCTTCTCTTTCTTCTGCATCATTTGCACAAGGCATTGTGTTGAATGATGAAAATTTACGAACTGACTTGAATTGGTTGAATCAACAAGGTGTTATTCAAATCAGCACCTCAACATGGCCAATGAGCGGTGATGAGATTAAACGTGCATTATCACAGGCTCAAGTGAACAATAAAGCACAACAGAAAGTTGTGGATTCAGTTGTTCATGCATTAGCTGCTGACAATGCAACTGCTAAACTGGGTTTACATGCGGGAACTGATCTTAAAACTGTGCCACAAGCCTTTGGTGATAGCCAAAAATCTCAATACCAAGCAGCTTTAGAGTTTAATGCTGGCAGTGAAAATTGGGATGCAAAAATCAGAGTCAATGGGGAGAAAGACCCGTTGATTGATAATGGGCATGATGTCAACGTTGAAGGTTCGTATATTGCGGGCAAACTTTGGAATCAATGGTTGATTGCAGGTCAAATTCCGACGTATTGGGGACCAGGGCATGATGGCAGTTTGATTCGTGGTGATGCCAGTCGTCCAGTTTATGGGGTAACTGCACAGCGTGCTGTGCAAGATGCTTTTGAAACAAAATGGTTGTCTTGGATAGGTCCTTGGCAATATCAAGCTTTTGCTGGACAGCTGGATGATTATGAAGCGGTGCCAGATGCTAAATTAATCGGTTTACGCGTAACCGCTCAACCTTTGCCATATTTGGAGTTAGGTGCTTCTCGTATGTTGCAGTGGGGTGGTGAAGGTCGTCCTGAAAGCTTCAGTTCACTATGGGATGCAATGCTGGGAACGAAAGACAATGGTGGAACAGGGAAAGCAGATCCATCAAATCAAATTGCAGGCTTTGATTTTCGTTTAAACTTACAGTCCTTATTAGATACTCCAGTGGGTGTCTATGGACAATATGTGGGTGAAGATGAAGCGGGTGGTTTACCAGCGAAAAAGATGTACCTAGCTGGTACTGATTTCTCATCAAGTTATAACAACATGCCTTACCAACTTTATGCTGAGTGGGCAGATACACGTACCAATGGTAGTGCAAAAGGTATTTCGTATAGTCATACAGTATATAGAGATGGTTACTATCAACATGGTTTTCCACTTGGCCATGCGATGGGTGGTGATGGGCAAATGTATTCGGTAGGCGGTGATATTCGCTTTGATACCATGAACCGTTTAAGTGGTCGCGTAATGTATGCAAAAGTTAGCCAGACTCAGCGAGTTGAGGATAACAATGCAGCATTTCCTAAAGCTGACACACTTAAAGGTTTGGACCTGACGTGGACACATTATGTGAAACCAACGATTCCATTAAAAATTAATGGTTGGGTTAGTGACTCTGATGTGAATGGAAACGATGGTGGTGTTTCAGTCGGTGTGGAAATTCCGTTAGAGCGAAATATGTTCCGTTTTTAAGCGTTATTTGTAGAAAAAGAGGCCTATCTAGGCTTCTTTTTTTGCATGATGAAAATCATGTGAATCCTAAAATATTTAGCGTACGTTATTCGGGTTTGTTGATATTTCATTGATGTTTGCATATCACAATTTTGCATATTGATATGAAAAAACAAGCTAAAGAAGTCGATCTAAATTATTATAATGAATAAACTTTACTGGCTGGCGAATAAGCCACTAGTAAGCATATTGATATCATGAAAAATTGGAGTTGTTATGGCACTCGTTCCTCCACACGGTCTTCCAAGTGGTGGTTTAATACCACTTATAGATTTTATGGGTAACATGGATAAGGAGGTAAGTGTACATGACTGAAAATAGATTAACGCACCTCAAACAACTTGAGGCTGAAAGTATTCACATTATTCGTGAAGTTGCTGCCGAATTTGAAAATCCTGTCATGCTTTACTCAATCGGTAAAGACTCTGCGGTGATGCTGCATCTTGCATTAAAAGCATTCTATCCAGCAAAACTTCCATTCCCTCTTCTGCATGTAGATACGGGTTGGAAATTTAAAGACATGATCGCATTTCGTGACAACATGGCAAAAACACATGGCTTTGATTTGATCGTGCATCAAAACAAAGAAGGTCGTGATGCAGGTATCAACCCATTTGATCATGGTAGCTCGAAATATACTGACATCATGAAAACTCAAGGCTTAAAACAAGCCTTAGATAAATACCAGTTTGATGCAGCTTTTGGTGGCGCACGTCGTGATGAAGAAAAATCACGCGCCAAAGAACGTGTTTATTCGTTCCGTGATACAAAACATCGTTGGGATCCTAAAAATCAACGTCCAGAACTTTGGAATCTCTATAACGGTAAAGTTAACAAAGGTGAAAGCATCCGTGTTTTCCCATTGTCTAACTGGACTGAGTTAGATATTTGGCAATACATCTACTTGGAAAATATCCAATTGGTTCCGCTTTATTTCTCTGCTGTTCGCCCAGTGGTTGAACGCAGTGGTACGTTGATCATGGTGGATGATGAGCGTATGCGTTTAAAAGAAGGTGAAGTTCCACAAATGAAATCGGTACGTTTCCGTACACTTGGTTGTTACCCACTGACAGGTGCAGTTGAGTCTGAAGCGGATAACTTGCCTGAAATTATCCAAGAAATGCTTTTAGCAACCAGTTCAGAGCGTCAAGGTCGTATGATTGACCATGATGAAGCCGGCTCGATGGAAAAGAAAAAGCAGGAAGGTTATTTCTAATTTCCTTAAGCAAGTCCCTCTTTTTAAAGAGGGATTTAGGGAGATTAAAACCGATTTCTAAAGAATATGTGGAGTTTTGAGCAATGTCTCATCAATCAGATCTTATTAGCCAAGACATCTTGGGATATTTAAAGCAGCATGAGCAAAAAGACTTATTGCGCTTCTTAACCTGCGGTAATGTCGATGATGGTAAAAGTACTTTAATTGGTCGTTTGCTTTACGATTCAAAATTGATTTATGAAGATCAATTGCAAGCGGTCACACGTGACAGTAAAAAAGTCGGTACAACGGGTGATGCGCCTGACCTTGCTTTACTTGTAGATGGTTTACAAGCTGAACGTGAGCAGGGTATTACCATTGATGTCGCTTATCGTTATTTCTCCACTGAAAAACGTAAGTTCATCATCGCGGATACACCAGGACATGAGCAATATACTCGTAATATGGCGACAGGTGCATCTACTGCGGATCTTGCGATTATTCTGATTGACGCGCGTTATGGTGTGCAAACACAAACGCGTCGTCATACTTTTATTGCAAGTCTTCTCGGTATTAAAAATATCGTGGTTGCGATTAATAAAATGGACTTGGTTGAGTTCTCAGCGGTACGTTTCAATGAGATTCAGGTTGAATATGATGCCTTTGTGAGCCAGCTTGGTAATCGCCGTCCTGAGAATATTCAGTTTGTACCAATTTCTGCGTTGAATGGTGATAACGTCGTTAATCCATCTACAAGCACGCCTTGGTACAAGGGTCAAACCTTGATGAATATTCTTGAATCAGTGGAAATTAAGCGCGAATCAAATAAGCAAGAGTTTCGTTTCCCTGTTCAATATGTCAATCGTCCTAATCTTGATTTCCGTGGCTTTGCTGGTACGATCGCATTGGGCGGAATTAACGTTGGTGATGAAATTTTAGCCTTACCGTCAGGTAAAAAGTCAACGGTTAAAGAGATTGTGACCTTTGATGGTAATCTTGAGCATGCTTTTGCTGGTCAAGCTGTAACTTTAACGTTAAATGATGAAATTGATATTTCTCGTGGTAATGTTTTAGTACGTGCAGGCGAACAACCACTGATTTCACGTAGTGTGCGTGCGTCAGTCGTGTGGATGACAGAACATCCTTTGGTTAAAGGTAAATTGTATAACCTGAAAGTGGGTACGCAAACTGTTCCTGCGAAAGTAACTGCAATTAATTACCGTGTTAATGTAAATACCCTTGAGCATACTCAAGTTGAAGAGCTTGAGTTAAATGCAATTGCAGATGTTGTGGTCGAGTTTGATGCACCAGTGGTGTTTGACCAATATCAAGACAGTCGTTACACGGGTTCATTCATTTTCATTGACCGTTTAAGCAATGTCACGGTTGGTGCGGGGATGGTTGAAGCTGCAGTGGAATGGACTGCACATAGCAATCCTGTGACAGCGGAAGATCGTGCTGCTCGTTTAGGTCAAAAACCTGCGGTGATTGGTGTGTCTGCACAGTTGATCGAAAAAGCGCATGCTTTAGAGAGCTTGTTGATTCAACAAGGTGTGGTTGCGATTGCAAAAGCGAATTTAACTGCTGAGCAAATCAACTTGTTACGTGAAACAGGTGTGGTAGTCATTACAACAACGGTTGATGCTACTGATACTGAGGTAGTAGCTGAGTCGGTGGAAGATGCAGCTGAGAAGATTGTGACATTAGTCCGTCTATAATTGCTTAGATTGATTGAAAAGAAGCCCGCGAAAGCGGGCTTCTTTTTTGTGGTTTGTATCTAAAATCGTATTTAATTTTATCCTACTTTGATATCGCTTTTATGCGACAATAGCCCTTTATATTTTTGTCCAAGGACTCCCATGACTGAGCACTCTCCTGAATCTTTAAGCGATATCGAAATTTTAGACATTTTACAGTCTATGAGAAAAGATGAGCTTGATGTTGAAGCCAAAGAGATGATCGTTAATGGTGGTAAAGCAGGTCGCCAAGAAGCACATAAACAGGCATTGGTGGCATTGCACACAAGTTTTGAAGATAAATTTGTTGAAGCGGTAACATTGGCATTGGGTCTTAACGCAGGCCAAGCAAAGAAAATCCGTTATAAAAAAGATCGAATTCGTATTTTAAAAGTACGTGGTATTGATTATCTTGCGATTGATGGTGCTGAAACTGCACAAGTACTTTCGCAAGTGGCTCAAGCAATTAGTCGTGAAGATGCAATTGTCACTGAAGGTTTGCACAATATTTTCCCATTTTGGAAGGAAGGTTGGCCAATGGTTCAGTTTGATAATGCCTACAAGATTTTAGCTGAGGACATCTCGATTCATTATCAAGCAACACTCGATGAGTTAATTTCACTTTATGGTGGCAATTAAAACATCATAAACGCAGTGTCGTGATTGAATCCTCTCATTGAAAATAACAAGGATTGTTGATTTTATGCGTTTAGCTACGAAGATTCCGCCAGAGGCTTTACAGGTATTGCGAGAAGGTAAATTAATTGATGCCATTAAGATTACCCGTGAGAAAACGGGCCTAGGCTTAAAAGAATCGAAAGATTTAGTGGATCAATATTTACAAGATCATCCGCAAGAACAGGCGCGTATCCAAGAACAGTTGGCCCAACGTAGTCGAGGGGGAATCAAACTTTTTGTTTTGATCTTCTTTATTTTGGTCATCTTAATTTGGTTTGCTACAAAATAAAAAAAGCCCAGTCAATGGGCTTTTTAATTCAGTGTGATTTTAATCTTCTGGAATTGAGAAGGATTCACTTTCTAGGCTTGATAGGATCTGAGTCACAAGCAGCTGATCAATCTTATAGTGATCAATATCGACTACCTCAAATTTGAAACCTGCATATTCTACAGCATCAGCAGGGCGGGGAATCTTGCGTAAGCGATACATGATAAAGCCTGCAATCGTCTCATAGTTCTCATTTTCAGGGAATTCTTCTATTTCCAAAACATGCTTCACATCTTCTATCGGGGTACTACCATCAATTAACCATGAATGATTATCACGCTTAATAATTTGTAGGTCTTCTTCCAATGGTGTAACCCAATCGCCCATTACCGTAATCATAATATCGCTCAAGGTAATGACACCGACCACGAATGCATATTCATTGATAACGACTGCAAATTTTTCTTTAGTTGAGCGAAATCGGTCCAGTACCTCTGATAGGGTGAGGGTATCTGGAAGCATGAGCACTGTACGAATCGTGGACTCATTCAGTTGTAGCAAAGATTGATTATTTAAAATACGGACCAAAATGTCTTTGGTATCGACATAGCCAATGACTTGGTCGATATGTTCATTGCAGACCAAAAACTTTGAATAAGGGTATTCAGCTAATTTTTGGCGGATACTACTTTCATTTTCTTTTAGCGTAAAATAAACCACATTTTCTCGTGTGGTCATACTCGAGGGAACCGTACGTTCTTCTAGTTCGAATACATTTTCAATGAAATGATGCTCTTGTTTTTGTAAAACACCTGCTTGGGCACCAGCATCCATAACTGCGGAAATATCATCAAAGGTAATATTATCATCTCGGACAGTATTTACTTTAAATAGACGGAATAACAAGTTTGCGATTGCATTGATACCCCAAGCCAAGGGTTTGCAGACCTTAATAAAGATTTGGATCGGATCGATGACACTAATCGCAATTTTTTCTGGTGCGATCATTGCCAGGCGTTTTGGCATCAAATCGGCAAATAGAATGAAAAGAGACGTAACGAAAGTAAAGGACAGGGCGAAACCAATATTTTCTAACCATGGTCCTGTATAGAAACGACTGATCAGCTCAACGAAATGAGGGCGAAAGGCTGCTTCACCTAAAATACCACCTAAAATAGCAACCGCATTTAGCCCTATTTGTGAGGCGGCAAAGAAATCAGCAGACTGTTCTTGTAGGTCTAGCACTTTTTGAGCGCGATGTTCTCCAGCTTCTGCGAGAATTTTAAGTTTAACTTTGCGAGCGCCTGCGAGCGCGATTTCAGTGAGTGATAAAAAGCCTGCTGCAACAATCAGCATGGCAATGATAATGATATTTTGTACGAGACTCACACGTCACCTAGATTTTCATCATTATTAATTATCATAATGTTTTAACATAAAAAAGACGCTGAGTTAATCTTTAGATTAACTCAGCACTACTCATATTTTAAAGTGAAATGACTTTAAGGTAATGAGCTTATTTTAGTATTGTGAAAACTGTGAGTTGTTTAATAAAAACTCACGGTTTTCTTCTTCAATCATTTGGCGCGCGACAAATAAGATTAGTTGTCTTAACCAGCGGTGCGCTGGGTGATGATGAAGTAAAGGACACCAAGCCATTTTTAGTTCGAACTCAGGGATATAAAATGGAGGATCTTTTATAACCAATCGTGGGTTTTGTGTTTGAAGCTGTGCCATACGCGTTGGTAAGGTCGCGATCAAATCAACATTTTGTGCTAATAGTGCAGGCATTTGATAATGTCGAGTAAACACTGAAATTTTACGACGTTGACCGATACGTTCTAAAGCTTGATCGATCCAACCTAAACCTGCTTGTTTGTCTGGGTTTACACCAAAGCCAACACCCATGCCTGTTTTGGAAACCCAAATATGTTGAGCATCTAAGTAACTTTTGAGGTTAAGGTGGGTAACAGCAGGGTGTTTGTCATTCAAAATACAGCTAAAACTATCACGCCAAACCAATACTTGGTGAAAGCTTTGAGGAATCTCATTGAAACGGTTAATGGCTAAATCGACTTTACCTTGTTCCATGTCTCGATATGACACATCGCTAGGAGTTAAAAAATCGAGTACAACATTTGGGGCTTCAGATCGCAATGCTTTGACTAAGCGAGGAACTAACGTTGCCTCAGCATAATCAGATGTCATAATGCGAAATACGCGAGTACTGGTATATGGTCGGAACTCGGTACGTGGCTCCAGAATCATCGAAAGGTCTGACAATGCATCCCGAATACGAGGCTGTAATTCTAAAGCACGTTCAGTCGGGGTCATACCTTCTGATGAACGGATCAGCAGAGGATCGTTAAATAAATTACGTAAACGACGTAAAATATTACTCATTGCTGGTTGGGTAACACCCAGTTGTTCCGCGGCACGTGTGACATTTTTTTCACGAAGAAGTACATCAAGATATATTAATAAATTGAGATCGACCCGTTCCAGATTCATAAAAAAAATACCGAAAATAAAATCTTTAAATTGTGCTTGATTATGACATATTTAAAGCTGTTTGCGTAACTTAATGCGATATAAAAACAATTGCGCAGCACTGAATGATTTCACCTACAATAAGCATAATTCTCTATTGATAAGCAGTCAATTCGCAGCGTGTTTGAGTGGAAATAATAAAAATGATCAACATGAGCAGCTCATAAATAGTCTCATTGGTAGACTTTTGATGATACAAATAGGGAGGATATTTTGTGCTACTCCACCATAGATACATTGTTGATAAATCTTGGTGATGAAAAATTATAATTTAAAACAATGCTTTAATGTGGTTATATGTTATTGTGAATAGGTCCATATCCATGTATTTTTTAAAAAAATACTGAAGATTAACCTAGAATATTGGATAAATTTGTTTGCAAAGACTAAGCTGTGAAACATGTTGATGAAGTGCTTGAAATCTAGACTGCGAAAAGCATGATTTTTAGCAATCATTCGATGCCAATCCTCAAAGGAATATATCATGACTACATATCAAACAGCGATTGATGCAATCCGCGAACTAAAAGCAAAATTCGGTGACACTTGGCGCGATATTAGCCCAGAAGATGCTGCGCGTATGCAAATGCAAAACCAATTCAAAACAGGTTTAGATATTGCTAAATATACAGCTGCTATTATGCGTCGTGATATGGCAGCATATGACGCTGACTCTAGCAAATATACTCAATCATTAGGTTGCTGGCACGGTTTTATCGCGCAACAAAAAATGATTGCGAACAAAAAATACTTCGGTACAACTGAACGTCGTTATATCTACCTTTCTGGTTGGATGGTTGCTGCACTTCGTTCAGAATTTGGTCCACTTCCTGACCAATCTATGCATGAAAAAACTTCTGTTGCTGCGTTAATTGGTGAAATCTACACATTCTTACGTCAAGCTGATGCGAAAGAATTGAACGATTTGTTCCGTGCATTGAAAAAAGCAAATGAAGCTGGTGATACTGCTAAAGCTGCAGAAATCACTGCTCAAATCGATGGTTTCCAAACTCACGTTGTGCCAATTATTGCGGACATCGATGCTGGTTTCGGTAACGAAGAAGCAACTTACTTACTTGCTAAGAAAATGATCGAAGCAGGTGCATGTGCACTTCAAATCGAAAACCAAGTATCTGACGCGAAACAATGTGGTCACCAAGCTGGTAAAGTAACAGTTCCACATGAAGACTTCATCGCTAAGATCCATGCATTACGTTATGCATTCTTAGAAATGGGTCTTGATGACGGTATCATCGTTGCACGTACTGACTCTGAAGGCGCTGACTTAACTCAAAAAATCCCAGTGGTTAAAGAGCCAGGCGACATCGCTTCTCAGTACATTAGCTACTTAGAAACTTCTGAAATTGATATTGCTGATGCTCAAGAAGACGAAATCTTGATCAAACGTAATGGCAAATTACACCGTCCTAAGCGTTTAGCTTCTGGTTTATATCAGTTCCGTGCTGACACTCAAATTGACCGTGTTGTACTTGACTGTGTATCTAGCCTTCAAAATGGTGCTGACCTTCTTTGGATCGAAACTGCGACTCCAAACGTTGAAGAAATCGCTCACATGGTTAACCGTGTACGTGAAACTGTTCCAAATGCGAAGCTTGTTTATAACAACAGCCCGTCATTCAACTGGACTTTAAACTTCCGTCAACAAGCTTACGATCGTTGGGTTGCTGAAGGTAAAGACGTTTCTGCTTACGACCGTGCTAAATTAATGAGCGCTGAGTACGATGAAACTGAATTGGCTGCTGATGCTGATGCTAAAATCCGTACTTTCCAAGCAGATGCTTCTCGTGAAGCGGGTGTGTTCCACCACTTGATCACACTTCCGACTTACCATACTGCTGCTCTTTCTACTCATGAGCTTGCACAAGGTTACTTCGGTTCTGAAGGTATGTTGGCTTATGTTGCTGGCGTACAACGTAAAGAAATCCGCGGTGGTATCGCATGTGTTAAACACCAAGCAATGGCTGGTTCTGACATCGGTGATGACCATAAAGAAATCTTCGCTGGCGACAATGCTTTGAAAGCTGGTGATGATGCTAAAAACACTATGAACCAATTCGGTGGCTAAGCCCTGATTTGATTCAAAAAAAACCCTGCTGATAAAGCAGGGTTTTTTATTGAGAGCATTTAAGTGTAGATAAAATTATTCAGCTTCTTTCTTGAGTTGGTATTTATCTGCGAGTGCACCAGTGATTTCATTACCTTCTAAATCAAGTGCTTTTAAGTAGCCTTCGGCAACAAAGTATTTGCGGCTATCACCAGCTTTGTCTAATTCAATGATAGAGGTGTTGTTGCTATCAAACTTGAAGTTACCTTTACTTTCAAAAGCCTTTCCATCACCTTTGCCGAGATAGGTTTCTTCTAATTCAAAAGTTTTATCTGAATTCAGCTCTAGCTTGGTTTCAATACCTTCGCAGTCAGCGCAAGGCAATACACCTTTGTAAGTACCATTCCAATCTAAAGAGTTTTCCGCAGTGTGTTCATGATCAATCATGGGCTCAGATGTAGCTTCTGTTGTTACTGCAGGAGGAGTTGAGTGGTCATCTTTAGGTGTTTCTGATTTATTACAAGCGACTAAAAAGAGTGATGTGAGAGAAATTGCGATAATTGACTTTTTCATCTTAGATACAACCTTGTGAAAATATTGATATCCAAGTTATGGGATTTTAAAAGGAAATAATAGTAGGGGAGTGTAAGTGTTATTTAATTTTTGGTAAAACAGGATGGTTAATATGAAACTGAAATGTATCAAATATATAAGAAGAAAGGCACTTATCTTTCAATAAGTGCCTTTCTTTGAATCTGGAGCGGGAAAGGAGACTCGAACTCCCGACCCCAACCTTGGCAAGGTTATGCTCTACCAACTGAGCTATTCCCGCAATATGGACGCATTATAGAGTGTTTAACAAAACTGTCAACTCTCCAAGTTATTGGTTGGTTACTTTTTGACTAATTTAGTTTGCGCGTCGCCAAATCGTACCTTGGCGGCTATCTTCAAGAACTACACCTTGATCGAGTAAAGATTGACGAATTGCATCAGCTTTGGCAAAGTCTTTGGCTTTTTTTGCATCTACACGTTGTTGAATAAAATCCTCAATATCGGTATCAGAAAGTGAAAGCGCTTCTTGACCAATGTCAGATTTTAAGAATTCATCTACATCATGTTGAACTAAAGCTAAAACATTGGTTAAGTTGCGTAGTGTGGAGTAAAGGACAGTGGCTTGTTCAGCTTGTTGTTCTTTTACAGCACGATTCAATTCTTTATTGAGTTCGAATAATACTGCCATCGCTTCAGCAGTATTAAAGTCATCACACATCGCATTGTTAAAACGTTCAACAAAACTTTGCTCTAGTGTATCAACTATTTTTTGTCCATAGGTCTGCTGATAGGCTTTAAAGGAATGATAAAAACGGCTAAGGGCAGTTTTTGCTTCTTTTAACGCTACATCAGAAAAGTTGACTGGACTACGATAATGCGACGACACGATAAAATAGCGGATCACTTCAGGATGGAATTTCTCCATCACATCGCGAATGGTAAAGAAATTGCCTAAAGACTTAGACATTTTCTCGCCATCAACATTGATGAAACCCACGTGCATCCAATAATTTACATATTGTTCGCCAGTTGTTGCTTCACTTTGAGCAATTTCATTTTCATGATGAGGGAACATGAGATCAGAACCGCCACCATGAATGTCAAAGTGATTGCCTAAGCAGCAAGTCGACATTGCTGAACATTCAATATGCCAGCCTGGACGACCATTGCCCCACGGTGAAGCCCATGCAGGTTCATTTTCTTTGGCATGTTTCCAAAGCACAAAGTCAAATGGATGTTTCTTGTCGACTTCTACATCGACACGTTCAGACGCACCCGCTTGCATATCATCTAATTTGCGACCTGATAAACGACCATATTTATTAAATTTGTTTACTTCAAAATAGACATCGCCATTAGCAGCAGGATAAGCCGCACCTTTGTCCACTAAAGTACTGATCATGGTTTGCATTTGATCAATGTATTCAGTTGCTTTTGGTGCTTCATCTGGTGCGATACAGCCTAGATTTGCTGCGTCCTCATTCATCGCATCAATAAATCGAGCAGTGAGAGCTTGAATACTTTCACCGTTTTCATTGGCACGTGCAATGATCTTGTCATCAATATCGGTAATGTTGCGGATGTAACGAACTTTCCAACCTTGACTACGCAAGAAGCGAATAATGTAGTCAAATGCAACCATAACGCGAGCATGTCCAATATGACAGTAATCGTATACGGTCATACCACAGACATAGATATCGATTTGACCTTCGTTACGTGGGACAAATTCAACTTTTTTTCGTTGCTCAGAGTTATATAGAACAAAAGGTTGCATAAGGGTTTTCAAACACTCTACAAAATTAGCGTTACATCATAACGTATGCATCATTTTTCATAAAGTTGTCTGGAGAAAAAAGATGCTGTGGGTTTGGGTTTTTATTATGGTTGATTTGACTGGTTCTATCTTTCTCCATCTTCATCGAAAACTTATACATTTAGAAACGTGTATAATTCACAGTTATGCTAGAATCTGCCGTATTCTTTTGATTAAAATCATCTACTATCAAGTAGATTGAGCATTACTTTGAGTCAAACTCACATGTCACAAGTCATAAATTTCCAAAAAAGCGCATTGGAAACTTTGCGTATTGAACAACAAGCCATAGAAGTGCTTGCCACACAAATTGATGAACGCTTTGATCGTGCATGTGAAATCTTATTACAATGCAAAGGTCGTGTCGTGATCACCGGTATGGGAAAATCCGGTCATATTGGTCGCAAAATGGCAGCGACTTTTGCTTCAACAGGCACACCTTCATTCTTTATGCATCCTGGTGAAGCAGGGCATGGTGACTTAGGCATGTTGGTGCGTGGTGATGTCCTAATCGCGATTTCAAACTCTGGAAAGAGTGATGAAATTATGATGTTGATGCCATTGATCAAGCATCTAGAAGTGCCTTTGATAACCATTAGTCGTGATGATAAAGGCCCAATGCCACAAAATGCGGATATTGCTTTGACGCTGGGTTTAGCGGATGAAGCATGTCCTTTAGGTTTAGCACCGACATCGAGTACGACCGCAACACTTGTGTTGGGTGATACTTTGGCGGTTGCTTTATTGGAAGCGCGTGGATTTACCGCTGACGATTTTGCGCGTTCACATCCTGCGGGCGCACTTGGCAAACGTCTACTTTTACATGTGAAACACTTGATGCACACAGGTGCAGAGTTACCAAAAGTTCACCCTGACACACCGATGAATAAGGTGTTGTATGAAATTTCTGATAAACGTTTGGGTCTGACCACTGTGGTGGATGATCAAGATACATTGTTGGGGATTTTTACCGATGGTGACTTACGTCGTATGATCGATCGACAACAGGGTTTTGATGTGAATGCTGCTGTATCCGCTGTAATGACCGAAAATCCGATGACGATTTCTCAAGAAGCTCGAGCAGTGGAAGCATTGGAAAAAATGCATGAGAAAAAAATTAACCAATTCGTTGTTGTTGATGATGCTAAAAAAGTAATTGGCGTTATTAGTATGCACGATCTTATTGAAGCTGGAGTAAATTAAGCCATGGCATCATATGCTTTACAAGAACAAGCACGTCATTTACAAGCACTGGTGCTTGATGTGGATGGGATTTTAAGCGATGGCTTTGTAACCTTAACCAATTCAGGTGATGAGATTAAATCATTTGATATTCGCGATGGTTTAGGGATGAAATTGGTTCAAAAAGCGGGCATGAAAGTGATTATTATCACTGGTCGTAAAAGCCATATAGTTGAAAAACGTATGTCAGATTTGGGTGTGGATTTGGTGTTCCAAGGGCGTGAAGATAAAGGTGCGGCCTTACGTGAAGCTTGTGCACAGTTCAATATCTTACCTGAAGACTGTTTATATATGGGTGATGATTGGCCTGATTTATCTGCATTTGCGATTGCGGGTATGAGTATTACAGTTCCTAATGGACATGAAGAAGTACGTCGACGTGCCCATTTGGTAACACAAGCAATGGGTGGCCGTGGGGCTGTAAGAGAGGTCTGTGATATGTTGTTGATGGCAAAAGGTGTTTACCAAGAGCTGCTTGAAAAATATCTTGCGGTACCACATTAATATACTTAATAGCGTTGATTTGCTCAAAGGTTAGGTAACCCTGTTTATGGATACCAAAGTTTTATATATTGTTGCTATTGTGGTCGCTTCAGTAAGTGGTGGCTATTATTATTATAGTGGCAAGGCAAAAAAGTTGGATGTGGACTCAGCGAAGAATATGACTTATTCAGCGCAGGGTGTTCATTTAACACAAACTGATGAACAGGGTAATTTGTACATTCGTGCTGAAGTTAAGCAATTACAGCAAGATATGCTACAAAAAACGTCGCAGCTTGATCAACTGAAAGCTGTTATGTACAAACAAGGGAAAGCTGATGCTACTTTTTCGGCCCAACGTGCAAATGGTTATGATGAAAATCGTAAGATTGTATTGGCTGGAGATGTTGTTGTCACAAACTTGTCAGATCAGGGCAATATGGAATTCCATACCGATGAGATCACGGGTTACCCAAAAACAAGAGAATTAGAAACCCAACACCAAGTCATTGTTCAATCCCCAACAGCTGAATTTGTGAGCCAAGGTCTAAAAGCAAATTTGAATGATGGTCAATATGAATTTTATAAAGTTCGAGGAAAGTATGCGCCAAGCTCTTAATTCTAATTATCGTTTTACTTTCTTAAAACAGTTTACGTGTATTGCTGTGGCCGCGTTGGTTTCTGGTTCAAGCTTTGCTTTACCATCTGATCGTAATCAACAACTTTCTTTGGTCGCTGATCGTGCTACATATAATGATAGAACGGGCATCACCACATATACGGGAAATGTTGTGATTGAGCAAGGAACGATGAAACTTCAAGCTGATTCAATTATTGCAACCTTAAATAGTAAAAAAGAAATTCAGACCATTACGGCTAAAGGTCAACTTGCGAAATTTCAGCAGCAAATTGATACGAATAAAGGTTTAGCGCGTGGTGAAGCTCAGCAGATTGTCTATAATGCAGACACTGGTATCCTCACTTTATCAGGGAAAGCCTATCTTTATCAGAATGGCTCAAGTATTCGTGGTGATAGTCTAAAATATAGTATGAATAAAGGTGACGTTGAAGCGCAGGGTTCTTCAACTAATCGCGTGCAGATTATTATCCCACCATCAAGTTCAAAAAGTTTTCCAGGGGCGCGTGATTAATGGAACAATCGGTGCAACAAACACAAACTTTATGTATTAAACATTTGGCGAAAAACTATAGCAAACGTTGGGTGGTTAAAGATGTTTCTTTTACCATGCAAAGTGGCCAAATCGTCGGATTGCTTGGACCAAATGGTGCGGGTAAAACGACGAGCTTTTATATGGTTGTTGGCTTGGTTCAGATGGATAAAGGCGAGATTCATTTGGATGATCTTGATTTATCGGATCTCGCTATGCATGAGCGCGCTCGTAAAGGCATTGGCTATTTACCGCAGGAAGCCTCGATCTTTAGAAAGTTGACTATTGCTGAAAACATTATGGCGATTTTGGAAACGCGTAAAGATTTGAACAAGCAACAACGCCAGCAACGTCTGAGTGAATTATTAAATGATTTTAAAATTAATCATATTAAAGATTCATTGGGCATGAGTGTTTCTGGCGGTGAACGTCGTCGAGCTGAAATTGCGCGCGCTCTAGCTGCGGATCCCAAGTTTATGTTATTGGATGAACCTTTTGCTGGTGTCGATCCTATTTCTGTCGGAGACATTAAAGACATTATTCAGACGCTTAAAGACAGAGGGATTGGTGTACTGATCACTGATCATAATGTGAGAGAAACTTTGGCAATTTGCGAAAAGGCGTATATTGTGAGTGAGGGGGCGGTGATCGCAGAAGGCACACCACAAGAAATCCTCGATCATGAGCAAGTACGTAAAGTTTATTTAGGTGATGATTTTGTTGTTTAACAAAATAATTTGAGCTTTAAAAAAGAACCTTTTGGGTTCTTTTTTTATGAAAGTAATAACTGGGATGCTAAGAGAAATTCGGGTTTAATATTGGAATAGGGTGGCTTTCCCTTATGTTTTTGATAAATATTTAATTTTCTATAAAATGTCGTATTTTAGCTAAATACTATGCTGGAAAAAGTGTGAACTAGTTTACAAAAAATAAACACTTATCAGTCGAAAAATTGGCATCTGATACGTGGTATTTTCTACAAAAATAAGAGTAGAATGAAGGCGCTTTAAACGATAATTACATGACAAGAATATGAGTATTAAGAAAGATATAGATATAGATGATGGATCACGTAAAACATGTATAGATTTAAAGTGGCTATTTTGTTTAGCAACGTTATCTGTACCTGTTACACATGCTTCGACACCCAGTGAACAGTATCATTCCCTCAAGAATAATTTGTCTCAACTCTTTACGCCTAAAAGTAATGATGAGTTTAAAACAGCAAATATGAAGAAGTTGAGTGATTTTTCTATTCATTCATCACCAACTGAATTACCTGTCATTGGATCGGGCCGCCCAATGGATGTTGTTCCTACTACATTGTGGGAGAACCAAAATAAAACGTTAAAAGATGCAATACAGATTGCAGTTCAGCGTAATCCTGAAATTTCGCAAACGCTTGCAACTTTAGCAGCACAGAATGCAAATATAGATGTAGCGAAAGCGGGGTTCTATCCGCAAATTTCGGGAGGAGTAAATACAGGTGATTTGACTAGAAAAGGGGAGCGGGGGCGACAAATATTAGCTTTAAATGCCTCTCAAATGCTGTATGACTTTGGCAAAGTGAAGTCTGGCGTTACCACTGAATAAGCAAAGTTAATGGTAGAGCAAGCGAATGTTTTAGTTAAAATTGATGATATCTCTTTAGATGTAACACAAACGATTATTAATATTCAGCGTTATCAAAAGCTGATCAGAATTGCCAATCAGCAGATTGCCGGTGTTAAACGTATTCAGGAAATTGCTAATTTAAGAGCAAATGCGGGAATCAGTAGTCAAGCAGACCCTGTACAAGCTCAATCTTATTTACAATCTGCTCAATCAGCATTGATTGCACAACAGTCTTTGCTCAGTCAGTATCAGCAACATTTATATACATTATTGGGATTTGATGCACGTAATGTCCAATGGGCAATTACTGATGATTTTATTAAACAATCAGATTTATATGTAGAGCCGCAATTTAATACCATTCCTCAAATGATTGCAGCACAGGCTGGAATTGAAGTTGCGCGTAGTCAGAAAATACAAACCAAAGTTAGTAATTATCCGACCTTGTCTGTAAAAGGTGAATTAAGCCAAGCATTACATGGGCGAAATCCCAATAATGATAAAAATGGTGGATTTGACAGTGCTATTATGTTGGAAGCAAGTAGCCAATTTTACCAAGGCGGAGCAACGTCTTCGAGAATTAAAGCTGCTAGTTTTGCAGAAGAGGCTGCAAAAGCACAGGTCAATACAGTTTATTTAAAAGTGCTGGATCAGATTAGAACCAGTCGAGAACAGATTGAAAATAAGCAACGTCAAATGCAAGTGTTAGCAGGACAACAAGCAACCACTGTGCGGACACGCGAGCTTTATCAGGAACAATATAAATTGGGTACACGATCACTGGTCGACTTATTAAACGCTGAACAAGCAATTCATAGTGCTAATTCAGAGGTAGAAATGGCACGTTATGATATTTACAGTAGTATTGCTCAATATATTTCAGCCACAGGACGTTCTCGTCAAGCCTATGACCTGAATAATATAAAAATTCAAGGGTTTGAGGTGCAACCATGATGACAAAAATAGATTATCAGCCTTGGTTACAGGCGATATTAACGATTGCAAAGCATTATCGAATCGAACCTTCAGAAGAGCGTATTCGATTACAACTTGATTGGAATCAAAATCAGAATCTTGATGAAGTCTTGACTTTAATCAGTCGACAAATTGGCTTGAACTTAATAAGGGTTAAATTTAGCGATGACGTGATTAATCCTTGGCGTTTACCGATTTTAGTTGAATTGGCAGACGGACAAGTGGGGGTCATTGATAAAGCCGATGCTTCTGGACATGTCAGTATTCAACTTAGTGGCGATCAAGGTTTATCACAAAAGTTTGCTGTAGGGGCTTTAAAACATATTGTCAAGAATGTGTTTATCTTACGTCCTGAACAATCTGTTCCTGATGCGCGTATTGATGAATATATCAAACCGTATAAACCAAGCTGGTTTTGGTCAATCGTTTTAAGTGATTGGAAGCGTTATATCGATATTATGTTTGCATCATTGATTGCAAACGTTCTAGCCTTGGCAACCATCGTTTTCTCAATGCAAGTCTATGACCGCGTTGTACCATCTCAATCGATACCGACTCTTTGGGTGCTTGCGGGTGGTGTGCTCATTGCGGCAATCTTTGAATTTGTTTTACGTATCTCACGGGTATACATTTCAGATATTATTGGAAAACGTGCTGATCTACGCATTTCTGATCGCGTTTTTGGCCATGCATTAAGAATAAAAAATAGTGAACGTTCGAAATCGACAGGTACATTTATTTCCCAAATTCGTGAATTAGAAGGTGTACGAGAGTTGGTCACTTCGACCACGATGGGTGCGATTGCTGATCTACCATTCTTCTTTTTATTCCTGTTTATTTTCGCAATTATTGGTGGGAACTTATTTTGGGTGATGTTATTTATCGTTCCCCTCATGATTTTGCCAGCAATTTTGGTACAAAAGAAACTGGCTAAACTCGCACAAGAGGGCATGCGTGAATCCTCAATTCGTAATGCAATTTTGGTTGAGGCTGTACAAGGGATCGAAGATATTAAGTTATTACGTGCAGAATCTCGTTTCCAAAATCAATGGAATCATATGAACGAGATTTCTGCTGATATCAGTATGCAGCAACGTAAAATTGTCGGCGTACTGACAGCTTGGACGCAGAAGTTACAAGGGCTTACCTATGCCATCGTTGTATTAGTTGGGTGTTTTGCTGTGATGGAAGGTGAAATGACCACAGGTGCGTTGGTTGCCTGTTCAATTTTATCCTCAAGGATGTTGGCCCCAATTTCACAGATCACAGGCATTCTTGGCCGCTTCCAACAGGCAAAAGTGGCAAAGAAAAGTTTAGATGAATTGATGCAGCGCCCAGTTGATCAAGCAGATCATGCACATTTAGTACATAAAGAAGTATTACATGGTGACTATGAGCTGAAAAATGTGGTGTTCCAATATAGTGAAGATGATCCTCGACCAAGTTTAGCGATTCAAAAATTAAAGATTCGGGCAGGAGAGCGGATTGCAATTCTTGGACGCAATGGCGCTGGAAAATCAACGTTATTGCAAATTCTCTCTGCAATGCAGACTCCAAACTCAGGTTCGGTACACTTAGATGATTTAGATATGAGTTTGATTGATCCTGCCGATGTTCGTCGTGACATGGGATTGCTCAACCAAAATGCTTATCTTTTCTATGGAACTATTCGTGAGAACTTGACTTTAGGTGCACCTTTAGCACGCGATGAAGATATTTTAAAAGCTTTAAAAGTGACGGGCGCATTGAGTTTCGTCCATGAAAAGAAAGAAGGTTTGGACCATTTGGTTTTAGAGGGCGGGGTCGGCTTCTCTGGAGGACAAAGACAGGCATTGTTATTAGCGCGGTTACTCATTCGTGAGCCTAATATTTTACTCCTTGATGAACCAACCGCTGCTATTGATGATGTCGCAGAAAAACAATTGATAGATCATTTAAAGGGGTGGTTAAGCTATCGTACTTTAATCGTCGCTACGCATCGTCGAGCGGTGTTGGAGTTGGTTGATCGAATTATTGTGATGAATGATGGCAAAATTGTTATGGATGGACCAGCTGATAAAGTCTTGCAACAATCATCCGTAAAACAAAAAACAGTTTAATAAAATAAAGAGGATAATTCATGAGTGAGCAAGAACAAACCAGCAGTCGTCCTATGAACGTGAGTTATAAGGAACCTAAGTTGCCAGGTTCTTCACTAGTAGTTTGGTTGATTGGTATTGGTTTAGTGATACTGCTCGTTTGGGCATGGGTATTTAGTTTAGAAGAAGTTTCCACTGGTACAGGTAAAGTTGTTCCATCTTCAAAAGAGCAAACTATTCAATCACTTGAAGGTGGTATTTTAACTAAACTCACTGTTAGGGAAGGTGATATAGTTGAAAAGGGACAAGTTTTAGCTCAATTAGATCCTACCCGTTTTGCTTCAAATGTGGGTGAATCACAATCTTTACTGATTTCTGCACAAGCAACAGCAGCGCGTTTACGTGCCGAAGTTGGTAATACAGCTTTGGTTTTTCCAGAAGAGGTTTTGAAAGAGCCTAAACTGGTAAAAGAAGAAACGGCACTTTATTACTCACGACGCATGAACTTAGAAGAGGCCATTTCAGGCAATCAACAAGCACTTAGATTGGTACAACAAGAGTTGGCCATGACTGCACCGTTAGTTGAAAAAGGGGCCGCCAGCGAAGTTGAAGTCTTACGCTTAAAGCGTGAAGCAAACGATTTACAAAATAGAATCAATGATATTCGTAATCAGTACTATGTAAAGGCACGCGAAGAGTTATCCAAAGCCAATACCGATATTCAAACTCAACTACAAGTGGTTAAAGGACGAAGCGATAGTTTACAACGTGCAGTATTTAGAGCACCCGTTCGCGGAGTAGTGAAAGAAATTTCTGTCACAACAGAAGGAGGGGTTATTCCTCAAAATGGTAGTTTGATGACGATTGTACCTTTAGAGGATAAATTATTAATTGAAGCACGTATTTCACCAAGAGATATTGCGTTCATTCGTCCTAACCAAGATGCTTTGGTGAAAATCACTGCATATGATTATGCTGTGTATGGTGGATTGGAGGGTAAAGTCATTACTATTTCACCTGATACTATTCGTGATGAAGTAAAGCAAGATCAATTTTACTACCGTGTTTATATTCGCACTGATTCAGATCGACTTTATAATAAAGCGGGTAAGGAGTTTAGTATTACCCCAGGTATGGTTGCGACAGTAGATATTCGTACTGGCCAAAAAACAGTCATGGATTATTTGCTTAAACCATTCAATAAAGCTAAAGAAGCACTGCGTGAACGTTAGAAATTGACCTTTTTTGATTTAACCTCGCTGAGAATGCGAGGTTTTTTATTTGTATTGTAAAAAGCTATAATCACTTTTTAAGTTTGTATTTATGTTTTATGCCATTCACGATCGCGAACACTGTAACTTTTGAAGAAGAAATAAAAAAAAGTCGATTTCAAGCGATTGCAACAGTTGTTGAAAATGAACAACAGGTGAAAGACTTTTTAATAGAAACAAAAGATCCGTCCACTACCCATCAATGTTGGGCATGGAAGATTGGACATCATGTTCGATTTAATGATGATGGTGAGCCATCTGGTACGGCTGGACGTCCAATTTTGGCAAGCATTGAAGGCAATGATTTGACCAATGTGATCGTGCTGGTCAACCGCTGGTATGGGGGCATCAAATTGGGAACAGGTGGATTGGTTCGTGCCTATGGTGGTTGTGCTGGTCAATGTTTATTATTGGCTGAAAAAATTGAATTGATTGAAAAGAAACAAATTCAGTTGAGTTGTTTGTTTAATGAATGGGCAATTATTCAATATGAACTTATGCAGCAACACATCGAATACCAAGAAAGTTATACCGAAAATGGTGTTTTCATTGAGGCACGGCTACAACTTCATCAAATTGAACCTTTAAGACAAAAACTTCAAGATGTTACTAGAGGGCGTGAGCATCTACATGTTGAAGACTAGAATTTGCACGCCCTCTCTTGCGAGCTTGCGGAATAGTGTTCCTCGCTCTCAGGGCGTGAGCATTTACATGTTGAAGATTAGAATTTACAAGCCCTCTCTTGCGAGTTTGCGGAACAGTGTTCCTCGCTCTCAGGGAGTAAGTAATTGAAAGGGGTAGAGAGGCAACAACTTGATGAATGATCCTTTATTAAAATATAGAGAGCAGCATAAACATCGTCTCAATTATATGCCGTGGTTGTATTGGTCGCTCAAGCCTAAACAACGTGAATGGGCTGAAGCATGGCAAGATGAATATCAAGCGTATTTGATGGAAATGGAAACAGTTGAGATTGGTCAGAATTGTTTTATTTCACCATTGGCACATATTTTTGCTGAGCCAGGACGCAAAATTACCATTGGTGATAATACTTTCATTGCCGCTGATTGTACCTTGCATGGTCCTTTAGTTATTGGCAATGAGGTTGCAATAAACCATCATAGTATTTTGGATGGTGGGCGCGCAGGGATTCAGCTACAGGATCAAGTCAGAATAGCGGCCTATAGCCATTTATATGCTTTTGATCATGGGATGGAACTGGATCGTCCAATCTACCAGCAACCCGTGACATCCAAGGGCATTGAGATCGGCAAAGATGTTTGGTTAGGTGCGCATGTGGGAATCAAAGATGGGGTCAAAATCGGAAACCATGCTGTGGTTGGGATGAATAGTATGGTCACCAAAGATATTGAAGATTATGCTATTGTGGCAGGGAATCCAGCAAAATTGATTCGTTATAGAACTGAATAAAAAGCATTAAAAAGCGTATGAGATTCTATACATAAATTTAACCTATCCTGCTTTTATCTGTGTTAAGTTAAAAATAAGTAGAAGACCTAAGGTGTCAAACCTAAAGAGAGGCCAACATGAATCGCGTAATTGCATGTATTGATTCTTCACCTTGTATTGATGCTGTGGCTGAGGCCGCAGTTTGGGTTGCGAAACAAACCCAAAGAGAATTAGTGCTGTTGCAAATCTTGGATTATTATCCTGCAAGCTATCATTTAGGTGAAATCAGCGGTGTGATTGGCTTTGAGAGTAATGCGATGTTGCTCAAAGAGCTTGCTGAGTTGGAACAGAAGCAAAGTGAGTTAGCTCTCGATTATAGTAATAACTTACTCAATCATATTTCGGAGTTAATCGAGAAACAATACGGTTTAACCAGTAGCAAAATTCAAGAAAAAGGTGATTTTCTTGAACAAAGTTTTAATCTTCTTCATGAAAATGATGTGGTGATTATTGGTCGTGTTGGCGAGCGAGCTGCGGAGAAAAATAAACCCATTGGGAGTAATGTTGAGAACTTTATACGTGGTGCAAATTGTACTGTAATTACAGTTGGAGAGCATTTCGAACCTCCTAAACGTTTTATCTTTGCATATGAATATTCACCAACCTGTCAGAAAATGTTGCAACGCATTGCTCAAAGTGATTTGTTGAAAAAATTACAATGCCATCTGCTCTATGTGGGTGATCATCCTGAAATGCTTACTGAGCCAGCAAAGTATTTAACGGATGCAGGTTTGGATGTTATGCCTATTTATCGTTATGGCGATGTTGCACAAAATATTTTGGAATATCAAAGGGAACATAATGTGCAGTTAATCGTATTAGGTGCTTTCAGCCATAGTAAAATTCATCAATTTTTCTTAGGTAGCATTACTACTTCGATATTTAGAAATGCAAATGTACCGTTATTGGTCGCTAAGTAATTCATTTTATTCCATATAGTTATCCGCAAATACTGTGGATAACTATATGGAAAAGCACTATGTAAATTTGTATCTATTTGATATTTAATAATTAAAAAAATCAGTTCGTTTTTTGATCTTTACTTTACAATCGCAATTGCGAAGCCATCATGTCCTTTTGAACCCACTGTTTGTAGTGCTGTACAAGATAAAAGCTGAGGATGATTTTTGAGTGCAGCGAAGGTTTCCCGAATGCCTTCAATACTTGGTTTTTTATTATTTTCATCCAATATCGCGCCTGAACGAATCACATTATCCAATACAATAATCGTTCCTGAATGAGATAACTTCAAGCTGAGTTCCAAGTATTCAGGATAGCTTTGTTTATCTGCATCAATAAAAATCAAATCAAATGCCTCACTGGATTCTGCAATGAGTTGATTCATGATATCTGCGCCGCGTCCTTTTTTAAGTTCAATCTGGGTAGGCATATCGGCATAATCAATATTTTCTTGGGCGATGGCCGCATGGCTATCTCGTCCTTCAACCGTAAGTAGGTAACCATCAGCAGGTAATGCTTGCGCCAACCAAATTGTGCTATAAGCGGCAAAAGTTCCAAGTTCTAATACACGTTTACATTGATTCATTTGAATCAACATTTGCAGGAACATACCTTGATTCGGTGCAACAGCCAAATGATTAGAAAGACCTTGCGTATCGGTATTGTCTAATGCATGTTGAAGTTTAGGATCTGAGGGGATTAAATGTGAATTGATATAGTCATCAATGTCGGTCCACATCTGTTGCATAATCAGGCTTACCTTTGAATCTGTTTGCAGCATTTTAAACATTTATGCTCAGAGTGCAATTTGATTACTGAATAAAAAAAGAGATCATTTAGATCTCTTTACTGAAAGTGATCTTTTATTCTAAAAGTTACACATTGAGCTGTTACGTGTTAGGTCTGGGCCCCAAGTGCGATAACCCTGAGTATCAATATGAATCTGACCTGAGCGATATAGACCAATACCAAGATTTAAGCTTTGACCATGCTGAACCCAAAACTGACATAATTTAAATTTGGATTGTTCGATAAATGCATAATCCTGCGGCTGAGGGTATTCAGGACCAATACGAAAATCGATGGCAGAGTTAAATAAATGTTTAGATGAACTTGCACCGCCAGCGCATTCGTTTAAAGGTAAATCACGATAGACAGAGGTCACTTCAAAATCGGTTAAAATTTTTGCAGAAATAAGATATTTAAATACACGCAAAGTTGAAAGAGAGTTGCCCCACAATTCACGGTTTGGCACAGCATACTCATTGCGACCACATTTCTGCCAATCTCTTGCGGTTCGTAATAATTCAAAACTTGGGATAATGTGAGCGACTTGATTACGTGTTAAAAACTGTTCATATTCACGAACACGAGCATAGTTTTCGCCTTGTGCCAACCATCGACGATAGGAAGCTGGCTCTACTTTATCTGGCGTTGGTCGTGTAAAAGTGACTTTTTCCTGAGGAATATGGATTCTTTTGCCTTTACTTACTTCTGTTTTTGAACTGACACAGCCGACCATCATCACAGGGATGATAAAAAACGATAAGAAACCCTGTAATTTATTTCGCAACATAAAAGCCAGTTCACAATCTAAAGACACGTTATTTTAATGCAAAATAACGTATACATAATGGGTCAATTGCAAAGAAATGTGTGATTCAAGTATTAAAAAAGACCAGTAAAACTGGCCTTTTCAATTACTTTTCTAAATATTGCAGTTTATTCGGTTTTCCATTCCATTCTTCACGATCGGCAGGTTGTTCACCAATTTGAGTGATATTGTTACCCGCCCATTTTTCAGATAATTCAGTATTGAGCTCAATAAAGATTTCTTGACCTTCAGGTAGTTCATCTTCAGAGAAAATCGCATTTGCTGGGCACTCAGGTTCACAAAGCGCACAGTCAATACATTCATCTGGATTGATGACAAGGAAGTTCGGGCCTTCATAAAAACAATCGACAGGGCAAACTTCAACACAATCTTGATATTTACATTTAATACAATTTTCAGTGACAACAAAGGTCATGGCGACAGCTACCTAAAAATACGGTTTTTGTTTGGAATGGGCTATTGTAGGCAAAAATGGGGTGAACAAACAATTGCTTTTATTGATATTGTTTATTTATACATATGAAAAACAGGGTAACATGTTGATAAAAATAAATATGTTCTATTGATTCGTTGATTTTTAAAGACATAATACGATTAAGTATTTGTCTTAATCAGTTGTTTTGATCTTTCCCTTTAGGATTTCATTGTGCGCTGTTTTTGATAAATGACGCTATAGAACACATCAGGTGAATATCCTCTGGTTCTAATTCCCATAGATGTTGATCCGGTTGCGCTAATAGTTGGGCACCATGTTTGAGATAAAAGTCTACCGTTCGTTTACTTGGTGTTGCTGAAATATAGAGTTGTTTAGCACCCAATTGCTGTGCTGATTCTATTGCGGAATGCATGAGCAGTGCCCCGATGCCTTGACCTTGGTGATCTGCATCAACATAAAAGTATTGCAATAATTTTGCTTCAGGATAATCTGTAATAAGTTGATTGGATACGACTTGAACACCAATTAACTGATCATGTGAATTAAATAACCCGACACATAATCCACCTTGTTGATGGATTTGTTTTAATAAAGGTGGATCATTATCTAGATGAAAGCCATCCCAATTCTCAACATCATAAAAACAATCGACTATGTCTAAATGTTGTTTGTGTTGCACGTACATTTGAGTAATTAATTCGCGACGACTGATCTGTTGCCAGATTAAATCGATTTCTGAAACCTGTAGTTTTCTGAGCACAAAATTCAGCATTTGTCCCTTCGATTGATTACTCATTTTATTCTGATGATAGGGTGGATGATATAACGATGCGGTTTATCTTATTCATAAATTTTTTTCCCAGAACAAGTCTCATTCAGTTGTTCTGGGAAAATGTCTTTAGGATCTCAGTGCTGCTTTTAGTGAATAGAGTTGTTCAAGTGCTTGACGGGGCGTAAGATCATCTACATCAATGCGTTGTAACAAATCTAAAGCTGGTGAATGGACTTCCACTTCAATAATTTTCTCAATCACTTGGGTTTCTATTTGAGGATCAATTGAACTGAATAAATCTGTTTGCACTGTCTTTTGCAAGATATGATGTTGTTGCTTTTCAAGAATTTTCAAACGCTTTTGCGCTTCTTTAATCACACTTGCTGGAATACCCGCCAATTTTGCAACTTGTAAACCGTGACTTTGACTTGCGGGGCCATGCTGAACTTTGTGTAATAAAATTAAATTACCATTCAATTCCTGTGCAGTAACGTGATAGTTATCGATACCTGTTTCACTGCCAAGTTCAGTCAGCTCAAAATAGTGGGTGGCGAAAAGGCATAGACATTTCACACGCTTAGTCAAATCAAGTACACATGCCCAAGCCAAAGAAAGGCCATCATAAGTACTGGTTCCACGACCAACCTCATCCATTAACACCAAGGACTGGTTGGTGGCATGATGCAAAATCTGTGAGGTTTCGGTCATCTCGACCATAAACGTTGATTTTCCAGTTGATAAATCATCGGCTGAACCAATACGGGTAAAAATACGATCAATTGGACCAAGTTTTGCAGATTTTGCGGGAACGAAACTTCCACAATAGGCAAGAAGGCTAATCAGCGCGGTTTGACGCATAAATGTCGATTTACCCCCCATATTTGGACCAGTAATGATCGCCATGCGATGTTGTGCATCTAAAAATGTATCATTTGGGGTAAACGGTGTTTTATTTAAAGCTTCTACTACAGGATGACGACCTGCTTGAATCTTAATCCCTGTTTCAGGACTAAATTCTGGTCGAGCCCAATTGTTTAATCGTGCTTGATGGGCAAAGTTGGCTAGTACATCAATATATGCAATTGCAGCACTCATCATTTGTAAATGTGCAATGTTTTGGCGTAATTCATCCAACAATGACTCAAATAACAGTTTTTCACGTGCTAATGCGCGAGACTCACTAGAAAGTACTTTGTCTTCAAAGCTTTTCAGTTCAGGGGTGATATAACGTTCAGCATTTTTTAGGGTTTGACGACGGATGTAGTCCGCTGGTGCTTGTTCTGCTTGAGCACGAGTGAGTTCTATATAATAGCCACTGACACGGTTATAGCCGATTTTAAGTGTATTGATTCCAGTACGTTGACGTTCTCTAATTTCTAAATCAATTAAGAATTGACCTGCATGATCACGGATCTTGCGGAGTTCATCCAATTCCTCATCATAGCCTTCTGCAATTACATTGCCATCACGCAAGAGTACCGGTGGATTTTCTACAATCGCTGCCATTAACTGCTGATACAAGCTTTTAAAGTCACCAAGCTCATGATCAAGTTGGGTCAATAATTTAGATTGTTTGGCTTGTAAAACAGGCGCTAATGCGTGTCGTAGAAAAGGAATTTGTGCACAGGCATGACGTAGTTGGACTAAATCACGCGGGCGGGCACTGCCTAAGGCAACGCGACTTAGAACACGTTCGATATCACCAATTTCTTTTAGCACTAAACGCATCGGTGCTTCATGGTATCCCTTTAAAAGCTGTTCTGTAGCATCAAGGCGGGCATCTAAAACGGCTGTATCACGAATGGGCTGCATGAGTGTTCGGCTGAGTAAGCGTCCACCCATGGCGGTTTGACAGTCATTCACCAGTTGAAATAAGGATGTACCATGGTCAAATAAAGGATCAATAATTTCTAGATTACGACGCGTAATTGGATCGAGGGCTATAAAATCGGTGCTTTGTTCTATTTGAATCGCGCGAATATGAGGCAGCGCTGTTTTTTGTGTTTCTTTTGCATAGTGAATCAATGCCGCAGCGGCAGCCTTTGCTAGCGGAATGGGATCTAATCCGAAACCAGATAAGGTCGAGACAGAAAACTGATCACATAAGGTTTTTTGTGCGTTATTTAAATTAAAATCAACATTTGGTCGCTTGGTAATTGGGCAGTCAATATTCTTTTTAATCTGTTCAATAATATCTTGATCAACTAAATCTTCATCGATCAAAATTTCACTTGGCATTAAGCGAGCTAGTTCAATGGGAAGCTGTTCTGGCTTATAGTCTTGTTGTTGAACTTTAAAAATACCAGCACTGAGGTCTAGTAAAGCGAAGCCGACTTGATTTTGTTGGATACATAGCGCAACAAGATTTGAGGATTGATAGCTACCAAGTAAAGCATCATCGGTTAAAGTACCCGGTGTTAGGATACGAACCACTTGCCGATCCACAGGACCTTTTCCAGTAACCTCACCGACCTGTTCACAAATGGCAACCGTTCGACCTGATTTAACCAAACGCGCAAGATAGCCTTCTGCCGCATGATAAGGTACACCAGCCATAGGAATAGGTTCACCACTAGCTTTACCACGATGGGTTAGCGTAATACCCAACAGCTTGGCAGCAAGACGAGCATCTTCAAAGAATAGTTCGTAAAAATCTCCCATACGATAAAACAGCAGGGCATGTTGATGCTCCATTTTTACTTTTAGATATTGCTGCATCATAGGGGTGTGGGAAGAGAGATCAGCCATGATTTCTTTGCTGTTCATGTATAAAAATCCTTAAAAATAAACACTAAATCTCATGCTTTAAAAAATTTGGCTGTCTAACCAATTCTAACAACTTCTGTTTAAATCTGACCTAATCTAAGAAAAAAGTGTACCTTTGAGTATCCCTTTTTTATGTCAAAATTGAGTCAACAGTGTTTGAGAATGTATTACGATTTTCTCAGGTTTGTCATCTTAACAAATTTGAGCTGATTGAGAAAAAGGATTGCGTGGATGAGTGAGGAAATTAACAACAAAAAATAAAATTGCTTTATATGTTTGGGCAACAGAGAAGGTAAGGAAAAAAGTGATATTGGTGAGGGGGCCTAGTTCAGCTATAAAAATTCCACCTATACCAGAGATGGAATTTTTTATGAGTTAAATAGCTTAGATTCAAAGTACAAAAGGATATTGTATAAGATCTAAAAATCTTATTTGATTTGTTCTAAACCTTGATCATCAATAATTTGAGTTACTTGCGGTGACTTTACAAATTGGATTAACTCCTTCGCTAATTCCTTATGGTTAGAATTTTTTCCCATACCCGCTGAGAATATAGTTACTTTTTGAAAAGGGGCTGGAATAGGTCCAACTAACTTGACTTGTCCATACTTACCAGTGAAGGGCTTGATTTCACTAATTTGTTGAAAACCAATATCGAATTGTCCTTCAGCTATTCGTTTCGCAACTCGATCACCTACAACTTTTTCAGCTTTATTGGCAATTACTTTGTATTCAACAGGCGGGAAACTCGGAAAAACATCTTTTTCAAGATGTGTTCCGCTTGCACTCGCAGAATACCCAATTTGACGTGCATTCAATAATGCCTTTTTAAAGTTTTCAGCAGAACTGATATCTGGCTTTTTAGCACCTTTAGGAATCGCCATACCAATTCTAGAGTTCACTAAATCGACATGCATATTTGAGTCAAGATAACCTTTATCAATCAGTTTGTTTAGTTCTGGAGAGGCGAGAATGACGACATCAAATTGTTCACCACGTTCTAATCGATTTGGAATAGAGGTGGTTGACGTTCCCATCGATGAACCAGAAGACAACTCAATCGTATGACCTGTTTTTTCCTCAAAAAGAGGGATGAGTTTTTCCATAGAAGAATAAAACCCACCGGAACTAATTACTTTGAGTGTATCTGCATAAACTTCAACTGAACCGAAGCCAAAACTTGCTAAGCAAACAATTGTTAAGATTGGAGATTTTTTCATGTAATATCACTTAAATTGGACGTAGTATGGAAAATGACTAGATCGATCACATTACTGATAAATAAAGAATTTTTTGTTTTAAATACTATTTTCTGAGCATCGTCATAACATGGCGCTGTTGTTATGGAATAGCACAAGATAAAAATTAGTATGAGATCTGATACGGGTTAGAAACTAGCTGGGGTGTTTATATATTGGCATTTAGAAACCTCCTTGTTCTATATTCTTATGCTTTACTTTGACTGATCTTATGCCTAATCAAATAGATTCAACTTAAATGAGATTAAAAAGAATCTTTTGAGTAAAGAGTGACGCTTTATGTTTACGATGAACATGACATCGATATTTAGAAATAAGTCTATTACTCAATCAAGAATGTAAACCTAAATAAAAGTCAGGAGTGAGAAGCTAAAACTAATGAGGTGTTTAAAAAAATTAATGGCGTTCTAGAGAATTAACTCAGAACATGGCCAGCTTTGATTTTGTATAAGCGTTTTAACACAAGCTTTTATGGCTGATTTTGCGGCTAATGCGGCAGGAGACAATTGTTCTTCGGCGAGACTTACTAAATAATTGATACGTTCAATTTCTGGTTCTACGATTTTAAGTAGTTGTAATTTATGTTTATATTCTTGTAGACAAGCACTCCCTGGACGAATGCTTACCAAGTCCAGATGAATAAGACTATCCATGAGTAAATGTAAGCCATCAATCTCATAGGCAACGTTCACTACCCCAATCTTATGTTCCAAGAACTTTCTCAAACTATGTCTTTGACGAGGTAGAACTAAGGGGATATCACCGATGTGTTGAGATTGAATCACACCACTGTTGATACAGTCATTAAGATGATGTTTTTCTAAGACCTCTCTACGTCCCATTAAATACATTTGCTCTCTAACCAAGGGCTGTATAGACCATTGCCTGTCTACTTCATTGGTAAAAATAATAGCGAGATCAAGTTGACGTGAATTAATTGCTTGTATCAGATTACCTGATAAGGTTTCTATCATTTCAAGACGGATATCAGGATAGCGTTCTGACATCAATTTCATTAAGGGTATCCCCAACAAGGCCGTAATTGTTGGTGGCAAACCAATACTGACATGACCTGAAA
Source organism: Acinetobacter halotolerans (assembly GCF_004208515.1). GTDB lineage: Bacteria > Pseudomonadota > Gammaproteobacteria > Pseudomonadales > Moraxellaceae > Acinetobacter > Acinetobacter halotolerans. Next base: position 261,209 of record NZ_SGIM01000002.1, read on the forward strand.
GTCTTGCTGAGTGCGCCGCATCAATTGCAAAGTTGATCTGTCTTAGAATTAATTGTGAATGTTTTAAAAATGCAAGTCCTGCTGGTGTTGGTGATACTCCAAAAGCATTCCGCTGTAATAAACGTATACTCAATTCTTGCTCAAGCTTACTGATCTGCTGACTAATAGCTGATGCACCAATATCAAGTTTCTGCGCAGCTTTTCCAATACTTCCAGCTTCAACCACTGTTAAAAAGTATTTTATTTGTTTAATTTCCATGAAAAAAATTCTCTAAGCATCCATGTTAAATTTTCAAAAAATATTACTCAACAGATCAAGTAATATAACTTTAACAGTGTCTACGAAATTAATGATTATTCAAGCAAAAAAATATTGATCTTGAGCAGAGAGAATGTAATTACTTAGTTTTAAAGACTCAGGTCATATTTTTTAAAAAATAGTTTTTGCGGATTTTTTAATATTACTTTAATTAAAACAATATTTTATTTTGATTTTGTGCAGGTCTTATCTAATGCTGGAACACTATGAAATTAAACACTATTTAAAATAATTAAATACCCCTTTAATTCTTCGCTATCACAGAAGTTCCCTTTTTCAAATTAAAGTAAGGAAAATTTGAGAGGGAAGAGATCAATGGACGATGTTCTCATTGTTGGCAGCGGGAATGCTGCGTTATACCAGAAATGTTTGCATGCTTGTGAATGTGCGATGTCACATAAATTTGCTGTGAATACTGATCATATAAAGACAAAAGTTAGTTTAGAAACGCATACGAATTATCGTATTCGCGGTATTAGCTTATATCTATAAAAAGTTACTAATAACGCCAGTTTCGGTTGGGTTGAAGCTTCATTTTTCTATTGTTACGTCAAAACTCACTGTTTAAAAAAGAATTTCAAAAAAACTTCAAATCACTCAGACCAAACAAAGACCATGGAGGTCCCAAATGGTAGTCGGAAAAACTGTAATGGATGACTCAAAGGATATTTTTACAATGAAAAAACTTTCATTCGCGTTAGTGGCATGTTCGAGCTTGATTTTTACTGGATGTAATACAGGTAGTGCTGCAAAAGAGGTAGGGCAGCCTAAACGTCCTGAATGTATTGCCCCTGCAAAGCCTGGTGGTGGTCTGGATATGACTTGCAAATTGATTCAATCAGGTTTTAAAGAAACTGAGGTTTTGAATGATCCAATTCGTGTGACTTATATGCCCGGCGGTGTCGGAGCGGTTGCTTATAATAAAATTGTAGGCAATGACCCTGCCAATAATGAGGCAGTGATTGCATTTTCCACAGGGTCATTATTGAATTTGGCCCAAGGTAAATTTGGAAATTTCACAGAGAAAGATGTGAAATGGCTTTCAGGTGTTGCCGTCGATTATGGTCTGGTCGCCGTGCATAAAGATTCTCCCTACCAAACTTTAGATGATCTGATAAAGGATCTACAAAAAAATCCTAAGGGAATTAGTTTTGGTGGTGCTGGAAGTGTAGGTGGTCAGGATTGGATGCAATCAGCAATGCTTGCCAAAAAGGCAGGAATTAACCCAACTGATATGAGCTTTGTTGCTCTAGAGGGAGGGGGCGAAGTTTTAACTGCACTTTTAGGTCAGCATATCAAAGTGGCAGTTGGAAATATTAGTGAAGTCAGTTCAAATTTAGAAGCGGGAAGAATACGAGTGCTTGCTGTATTTGCAAATGAGCGCTTACAAGGCAAATTTTCAAACTTACCAACTGCGAAAGAGCAAGGCTATGATATTGAATGGCCTGTGATCCGTGGTTTCTACATGGGTCCTCAAGTTAGTGATGATGCTTATCAATGGTGGAAAACATCATTCGATAAAATGATGGAAAACAAAAAATTCGAAACTGTTCGTAATAATCAAGATCTTTTGCCATTTGCACTGACTGGGGACCAAATCACAGCTTATGTTTATAAGCAAACTGACCAAATGCGTCAATTATCTGCTGAATATAAATTATCAAAATAATCAATGAATACGTGCCAGACCACAGGTTTGGTACTTTTTGTTGTGTTAAGGAATAGTGATGAAATCAGAACGTATCCTAACGGGGATTATTGCCCTTTGTGGTTTGGGTTTGGTGATTTATGCAAGTAACTTTGATGCTCCAATTTCCTATGACTCTGTTGGCCCTAGAGCCTTTCCAATTTTGATTATGGGACTGATCACTGCAAGCGCAGCTTATTTGACGGTTAGACCCTCGATTATGTTTGAACCAGTTGAGCTGGGTTGGAGCAAACATTTAGTTTTTAAAATTGCATTGTGTGCACTTGCATTGACCTTGTATGCCGCTTTATTTGAGTTGTTGGGATTCATTATCGCAACAACACTACTGACGATCGCGCTCGGAAAACTGTTTAAAGGGAAAACACTTCCCACCATTATCACCGCCTGTGTTTTAGGTATTACAACTTATTATTTATTTGACCGTGTATTAGATGTGCCATTACCAATGGGACTGTTGGGTTAAGGATGACAACTTTATGGACATATTAAGTTTTTTAATGACCGGTTTTGAAGTTGCATTGCAGCCACAGAACTTATTAATCGCATTTATTGGTGCATTTATTGGGACGATTGTGGGATTGCTGCCGGGCTTGGGGCCTATTAACGGTGTTGCCATACTTTTACCGTTTGCGTACGCGTTGGGTTTACCTGTGGAAAGTGCTTTGATCTTACTCTCCGCAGTTTATCTCGGTTGCGAATATGGGGGGCGAATATCAGCAATTTTGATTAATGTTCCCGGTGATGCAGGTGCGATAATGACCACTATGGATGGTTATCCTTTAGCACAGCAAGGCAAAGCGGGCATTGCGCTATCACTTTCATCCGTAAGCTCATTTATTGGAAGCTTGGTTGCCTTTATTGGAATTGTTTTCTTTGCACCTATTCTTGCAAACTGGGCAATTGCATTTGGGCCTGCTGAATACTTCGCTTTGATGGTCTTTGCGATCGTGTGTTTAACAGGCTTAGTGAGTACACAACCTTTTAAAACATTAATTATGGCTTTAATGGGGTTAGGTTTATCAACGGTTGGAATGGATGCAATTACAGGTGTATATCGCTTTACTTTTGATAGTGTTGGTTTAAGTGATGGCATCGCATTTACAACAATTGTGATCGGCTTATTTAGTGTCAGTGAAATCCTTTTGTTACTTGAAAGAACAACCATCGGAAAAGTAGTACTCGCTCAAGGTAAGAGGTCTTTATTCAACTTTAAAGAGCTTATGAGTTCTTTAGCAACCATCATACGAAGCTCATTCATTGGTTTTTTCTCAGGAATTTTACCGGGTGCGGGTGCCAGCGTCGCGAGTGCTATGGCCTATACCACGGAACGTAAACTGGCTGGTGAAAAAGGTAAATTTGGGCAGGGTGATCTAAGAGGATTGGCTGCTCCTGAAAGTGCGAATAATGCTGCTGCCTGTGGATCATTTATTCCTATGTTAACCTTGGGTGTGCCTGGTTCGGGTACGACTGCTGTTATGATGGGCGCTTTGACTTTGTATAATATTACGCCGGGTCCTCAATTGTTTTCAGAGCAACCAGTATTAGTCTGGGCACTGATTGCTTCACTCATGGTTGGGAACATTATTCTTCTAGTTCTGAATTTGCCGTTGGTTGGCTTTTTTGCCAAGTTACTCAATATTCCTAACTATATTCTTATTCCCGTGATTGCAACTGTTAGTTTCGTAGGCGTATATGCTATTCATAGTACGATCTTTGATTTATTACTTTGCATAGGCTTAGGCGTTGTTGGTTATGTATTGAGGAAATTTGATTTTCCATTGGCACCCTTAATTTTAGGTTTTGTCCTTGGTGAATTGATGGAGTCAAATCTACGCCGTGCGCTTTCTATTTCCCATGGTGAGTTAAGTATCTTATGGGATAGTAATATTAGTATGGGGTTATGGGTGATGTCTGGACTACTTTTGATATTACCTTTTGTAAGAAAATACTTATTTATCAAAAAAAATATGAATAAATAACAACTTTAAGGTCAGGATTCCTGACCTTTTTTAATGAATATAAAGAATATAGGACTAATTCTGATAGCGTTTTTCAAATTTTTTGTCGCCATTCTCAAGAAGCATGGAGGCCGATCATTACGATTTTAATCAGCACACATTCCATCCATGTAATTTAAATTTTAAGATGCCTCAATGGGCTGTATTTTTTTAAAAAATTCAATTGATACTGGATAGTCTCAGGGAAATATGGTTCGAAATAAGGATCAAAATGATTAGCATCCATCTCAACTACCTGAAGCAAGGGGTTACAAGCACTTTTTATTTTTTCAGGTACAAAAGGAGCGACCGTATCACGTGTTGCACCTATGATCAGCATGGGTATTTGTATATCTTTCAATCGTGTCCAAGGTCGATAGAAACCCATTTTTAACAAAGAACGAGCTGTTACACGATTATCATATTTTTTGCCGTTATTAGCTTTCAGTACTATCTGGAGAGCCTCCCAAGCTTGATCCCTATCCATAGAGCCAAACTCTCCAGTTTTGGATAAGGTCGGTATATGGAGTGGAGAACCCAGTTTGATCAAATCTAAAAAGCCATAACTGATGAATTTTGCTAATCTTTTGAGTGGCACTGCACGTACAGTTGCCAAACCATCTAACATCGGGACTTGAATAATGGCACCTTGTAATTCAGGATGCTGTGACGCAAGATCAACTACATGACCACCACCAAATGATGTCCCCCATAAATAGATAGAGTGGGCATCCACCTGAGTTTGACTTTTTAGATGCGCCAGAGCTGCATTGGCAGTTTTTACTCGTGTCCATGGATTAATATCCTGACGTGGCCAGCCACCGCTTAACCCCCAACTTGGATAGTCAAATTCCATTACTGCATATCCTTCTGCAACAAATTGATTAACGAATGGAGTTGTTAATCCTTCTTGGATGCTTCCCCATCCTCCGACCATCAGAATTGCTGGATATTCATTTTTAACCGATTTTATTGGCGTATGTAGCGTTGCGGCACAAGTAGTACCATCCACCAAGAATGTGGATTTCTGAGCTATAGTTTTTACTTCTGATGTATTTGGATAATTACGATTCGACATGCTTTTCTCACCTAATCTTTACTGTTAAAAGTGTACAAAATACAATTAATGTTAATTTTTTGATTTTGCTAACTTTTATTCTTTAAAAGGGTTCATGTGATTACCAAGAAAGTATTGCAGTGACATGGGTAAAGGACGAACACTACTCGCAATCACTTTATTAACTAAACCTGGTACGCATACAGGTTTACCTTTCATGACTGCATCCCAGCCTTCTTTGACGACTTGTTCAGGTTCTTGCCAAAGGACTGAGGGGAGGTTATTCGCTGCATCACGAGTACCCATCACATCGTGGAATTCACTATGTGTGAATCCAGGACAAAGTGCTGTGACATGAATCCCCTGAGGTTTCAACTCCATATCCAGTGATTGAGAAATATCTAAGATATAATGCTTGATTCCAGTGTATAGAAGGCTTGCTCCAGGTGGCGAAAATGCTGCGAGTGAGGAAAGGTTAATAATTCGTCCCCAACCATTTTTTTGCATTTGGGGTAATACTCTATGGCAAAGTTCTGTCACGCTCGTGATCATCAATTGGATTTCTGCTGCTAGTTTTGACCAAGGCGTTTCTGCAAATGCAGTTTTGCCCGACAGACCTGCATTATTAATTAGAATATCTATTGTGATTCCCAAACTTTCTGCATAAGACATAATCGCAGCTGGTGCGGATGGATCATTTAAATCCGCAGCAAAAATATTGCACTTGATATTGTATTTTTTTACTAATTCATCCGCTAGTTCATGTAAGCGTTCCTCACGACGTGCGACTAATAATAAAGAATATCTTTCTTTTGCTAAATGATGTGCAAATGCTTTGCCAATTCCAGCAGAAGCACCTGTAATGAGTGCGGTACGATTTTTTATGGTCATTTTACTTACCTATGTTAATGAGAGGCTAGTTTTGGAATTTCACGTGAACTAATCTTAAAGCCATTCCGCTTACGACCAATATCACCTCTATAGGGTGTATGAGGTCCTTTTAACAAAAACGGATAAGGAATAAGACGTTGATTATTTGTAAATCCATACGTACCAATGCCAAGATATAAATCAGGTGTAACCTTTCTGATTTCATCTACCATATTGATACTGCCGCAGATGGAGTGAAATTGTCGATAAATAAGTTGATACGCGGGTTGGTTGTCGAAGCGAGAGGGGGCTATCATTGTCAGCATTGGATAACACTGAACAATGCGATGTCCTTGTAAAAAAGTGTTATAACCGCGACCTGTAGTGGCATCTATAGGTCGAAAAGCCTTACTAAGCCATCGACGAAAAGGGTTGTTTAAAGTGATTTGCCCCATCGTGTCTGCTACCCAATTGGGTTGTGCTAATAGACATGCAGCGTATTCACCATTCATCTCTTCTATACTTGGTGAATCAAGTGTCTGAAACAAATCGAGAAGTTCATGTAGTGAAAGTAGTAGCAAATCTTCTTCTGTAAAATATTTCTTCATATTTCTTTCTCCCTTCTTTCTTGAATGCCATTCAAGATTAAGTTGAATTTAAACATTTCTTGAATGACATTCAAGATGGTGTAAAATAAAACCGATAAATGGTCTTCTTAGCTATAAATTTTTTAAGTTAAGAAATTGGAGATAGTGATGGCTCGTAATAAACGCCTACAAGACCGCGAAGAGAAACAAAAAGAAATCATTAGTGCGGCACGTACCTTATTTTTAAATGAGGGTTATGAAGCTACGTCTATGAGCCGAATTGCTGCTATTGCAGGAGTTGCACCAAACACAATTTATTGGTATTTCAAAGATAAAGATGAATTATTGGTTAATATTCTAAATACTGAACTTATCGATCGATTTTCTGCATATATTGAACTTCAAACAAAAGATATTGTTGAGCGCATAGTGTGGGTAATTGATCAGTTTAAATTGGTAAAACAACTTGTCAATACGGTACATGCACGATTGCATTTTTCTCCAGAAATTTATATTTGGCATGAGCGTTTTCATATTCTTGTTGAAAATCTATTACGCCAAGAGTTAAGACAGTCTGGCGTTGCAGAGGAGAGAATTGAGGCTAGAGTAAAAATTGCTGTTTTTACGGTTGAAGGATTGTTGGTACACGAAGTCACTAATAAAGAAAAATATGCAATTTGTAGTGAATTGTTTAATTTATAGAATTATGAAAAATTAATAAAAGTGAAAAAGTTTTTGGCGTGGATGAATAGTCACTGATTTTCTCAGGTTTGCCATTACAATAAATTTAAGCTGATTGAGAAAAAGGCATCCTAAAATGGATAAAGAATTAAAAAAAAGTTTTCCAATCAATTTATCTTCAATCAATGTATTGGTAGTGGTGTACATTTTGTATTCTAGAATATTCAGGTTTAGCTCCCTGAATCAGAATTTTAGAAATAACTTAAAATTAGATATGAATAAACCGTAAAATAAATATAATATTTTTTAATTATTTTTTAAATATATGATTATGTATGCGTAATTATAAAGTAAATAATGGTTTTTGTTGAGAGATTTTATTATCTCAAATATAAAAAATGTTTTTTTGAAATGCATGGCTAAAACACTTTAAATTCTTCTCTAATAAAAAATTGAAATGAAAAATACAATCTTAATAATAACTTTTTATTACAATTTATATATTTAAATAAACATGATCTTTCGTTTATGTTGGAATTAATACTTGTGAATAATTATTTCAAATGAACATCAAAATACCTATAAATATCTCAGTCATGAATATATTGAATCAACTCGAAAATAACGTATCTGAAGATAAAAGTAAGCAACGTCTTGAAGCACTCCGACATTTAGTAAGTTTAACGGATAGGTTACCGCATCCCACTTCCGGACAAACTTACCAACGTTGGCAGACTTTCGCTCAAATTGCAGGTTTTGATTTAAGTCTAGCAAAACTTTTTGAATCACATTGTGATGCACTTAGTATTTTGCATGAGTTGGGTTCATTTGAAGATGGGGCGAAAGAAATATGGGCAGTATGGGCTGCTGAAGGACCAACGCCCTTACAAGTAAAAAATGATCTTTGTAATGGCTTAAAATATTGGTGTTCTGGAGCCCAATTTGTTCAAAAGGCTTTGATTAGTTATAAAAATAAAGAAGGACAAGCTCAACTTGGTGTTGTTGAATTAAATCAACCGTCTATTCATGTAGATTTAACTCAATGGAAAGCAATTGGTATGCAAGCAACTGAAACGGGACGAGTATATTTTGAAAACACTCCCATTCGGCTTATTGGTGAACCCAATAGTTATCTAGATCGAGCGGGATTTTGGCATGGAGCAGCAGGAGTTGCTGCTTGCTGGTATGGTGCGGCTGCTCGTTTAATGAGCTTTCTACAACAAAACTGTCAGGAGAGTCCAAATTCATTTAAGAAAATGTATTTAGGCGAATTATCTCAAAAACTTGCTGTGACGAAGCAATATTTTCATTATATCGCCGATCGTATTGATGATAAACCGACTCATAGTCATGAACGTGAGATAAGAATACTTCGAGCACAAACAGAGGAATGCTGTTTGAGGGTGATAGAGCTGGTCGGAAAAGCTTTAGGAGCTCGCCCATTCTGTGAAAACCACATTTTTGCAAATTTAATGGCGGATCTACCAGTATTTATTCGACAAAGTCATGCCGCTTTTGATTATGAACAAATTGCTGAACTGACTTTGAGGGAGTTGAGTGTATGGGAACTTTAGCACATCTACTGGTAGACGATCGTATCATTGTTGGTCATGGAACATCCAAATCACAGTGGTTACGCGCATTTGAAAAGCAACCTTTGCCAAAGCTTAATTTTGAATCATTTTATTCTAAAAGAATCATAATAGTAGCACCGCATCCTGATGATGAAATATTGGGTTGCGGGGGCTTAATACAGCAACTCAGAGCACAAAATTGCACTATTTTGATTTTAGCAGTGAGCAATGGAACGCAAAGTCATCCGCAGTCTAAAAAATATAGTCCAGATGAATTAGATATTATTCGCCCGCAAGAAACTTTAGCTGCATTGAATTGCTTAGGAGTTACAGATTATTGCCAGCGTATTGCGTTAAATTTATCTGATGGGCACCTTCATTTGCAAACTCAAGACCTATCACATGGCCTAAGCAAAATCGTTCAACCAAATGACATTCTTATTTGCAGTTATATGCTTGATGGGCATCCAGACCATGAAGCTGTTGGTAGAACGACCCATGCTTTTGCAAAAGCACAAGGATTATTTTATTTACAAGTATTAATATGGGCTTGGCACTGGGCGGCGCCGTTTGATCCACGTATTGATTGGGAGCAGGCGAGAACGTATCAACTTACTGAGGAACAATTAACAAAAAAGCATCAGGCTATATTACAGTTTAAAACTCAATTAGAAGCAGATGAAAGTACGGGGAGAGGTGCAGTGTTGTCTCCAGAAGTAATTAATCGTCTTTTGATGCCATATGAGGTCTATCTCAGTGACTCATTCTAATCAGTATTTTGAAGCGCTATATCGTAACAATGATGATCCTTGGGGATATGACTTTCATTGGTATGAAGCTCGGAAAAGACAGATTTGCCTTGCATTATTGACCAGACAACATTATCCAAAAGTTTTAGAAATAGGGTGCTCAAATGGTCATTTAAGTATGCATTTGGCAGAGAGGGCTGATCAGCTTTTATGCCTTGATGCTTCTGATTACGCTGTTCAGCTAGCCTCACAGCGTTTGAACGGATTAAAACACGTGAAAATAGAAAACAGACGCATACCGCAGGCTTTTCCAAACGAAGTTTTTGATTTGATTATTATAAGTGAGGTGGCTTATTACTTATCTTTATCTGAATTACATCAGCTCATCGAAAAATTGAAATGTAGTTTAAGCGAGGCAGGAGAAATTTTATGTTGTCATTGGCGGCATGAAATTCAGGGGTTTGAACTTGATGCTTTTCGGGTTCATCAGTATTGTAAACAGAATTTGCCATTTCAACATTATTTGAGCTTGAGCGATCCAGATTTTATGGTAGACCTTTGGACAGTTAATCCTTCCACATTAGCGCAGCAGGAGGGTTTGATATGAAAATAGGTATCGTGATTCCTGCTCATAATGAAGAGCAATATTTACCTACATGTTTACAATCAGTTCAACGTGCGATTCAAGAGTTGAGGGATTATCATGTAGAGGTTTTAGTTGTTTTAGATAGTTGTATGGATCAGTCACGATCTATAGTGCAAGAGTATCAAGTAAATTGGATTGAGTGTAATTATGCATGCGTAGGTAAAGCAAGGGATCTAGGTATACGTTATTTGATCACCCAAGGGGTAACTTGGATTGCTTGTACGGATGCTGACAGTCATGTGAATCCAGACTGGTTAGTGTGCCAAATGCAACATCAACCAACTGATGCGATTTGTGGGATTGTGATGTTAGATGATTTTAGTCATTTATCCATGTTAAAAAAGCAGCGATATTTATCACATTATCAAGATCAAATGAATCATCAACATATTCATGGTGCTAACCTAAGTTTTACAGTCGATGCCTATATTCAAGCAGGTGGTTTTGAGCCAACGCCTTGCCATGAAGATGTTTTACTCATTCAAAAATTTATCAAACAGTATTGTCATATTACTTGGAGTAATTTGGTTCGTGTTACGACGAGTAGCCGTCTAATCGCTCGAGCGCCGCAGGGCTTATCTCATTTTCTCAATGAGCTTTAGAATGGATATTAAAAAATACTTTAAAATTATAAAAGTGATTAAAAGTTAGAAGCTTACATGTATCAATAAAGGTCTGGTCTGTACTTATGCATTTCTGATTTAGGCGCAGCAGTGAATTCATCAGGTGAGAATTCAATTATAAACTCCAGCGCTTGTTCATGATCACAGTTAAGCCAATCTAAGCGATGTCCTTCAGGTATGACAACGAAAGATCTTTTCTCATCTTCGGAAGCGCGAAATTGTTTCATCAATGGATGGGTATCCGCATTAATTGTTAATATACTCATCGATAAGATTTCTTTGTCACCAATTGTGGCGTATTCATAGATAGCGGCTATAGTAAAGGGCATGTTATCTTGACGATAAATTCCGTAGCTATGAGCCTTATCATCTATATATTTGGGTTCAAATATAACCTCTACTGGAATCAAGGCGAACTGATTTTTATTCCACGCGTGTTGCAAGTTCACTTCTTTTACAACAATTTCAGCATCTACATTATATATATTTTTGACTTCATTAAAGTCTTCAGCTTTAAACGGAATAAGACCAAAGCGTGCTAATTTCCATTCTATTTTACCTTTGGATGAGATTAAAATAGGGGTGTCATTTGCAGGATAAAGCTCAGATTTATAATCGAAATTCGGCTCATCTAAGTTTAAAAATTGAACCCGATCTTTACGGATAGGTTTGTAGTTTGCAGACATAGTAACCTCTATATTTTAAAGTGTTATATGTTTTTTAATATTGACCAAATTCGCGTTATTAAGGTTATGTATTTTGTATCTCTCTTGCATCAGTTATATGACTGAAAAAATTTTCATGTTGTTTAAGAAAAACTTAAGTAACCATTCAGATCAAGATAAAAGAGATATTTTTTAAGTTGTTATAAGTGGTTAATATTTATAGATATATTTTTTGTAAAAAAAGATGTTTTAAAAATTAAGTTGTGTATAATTTCGCCACAAAAGCCTCTGTGAATTTATAGATGTCCTCTATAGATTAGCAGGGGTTTTTCTATGGAGATTTATCTGTGATGGAAGAACTGAGTTAATTTGTATGGATGGTATTAAATGATCCTTTTTCCCAGAACTGCTCTTATTGATCCTGAAATCCAATTAAGTGCTCAACGTCTTTCAACTCGTATTAGTTTTTTCAGTTTAGGTTTTGCCACAGCTGCATGGGCACCTTTAATTCCTTTTGCTCAACAGCGTTTGAATTTTAATCATGCTGATTTTGGCTTATTGTTGCTATGTAGTGGCTTAGGAGCAATGATTGCGATGCCAGCAACAGGTAAGATTGTGCAGCTTATTGGTTGTCGGGTACCGATAGGAATCGCTTTATTATTACTTGCTTTATTATTACCAAGTTTAAGCTTATGGAACATGCCGTTGATGATGGCGGTGTCGTTATTTCTATTTGGTTCAGCAGCAGGAAGTTTGGGGGTAGCTTTAAACATTCAAGCCGTCGTTGTTGAAAAAAATAGCTTAAAATCGCTCATGTCTGGCTTTCATGGAATGTGTAGTTTAGGTGGTTTAGCAGGTGTGTTAACGATCACAGCTTTGCTCACATTTAAAATTTCACCATTTTTGAGTGCCATTGTTATAAGTGTATTACTGATGTTCATTGCTTTACTTGCTGTACCTTTGAGCCTCAAAGAAATTGAAAATACTGAATCTGAAAAAACATCTGTAGACAAAATGACGATTCGCCAACGCTTGCCAAAACCCTTAATTATACTAATAGGTTTTGTTTGCTTTATCATTTTTATGACTGAAGGCGCAGCGATGGACTGGAGTGGGATTTATTTAACTCAAGAGTATGGAGTCAATACTGCTTTTGCAGGTTTAGCTTACACCTTCTTTGCAATTGCAATGACTATAGGTCGTTTCTCTGGGCACGCTTTGATTCAATATTTTGGAGAGAAAAAACTGCTGGCCTACAGTGCTATTTTTTCAACTGTTGGCTTAAGTTTGGTTAGTGTCGCCTCTCATTGGTGGTTGGTATTGATTGGTTATACGATGGTCGGTGCGGGATGCTCTAACATTGTACCTATCATGTTTTCACGTGCGGGTCGTCAAACGTTAATGTCCAAAACAGCAGCATTATCTTGTGTTTCTACTTTAGCTTACACCGGCATTTTAGTAGGGCCTGCTTTTATTGGGATGATTGGAGAATTAATTGGTTTAAGTACTGTTTTTATGGGATTGTCAGCTTTACTCGTAATGACTTTATATTTGAATCGATTTACTTACATTCGATAAAAGATCATGAACTGGCAATAGGACGATATTGCCAGTTCATTGAATGATGCAGTGTTTACAAGTTTTGATAAATAGAATTAACGTTACGTAGGCCCATTTGTTTGAAATCTTGTAAAGAGGTTTCGTATTGTAAATCATTTAAAAATGCATTCCGCCAATCATTAATATCAAAATCTTTTAAACCTTTAATAAGTTGCTTATAACGTGAAATACGTTCTTGCTTTGGCATTTCTAAAGCTGTTTTTAAAGCGTTTACCATAGCTAACTTATCTGTTGGATCTACCAGAATGGCTTTTGCCATCCGTTCCGCTGCTCCAGCATATTTGGATAAAATTAATACACCAGGGTTTGCAGGATCTTGAGCAGCCACAAACTCTTTAGCAACGAGATTCATTCCATCCCGTATTGAGCTAATCCAACAAACATCTGCTTGACGATATATTTGCATCAAGTGATGATGTTTTATAGCATCGTAAGAACATTCAATTGGTTGCCATCCATTTTGTGCAAATTCCTGATTAATAAGATCTATTTTAATCTTAAAACGCTCAAATAAACGTTGATATGCGGGGACTTCTAACCGACAAGGGCAGGCAATTTGCAAATGTTGTATATGTTGCTTGTATTCAGGATATTTTTCTAAAAACTCGGCATAAGAGATAAAGCGTTCCAGTAATCCTTTTGAATAATCAATACGATCTACACCAATAATCGTTTTGGGTGAGTTAACTTCAATAGTGCGGGTTAGAAAATCTTTTGTATCGACAAACTGTTGAGCAGCTCTTTGAATAGCGGCAGGATTTACGCCGATCGGATAGCACTTTATAGTTGTTAATCGTTGATGGAAACTCAATAAATCGCGCTGAATTTTTTGTGCTTTCAATAACGATGTACAGACTTGCATACAAATTTTCTGATCTTTTTCAGTTTGCAAACCTACCACATCATATTGGCATAAGTTCTCAATTAATTGCGGAGCAGACGGAATTTTTTGCCAAATAAATAAAGGAGCAAAAGGGATGTGAAGGAAGAAACCAATTTTATTTTGCATCCCTAATTCACGACAATATTTTGCTACACTTAAAAAATGATAATCATGAACCCAAATCGTATCATCGGGTTCAGAAATTTCAGCAAGCTTCTTAGCAAATAAATAATTTACTTGCTGATATCCCTCATAGTCCGAAAGTTTGTATTCAATCAGGTCTGAACGATGGTGCATAGCTGGCCACAAAGCATTATTTGCAAATCCCGCATAATAGCTTGCGTATTGATTTTCAGTTAAAGGACAGGTGACATAATCAATCCGACCTTTACGATGCACATCAAAATTTATTTGTTCTTTCGTATGGACAGTCTCTCCATTCCATCCTAGCCATATACCGCCTACATCATCTAAAGCATCTTGTATCGCCACAGCTAATCCACCTGCTGAAGGTTTTTGTGCATTAGGAATGCTCACACGATTGGATAAGATAATTAATTTAGACATGTTTTTTCTCCACTTAAGTTATTACTACTTAAATTGTTTTTGCCATCATTTTGTATGTGTTCTAAAAATATGCTGAAAAAATCATATACTTGATTAATATCTCTAAGACGATGTTTGGCATGTGTAAGACCATCGCCAACTTTAATCGAGATTCCATTTTTGTAGTGATTCACAAAATAGAATCCATCCTCATCTGTCTGATCATCACCAATAAAAATTGGAGTAAAAATTTCGGTTTGATTCAAAAGAGCTAAAATTTTTCCTATAGCTAATCCTTTATTTGCTTCAGCGGAAATTAATTCAAAAACAAATTTTCCTTCAATTAACTTTAAATGAGGAAAAAGCTCATGAATTTCCAATATTATTTTTTTTGCATTTTCATGAAGTTCTGGACATTTTCTATAATGTAAAGCTATAGAAGTAGTTTTATTTTCAATAAAAAAGTGTGGATAAGGACTACAGGAATCAACAAGCAATTTATAGATATGAGAGATTTCAAGAGATTTTTTTGAATTAATGATTTTTTTCTCGTGGCTTAGATATATTTCTGATCCATGCAGTGCTGCAATTGGAAGATTAATATACTTAAATAGTTTATGGGCAGACTGAAAGTCCCTACCAGTCACAGCAATTACAGGAATGTTATAAGACAAAATCTTATCTAGAATAAACAAAGTATTAGATGGAATAAAACAATCATTTGGATTTATTTTGAAATCACATAAAGTCCCATCTATATCTAAAAATAGACATTTTTTTCTATGATCCAGAGCTAAATCAGCGCGTAAATTCTCTAAATTATCCGAGCTTGATTCGTTTTTCTTTGATTTATAAATCAATTTTATTATCTCTATTAATAAACTTATGCTTATTATACGGGTTTGTCTTTAACAAAATAGTTGATTTGTCAATAAACAAACACAAGAAAAACATAATTTACATTAGTAATTTTTATGATACATAGTAAATTTTTCTTACAATTATGATTAATTTTTCAAGTGCTTGTTATTATAGTGATAAAAAAATTTTATTAAAGTTGTGTGGATGATAAAATATTTTTTTTAATTTAAATTTTAGATGTAATTTTAACAACGAATAATAAGATTATATTAGGTTTGAGTGGGTAGTATAAAATTATAACTAATTATTCAGATGCTTTATAATGTATCTACTTTTTTAGATATTAAAATATAACGTAAGATTAATGGTTGGAGTAACTATCTAGAATATTTTGCTTTATAACAAGCTGAGTAGCTGAGTAGCTGAGTAGCTGAGTAGCTGAGTAGCTGAGTAGCTGAGTAGCTGAGTAGCTGAGTAGCTGAGTAGCTGAGTAGCTGAGTAGCTTTTTAATTAAAACTAAGTAGATCAATTTAAAATTTAGTCAAAAAAAAGAAGTGTGATCGGTCAAGGGCACACTTCTAGTAATTGAATTATTGTTCTTTGTTTAATCCAGTTGTATATTCTTCCGATTTAAAATAAGTATCAATTTGTTCGACACTTTTTGAGTACTCCCTAATGTTTAAAAGGGGTTTATCTTTTTTTTGTGTAGCGTTGAATTGAAATTCTGGCGGGATATCACTTCTGAGAGGAGGAGGTGCTTTTCTCTTACCATCCGTAGTGATTCTTTCAATAAAACCTGCCAACCATAAAATGAATTCATCTTCATTTTTAATTTTAGGAATTAAACTGATATCTAACTGAACCTTACATTCTTGATTAGGCTTATTTAAACACTCCTCAAAATCAATAAAGTTGTAAAGTAGTTTTAATTTAGTTCCTTTAATTTCTTTACGAATTTCGATGATCAATGTATTGAGGTTTTCTATGGGATCATTGTTCGTATCTTTCTTTTCCTGCAAGTTTCTATAGACTTTTTCAGCTATACGTAAAAATTGTGGCATTTCTTGCTCCTGCCAAGTCCATATCATTTAGAAATTATGAAGGTTTTTAGGTTACTGATTGTATTTGTTATGATGACTCGTGTGAGTAATGATGATTTTGTGAAACGAAAGTTGTAAGCAGACAATAATGAATAGAGTTTTTTTTGCTATCATGTTGTTTTTTATATTTATTAAAAGTATCGATTAGAAGGAATTGTTTACATAAAAAAAAGGATTGTAAATATTATATAATTATAGAATATAATGTTGTATTAATGTTTCATGAGCTGATAAGTATCTAATTTAAAATAAACTATTTATATTCATAAGCAATGAGAGCAGTAACGAGTATTTCTGAATTATTGTAAGTATGACAATGGCTTATATTTTTAATATTTACCTTGAGATTATGGTTAGAAAATTCTTCCCTTAACCATTTATTAATGGAATTTTCTAAATCTTGAATTGATTTTTCTTCAAAAGACTTTATTTTAGACATTTATTACTCACTTTCTTATCTGCTATCTGATAAATAGATTAGACAGTTAAATTTTTTTTTGTGATGTTTTTTATTTATAAAATTGTTTTTATATTAAATAAAGATGTTTAGTAATGTTTGGAAATAAATTTGTGTTAAATTTAAAGTTTTGATTTGTATTGATATTTGTTTTCCATAATGATGTTTTTTACATAAGTTTTCATTCTTTAAAGAAAAGCTATAGAAGAGGGGCTTAAAGATTACAATAAAAATGCTACTAATATAAGTCTTCAAATGCATTAAAGAGGTATCTCATGTTAAAAACGATTCTTACTTTGGGAACAGGTGTCGCTTTGGGTTGTTATTATAAATCTCACAAGGATAAGAGTAGATTGTCTGATGATAAAAAAAGTGATGCTCATGATTTAAATGAAGAGGTCAAAGGGAAAAAAGTTTTGAGTAAATTTATGAAATAAATTTAGATTAAAAAAGAAGCTTAAACCAAGCTTCTTTTTTAATGAATTCCTATCTCAGTGATTTTTATGATATAGATATATACTTTTTAAAGTTATATGAAGTAACAGAACCCAAAGATAGTTTATTTCATAAAGCATAGGTCAAGAACCTTCAAAAACATATTCTTAAATTACTAATGACAAGGAACCTTGTTGGCAAGAGTTGGAGGTGATGGTAGATGATAAAAGTGATTCTAGAATAAGATAGACTTAAATAAGTGGCTAAAATTTTATTTATGGAGTAAAGGAATATATTAGCTTATGGAAAATAGTCAGGGTTATAGAAGTATAGAACCTATTATCTATTAACAAAGACAAAATAGAGGTACAAAGTGATGAATAATCTATTATTAAAAAGTTTAGCATTATGTTTTGTATTCAGTTTAGCTGGATGCGAAAAAAATAAAGACGCTGATACGATGAGTCGAGAGGAGACAACGACTCCCCATGCTTTAGAAACGGAACCAGTTGAAATGGATCATTCTAGGGAAGCTCAGTTACATGATGATTTACAACATGGTAGTTCTGCTCCTGTGATGAATGAAAGTGATGAAGCAGGTTTAACAAATGATAATACTCAAACGAACTTATCAAGTAGAACTCCTTCTAATTAAAAACTAACAATTCTAAGGATGTTGTGGTTAAGAATTTTCTATGAAGTTTTTAACCACAATTAATTTAAGATTTCTATTTTTGGTGTTAAAAAGTAATTCAATATCTTTATATAAATTTACGATATGTGATGTTGGTCACAATAATCTTTATTTGCGATACCTAGAGCTCTTTCAGTGTACTTTCTATGTTTCTTCTACGAGATTTTATTTCATAAATTAAAACAATATTAACAATGGGTTACTTTAATTCCTGCGAAAATTCATGAAGGATAAAATAAAGGAATTAACAAATGCCTCAGTACTTAAAATTAGCAGAGAAAATTTATAGTAATTTAAAAGTATCAAAAGGATTCTCTGATGATCCAGTTGAGGATCTTAATAATTTGATGATTGAGTTAAGAAATACAGTAAAAGATACAAATTTTAAGATGCTTCATCATTATATAGATTTTGAAGAATTATTGATGAACTCACAAAATGTACCTATTAATATTGATATAAGTATTTTACCAAAGAGTAAAAATAAAGATGAATATATATTGTGGCTTGCGAGTTTTGTAGAAAAAGTCACGATTCCCACTAAAAAAATAAAACAACCAATAAAGGATAAAGTTATTCAACCTAGCTATTGCTATGATGATTTAGGGAATATTGTAGATAAAACAAAAACAGATGAAGATGCAATAGTTTTATATTTTCAATATAAAGAAACTACAACATAAAATGGATTAATGAAGATGGGGTGTAGATAAGGACTTAGCCCAGCTCTTCGCTTGGCAACGTGGACATTCCTGTTCTAAATGCAGTAAATGCTGCGTTGCGCCACAATTCATACAAGAATAGAAGGTTTCTGGACTCAAATATTCAGATTTTTTATAATCTTTTGGAAACAAAGGTAAGCCCCATTTGGTTTCTTTCTCTGTATAAAATAAAATACTCAGGGAACCATCTGTTTCCAAAACAGCAACTTTTATTTGACCTAAATGTTCTACACTCTGTTGACGCATCTCAGCAAAAAACTCATCATGAGAATACTTTCCTTTCTTTATATCGTGTATCACCATCATGCCATCTTCAATGATACAGAGTGATTCTCCTTCTAAGAGTATTTCAATTTTTTCGTTTTTCATCATCGCCCAAGTCACTAGTCGATAAAGAATAATAATTGTACTCATGACTACAAATGCTTGGATAAGCGGTATGTCATCCATAAACATCGGATCACCAGCCGCTGATCCGAGACTTAAAATGATAGCTAGTTCAAATATAGAGAGTTGTCGGATGCCTCGTTTACCAGATAGTCTTAAGAAGAAGAGGATAAAAATAAACATGAAAAAACAACGGATAATTATTTCTAGGATAAAATCCCATGTTGTATCATGTATAAAGATGTCTAGTATTTCCATTTTTTACTACCATTTTTATTATAGATATTATTATATTACATAAATAAAATGAGCTTATTAAAAAATAAGCTCATTTTTTACAACATGTCAGATTTATATTTTATCCCAAGCATCTTTAACCGCTTGTTTAGCATGTTCCCATTTTAGCCTAGATTCAGCTTTTAGCTCTTCCCATGATTTCTCTAAACTACCTTCGACATCTTCGAATTGAGTATCACGGTCGTATTCAGAGCGTGCTCGATTACCAAGCTCATAAGCTTTTGAAAAATCTCGGTCATAATCTAAATCTGGTGTATCAAGTTGAGCTTCTTGATAATAGGGACGAGTGACATAGCTATTACGCCAATGATCATTTGGATCAATAGTAACACGTGGATTTTGCTGATGTTGATTTGTAATATCTACTTCTTTCATTAGAATTCTCCGAATCACTAATCGAATGAATATAAAATTTAGGAGAATATTTAACTATTCTCCTAAATCTCTTCAGATCTAAAAATAATCAAATATTACTTTTGTTGATTATTTTGATTCGATCCTTGACGATTAGCGTCTTTTTGGTTTGAACCTTGTTGTTGAGAATCGCGCTTGTCTTGTTGCTGTTGCTGATGTTGTTGCTGGCGATTATCATCATTTGGTTGTTTTCTTTGCTGATTGTTACGTTCTTCATTCGGTTGATTATTTGTATTACTCATGATCGTATACCTCATTTAACTATAATAAAATTATCTGAGTACATCAGATGGTTTTAGTAAAACATATTTTTTTATTTTGAAGTGGGTGAGCATGTTTCACTATATTTAAATGTAATTGTTTTTTTATATTAACTAATTAATTAATAGAGACTTGTAGATATAACAGTCTTAGAAACAAAAACATTATTTAATATAAGTTCATGTTTGTACTACAGGATGAAACAAATCAAAAAATTATATTCTCAGCTTATGATTTCTTCAATTTTTTTACATATATCTATCAATAGGTTCTGTAGTTTTATTTCTGGTTTTCCTTTATATTCAGTTCGAAAACTATAAATCTTGTTTTTATAATCAATGCAATAGAAGAATGTTCCTACAGGTTTTTCCTTTGATTCAGATCCACCTTTTTTCAATAATCCTGTACATGAAACATAAATATCGGCTTTAATTTTTTTCTTCCCTTTTTTAATCATTTCTTTAGTGACTTGCATTGATTCAGCGGTATGCCTTTGAATTAATTTGGATGAAATTTTAAGTAAGTCTTCTTTAACACTTAAATCATAGCAGACCAAGCTACCGATTAAGATATTTCCCGAAAGTGGGTTGAGTGAGAATTGGTAAGACAAATAACCGGCAGAAGCACTCTCAAAGAAAAATATTGTTAATTTTTTCTTCGCCAATATGTTACATGTTGTCTTTAACATTATTTGATCACCTTTTTAACGATTGATTAAATTATTGAGCATTTATTTTATTTGTTTCCATTTTAAATAATTCAAAATATTGGATTGTAATTCTACTATTTTATATATGTCTGAATAAAAAGCTTTTTTTAAAATAATATGTTTTCCTGTTAACGTGCTTTAACAAAAAATCGGTATGAATAAAGATAGTAAGCCGTAAGCTTGTTTTTATGTTTTCAACTTGGAGAGTGAAAATGCCAGTTGTCGTCAAAAAAAGGTTACTTGATTTGATACAGGATGATCATCAAAATTATTATGAGTTAGTTTCTTTTTTCCTTGACGGGAATATTGCTAACATTGAAAAAGAGAAGAAGTCTGTCAATTTATTAAAAATGGAATTTGAACAAGTATGTTTAGATGATGTTCATTTTCCCGATCAAATCGGTGATATAAAGCACTGGTATCTAGAGGAAAATAAAAAAACAGGTAATGCCTATCAAGATTATATAAGCCGAAGACAATTAGGTGGACAGCGAGAATATTTTAAAAATATAGGTCAAGCCTTTGAATTTCTGATTAAAGTCTCACCAATAAAAAAAGTTGATGGCTCTTGGTTATATAGTATTGTGAATTATTGGAATGATCCTGCATTTCATGATCTTATTTTGATTTATTTGGAGGAATTGGGACTAGGTTCAGCTAAATCCAATCATGTATGTATTTATGATGATCTTTTAAGAGTTCTTGGTTTAGATGATTTTGAGCTTTTTCTCGATGATGAATACTACCACCATGCCGCAATTCAATTGGCTTTAGGGTATGCACCCCCAGAATTTATTCCAGAAATCGTAGGATTTAACTTCGGTTATGAGAAATTGCCTTTGCATCTTCTGATCACTAATTATGAGCTTAAAGAATTAGGGATTGATTCAAAATATTTTAACTTACATATTACGATTGATAATCTTGATAATGGTCATGCTCATAAGTCTTTAAAAACTTTAGAAAATTTTTATAAAAAATTTAAGGATAAAGCGGTTTTTATCAATAAACTAAAACGTGGTTATGCATTAAATCAACATGGAATTACCTCACTGCAAATTATTAACAATCTCAACTTAGAAGATTTCGTTCATAAAATTTTAAAGCGGAAAGCTTTAATTGGGCAGTTAGTACATAACGACAAGCAGCAAATCGGCTGTAAATCTATCAATCAATGGCTTTCCAATCCTGATGAAATTGGAAGTTTTATCAATCAATTGATAGAAAAAAAATGGATCAAACTTAATAAAGCCCCTGAAGAAAGTTTGTTCTGGAAATTGATTAGCCATCAAGATGGAAAGATGTATGGGGTATTTAATCCCACAGAAAAGCAAATTATTCATGATTGGATTGCGGGAGAACAGTACGCATCTACTTTTCTTTCTTATCACCAACACGTTGATAGAGAACAGCCGATCCATGATTTTTTATTTAGTTATATCTCAGATGGGGAACTGGAAAGCTTGCAAACAAGAGTTAGTCAGACCAGTAATCTGGCCCTTAAGCTTTCAAAGTTGACACCTTTTTTAGCTCCAGATACTCATCACAAAACTATAGGGTTATGGAGTACGCAAAAATATACGGAACTTTTATTCCCTTATTTAACCAGCTCACTTAACCGATAACGATTCATCAAAACTTTTTATTTTCTAGCTAACTGTAAATAGGTCGCCACATGAATGACAACACTAAAAACACTGAAACGAAAAGTGCCTTAGCAGGTCAAACTCCAGATAAGTGCAATACGACAGAGAAAACAGCTCAACTTGATCAGGTCCGTACAGATGCAACCAATGAAGCATTGACGACTAATCAAGGTGTGAAAATTTCCGATAATCAAAATAGTCTTAAGGCTGGCGTTCGAGGTTCAACACTACTCGAAGATTTTATTTTAAGAGAAAAAATCACTCATTTTGATCATGAACGTATTCCTGAACGGATTGTGCATGCTCGAGGTGTCGGTGCACATGGCTATTTTCAGGCATATGAAGGGAATGAACGTTTTACAAAGGCAGGATTTTTAACTGATCCGACGATTCAAACACCTATTTTTGTACGGTGTTCGACCGTACAAGGCCCACGTGGTTCTGCGGATACCGTTCGTGATATCCGAGGTTTTGCCATCAAATTTTATACCCAAGAGGGTAATTTTGATTTAGTTGGTAATAATGCGCCTGTTTTTTTCATTCAAGATGGCATTAAATTTCCTGATTTTGTTCATGCAGTCAAACCAGAACCACATACAGAAGTTCCAACAGGCGGGAGTGCACATGATACTTTTTGGGATTTTGTATCATTGGTACCCGAATCTGCTCATGCGGTGATGTGGGCAATGTCCGATCGGGCTATTCCACGTAATTTACGTTCGATCCAAGGTTTTGGTGTGCATACTTTCCGATTGATCGATGCACATGAAAAAGCAAGATTTGTTAAATTTCATTGGACTCCAAAACAAGGCGTGCATGCACTTGTTTGGGATGAAGCACAAAAATTAGCAGGCAAAGATCCTGATTTTCATCGCAGGGACTTATATGAAGCTATTGAGCAGGGCATTTATCCTGAATGGGAGTTAGGCGTGCAGATCATCGAAGAAGAAGATGAAATGAGCTTTGACTTTGATTTGCTTGACCCTACTAAACTTATTCCAGAAGAATTAGTGCCGATAACACCGCTCGGAAAATTCGTACTTAATCGTAATGTTGACAATTTTTTTGCTGAAACAGAACAAATTGCATTCTGTCCAGGTCATATTGTACCTGGTATAGATTTTAGCAATGACCCACTTTTACAAGCTCGTTTGTTTTCTTATACCGATACGCAGCTGAGTCGTTTAGGTGGACCGAACTTCCATCAAATTCCGATTAATAAGCCTGTATGTCCTTTTCACAATCATCAACGAGATGCAATGCATCAATCTGAAATTCATAAGGGGCAGGCATCTTATCAACCTAACTCAATTGACAATAATTGGCCGATTGAAGTTCCTGTTGCTACTCAGAATGGTGGTTTCGAGAGTTATCAGGAACGTGTTGATGGTCATAAAATTCGTCAGCGTAGTGAATCATTTTCCGATCATTTTTCTCAAGCACGTTTGTATTATCAAAGTTTAGCGCCACATGAACAGAAACACGTGGTGGACGCTTATACCTTTGAATTAAGTAAGGTTAAACGTCAACACATTAGAGAAAGAGAAGTGCAATCTATTTTGGCCAATATTGATACAGATTTAGCGCAACAAGTCGGCAAAAATTTAGGAATAAAAGTGCCTGATTTGGCCGAGAATTTCAAACATGCCATGATCGAAAAGTCCGAACGACTTTCTATGCAAGCTTTTATCCCCGAAGATATTAAAGGCAGAAAAATAGCGGTATTAATTCATGATAACGTCAATGCTGAAAGCGTGCGTACGATTCAGAATTGGGTGATGAAAGAGAAGGTGATTGCTCATTTACTAACCCCAATGCCCGCTCCAGTAAAAGGTATGCGAGATGAAGAAATCACATCTGATGGGATGCAGAAAGCCGAACCTTCGATTGCATATGATGCTGTCATTATCGTAGATGGTGATAATTCGAATATGGTTTCCGCAGATGGTGTGACCAAACATTATTTACTTGAAGCTTATAAGCATTTAAAGCCTATGGTCTTTTTAGGAGATAAATCAGCATTGTTGGATCAACTTGAGTTAAGCCCTGATGAAGGAACGCTTATACAGGACGATTTTCGTCATGTCGCAGAAAAACTAAAACATCTTCTACGACATCACCGAATTTGGTCAAGAGAAGCGCTGATAGAGGCGATTCCAGCTTAGTTGATTTGGTATGATGATAAACACTAGATTGCAGTTATTTTGACTAGAACGACTGCAATCCTTTCGATGTGTTGGTAGTTCGGTTGTTCTAACTCTTCGCCAAATACATCAGGATCGATTTCCTCATAGGTACATTTCAAAGTTGGATAATTGATGATCCAACTTTGAATGGCTTCCAAAAATTTATTGCCGTATTGGCTGATTGAAATTCCTGTATATAGAAAAATGCTACCATTCGGGGCAAGTCTTTTTACGGCCTCTCTTAGAATGTTGAAGGACAATTCTGTACCATCTAAATTGTTTCCACCATGCCGATACTGCCGTTCTTGGATATCCATCAAATAAGGGGGATTGGCAAATATAAGATCAAAACTCCCCTCTAAATTAGAAAATAAATTGCTATGAATAGGATAAATATTTTCTAAGCCATTAAATTGTTGGTTTACCTGACTATAAAACAAGGCCTTAGGGTTAATGTCCGCAGTAAATATCTCAGAAATTGAGGGAAAGCGTTTGGCAATTGAAATCGCGACAGCTGATGTCCCACAGCATAACTCTACAGCTCGTTGGCAGGATGGAGATTGAGTGAGTAAATATTGCTTAAGATGATAATAAAATCGATAGGTGTCGGGGCCAAAAAACACGGCATCATTTTCTACGGTTGGAAAAGCAGAATGAATAAATAATTCATCCTCTAATGATGCAACACGGATTTTACTGAAACATTGGTTGTTCTCAATGCGGATAAGATCTGCTTTTTCCAAGAGGACAAAGAGTTGAGGGTCTAAATCTTCAGGAGCGAAAGGCAGATTCCATCCAAAAATATCTCTAAGTGTTGTAAACCTTGATGATAAACCTTCCTTTCTTTTTATAATACGTTCGTGGGTTAGTGGAGTAATTACTGTAAATCGATAATTTTGCTCTTTTAAAAATTTTAATAAAAAGAGCAAAGCATGTTGCTGGAGAAGCGATGTATCAAGGTGTTGTTTCATTGTAGGTCTCTTATTTTTATAAAAATTTCTGAGCCGAGGTTGATTGTTTACTTAACCATTGACGATTTCACCACCATTGACGTGGATCACTTGTCCCGTAATATAGCTGGCATCATCTGAAGCTAGAAATAGAAAAGCAGGGGCGACTTCACTGGGTTGTCCCATTCTTCCCATTGGCGTATTTTTACCAAACTCTGCCACAGTTTCTGAGTCAAAACTACTCGGGATCAATGGTGTCCAAATCGGACCAGGTGCAACCCCATTTACGCGAATTCCTTTTTTCTGTTTCATCAAGTTATTGGATAAGCTCCGAGTAAAGGTTGTAATCGCGCCTTTGGTGCTGGCGTAATCAATTAATTCATCATGACCCTGATAACTGGTAATACTGGTGGTGTTAATGATGCTATCTCCTTCATTTAAATGAGGAAGTACTGCTTTGGTGAAATAAAACATGGAAAAAATATTGGTTCTAAAAGTTGTTTCTAGTTGTTCATCGCTGATATTCACTATATTGCTTTGTTGAAATTGTACCGCCGCATTATTGATTAAAATATTTATTTTACCGAACTCATTGATCACTTTGTCGACACTATCAGTGGCAACATTTGGATCGGTGATATCCGCTTTAATTAACAAACATTGTTGACCTTCTTTTTCTACTAACTGCTTTGTCTCATCTGCATCCTCTTGTTCCTCTAAGTAAACAATAGCAACGTCTGCACCTTCTCTTGCAAATAAAACAGCAATAGAGCGACCTATGCCACTATCTCCACCGCTAATTAAAGCGACCTTGTCTTTAAGCTTATTACTTCCCTGATGTGTTGTTTTGATAACCTCTGGGATAGGGTGCATCAGTGTTTGTTTACCAGGTTGATGCTGTTGCTCTTGTGCGGGAGCTGAAGCAGGATATTCATGGGATGTATTGTTCATCTTTGCGCGTCCTTAAAATAGATACATTCTATAATCTTTTAAAAAAATGTTATTTTGAGTAAAGACTATATTTAGATTGGTTGTATTTGTATTTATTGCGTAGTGAGTGATGGTTGAATATAAATTAAATTTATAGAATTAATGCTATTTGATAAGTAAGTTTTTAATAGGGTTATTCTAAAAATAAATATAATTCAGATTTAAGTGTTGCTGATATGTGTGCGCATCAACAAACTCAATTAATAAGAATTTATACTTTGTTTTAATTTTAAACGTTATATTTATGAAAAATCATGTTCTAAGCTTGGGATATTTAAAAAGAAGGGTGTTGTTGGATATTGATATTTTATGGAATAGTGTACTTTTTGAGTTGTCTTGAAATCTTTCTAGCTGCTTTGTAGCCTAATGGTTAAAAAATATGTTTGAAAATGCTAAATAAATAGCATATATCAATTACTTAGCGTTTAAAGTAAAAAAACTATAATACTTATAACTCTTGTTACAACCATTTAGTCGACAATGATATAAATTTTTTACATAGTAGACTATATTATTCGGGAGAATTATCATGAACAAGATCACTGTGATGATTAAAGATCAGGAAGAAAATGAATCTATAGTTGTTGCACAGCTGAATGACATAGAAGATCACGAAGTTCCTTTTTTTAAAAGAGTTGAGCATATTGAGGTTGAAGGTCGGGAGATTTTTCCGAATATGGATTTTATCTTTGAAGATGAATTAGATGGGAAAACCTATAAAATAATTTCTGTTGTTAATGATAAAAGATTTATTTAAACAATTTAGGTGATTAACTTTTTTTTAAAAAAATAACCCACTTATGTTAATCAAATAAGTGGGTTTTGTTTTATAAAGATAAAATTTTTAAAAGATTAAGCAATAAAATAATGATTTAAAAGTATGGAGTAGTAATCAAAATATTATATGAATGTCAGTTTATTTAGTTAAAATATTAAAAATCAAGAAAAGAACTTGCTGATTGTATGTAAGCAAGCTCTTTGTAATGAAATTATATTTATTGTTTATCGCTATCAAGTAATTGGGTTGAGACCTTTAACAATATCACTAAATTCAGAACCATTTAACCAAAAAGATTTCTTTAAGAAGAGGGTAGTCATAATACTTTCTGCTGCTTCACTATTCTGGCTTTCACAAAACAGTCCATAGCTATTGCCTAGTACAGTGTTGTTTTCAATAAGACGAATAAAGTAAGCATGTTGTTCATCAGCATAGCCAAGAATTGCATCACGTCGACTGTCCATTTTTCATGTCTCCACATCAAAAATATTTGAATAAAACCTAACGGCTGATAGATCAGATTTATTCGTGAATGAGATCAATAACTTAAATGCCATATAGAAGTGGAAAGCATCATAAGTGATTCATTTCAAACATTAATCTCACTTTGTTTTACATCCTTGTCCAAGTTAAACAAATGAGGGTCTGATCTATGAAATTTATTGTTATGCAAAATTAATTGCACGTCAACTTGAATTTGTAACTTTTTCAAGTTAAATTGAATTACTGTTGTTAATCACTTGGATTGGGAGGAAAGATGTCCAAAAAAAATGACTTTGAGCATGGCGGTGCGAGAGCAAATGCTGGGCGGAAGGCACAATTCAGTGAACCGACCAAAGTGATTCGTGTTCCTGAATCCCAAGTGGATTTCATCAAAAATTGGTTACTGAATAATGTCAAAACTGGCACGCATACAGATTTGACCTCCACAATGAAAATTCAAAATGTTCAAGCGAACAATGATCGAATTTACCACATTCCACTGGCAACGGAACGTGTTGCGGCGGGATTTCCATCACCCGCACAAGATCATGTGGAGCAAGCACTGGATTTAAATCAGTTTTTAATTCGAAATGAAAACTCTACTTTTATTGTGAAAGCCAATTCACTGTCGATGTTAGATGTCGGAATTGATATTGATGATCCTTTAGTTGTTGATCGGAGTATTCCTGCGAAGTCGGGTGATATTGTGATTGCATTGATTGACAATGATTTCACGGTGAAACGCTTGATGATTGATCATCATTTTAATCCGCCAAAAGTATGGCTAAAGGCTGAAAATCCTGATTATCAAAATATTTACATACATGAGGGACAGGAGTTGGTGATTTGGGGTGTGGTGACGTATAACTTGAAACCGATGAGGTAAGTGTCAATGAATGTACCACAACGTATTTTTGCTTTGATCGATGTAAATAACGCTTATGTCAGTTGTGAGCGCGTATTTAATCCAAAGTTAGAAAATCGTCCTGTGGTTGTGCTTTCAAATAACGATGGCTGTGTGGTTTCTCGTTCTTATGAAGCAAAAAAGCTTGGCATAAGAATGGCTGTGCCTTTATTTCAAATTGAAGAAATTATTCAGCAGCATCAAGTTGAAGTACTTTCAAGCAATTATGCCTTGTATGCAGAAATGTCACGTCGTTTCATGAATATACTGGGTAGTTTTGTGGATCCTTGTGAGCAAGAAGTTTATTCGATTGATGAATGCTTTTTAGAGTTGACTGCTTATCAACAAAGTTATGATTTGAGTGAATATGCCCGTCAAATTTTAGCGACAGTCAAAAGTTGGTTAGGATTACCATGCTGTATCGGTATCGGATACTCCAAAACACAAGCAAAACTTGCGAATAACTTAGCTAAAACGCATGCCTGTTTCGATAGTGTTTGTAACATCGTTGATGAAGATCCTTGTATTATTGAGGACTTACTTCTTCATACACCTGTAGGAGAGGTGTGGGGTGTCGGACGAAAGATTCGACAGCGCTTAGAAAAAATGAATATTTGTTCAGTGATGGATTTAGTCCAAGCAGACCCCAAAATGATCGGGAAACAATTTTCTGTAGTAATGGAAAATACAGTCAAAGAATTACAAGGAATGGCGTGTTTAGAGATTGAAGATGTGATTTCAGACCGTCGACAAGTATTAAGTAGTCGTTCCTTTGGTCAGCCGATTGAAGATAAAAATAGCCTAAGTGGTGCTTTAACTGAGTTTAGCTTGCGGGCAATAGAACGCCTTCGCAAACAAAATTTATTGTGTAAGACTGTTGGGATCAGTATCCGAACCAATCGATTTAATAAAGAACAATATTATCGTCCATTTACCATGGTGTATTTGGCTGATTATAGTGATGATCGTTTGGAAATTATAAAAGCGGTACAACAAGGCTTAGATCGAATCTATCTAGCAGGACATCGTTATAAAAAAGCAGAGGTCATTTTACTGGATATCATTCCGCGACACAGCCATGCGGTTGATTTATTCCATAATACGGATGAACTGATTGCTCGTCAGAATCTTTCGGTCGCTTTTGATGAAATTAATGAACGATTTGGGCGAGATATGATGACATTCGGGCGATTGATTACTCCGCAAGGACGAACTTGGGGAATGACTCAAAATCATAAATCACCCAGTTATCTGACCAAGTGGGATGAAGTATTGAGAGTTGGGTAGGTTGTTTTAAACTGCAGATTTGATATGTGTTTTAGTTGATTAGAATATGGCTCAAATTTAACCTGACAGTCTTAAATCAAATATCGGTAACTGTCAGATCAGGTTTGAGCTAGTACATATGAGTCGTTGTTGAATTTCTCTGTTCATAGATACCAATTATATTGAAAGGATGTCGATGAATCACACAAATGACTCGCTATTTTTTACAGCAAATGCCAACAGATCCCTAATCTTTTCCTCATAAATTTATTTTCACTTTTCATTTAATTCTTTCATACAATGTTTAGTAGGATCGTTTCCACATCATTGAGGCTGCCAACCTCCGCCAAGTGATTTATAAACGGATATCGTGGCCAGCGCTGATTCAGTTTGTGCTTGTACTTTTGCATTTGACAGTTGGAGACGATTTGCATCTGCTTGTAGAACTTCGATCAAGCTATTAATTCCTTTTTGATAAGAAACTAATGCAATTTTTTGTGCTTGAGTAAGCGATTCTTCTCCATCTTTAAGTGCAGCTAATTGTTCTTCTCGTTTAACTAAAGTTGATAAAGCATTTTCCACGTCTTCTGTCGCACGTAATACTGTCAATTGGTAAGCTGAAAGCATTTCCGCTTCTTGTCCTTTGGCTAAATTAATTTGTGCATTAATGCGACCAAAATCGAATAAACGCCAACGTAATCCTAATAAGCCAGCAGCTTGATTCGCCCTGCTTGAGAATAAATTTCCACTAGCAATAGAAGAACTGCCTAATAAGCCACCTAAGGAAACTTTAGGATAATATTCAGCAATTGCACTACCAATACGTGCATTTGCTATCACTAATTGACGTTCAGCCATAATTAGGTCTGGTCGTCTACGTAAAAGGTCACTAGGTGTTCCAGTCTCTAAAATTTTAGGTGGAGTTGGAACTGGTTTGACTTTGATTAATTCTATTCGATGAGTACCAGGTAGTGTTCCAAGCATGACATCAAGCGCATTCATAGCAACCTCCAAATTCATTTCAAGTACTGGTATTGCCGCTTTAATTTGAGAAAGGTTTGCCTTCATTTGATTGACTTGAAATTCTGATGCTAATCCTTTGCTATATAGAAGATTAATAATTGATAGGAGTTTTTGTTGTGTTTGTAATTGTTGATGGGCAATATCTAATCGAGATTGTAATCCACGGATATTAATATAAATATTTGCAGTTTGAGCCGCGACCGTTAAGCGTACCGCCGATACACCGGCATTAGAGGCTTGGTAGTTGGCAAGGGAAGCTTCACGATCTCTGCGTAGACCTCCAAAAATATCTAACTCCCATGCTGCACTTAGATTTGCATCATAAGTACTACCATGTCGGTCAAAATTAGGCATTGAATTTAAAATTTGCCCTAGAGGCGTTTCAATAGATTGGTAGACTTTAGCTGCTTGTGCGTTAACAGCACCGATTGGGCGTAAAGAAGCATTGACTGCCGATAAACCGGCTTGAGCTTGAGTCACGCGGGTATAAGCTTGGGCCAGATCAAGATTTTGTTTTATTGCTAATGTGATATATCGAGTCAGTTGTGGATCATTGAAGCCCTCCCACCATACTGCAATATCTGTTTGGGTTTCTTCACTTGACGAGTTTAAGGGAGTACCAAGATACTGCTCGGGTAGAGATATACTTGGATGTTTGTAATTAGGGCCTACGGTACAAGCAGTAAGAGCACTGGCCAATATTGGTAGGACAACGATAGTTTTAGACAGCATATTCGCCCCGAGATTTTGAATAATAATGTTTGTGACTATAATACAAAATAGTCACTAGTTGTCAATATTAAGTGCACCGAGTTAAACTGTCATTTTCATAAATGGGTTAAATGAAAAATATGAGTCAAGAAAAGAGTAGTTATCCTGTTTCTAAACGAGGACCAGAAGATCATGAGGTAAGAGATCAAATTGTGACTGCTGCCACAGAGCATTTCAGTCGATATGGATATGAGAAAACTACAGTTTCCGATCTTGCAAAATCTATAGGTTTTTCTAAAGCTTATATTTATAAGTTTTTTGAATCTAAACAAGCAATTGGCGAGGTGATTTGCACCAATTGTTTGCGTGAAATAGAAGATGAGATCAATGCTGCACTTAATAAAACGGCATATCCCCCTGAAAAATTAAGGGTATTATTTAAATCAATTGTTGACTCAAGTTTACGTCTATTTTTTCAGGATCGTAAACTGTATGAAATAGCCGCTTCAGCCGCTACAGAAAAGTGGGACGCAACGATCGCTTATGAATTAAGAATCCAGAAAATATTGCAGGGAATAATTCATGAAGGACGTCAAGCAGGTGATTTTGAAAGAAAAACTCCACTTGATGAAGTAGTAAAAGTTATATATTTAGTGATCAGGCCTTATTTAAATCCACTACTTTTACAGCATAGCATCGAGTTCAATGCCGATGCGCCGATGTTGCTTTCTAATCTTGTTCTGAGAAGTTTATCACCATAGTAGCTTTGTGACTATTGACTAAATTGGTCACTTGATTAAAAATGAGTCTCCTTAATAATTTTTACAAGGTGGGGACTCTAATATGCTTTATCGTCGCCTTATTCCATTTACTGCAATATGTATATTTCCATTTATCTTGTTAGGTTGTACTGAAAGTACACAATCCGATCCTCGTACCACAG
The DNA here is from genome assembly GCF_004208515.1 of Acinetobacter halotolerans. Lineage (GTDB taxonomy): Bacteria > Pseudomonadota > Gammaproteobacteria > Pseudomonadales > Moraxellaceae > Acinetobacter > Acinetobacter halotolerans. The sequence goes on from NZ_SGIM01000002.1 coordinate 293,951, forward strand.
CACCTCTGGTACGAGTCTCAACCGTACAGGAAGAGGTTACCGCTGACTCAAGAGCGTTTACAGGAGTGGTTGGAGCACGTGTAGAAAGTGATCTTGGTTTTCGTGTTTCAGGCAAAGTGATTAAAAGACTTGTTGAGGCAGGTCAAACAGTAAAACGTGGACAGGTGCTGATGCGGATTGATCCTGTTGATTTGCAACTTGCTGCTAAAGCTCAGCAAGAAGCCGTCGATGCAGCTAGAGCTCGCGCTGATCAAGCAGAGAAAGATGCGGCTCGATATCGTGATTTGCGTGGTAGTGGTGCTATTTCTGCTGCTGCATATGACCAGATTAAAGCTGCAGCAGATGCAGCAAGAGCGCAGCTAAGTTCGGCTCAAACTCATGCAAAGGTTGCATTAAACGCGAGTCACTATGCCGATTTAATTGCGGATGGTAATGGCACGATTATGGAAACATTGGCCGAACCAGGTCAGATTGTAAGTGCGGGTCAAACAGTTATTCGTTTGGCTCATGCAGGTCAAAGAGAAGCAGTCATTCAACTTCCAGAGACATTAAGACCTGCAATCGGAACGATTGGGCAAGCCACGCTCTTCGGTCAAGAAAATATAAGTGTTCCAGCTAAACTTCGTCAGTTATCCAATACTGCGGATCAACTCACTCGTACTTTTGAAGCTCGGTTTGTATTGGACGGTGCTTTAGCCAACGCACCATTGGGTTCAACGGTTACTGTGCGTATCGCAAATCAAAATCAGAGACCACAACATGTTTTACAAGTGCCTGTTGGTTCCATACTAGATAATGGAAAGGGAGCAGGTGTATGGGTAATTCATGCAAAAACGAACAAAGTAGCTTGGCGTTCGGTTGTTGTTAAGCAGATTGACGATGAATATGCATATGTGACTGGCAATATTCAGAGAGGAGACCAAATTGTTGCATTAGGAGCACATTTGCTTAGAGAGGGCGAATCGGTGCGCATTTCCTCAAGTACAAGGAATCCTTCAATTGGAAACCAAGGGAGCCATTCATGAGTGATAAAGGTTTTAATCTCTCGGCTCTTGCTGTTCGTGAACGTGGAATTACATTATTCCTGATTTTTTTGATTTCTATTGCTGGTCTTATTGCATTTTTAAAACTGGGCCGTGCTGAAGATCCAAACTTTACAGTTAAAGTTATGACCATTGTGACTGCTTGGCCGGGAGCTACCGCTGAGGAGATGCAGGATCAAGTTGCTGAAAAAGTTGAAAAACGAATGCAAGAACTTCGTTGGTACGATCGAACAGAAACGTATACGAGACCAGGACTGGCATTTACAACGCTTACCTTACTTGATAGTACACCTCCAACTCAGGTTCAGGAGGAGTTTTATCAAGCTAGGAAGAAAGTTAATGATGAAATAAGTAATTTACCTTCAGGTGTAATTGGACCACTTGTTAATGATGAATACGCAGATGTGACTTTTGCTTTATTTGCATTGAAAGCAAAAAATGAAGCGCAAAGGTTGTTGGTGCGTGATGCAGAAACGATTAGGCAGCAGTTACTTCATGTACCTGGTGTAAAGAAAGTCAATATTGTTGGTGAGCAACCTGAACGTATTTATATCGAATTTTCACATGAGCGCTTGGCAACATTAGGTGTAAATCCTCAAGATGTATTCGCTGCACTTAATAATCAGAATGTACTTACTCCAGCTGGTTCTATTGAAACTAAAGGGCCTCAAGTTTTTGTCAGATTGGATGGCGCTTTTGATAAGTTACAAAAAATTCGTGATACGCCTATCACTGCTCAAGGCCGCACCTTGAAATTATCTGATATTGCGACTGTTAAACGTGGTTATGAAGATCCCTCAACATTCATTATCCGCAACGATAGAGAACCTGCCTTATTGTTGGGTGTGGTGATGCGTGAAGGCTGGAATGGATTAGACCTCGGTAAAGCATTAGAGAAAGAAATTAGTTCAATCAATGAAGATTTACCTCTTGGTATCAGTTTAAATAAAGTCACTGATCAGGCTGTAAATATTAGCTCATCAGTTGATGAGTTCATGATCAAATTCTTTGCAGCATTGCTTGTAGTGATGTTTGTAAGCTTTATTAGCATGGGTTGGCGAGTTGGAGTTGTCGTGGCTATGGCTGTCCCACTTACATTGGCAATTGTTTTTGTGGTGATGCTTGCAACGGGTAAAAACTTTGACAGGATTACACTGGGTTCTCTCATTCTCGCGTTAGGTCTTTTAGTTGATGATGCCATTATCGCCATTGAAATGATGGTCGTAAAAATGGAGGAGGGTTATAGCCGTATTGCGGCTTCAGCTTATGCATGGAGTCATACAGCAGCGCCGATGCTTTCAGGAACATTAGTGACAGCAGTAGGATTTATGCCAAATGGTTTTGCCAGATCAACTGCTGGAGAATATACCAGTAATATGTTTTGGATCGTTGGTATTGCATTGATTGCATCATGGGTTGTTGCAGTGATTTTCACTCCATATCTAGGTGTGAAAATGCTACCTGATTTAAAAAAGGTTGAAGGGGGACATGATGCAATTTATAACACGCCACGATATAACCGTTTTCGTCAAGTTCTTGGGCGCGTAATTGCACGTAAATGGCTTGTTGCTGGCAGTGTTATTGGATTATTTGTTTTAGCGGTAGGTGGTATGGCATTGGTGAAAAAACAGTTTTTTCCAATCTCAGATCGTCCTGAAGTGCTTGTTGAAGTACAAATGCCTTACGGTACATCTATAACACAAACGAGTGCCGCTACAGCCAAAGTTGAAGCTTGGTTATCCAAGCAAAATGAAGCAAAGATTGTGACATCATATATTGGTCAAGGTGCACCTCGTTTTTACTTTTCCATGGGCCCTGAATTACCAGATCCATCTTTTGCTAAAATTGTGATACGTACTGACAATCAAGAAGAGCGCGAAGCTTTAAAACATCGCTTGAGACAAGAGATTTCCAATGGGCTTGCTTCAGAAGCGCAGTTACGCGTTACCCAACTCGTTTTTGGACCATATTCACCATACCCTGTAGCATATCGTGTAGCTGGTCCTGATACAGAAAAACTACGTGAAATTTCGGCTCAAGTTCATCATGTAATGAATGCCAGCCCAATGATGAGAACAGTAAACACGGACTGGGGTACGCGTGTACCCACGCTACATTTCACATTGGAACAAGATAGATTACAAGCAGTTGGTCTTACATCAAGTTCAGTGGCACAGCAATTACAGTTTTTATTAACAGGTATCCCCATTACGTCTGTACGCGAAGATATCCGTACCGTACAAGTTGTCGCTCGTTCTGCTGGTGATATAAGATTTGACCCTGCAAAAATTGGTGACTTTACGCTCACTGGAGTAAGTGGACAGCGTATTCCGCTTGCACAAATTGGTAAGATCGAAATACGAATGGAAGAGCCAGTCATACGCCGTCGAGATAGGGTGCCAACAATAACAGTACGTGGAGACATCGCTGAAAATCTACAACCACCAGACGTATCTACGGCAATTACAAAACAGCTGCAGCCGATTATAAAGGATCTACCAAAAGGCTATCGTATTGTAGAAGCTGGTTCGATTGAAGAGTCAGGAAAAGCCACGACAGCGATGCTGCCTATTTTTCCGATCATGTTGGCAATCACATTGCTCATTATTATTCTTCAAGTGCGTTCAATTTCAGCAATGATTATGGTGTTTCTGACGAGCCCATTAGGATTAATAGGAGTTGTACCAACCCTTCTTCTTTTTCAGCAACCATTCGGTATTAATGCATTAGTGGGTCTAATTGCATTATCAGGGATTTTGATGCGGAACACGCTCATATTGATTGGTCAGATTCAACATAACCAACAAGCAGGTTTAGATCCCTTTAATGCTGTTGTAGAGGCAACGGTACAGCGTGCTAGACCCGTTATTTTAACTGCCTTAGCTGCCATTTTAGCTTTCATTCCTCTGACGCATTCAGTTTTTTGGGGAACGCTAGCTTACACACTTATTGGTGGAACACTTGCTGGAACAGTCTTAACACTGGTTTTCCTACCTGCAATGTATTCGATCTGGTTCAAGATCAAGCTTAAACCTGCAGTGTGATATCAGATTTTTTAAATAGTATTAGGAGTTTATATGTCAACCTCACAAGTGATTGTAGTTACTGGCGTGTCATCAGGTATAGGACAAGTTACAGCAGTAAAATTTGCAGAACTAGGACATAGAGTCTTTGGAACGGTTAGAAATATTGAAAAAACTAAACCCATAGCGAATGTTGAGTTAGTCAAAATGGATATTAGTGATGAGGATTCAGTACAACATGCAATCCATTCTATTATTAATAAGGCTGGTCATATCGATGTATTAATCAACAATGCTGGAACAAGCCTGATTGGTGCCATCGAGGAGACATCTATTAAAGAGGCCGAGTTTTTATTTAATACGAATGTTTATAGTATTCTCCGCACAATACAAGCAGTCGTTCCGTATATGCGATTGAAGCAATCTGGCAGAATTATCAATATTAGCTCTGTGTTAGGTTTTCTTCCATCACCATATATGGGAGTGTATTCAGCAACTAAGCATGCAGTTGAAGGTCTATCTGAGTCGCTTGATCACGAGCTTCGTCAGTTTGGAATTCGTGTAACTGCAGTTCAACCTTCTTTCACGAAAACTAATCTAGATAAAAATGCTCCATGGGTGAAATCCATGATCCCAGAATATGATTATGAGCGTAATCTTGCTACAAATGCGATATCAAACCAGATTGATAAGGCACCTCAACCAGATAGTGTTGCTGATACTATTGTTTCAGCTGCATTGAGTGGTTGGCATATGTATCGAACTCCATCTGGACAGGCATCTTTATTAAGTAAGTTACGTCGATTCATGCCAAGTGGCCCTGTTGATAAAAGCATTAGAAAGACTTTTGGTTTGAAATAACTCATTCATTATTTTTAATATTATAAAAACTAAGTATAAATTTTATGCTTAGTTTTTATTATTTTGAATCGCTATTTAATTTTTGATTTTTAAATTCTGCCCATTCAATAAGTGCTTCCATTGAAGGACCAAGTGCTAATCCTATTTCACTAAGCCCATATTCAACTTTAGGGGGAACTTGTGGATAAACAGTGCGTTTAATAATCCCATCTTGTTCTAATTGTTTAAGTTGCTGAATCAACATTTTCTGATTAACACCTTCGATAAGTTTTTCTAATGCAGAAAAACGTAGGGGTTGTTTAGCTGAAAAAAGTTGACAAAGGATAATTATTTTCCATTTTCCTTCAATAGCTTTAAGGGCTTCAGAGGTGATTTTTGCCCATACTATCCGCTGTTGAGGAACTTCACAATTCCAGTCACGTACTGCTTTCATACTTACCATCTAGGAATATACTTACTTTTTTGTGTGTACTTCCTATTGTCTCAGCTTATCTTTAAACTTAAAAGTGTTAACTGTATTAAATTTCTCAAAAGGCTGTTATATGAAAATAGGTATTGTTGGAGTTGGTAATATTGGAAAGACCCTTGCACGTCTTTTAAAAGAAGCAGGTCATACTATATATGTTGCGAACTCTAGAGGTGTGGACGGTGTAAGAAAAATTGCGGATGAAATAAACGTAGAAGCAGTCGATATATATGGAGCTGTTAATTCTTCAGATGTTGTTATTTTATCAATTCCTTTCCCAGCTATAAAAGAATTACCCACAGATTTATTTTACTCAGCAGCCACAGACAAAGTAATTATAGATACCAGTAATTATTATCCTGATTTCCGTGATCCTCATATTAAAGAAATTGATGATGGAATGACAGAAAGTGTTTGGGTCTCCAAGCAGATTAATCGTCCTGTTATTAAAGCTTTTAATAATATTTTAGCTTATTCACTTGCAGAATTAGGCCAAGTTGAAGGAAGTGAAAATAGATTAGCGATAGCTGTTGCTGGAGATAATGTACCTTCAAAAAATGTTGTTATGAGCCTTGTAAATGACATAGGTTTTGACCCTGTAGATGCAGGAAGTTTGGAAGATTCTTGGAGACAACAACCATGTACGCCAGCATATTGCTGTGATTATGATCAGCAAATGATGAGGAAAGGACTCGCTATTGCTCAAAAAGGAGAGGCTCAAAAAAAGCGTGATCGTTTACCTGAACTCTTCTCAAGCTTAGGAACTAATCCAACGCATCAGGATATTGTTCAAATGAATCGAGATTTAAATTCAATACTCGATTAACTTTTAAAGATTATTTTCTAAAACTTAATTTAAAAAAATATAAAGGGCTTATTTTTTTAATTATTAAATAAGCCTAATTGTTTGAATTAATAAAAATTCTCTATTTAATGGAGTCTGGTGGTAACTATCTAAGAATTAAAAATTTATTGGTGGTAAAGTTTTGTATAAATAAAGATTTCTTAAGAGAACAAATCAGCGCTTTATGGTTTAAAACACCATAAATTAAATAAACAAATTCTTGCGATGATCCAACTAAAGCAAAGTAATGTTCTTGCTGATCAATACCAATAAGAATTTCATTGGTCAATTTTAATATATCAAAGGGAGAGGCATTTTTTTTAGCATCGATATGGATATCAAATTTTTCAAAAGCTTTTTTGATTTCAAATAATGAATAAAATGAATCTCTAGTTGGATTGAGCTGCTGTAAATATGTTGCGATATTAAGCGTATCAATATGTTGATTATGTTTTGAAGCAATTGCTGCTGCAATTATAAATGCAATGCTTGATGTGTCAGAGTCTGCTGAGTTGACTGTAATATTCGATATAGAATTTTGAATTTTATAGGGTATTTTATTTTTAACAGAGGCTGTGCACATATGGGTTGACTTATAAACTGTGGTCGCGTGGGAAGTATTCAGCCACGCGAAGAGTACTAGAGAAATTATTAGGTGTGGTAAAGAACGTGTAAGTTTCATGGAGAGGTTCAAGTCATAGTTCGGTTTTAACAAAACTTGAGTTCCCCATAACAGTTTTGAACTGGAATTTGTCCACTATTAACAGGACCTACAGTGATATTACCTAGAGCCAATCCAATTAATGCGACGGCAGCATCTACATGCGCTGTTGATGTTGTTACGAAATCAGAATCATCACCAATCGTTGCTTGAGGTACCGACAACCACCAACCACGTTGAGCCATTAAATCTTCTGTTGTGATAGGATTGCCATTGGAGTTATAACCTCTCGTAATTACGTTTCCATTGTTATCAAGTTCTTGTGCAGTAGTTGGAAACGTATATTCACCTTTTGTTCCTATTTGTGGCCATAAAGTCGGTTGACTATTTAATGATAGTGATAGACCAGCGGTAGGGTTCGGTTTGACATACATATTGTGTAAATCAATAAAATTAAATGGTGTATAGGTCGCTTTTGCAGTTAAGCTTCCTAAATTAAGAAGGGATGCAGCATACAGATTAGGAACAATAAGATTAATCGGACCAAGGTCCACTCCAGTCATGCGCTGTCCTGAGATAAATTGATAATAAGCTCCTGTTTCAACATTGATACCAGACTCTTGAGTTCTTAAGGTGGTAGATAGGTTGGGTTGGGTCGATGTCTCTTGAACATAGGCGTTGCCTGTTGCCAAAGGAATTAGGCCTAAAGCAGCATTAATCACCATTGGGTTTCTTAAGTTTTTTACGAGCCCTTGAAAATTTCCGCTAATCGTATTAATACCCGTTGCGCCATTCGGGTTTCCTCCGATCTGACCTGGAGTTGAAGGGTCTGGGTTTTGACCAATAGACATAAGTAAGTCCGCACTTTGTGTGCCAAGTGAGAATCCAACGATTTCACGTGTAGCTGCTTGGTCAGGATTTCTTATGGCAAATTGAATAAATGGGTTACTTAATTTTGCATCGGAATCTACATAGGTACCACTACGACCTGGTTGAGTGCCTGTAATACGGACATCGGATAAGTCAATATCACAGATTCCTGGCCCGTTAACTCCTCCACATCCAAGCTGGATACTTTTGATATTTGCATTGAGCTCAATATCTGCCAAGACCCCTATGGAGTAGAACCCCAGATTGCTAATATTCCCAATTTCTGATGGAGCAATATAATTCATATGAAGAAAGGATTGGCCTGTTATATTGGAAAGGTCTTGATCATCTATAAGATTGAGTTCAGCATTCGCAAATGTAGGGATTATTGACAATGGGATTGTAAATAAAAAAGCCTGTTTTATAATTCCAAAAATATCCATATTTACTTCCTTGGCTTAAGGGTTCTTTTTCTTGGAGAGTATTTAACGAGTAATCAAAATATTTTTGTTTTACTGACCAAGACCTTTGGTGTTCTCTTTTACGAGGATTTAACAACAATACAGCATGATGTGTTCGATGCACACATTATGCTTATATAATGTGCGCGGTGTCAACATGCCTCCAATGCAATCTCAAAATTTATCTCAAAAGGCGAATTACCATCATGGAAATGTGCGTGAAAAATTATTAGATGCGGGATTAGCTCACCTAAAAAATAGTGATGCTGAAAGCCTTAGTTTTAGAGAAATGGCGAGACAAATTGGTGTAAGTGCCAATGCGGTATATCGACATTTTGAGAATAAAGATTGTTTTTTGACTGCTTTAGCAGCGAAAGGGTTTCAGCATTTGCAAATAGAACAAAACCAAGCAATGCAAAGCACTGCATCCCAACCCGAGGCTTTAAAACGATTTGGTTTGGCATACATTAATTTTGCAAAGAACAATCGTAATCTCTTTACTTTAATGTTTGATCGGAGTCTTCAACATGATAGTGCTAACGAGTTAAGCGAGGCTGTGCATAGTACATACAAGCAGTTATATAAATTAACTGCTTGTATATTAGACAAGAATGAGACCGACCCTCAAGTTGAAATATTGGCGACTCTAAGTTGTAGTTTAGTACATGGTTTATCTCATCTTCTATTAGAGGGACGTTTGGCCGAGTCAGAAGAAAAAGCAAATGATTTAATTTTATTAGTCATGAATTATGCAACAAATTTACTCACTGTGGCTGATGAGGTAGAGCGTTAAATTGTTGTATTGTAAGTTTGTTGAAAATATATGCTTACATATCTAAATCTAATTTTATTTTTGCAACCTGAAATTCTTGGGAGAGATGCTTTTCCAGCGCTTAAAGGCTCTAGAAAAAGCTGAAACTTCGGAATAGCCTAATTGATTAGCAACTTCTTCAACTGTCAAACTGGTTGTTTTGAGTAAGTCTTCGGCTAAGTCTTTGCGAATGTCATCTATAAGCCTTTCATAGGTAATTCCTTCAACTGCGAGATGTCGTTGCAAAGTTCTGAGGTTAATTTGGAGATAGTCTGCCATTTCATCAATTTTAGGCATTTGTGAGGGTTGTAGAAGCAAAATATTTCTGACTTTTTGGCTATAACTCCCTAGAGAGCTTCTTCTTGTCCATAATTGTTGACATTCTGCTTCATAACGTGCGCGGATAAATGGGTCTGCTTGAGGCAGTGGTAGGTCAAGCAAATGGCTTTCAAAGATAATGCAGCTTTGAGGTTGATTAAAGTGAATAGAATATCCAGTTAATTCGAGAAATTTATCGACATACTTTGGTGCGGGCAAAGCAACATTAATACTCATTACAGGAAATTGGATAGGTAATACATCTCGCTGAATCGATATAACTGTTATGAGGTCTCTTTCAACCAAAAAATATTCTAGGTCATCAGGTAATTGGCTATGATCAAAAATTAGGAGTGTATGTGTACCGTCATGAACGACTTCTAGATTGCAGAAAATGGAGCTAAGTTGAAAATATCGCATTGCAAAATGCAAAGCTTCTTTCATTGTCTGGCTACTAAGAATGGCAAAACCCCATGCACCAAATGTTGTCGTATGATGTCTTAGACCAGCTTCTAAACCAATTGGAAGGTTAGGTCCTAGTAATTTCAGTAGATTGCGAATAACTATAAATTCCTGTTCTGCTTCTACTTCAAAGTTAGATTGTGATAAATCACTTAAAGAAATATGAGTGTTTTCTAGACAAGTTTCATGCGTTAGGCCATGTAATTGACCCACTGTAAGCAATACGCGAATGGCGCTAATACTGCGAGGGAAATTCCAATATAATTGCATGGTTATACTTTCGTGTCATGAAATGTCAAGTTTGTTAGTATAATGTCATTCTGTTTATCTACAAAACTTTATATCTTCTCGGATAAGGGCAAATTCGAAAGAGATATATAAAATGTTAAATAATAGCTATGGCAAACATAAAAGTTTAACGGCTGATTTAAAGACTTTATATGATCAAACTAAAGCAGAAGTTGGAGATGCAGACCTAGCTCATATAAAAAATGTTGCGGCTTACTCCCAAGCTATTAAAGCTCGTAGTAAAGAGTTAATACAACAAGGTGGAAAACCTAATGCCATGATGCGTGGTGCGATATTGGGTGCATTGCATACATTGCTTGAGTTTTCTGAACTTGGTCACAACATCATGCATGGTAGTTATGACCATTTACCTAATGCAGGCTCTTTCCATTCAGAGCGCTGGGTTTGGAATTTCATGGTGGACCCTTACGAATGGCGTGTGATGCATCATCAGAATCACCATCCTTTTACTAATATCGTTGGAGTAGACCATGATTTAGGATACTCGTTTTTACGTATTAAGCCAGGTCAGCCATGGTATGGTCACCATGCTGTGCAACTTCCACTGTTGTGGACCTTGTTATTGACATCACCTAATCTGGTGTTTTCTCTTTTTACTGGAGCATCAGCTGCTAAGACAGAAGGGCGGAAAGTACTTAGCCGAACGACTATTGAACAAACCTTAAAGTTGGCGAAAAAATATATTACCCAGAATTTTTGGAAAGATCCTCTTTCGGTTTCTCCTCATCGAATATTGCCAACATTTTTTGGAAATTATCTGAGTACCGTTTTGGGATATGATTTGACCGTTGCAGTCTTATTTTTGGAACATCATTCACCCAATGTTGAGTTATTTAGTGATCCAGGAGTGAGCGAAACAGAAGAAGAGTATTTTCGCCGCCAAATTTTAGCGACAAGTAATTTCACACCTTATGCTTCGCTTGATAATTATTTTAAGACATTGTTGGAAGAAGAGATTAAATTCGATAATCCACCTGCATTTAATGTGTTTTATGGTGGATTGGATACTCATCTAGAGCATCATTTATTTCCAGATTTACCATGTAATCGTCAACGCGAAATCCAGCCACTTGTTAAAGAAATCTGCTTGCAGCATGGCTTACCTTATAATGTTATGTCTCTTGAAGATGTTGTTCCAGATATGATGGTTAATGTGCTCAAATTAGCGAGTCCTGTTGGAGAGCAAGAAACCGGAAATTCTTTAAAAATTTTGACAAGACCTAAGGAGCTATTACGTCGGATCGTATATGGTGCCCAATACAAACTGCCAAGTAACATGACATATCTAAATAAGCCTCAATTTTATAATGTAGCTGTTAAGGTCAATGCCGTATTCCCGCAAGCAGGAAATCAGGCATTGATGATACGCTTTGAAAAACCTAAAGGATGGGATAACGTTACGTGGGAAGCTGGTTCATTTATTTCCGTACGGGTTGAGGTGGGAGACGAAAGTCTAGTTAGACAATATAGTTTATTAAAAGACAGTGTTGAGGCTGGTGATTTTTTGGAAATTGCGATCAAGCGTGTAGAAGGCGGGCGTGTTTCAAATTATATCAATAATCATATTCAGAAAAATTCACAAATGATTTTAGTGGGAACACCTCAGTCTTCTCCAGATTTCATTATGAGTGATGTGCCTAAAAAAATACTTTTTCTTGCTGGTGGCGTTGGTATAACTCCAATTTTGAGTATGTTGCGTAAGGCGTTGCGCGAAGCCCCTGATAGTCAAGCTACCTTGCTTTATTTTAACCGCAACGAGGGCTCCATTATTTTTGAGCAGGAATTACGAGAAGTTGCTCAGTTATCTGGTTTTGATGTGCATTTTATTTGTGATGAGATAAACCCTAATTATATTCCTCAAGGTCAAATATATCAGGCGAAATTAAGTACTGAATTATTATCTAAGGTTGTTGCTGATGTAAAAACACATGAAGTGTATGTTTGTGCTCCGCCAGGGTTTATTGCTGCGTCAAAATCAATGTTATTGGATTTAGGGTTACCTGAAGTGAATTTTCATACAGAGAGCTTTACCCCTCCAGTTGTGGAACATCCCACTGATGGTAAAGATCATGTTATCCACTTTGCACGTAGTGGAATAGATATTGTGGTTAATGGAGGCACGACGTTGTTGGAGGCTGCACGTTTGGCTGGTGTTAATATTCCATCGGGGTGTGAAAGAGGGTTATGTCGTGCTTGTGTTTGTAATAAGCTGCAAGGTACCACCAATTTAGATGAACATAAGCTAGAACCAGATTTACGTATTACCACCTGTAATACTTTGCCACGATCAGACACTTTAGTTTTGGATATTTAACATTTGAGCCAAGTCCATTAAGAATTTAATTTGTCTTAAAGGGTTGCACGAATTTGAGCTCATCACGATTACTTTTACCACTTATAATTTTCTCTCTTATGTGAGAAGAATAGATTGAATTTGTTTAGGAAAATGGTGGTCGTTTAAGAATTAAGGGCTTAAGTCCTTAATTTTATTTCCGCTTTCTTAGTAAAGCCTCATTTTAAAATGAGGCATAGCTGGGATGGGAGAATTAAATTATCGAATATTTTCCCACCATTGCTTAAAGCTTTGCTGGTCGTTATCCAGCTCTACTAATTCACCAATCATCGGAGTTGCAAGACGATATTTTCTATTTTTTGAGTATTCTGCAATTCTTGTAATCGGTTCATACCATGGATGTTTAGCTAAACTAAATTTGGAATGATGTACGGGAATCATATTTCGCACTTTTAGTTCTTCAGTCGCTTGAGCAACCTCATTGGGATGACAATGTACAGCATGCCAAGCGGCATCATATTGCCCATTTTCCATCAATGCCCAATCAAAAGGCCCGTATTTTTGACCGATTTCGACAAAGTGCTTGTTATAACCGCCGTCACCTGTATAAAAGATCTTTTTGTTCGGTGATTGAATAATGAATGAAATCCACAAATTTTTTCCGCCATCGAAAGCACGTCTTGAATCATGATGGGTAGTTTCGGTGATAATGGTAATGCCATCGTCAAACTCAATGCAATCGCCCCAATCTTTTTCAATCAGTATGTCCTTGGGATAGCCCCAATATTCAAAGTGTTCGCCAACACCTAAGCCAGTGATCACATATTTTACTTTATTCTTTAATTTAAGAATGGTCTTATAATCCAAATGATCATAGTGATCATGTGAAATCAGTAAATAATCAATCTCAGGTAATTCTTCAACGGTGTATATATCGGTTCCTCGATAAGCGCGTGTTCCCCACGGCAAGGGAGAAACCTTGCCACTCATGACAGGATCAATTAAAAATTTTTTGCCGTGTAGTTGCATAAATACGGAAGAGTGTCCGAACCAGATCATGACATCTTGTTGTGGATCAAGTGTTTTGAGATTAGTTTTAATCGAGGGAATAATATCTTTAGGTCTGCGATGAGGAATGGTTTTGATAAATGTTCTATAAAGTTCAATGAGAGTATGGGAGCAATCGGCCATGCCTAATTTTTCAGTGAGATTGCGAAATTGACCTTGCTGATAGTTGGGGGAGTTTTTGATACGTTGTAAGCGTTCTCCAGAAGGGATTTTTCCAAAAAGAGGGTGTCGTGTATATAAAAAGCAGATAAAAACGAGTGAGACTAAAGCGAGAGCAAAAACAATAAGCATAAGTCACATGACCTTTTTATTTGAGCATTCGATAGTCAATATTAATAAAAAGTAAAAGCGACAAAATGATGAAATATTGATGAAAAACCGATGAATGAAAACGATGGAAGCCGTTATACACTTTAACTTGGTTTGAATAACTGTAAAGGTTTACATTTGAATAGGTACGTTGTGAAATGATTGAGCAAAACGAAGCCTTTAGAGGTTAATGGTTTATGCTAGACTATTGGCATTACAGTATTCATCACTGTGAGTGAACGAGTAGATTGGATGATTGGGCAGCAGAGAAACATATTAGCGACTTTGGGAATTGATGTTTGGGTTCCTAGAGAAGTTGTATCTCAAAAAAATACTGCACCTAGCTTATGGCGAGATCAAGTTGTCGACGAAATCGAACCATCTTCTGTGCTTGCATTTGATACAGCCCCGATTCCTAAAGATATCCAAGCCACATCTGTACCAATTCCACAACAGATAACAGCCAGTGAAGTTCCTCAACATACTGAAGTTGTCGAAAAGCCAGTCGCTAAAGAAGTCGTTGTTGAGAAAGAGCAAATCGTTATAACAACACCAGTCCAAGCGTTTGAGTTGCAAATGTACGTTTTGGATAGCTGTGCAATTTTGCTAGAAGGCAGCCAGCTTAGTGATGCTCAAAGAACATTGTGGCAAAACATTCAGAAAGCAAGATTAGGGCAATACGCTGAGTTGAAATGGCCATTCCCATTGGTTGGATTTCAAGAAAGTCGGGGATTGTCTTCATATATTCAAGGCTTTTTGGATGCAACAGCAAATAATAAAAAAATCCTTTGCCTAGGTCAGCTCGATTTTATTCAACACGCCAATATATTACATCTTGCCAGTTTAGAAGAAATGATTGCTCAACCCTTATTAAAAAGACGGTTGTGGCAATTAATGCAATAAAAGAGTGGAAATTTTATAATGAAGAAAGTTGTTGTATTTAGTCAAATTCATCAAGACGTTTTAGCACGGTTACAGCAAGATTATCAGGTGGTGGTGCTCAATCCAAAATTGGGGGATATCAATGCGCAAATTCGAGCAGAGGTAGAGGATGCCGATGCCATGATTGGCGCTGGGCGTTTACTCAACGAAAGCAACTTAGCGCCTGCACAAAAACTTAAAATCATTTCTAGTGTGTCAGTGGGCTATGATAACTATGATGTTGATTATTTAAATCAAAGAAAAATTTGGCTCGCAAACACGCCGCATGTATTAACAGAGACCACAGCGGATTTGGCTTTTAGTTTATTACTGAGTGCAGCACGAAAAATTCCACAACTTGATGCTTGGACCAAACAAGGTCAATGGAAGCGAACAGTTTCGAGTGAGCAATTTGGCGTAGATGTGTTTGGTAAGACCTTGGGGATTATTGGTCTAGGTCATATTGGAGCAGCAATCGCTCGTCGAGCTTTTTATGGCTTCAATATGAATATCTTGTACCATAATCGCCGTGAAAAAATAGAAGTCGCACAAGCATTCAATGCCCAATATTGTGACCTCGATCAGTTATTACAGCAATCTGACTTCATTGTGGTTGCTGTTGATTTAAATAGCCAGTCACAGGCGCTGATCGGAGAGGCTCAATTTGAGCTCATGCAGAAACATGCTGTATTCATTAATATTGCACGTGGCTCTGTAGTTGATGAAAATGCGCTCATTGAGGCACTACAACAAAATAAAATTTTTGCCGCGGGCTTAGACGTGTATGCCAAAGAACCTTTGCAAAGCTCACCATTATTTGAACTGCCAAACGTGGTGACTGCACCACATATTGGTTCAGCAACGGCTGAAACGCGTTATAAAATGGTCAATCTCGCTTATCAAAACCTGATTGATGCTTTAGAAGATCGAACGCCACGTTATTTGGTCAATCCCAAATTTGATTAATAGCGGCTGAATAATTGCTTACAACTTGATTGTTGAATAATTGCACGAGTCCATCTTTTTAAACTGATTAATATTGCTACACTTGCGCCCTTTGAGATTTCATCTGGGGTATTTGTGTTCGAAAAGTTAGCTGAGCAAAGTTTAGGTTTAATGGGGTGGGAAATCGATAATCATTGGGATTTAGATATTGACCAATGTGTGATGATCGCCGCGCCACATACCAGTAACTGGGATGCATTATATGCCCGTTTGGCATTGAAAGCGTTGGGCGTCAATGTGCGACTAACGATCAAAGGCAGCTATATGAAATTTCCTTTTGGTCCTTTTGTACGAGCAATGGGAGGGATCGGTATAGATCGTAGAGCCAAACAGGAAGGTCAGGAACGACCAAGTATGGTTCAATTGATGAGTGACTTGTTTAAAACGCATCCAAAATTAGTGATGTTAGTTACTCCAGAAGGTACGAGAGCGAAACAAGAACAATGGAAAACAGGTTTTTATCATATTGCTATCGCAGCGGGTGTTCCGATTGCATTGGCGTATATGGATTATGCTAAGAAGAAAACTGGTGTGGGAAAAATCATTTATCCTACGGGTGATTATGAAAAAGACATGACGGAAATCATGGCTTTTTATGAAAATATTCACGCAAAATTTCCAGAGAAATTTAGCGTAGATCAACGTTATACTTCGGCGAAATAATACATATTCGATCTTTGTTATAAAAAGAAGACAGTAAAAGCTGTCTTCTATAACACTTTGTTGCAAATTCCTCTCATTTTCAGTGCTATATTAAATTTCTCCATTAGAATCATAGAGAAACCCCTTGAGACCGCTGCTGCTTGCATGTGGCTTATTTGCCACGACCCAACTGAGTCATACGCAGGTCCTTTTGCCTACACAGGTGATGGGAGCAACTGAAGTCCCTGATATTGGCAGTGGTATAGGGTTACTCGACCAACAAAAAGAAAAATTCATCGGTGAAAAAGTTTATCGTCAAGTTCATCGACAAATGCCTATACTTCAAGATGCTTGGTTGGAAGATCAATTTTTACAAGTTTTCTCAGGCATTTTAAGTCAAACCCAACTGGGGCAGCCGATTGGTTTGGTGGTGATCAAAGATCCCCAAATTAATGCCTTTGCTGTACCTGGTGGTTTATTTGCAATAAATACGGGTTTGATTACGTCCGCTAAAAATTTAGATGAAATCGCAGGCGTTATGGCGCATGAAATCGCCCATGTCACGCAACGACATTACAGCCGATCACAAGAAGCATTTAAGGGACAAGGATTATTGGCTTTGGCTGGGATCCTCGTTGGTGCTGCGATTGCCTCACAGGCTGATGGTGATGTCGGCTCAGCGGTAATGTTGGGAACGCAAGCCGCTTTAATTGATAAACAACTGAGCTATAGTCGTAATCAAGAGCGTGAAGCAGATCGTATCGGTATGCAGTTTATGTATTCAGCAGGGTACAATCCGCAGAGTATGGCGGATTATTTTGAAACCATGCATCGGGCGACCAGTCGAGTTAGCTTTTTGCCAGATTTTTGGTTAACTCATCCATTAACCACTGAACGTATGAGTGAAGCTCGTCTGCGTGCCAATCAACTGCCTAAAGTGAAATCAAAGATTTATGATCTCAATTTTGACATATTGAAATGGTATACCTACGTCACTTCAAATCAAGCCACAGAAATTCAGATACAATCTCTTGCCTCGCAGAAGAATGTTGCAGCACAACTGGCGCTCAGTAAGTTTTATTTAGAGCAAGGTGATTATGCTCAAGCACAGTCAAATCTTGATTTGGTGAAAGTGAAATTAAAATCTCATATATTGGTTCCACTCATTCAAACCGATATTTATTTGGGGCAAAATAAACTTGAGCTGGCAGAGAAT
Source organism: Acinetobacter halotolerans (assembly GCF_004208515.1). Taxonomy (GTDB): domain Bacteria; phylum Pseudomonadota; class Gammaproteobacteria; order Pseudomonadales; family Moraxellaceae; genus Acinetobacter; species Acinetobacter halotolerans. The sequence goes on from NZ_SGIM01000002.1 coordinate 311,534, forward strand.
ACGATTGCACCGATTCAAAGAACGATGCCTGAAAATCGCGCTTTATCTTATAAATTCGCTGAAGTCTTAATTCGACAAGGACAAGTTGCACAAGCGCAAACCTTAGTTCAACGATTCATTCATAAGAACCAACGTGATATTCGAGGATGGCAACTGTTGCAACAAGCAGCAAACTTAGACAAAAGCTCACCATTACAAGCTGTGAATGTCTTATGCTATCGTGCAGAGGTTGAGTATTGGTCGGGCTATGAGGAAAATGCAATTAAATCCATGTTACATGCGCAACGACTTGCAAAAGGGAATATGGCAATGTCAGCGAAAATTGAATCTCGTTTAAAGCAAATGCAAGATGACTACCGTAGGAAAATTTAATTCTTAATTTGATGTGGTGGAATTAGCTTGCTGAAAATTTGAGAGTAATTACATGGAAATTAAATTAGAAAAATTCAACATACAAGACTTTCATTACTATTTTCAACTGGTTAGTAATACAGAGGTAATGGCTATGATTACAGAAAGAGCTATTCCTTTAGATGAAGCAGAACATAATTTTCAGCAACTTATCGTAAATAATCAATTATGTGAGAATTTTGGTAATTTTAAAATTCTTGATGCTGATACGAATGAGTTTATTGGTTTGGCAAAGCTAGAAATTAAAGAAATAGATGCTGACGAGCTTGAATTGGGTTATATGCTTTTGCCAAATTATTGGGGTAGAGGTATTGCGAATAGAGTCAGTGAACTTTTACTTAATATTTCAAGAAAAGAAAATTCAATAAATCAAATATTTGCGATTATTGATCCTAAAAATCTTGCTTCACGCAAGATTCTAACGCGTCAGGGTTTTAAGCATAAAGCATTTAAAGACTATGATGGATTAGCAGGTGAAATACTGGAATTAAAAAATTAATTTAAGTCATCAATAATAAAAGAGTAAGTATAATTGCCGTATAACATAAATAGAAATTAATTGAGAGGAGGGTTTATTATGATCAAGGGGCAATGTTTATGTGGGGCTGTGCAATATCAATATCATGGTGAAATTGAAAATAGTATTCTGTGTTATTGCCAACACTGTCAGCAGGCACAAGGTGCAATCGCGGGTTGGAATAGTCCACTTGATCAAACAAAATTTGAATTTATCTCAGGGCAAGATCAACTAAACGAATATTTTCATACGCCGAATAAAGCACGAGTATTCTGTCAACATTGTGCTAGTCCGATTTATTCATATCGTACAGATTTGCCAAATATCATTCGCTTACGTTTGGGTACGGTAACTGAAGGACAGATTCCTGCACCTACAGAAGAATTTTTTACCGAGCATAAACCAAAATTTATTGAATTAAGATAAGATGGCTGGCTTGAGTAGTAAAGAAGTTAAAAAATGATGAAGAAAATTATTGGTTTTATTTTTGCGGTTGGGTTTGTGGGGGCGAGTTCAGCGGCTTCAGTTGAGCAATATGTACGTGCTGTAGAAAAGATAACGGCAACTTATGCGCAAGACATGCGCAGTTTTTTACGTAGTTTAGACCCGCAACTCTCACATTTCACACCTGAGCAGCAGACAAAATATTGCGCTATTGTAAATCAATATGTGCAGGACTCTTATGGGGCGATCGAAAAGAATAGATCTCATTTAACAGGACAATACGCCACGATGACCAAGCAAGATGTAATTCATCAAGTGACTGAGTCAAAAGAAATGAAAATGCTGACTAAATATAATATTCAGTGTGATTTTAAATAAATAATATGCATGGGTTCATTGTTGAAATGAATCCAATTTATTATTAAATATATAAAAAGAGAGGTATAAAGCCGAACTGAGCTGATTAGCTTAATTTTGCTTTAATTTTAGAAGAAACTTGTGCAGGATCGGCACGCCCGGCTATGATCGGACGTAGAGAATTCATCACCTTACCCATATCTTTCATGCTAGTAGCTCCTTGAGCAGAAATCGTTTGCTCAATGAGAGAATCAAGTTCTTCCTCAGTCATAGCGGCTGGTAGAAATTGAGAGATAACCTCAACTTCGGCTTGTTCTTTACTAGCTAAATCTTCTCGACCAGCACCTGAAAAGGCCTTGATCGATTCTTTACGTTGTTTAATTTGCTTTTCAATGACCGCAAGAACCTGAGCATCGTCAAGCTCAATGCGCTCATCAATTTCGATTTGCTTAATTGCTGCCTGTAGACCACGAATAACCGTTACTGTTGCCATTTCTTTGGCACGCATAGAATTTTTTAACACGTCAGTAATTTGGTTTTTTAAAGTCGTCATAGTCTTTTCAGCAGTCAATCACAAATTAATTAGTAAAGGCGAGTAGTACGTACAGATTCGCGAGTCAATTTCTTTTGATAACGCTTAACTGCTGCAGCTTTTTTACGCTTACGTTCTTGAGTTGGTTTTTCATAGAATTCGCGCTTACGAACGTCAGCTAAAACACCAGCTTTTTCGCATGAACGTTTGAAACGGCGGATAGCTACGTCTACTGGTTCGCCTTCTTTCAACTTAACTTGTGGCATGTAAAATCCTCTAAGATGATGGATAAGATCTAACGCACGATTGCACTAGATCGCAAGTGAAGGTCAGTATTTTACTCATTTACAACTCAGATCACAAGTCTATAATAGCGTTGATACTATTTTTGATCGTTGTAAAGGCAGTTTAATGATTGTTTTGGGCTTAGAAACTTCGTGTGATGAAACTGGGTTAGCACTCTATGATAGCGAGCTCGGCTTACGGGGGCAGGTTCTCTATAGTCAGATCAAACTGCATGCAGAATATGGTGGTGTCGTACCTGAACTGGCGTCACGGGATCATGTTCGTAAGATGATTCCTCTGATGAATCAATTGCTTGAACAAAGTGGCGTGAAAAAACACGAAATCGATGCAGTTGCTTATACACGTGGTCCGGGGTTGATGGGTGCATTGATGACAGGTGCATTATTTGGTCGTACTTTGGCGTTTGCGTTCAATAAACCTGCGATTGGTGTGCATCATATGGAAGGTCATATGCTTGCGCCATTACTTTCAGATACGCCACCGGAATTTCCGTTTGTCGCTTTGTTGGTTTCAGGTGGACATACGCAACTGATGGCTGCACATGGAATTGGTCAGTATGAGTTACTCGGTGAGTCGATTGATGATGCGGCTGGCGAGGCGTTCGATAAAGTCGCAAAAATGATGAAACTTCCTTATCCCGGTGGGCCGAATATCGCAAAACTGGCGTTACAAGGTGATGCCCAAGCATTTGCTTTTCCTCGCCCAATCTTGCATCAAGGCTTAGATTTTTCGTTTAGCGGTTTGAAAACAGCGGTTTCTGTTCAACTGAAAAAACTTGGCGAAGAAAATCGTGATGCGGATATTGCGGCTTCTTTCCAAGAAGCAGTGGTTGATACACTGGCTAAAAAATCAGTAAAGGCTTTAAAACAAACAGGTTTAAAACGCTTGGTCATTGCTGGTGGTGTCAGTGCCAATCTTCGCTTACGTGAGCAATTAGAGACGTCGCTGAAAAAGATCAATGCACAAGTCTATTATGCTGAACCGGCTTTATGTACAGATAATGGCGCCATGATTGCGTTTGCAGGCTATCAACGTTTAAAAGCTGGGCAGCAGGATGGTCTCGCAGTAACTACGACACCAAGATGGCCGATGACGGAATTAGAACCAACCTAGAATGAAACTGATCATTTTTATGGGATGCTAAGCTTCTGCGAAGCTACATATTATTTTATTTAAAAATCAAATGATTCATTTATATGCGTAGTGAGGGGTTGGAGTCAACGCTATCGTGTTAAAGTGTCGAATAAATTATTTATTTTGATGAGCTAAAAACTCATAGCGGAGTACAGAAGTTGAAAATTTCTTATGTTTTTACATGTGGCAGATTAGAATCTTTATTTAAAATTCTAAATCTCATCCAGCAGGGTGAAGAGCATGACACATCAGAAGCTAAAAAAATAATTGAGCAATTCAGAAAGGATATCTCTATAGGGCGAACTTTTGAGGAAACTGAACTTTATCAGCGGATACAAAAGAGTGAGGAAAAAATCGTCATTAATCGCTTGAATAATATTCTTAGAGATAAACCACCTCATCAAAACAAATTTGATTTGGATGAATATAAGACGGGTGCATGGTCTGAATTTAGTGATTATAAGTTAGCCATTAGATTCTCTGATGCTAAAACAGCCTTGAGTCAAAAGCACTTTGAAAAGACGGGTGAATATATGACCAGTCGAGGTATTGCTAAACTGACGGGTTTTAATCCGACCAACATTAAGAATATGTTAAATCATAAAAGAAGTGTGGTGAAAAAAATGCTATCCACACTGGAAAAATTAGCAAAAGAGTATTGATATTAACGTTCTATAGCAGAGCGAAAACGATGCAGAGGAAATTTATTTTCTGCATCGATTCCATTTTTCTATTTTTCTGAACAAATAAAAATTAGATAATTACTTCGCTTGTGATGAAGCATATTGAAATACATTTCAGGTTTAAAAATTAATTTGACTTATCCGCTTTGGATAGCACAGCCAAACATACAAAAATCAAAACCATACCGATCCAACCAATCGGCGCTAATCTCTCACCCACCAGCAATACCGCAAAAAGTGCGGCAACTAATGGTTCAAATAAAGTGAGGGTCGTGGCGGTACTGGCAGAAATTGTTTTTAAAGCATAACCAAATAACAGATAACCGAGAAACATCGGAATCAGCATCATATAGCCGACAACATATAGGTTTACGGGTTCATCAAATAAATTGGAACCAGTAAAAAATAAAGTCGGTAATAAAATTAAAGCGCCAAATCCAAAAATTAAACCCATCGAGGCTCTAGAGTCGACACCCTGATCAATCATTTTCTTGGCAGCCCATGAATATAACGAGTAGGTTGAGGCTGCAATAAGCCCAAGAATAATTCCTATGCTTTTCTGATCAGCACTTATTGCTGATGACGAGCCTTGAGAGTGCGACTCACCGATGGATAAAAGCAATACTCCAGCAACACCAAAAATAAAACTGATAAACCATTTTAGCGAGAGTGCTTTTTGATCAAAAAACTTTTCAAGTAGCGCTGTAAATAATGGTGCTGAACCAATAGAAACCACAGTGCCAATCGTGATGCCAGCCATCCGCATAGAGGAGTAGAAGGCCAGTGGATAAATAGCAACAGAAATCATCCCAACCAACAGCAAAGGGAAATATGAACGGATCTGCGGTAAATGACTGAGGATGTTTTTATGAGCGAGTAACGCTTGTAAAAGCCCACCGCCACCCATCGCAATCGCACCTATGGCTAATGGACTTAAATTGGGAGCATAAGAAGCCGCAGTACCAGTCGTACCCCAAAGAACTGATGCAACTAAAACCGCAATAAACCCATAATGTGGACTGAGTTTGATCGTGTTATTCAATTCCTAATCTCTTGTTCTAATAAGGACTGGGCCATTTGTCTGGCAGCAAAAACTTTAGTACTTGAACTTTCTAAACCTGCTCGAACGATAGAACCTTCCAAAATAAAAGAGAGCAGCAGCGCGAGTTGTTTAACTTTTTCAGGATCATTTATCAGCTGATTTAAATGATCTGCCAAAATGTTTTCAACTTCATCTTTATGTTTTTTCACCGCCAAACGTTCTGGACTATGCGCAGGAAATTCTGCTGCTGCATTGAGGAGTCCGCAACCGCGGAAACCATTTTCATAGGCAAACTCGGCATGATCTTGATAAGCATCGAAAACAGCCAATACGCCATCAATTGGTGTTTGGATTTGGGCTTTTCTATTTTGGTATAAGCCTAACCACTCTTGATGACGTGCTTCGATATAACAAGTGACCAATTCAGATTTAGTCCGAAAGTTATTGTATAAGGACATTTTTGCAACGTTGGCTTGATCAATGATGCTATTGATCCCTGTACTGTTGATTCCATCTTGATAAAACAGCATTGAAGCTGTTTCTAAAATTCTTTGTTTTGCAGATTTAGTGCTCATAATGAAAAATATTGGGTAAACTGTTCTACCTAATATTAGGGTGGATTAAGGAAATTCGCAATAGGAGACGCTGTTTTTATTCATTGAGCATAAGTTTTTATTTAGGTGTAAATATGATTAAAGAGAGTGGATGATCTCTTTAATCAAATCGCTTATTTGGTTTTTTTGCTGTGGATCAAGGCGAGTCCATAAGTAGGCCATTTCTTATCGGTCTTAATGTTATTGACCAACCAAGCCACAAATACCAGCGCGATTGATCCCAATAACACAGGAAAAAATAAAAAGCTCCAATGGTATTGAATGGTATTTGCTGTGAGCAAGATGACTAATGGATTTGCCCCAGCAGGTGGATGAACACAACGTAACAGTTGCATTGCCGCAATAGCGCAACCCACGGAAAGCGCAATACTCAATGCTGAAGTTCCTAAAGTTTTAAGAAAGACTAAGCCAATCAAAGCTGAAACAAAGTGCCCAAGAATCACATTACGAGGTTGTGCTAAAGGGGATTGAGCAACGGCATATAATATGACACAGCTTGCGCCGAAAGGTGCCATGATAAATAAATTTTGGGTCCATTTGCTCAAGAGAACTAAGATCAGAATACTGAATGTCCCGCCAATTAAGCTTCTGAAAATATCAATGGATTGGGGGCGTGGAGCAAGATGCTCTTTGCCATGAAATAGCGATAACATTTTAATCTCACAGGATCATTGTATTCAGTCAATAATAAGACTAAAATTAAAAATAGTACAGATCTGTACTATTTTTAATTGAGTAAACTTGTATGTCAAAGTCCGCAAATAAAATTTTGAATACCGCAGAAAAATTATTTTATGAAAATAGTTTTGTCGGTGTTGGTGTTGATTTAATTCGAGATGAGTCCGGCTGTTCAAAAACAACAATGTACACTCATTTTAAAAATAAAAATCAGTTAGTGAGATCGGTGCTTGAGGCTAGAGATACGAAGTTTAGACAGAGTCTAATTGCTTATATTGGCAATGCAACAGGAGCACAGGCACTCAATCAGCTCATTGATTGGCATTTGTTGTGGTTTCAAGAAGACAATTTTAAAGGATGCTTATTTGTCAGAGCGGTTGCTGAATCTCATTGTGGTGATCAAGACATCATTACAGTCTCTAAAGAACATAAGATTTGGATTCGCGCATTAATTGCAAAATGTCTTGAATCAACCCCCCATGCAGATGCATTGGTTGAAATTATTTATACCTTGATTGAAGGGTTGATTAGCCGCTTTTTGGTAGAAGGATATGATGCAAAAGTTGCAGATGAGATTAAAAAATCGATAAACCGTATGGTTGAGATTTTTAGTTAGGAGTTTCATTGAAAGGATAGGGGCGATGAAATAAGCTTCTAAATAGTTAAGCCGTTGAAAATATATCAACGGCTTATGCTTGATTGGAAAATAAAAATGTTTTTATTTCAACAGTGAAGTGAATAGGCTTAATCTATAAAATAGTTTTGGTTTTCTACATCGATATACTCAATATAACCACGCCCTTGAACTTCATTATTCAAATATTCACCTGTGAAAGTATAGGCGCTGGCATAACCAATTCCATGACCGTAGCGGAATGGACTATCAATTTCAGCAAAGATTTCTAATACTTTTTGACCCGTATCATCTTTCACCGTCCAAGAAAAGAATTGTGGCAAGCGCATTTTCTTGCCACTTGGCGAAATATAATCATCGATCTGATGCGCAATCACCTTAAACTCAACATTGGTATAGATTTCAGCAGGTTTGTCGGTATGTCTAATATGCAGAGAATAAGCTACGGGTTGACCTAAAATATCGGCTTTGGTTAACAATAGTTGCGTTGTTTCAGTCAGATTAATAATTTGATAGGTGAAGAAATCAAGCGGTAATTTATAAGATTCGGGGAGGCGTTTTTTTACCACACCATGCGCACCTGTTGCACGCGCATATTCATAGGTGCATAAACCTTCCGCTGGCGTAGCTTGACCTTGATATTCAAGTTGACCTTTGAATGTGGCTAATAGACTAAAATGATCATAGATCGGAGTTTTGATAAACCATGAAACTTGATCGGTCACATCTAAATCAAATTCAAAATTTAAACCATGATAAGCACCTTTCAAATGAATATTGGGCAAAGTGCCTGTAATGGAAACGTCTTCGCCTAATTCGATTTGTGTGCCATTTTCTTGAATATTTGTCTCATCTGGGATGATGTAAGCTTTTAATAAGTGTTGGTCTAATGCGGCTGTACTAGAGAACAATGTTGCAGTATGTCTTGGGTCACCCAGTGTTATGTCATCATGATCGAAGGCAAGTGCCCCAGGGGTACCTAACAAAATCATGATATTTAGATAACGATGTGGTTCAGGCAGCAGTGGAAAAAAGATTCCATAATGTGTCCACGTATAAAATTTCTCTGTTGTTCTTGGACGGATGATCTCTGGTTCAGAAAAAGGAATGGTTGAATATTTTATAGCCTGATCTAGTGTGCTTTGTGCGAGCAATAAGCTTTTACCCAAAATTTTGCTCGTCAGAGAGGTTGGCGGCAGTTGTTTTTTCATCTTTTTCCCTAAACTCAGTCTATGCTAGATCTTAGATTAAGAAAAACAACTGCCCGTGCTAAGCCTAAATAAGGACAATGCCACGGCTTTTGAGGACATTTATCCTTTTATAGTGTTTGACAATTTCTCTAGTTTTTGCGAACCAATCCAATGTTTTGAAAACTGATAGGCCGCTCGACCAGAGCGTTGACCGCGTGCCTGACACCATTTCAAACTTTCAGCACGAACCAGATCGTTATATTGCAAACCTGCTTGAACGATATAGTGTTCCACAATTTCTAAATAAAGCTGTTGATCCATCGGATAGAATGACAGCCACAAACCAAAACGATCAGAAAGAGAAATCTTTTCTTCAATCGCTTCTTGTGGGTGTAGCTCAGTATATTGCGGAACATCAACTTTACGCACAGGCGTATTTTCGTGCATAAATTCTGGCAATAAATGGCGGCGGTTACTGGTGGCATAGATAATGAAATTGCTTGAACCAGACTGTAGTGAACCATCTAATACACTTTTCAAACTACGATAATTTTCATCTTCTGCGTTAAAGGCTAAATCGTCACAATAAACAATAAATTTCTCAGGGCGGTTTTCAATTATCTTTTGAATCTTGGGTAAATCAGATAAATCATCCCGTTCGATTTCTATGAGACGTAAACCTTGTGATGAATATTCCGTCAGTAGGGCACGGACTATCGATGATTTTCCAGTACCCCGTGAACCAGTGAGCAATACATCATTGGCAGGCAAGCCATTTAAGAACTGTAAGGTATTTTGAATAATTTTATCTTTTTGACGCTCAATCCCTTTTAGGTCTTCCAAATGCATTTTTTTGGGTTGTTGAATGGCGAGCAGTTGTTGATTTTCCCATCGAAAAGCGATAGCTGAAAAATCAGTGGGTTGTTTTGGTGCAGGGAGAACTTGCTGTAATTGTGTCAAAACACTGGATAATGAATGGAGAATAGATTCCGGTAAATCAATGAGAGCCATAAATACAAACCAAACACAGTGATCAATGAATAGGGATACTATCATTGCTGTTGTTGAAATAAAGAAGATCTCATTAAAAAGATTGTAATATGTCGATTTTCCCCTTGATTGTTGCAGCCACTTTTTGCATTGTATAGGTGCAGAATGAGAAAAAAATCATCAAAACTGGAAACACGAATGTCAAATAGACTTCAAGAAAAAAAGAATACATATCAGGCATATAGGGTCGGTGTGTTACAAGAGCACTTACGCCATGCAAATGGGTATGCGGAATGGAAGTCCATTGCACTCAAACTAGACCAAGAAGCAGGTACTGAAGCATGGAAATATGACAATGATTCGCCTTATTTTGATGCTGAAATTTTATCTAAACGGCATAACTTATTAAAAAAATATCGTACACAACATCGAACTCTAGATTTGATCTATGTATTAAGAGAAGGTTTATCTTATGATTTTGCCAATATTGGCCATCCCATGTTATTTGCTGAGACCTACTGCGGCACTAAAAAAATTATAGAAAATTATGTTGAAGAAGTCAGTGAGTGTTTTGGTTATTTAGCTTCCAGTGAATGTATTACTTTCCAATTGAAAGAAAAAATAAAGTTTTTTGAAGAATGCCAAAAGGCTTATGGACAACCTGCTTTAATGCTATCAGGCGGTGCGACATTGGGCTTGTTTCATACTGGAGTATGCAAGGCATTGTTGGAACGTGATCTATTACCAAAGGTAATTTCAGGTTCGAGTGCAGGTGCCATCATGACAGGTATGCTCGGCGTTTCATCTGCTGATCAGATTCCTGGCTTACTTTCTGGTGAGCACTTTTTCCATGAAGCCTTTCGCTTTAGACGTGTCATGGAGTTGATTAAAGGGCATGGTGGCATTGCTGATGTGATGTATCTTAAAAAATTCTTGATACGTAATATGGGCGATGTCACTTTTGCTGAAGCCTTCCAACGTTCAGGATTGCATATTAATATTGCGGTTGCACCCTATAACACCGCACAAAACCCTAGAGTATTAAATGCTTTAACTGCGCCAAATGTTTTGGTTTGGAGTGCTGTGCTGGCTTCATGTGCCGTCCCGGTGTTATTTCCGCCAGTGAAATTAACCAGTAAACGTTATGATGGTCAGCATACGCCGTATCTTGCCAACACGAAATGGGTGGATGGCAGTATGCGCAGTGATTTTCCTCAGGAAAAAATGGCAAGGCTTTATAATATTAATTACACCATTGCCAGTCAGGTGAATCCGCATATCGTCCCATTTATGCAAAGTGATAATAAGCGATTCCGCCGTGATGTATTGAGTTGGCCTGAACGGGTTGTGCGCCATCAAGGAAAAGCGATTGCAATGGATGTTATGGATTTAATTCGCAATTCAATGGGCGGTTTCTTCCCGATTCGACGTGCGCTCGATCATGGTTATGGAATTTTAGGGCAGCGTTATTATGGTGATGTGAATATCATTGCCAAATATGGTTTAAGGCATTACAGCTATATGCTGAAAAATCCACGGCCAAAACTATTTAAAAGCTTACAACAAGAAGGTGAGCGAGCAACATGGTCTAAAATCGCTTCGATTGAAACACATGCACGTATTGGTAAAACCATTGAACATTGTTTAGCATCATTACGTAAGCAGGAAGAAAAGCAGCAGAATGAGTTTTATTACGTGGATCTCTGATCCAACTATTCAATGGAATAATTGGTCGTTAGAAACGAAAAAGCGAAGTTATGATTTTGGACGGCGTTTATATACGTTTCAAGTTGAAAATCAGAAGTATTGGCTTAAATTTCATGTCGTCGATACCGATCCAGTGATAGAGCCTGCTTTTCAAGGTGAATTGGATTTTTATCAGCTCGAATCAATACATTCTCAGCACTTTCTATTGCCGCATCATATTATTATCTTAGAACAGACACCGCAGTGCCTTCACCTTGAAGCGAAGGGTAGAGGCTTGATATTGTTTGATGCAGAAAAGTTCTTCACGGATATTTTACCCACCACCGATCTTGAGATTATTCAAAAAAAAATCTTAGATGCCTTGGAAACACTCGACTACATGCACGAAATGGGTTGGGTTCATGGTGATCTAAAGCCAGCACATTTCCGTTTATATCATGGGTCTTGTCGGTTGATCGATTTTGAGCAAAGTTTTAAGTCTCAATGTCCAATTACGCGCATGGATGCGACACCACATTATATGGCGCCTGAGCTTTTTCATGGTGAGGCGAAAAGTATTCAAAGTGATTTATATGCTTTGGGCATTATTTTGTATGAATGGTTAACGAACACTAAATTAAACGCTGATACTTATTATGATTGGGCTGTACTGCATTGCCAACAACTGCACATTCAGCTGCCTAAAGCGCTTGAATGTTTTTTTCCACTTTTAAATGGTTTACTGCAAAAGCGAGTTGAACAGCGATTTAGGTCAGTTCTTGATGCCAAAGGTTGTCTAAACGCGATTGACTTGTTGTAAATATAAATACTTGATTTGAATATTATATGTTCATTTGAATGGTTTTTTTATCAGAAAGACTTGTCAGAATTAGCGTTTCTCACTAATATGCATACCCATCGGGGGCGTGGCGAAATTGGTAGACGCACTGGATTTAGGTTCCAGCGCCGCAAGGTGTAAGAGTTCGAGTCTCTTCGCCCCCACCAAATTTAAAAAGCAAGCATGTCTTGCTTTTTTTATGGTTAGGTCTGATATGATTTAATCATGCATGTTCTAGAGGATTGGTGTAATGGTAGCATGACGGTCTCCAAAACCGTTCGTCAAGGTTCGAGTCCTTGATCCTCTGCCAAATTAGAAAAGGGACTTATTCAAAGTCCCTTTTTTTATTTCTGTTGTTTTTATCTGTATATTAAAAAAGCATTAGCTTTCAGATGCATGGTTTTTTTATAAAAAGGGCTTGTCAGCAGAAAGGTTTATCACTAATATACACATCCATCGGGGGCGTGGCGAAATTGGTAGACGCACTGGATTTAGGTTCCAGCGCCGCAAGGTGTAAGAGTTCGAGTCTCTTCGCCCCCACCAAATTTAAAGAGCAAGCGTATCTTGCTTTTTTTATGGTTAAGTCTGATATGATTTAATCATGCATGTTCTAGAGGATTGGTGTAATGGTAGCATGACGGTCTCCAAAACCGTTCGTCAAGGTTCGAGTCCTTGATCCTCTGCCAAATATCTTAAAAAGCCCTTGTTTTTACAAGGGCTTTTTATTGCCTAAATTTTATGTGGATAGGTTGCAACATTTGAATCTTGCTCAAGATATAAGTTTTTAATTCACTAAAGAGCAAGACCTAAAAGCAGCGGATATGGCTTCTATTTAATAAATAAATTTTGAAATTTTATCTGCACTTTCAAGAACTGCATCTGCAATTTCATTTCTAAAATAATCTTCCTCATACGTACCTAATGGGCAGCTGACGGATAATACGGCTGTTACTTTACCCGTGGATTGTTTAAAAATGGGCACAGCACAGGCGGCCATATCGTGATTGTAATGACCCCAGCTCACCATAGATCGTTGTGTTTTGACATGGCTTAAACGTTGTAATAACTCTTTAAGACTTTTCGGCGTCAGCTCTGAAAAAGTTTCCCACTTATTAAAGTTTTTATACCGTTCTCGAATTTCTGTTTCGGATAAATCTGCCAGTAACATTTGCCCGATGACTGTTGCATGGGCAGGCCAACGTGTACCTAAACCAATATTACTGCTAAATGTTCCATTGGATTGAATGTTATTAATAAAGACAATATGCGTACCTTCTAGGATTGATAAATGGACTGCCAACTGGGTTTGATCGCGGAGTTCTTTCATCAACGGTGTAGCTAAATCCAATAAAGATTGTTTGGATAAACTATTGAAACCGAGTTCCATTACTTTTGAATCTAAAGCATAGGTCTTTTGTGAAGCTTTTCTGAGAAAACCACAGGATTCTAAGGTGTAAATCAGTCGAAATGCGCTTGAGCGATTCACGTCTAAAATCTCTGCAATTTCAGTGATCGTCATTTCTTGGGTTTGCTGATTAAAGGCCTGCAAAATTGCCAAACCACGAACTAAGCCAGGGACTAAATAACGGTCATCATTTTTTATTACGTCAGATTCTTGAGAGTCTGTTTCAAGTGTTGAGTTCATCTGTTCAATTTTCCTATTTAAAAGCACAAATCAGTACATTCAGCTTTATTTGAATTCTATTGTAACTGCAAATAGATTTATGGAATATAGTTTTATATATGAAACTATATTTTTTAAGTAAAACGTAAAAGAATGTGTAATAAATATCAAGTGTATGAATTTTAATAATATATATAGTTTGACATGAAAAACATCATAGGAGTATTCTTAATTAAAGTTTGTTATATCAAATTATGTTTTATATATAAAACAAATGAGGATGCAAGGATGAGTTGGATCTCAGTTTGTCAGCAAGACGACATCACCGAAGATGAGCCGAAAGCCATAGAAGTCGACGGTAAGAAAATTGGAGTATTTTTCATTGATGAAAATTACTTCGCTATTGAAAATGTATGCCCACACGCCTACGCCTTATTAACAGAAGGTTTTATTGAAGATCAAACCGTGGAATGCCCATTGCATGAAGCAATTTTTGATATTCAAACAGGTGAATTGAAAAGTGGTCCGGGATGCCGAAATCTGTGTACTTATCCCGTACGTGTTGAAGGGCAGGACGTTCAAATTCAACTATAAGTCAAATTTATAAGGATGGAATCTCATGAAAACATTTAATGAGAAGCTCGCGAACTGGATTCATGCCACGCCAGCGAAAGAAGCAGGGATTAACAATATTCAGGTTCCAGGACAGCCAGAACTTTTGGTTTGGCAAACGCGTTATAAAGCGCCAACGGTTTATGAGCAAGACTTTGTTCAGCACTTAATCAGCGCATTTTCATCAGGTGTAACTGAGCTTGCAGATTTGGTTCAGTCTTTAAACCAACAAGGTTTTCGTTGTGAGTCTGGTGAACTTTGGACTTCTGAGTCGTTCTCAGAAGAAATGCAACGTTTAGGTTATTGATTCAAGGAAGAATAGTGATGAACGCAGCAGTATTAGCCACGCCAAGTGTCGAAGAGTATTTAGATTTAGGTTTACGTGATCAATGGCATCCAGTGCTTGCAAGTTGGGAAGTTGCAGCAAATCCAGTAGGGATCACTCGTTTAGGTGAAAATATTGTGGTTTGGCGTGATGACCAAGGTCAAGTCCATGCCTTAGAAGATCGCTGCCCGCATCGTGGCGCACGCCTTTCACTCGGTTGGAACTTGGGCAATCGCGTTGCTTGTTGGTATCACGGTGTAGAAGTTCGCCACGATGGTGTGGTTGAAGATGTCCCCGCTGTACATGACTGCCCAATGAAAGGCACTAAATGTATAAAAAGCTATCCAGTAGTTGAAGCACACGGTGCGATTTTTATGTGGTTTGGGATTGACCCAAATGAAGAGCCTAAAGCACTTGAGTTTCCTGAACAACTTGCAAGCGAAGAATGGAGTTCATTCCTTTGCCAAGCGGATTGGAAAGTCAATCATCAATATGCGATCGATAATGTGATGGACCCAATGCATGGTAGTTATTTGCATTGCACATCTCATTCAATGGCAGAAGGTGATCGCACCGCGGAAATGAAACATCGTTCAACTGAGCATGGTTTTGTTTTTGAAAAAGAAGGTCAAATCGGTGTCAACTTTGACTGGGTTGAATATGCCAATACAGGTGCAAGCTGGTTGCGTCTTTCGATCCCATATCGTAAAGATTTTGGACCGGGTGGTGAGTTCTGGATTGTGGGTTATGCAACACCGATTGATGCCAATAATACCCGCGTATTCTTTTGGCGTTGCCGCAAAGTGAGCGGCTGGCAGCGTAATGTGTGGCGTTTCCTCTATCGTAATCACTTGGAAAAATTGCATTGGGATGTATTGGAACAAGATCGCATTATTTTAGAAAACCTTGCACCGAATGCACGTCAACAAGAATTCCTCTATCAACATGATGTCGGTTTATCACGCTTACGCCGTTTGATGAAAAAAGAAGCGGAAAAGCAATTAAAGAAAATGGCAGCGTTGAATAGCTCAAACCGGATTGAAATGCAGGAAGAAGCGCATGGCTAATGTCGCATTGTTACAAGGTAAAAAAGTCCTTGTCACAGGCGCGGCAAGAGGCTTGGGACGCGACTTTGCACAAGCAATTGCGGAAGCAGGTGCGCACGTGGTCATGGCGGATATTTTAACTGATCTGGTGCAGCAAGAAGTAGTTGCCTTACAGGCGCAAGGTCTAAATGTTGAGGCGGTAACGATCGACTTGGCGAATGCAGATTCGATTGAACTAGCTGTTCAGCAAACCGTTGAATACTTGGGTGGGATCGATGGCTTGGTGAATTGTGCGGCCCTTGCAACCAATGTTGGTGGCAAAAGCATGATGGATTATGACGCTGATCTTTGGGATCGTGTGATGAACATCAATGTCAAAGGGACGTGGTTAGTGACAAAGGCCTGTGTGCCTTATCTTAAACAGTCTGAGGCAGCAAAAGTCATTAATGTGGCATCGGATACAGCACTTTGGGGCGCCCCAAATCTGATGGCTTATGTGGCAAGTAAAGGTGCTTTGTTGGCGATGACGCGTTCAATGGCGAGAGAGTTAGGGCCGTTCAATATTTGTATCAATACGCTTTCACCAGGATTGACTCTGGTCGAAGCAACCGAATATGTACCGCAAGAACGCCATGATTTATATGTCAATGGTCGTGCGATTCAACGGCAGCAGTTACCTCAGGATTTAAACGGAACAGCCTTGTATTTACTGTCGGAATTGTCCTCATTTGTGACGGGTCAAAATATTCCCGTAAATGGTGGTTTTGTCTTTAATTAAGGAGTGATCACATGATTACAGGGATTGAGATTTTAAAGTTTGGCGTCGAGGACAGAGCTGCTTCAAATAAGTTTTTAGCAGACTTCGGATTAACGCACACTCATTCAGACATTGAAGGTGCTGATCTCTATCAAACCCAAAACGGCAGCAAAATTTATTTATTTGATTGTGATGATGCGCGTTTACCTCAAGCAATCGAATCAGGTTCGACTTTACGCGAAGTCATATGGGGTTTAGATGATATAGCACATGATTTACCGGATTTAGCTGTTCGATTGCAAGATGTAAATGGTTTTGAGGCAACAGAAGAAAGTGTGCAATGTATTGATCCTAATGGGATGACCATTCGCTTTCAGAAAAGTTTTACCCACGAAATCCCTGCGTTAAGAACCGAAGGGATCAATCAGTACGGAACAGTCAATCGTATCAATGCTGCCAGTCCTGTTTATGAGAAAGGTCAACCTGTTGCGATTGGTCATGTGGTGTTCTTCACCCCAGATTTGGAAAAAACCGAACAGTTCTATATTGAAAAACTGGGGTTCTACTTATCAGATGCTTATCGCAATCGTGGTGCATTTTTGCGCTGCCGAGGCAAGGGTTATCATCATGATTTGTTCTTACTTTCAGTACCCAATAAACCCGCAGGTCTAAACCATGTTGCCTTTGTGGTCCGTGATATTCATGAAGTCATTGGTGGTGGATTAAATATGAATCGCTCGGATTGGTCAACCTTTATCGGTCCAGGGCGGCACCCGATTTCTTCAGCTTACTTTTGGTATGTCAACTCGCCATTAGGTGGTGCATTTGAGTATTACACCAATGATGATTATTTGACTGAAGAATGGCAGCCACGGGTTGAAGAACATTGTTTAGAACTATTCACTGAATGGGCGATTGAAGGCGGTCTTGATGATCATACCCGTCGTCAAGTCAAACCTGCATAAGACTCAATCGGGCAGGGAGATCAAGCTATGGAAAGAATCGTAATCGTTGGTGCAGGGCAGGCAGCGGGTTGGGCGGTGAACACACTACGTCAAAATGGATACTCAGGTGAGATTCATGTGGTATCCAATGAAGACCAAGTGTTTTACGAGCGTCCACCACTTTCTAAACAGGTGCTATCAAAAGAAGCCAGTTATGAAAGTTTGCATCTGTTTTCTCCAGAGCAAGTGCAAGAATTTAACATTCAGTGGCATAAGCCTGCTGTGGCGACTCAAGTCGATCGCCAGCAGAAACATGTGGTCTTAGCAAGCGGTCAAATTTTACCTTATGACAAGTTATTGATCGCAACAGGAAGCCGTGCACGTATTCCAGTCAATACATGGCAGTTCATCCCAAATGTGGTGACTTTACGTAATGTGCAAGATTGTGAGCGTCTTGCTGAAATCTTACAGCATGCGCAAAAACTAGCGGTGGTTGGCGGTGGCTGGATTGGTCTTGAAATTGCAGCAACGGCACGGAAACAAGGCAAAGAGGTTCATATTTTTGAATATGGTGATCGGCTCTGTGCCCGTAGTGTAAGCCCTGATGTATCTGATTTCTTGAAACAGATGCATGAGAAACAAGGCACTCAGATTCATTTGAATAGTAAAAATTTGCATTTGATTGAAGCTGGTCATCAGAAAGTTGAAGTGGTGAATCATCCAAATGTCAGTGTATTGTTTGATTGTGTGGTGGTGGGTGCTGGGGCTGATATTGCCAAAGAACTAGGTGTCAATGCAGGCTTGGATGTCAAAGATGGCATCGTGGTGAATTGTTTTGGGCAAACCTCTGACCAAGATATTTATGCAGCAGGCGATGTTGCAACTCATCCGATGCTTGGGTATTGCATTCAGTCTTGGGCAAATGCGCAGAACCAAGCGATTGCAGCAGCAAAGTCGATGTTAGGTATGGATACCGAATATGCCGATATTCCTTGGCTCTGGTCCGATCAATACCACTTCAATATTCAAATATTAGGAACTTATCAACCTGAAAGAACCAAACAGATCGTCGTACGTAAAAGTACAGATGATCAATGTAGCTATCTTTATTTAGATAATCAAAATTGCTTAATCAATATGATCGCAATCAATGATTCGAAACTGGTCAAATTGGCTAAACGTTGGATGCAGTCCAATACCATTTTAGACCCAAAATTATTAGCAGACCCTGAATTTAATGTCATGAAATTAAAACCATAAACATTAAATCCGGTTCATGACTCAATCGAAGGAATGAAGTATGAGTAATGAAGTGAAAAGTGGATGGAAGCATTGGGTTCCTGCTTTCGTTCTGATGGTATGTGTTGTTCTCGCATTTTTCGACAAAATCAGTATTGCGGTTTTGTTTGCGGATCCACATTTCCAAGGTGCAATGGAGATTGCTGAGAACAAAGCCAAACTCGGATGGTTAATGACCAGTTTCTTGCTGGCTTACGGTTTTTCATCTGTATTCCTCAGTTTCCTTGGCGATATTTTCGACCCAAAGAAAATGCTGTTTTGGAGTGTCGCCTCTTGGGGTGTGCTGATGTTGTGCATGGGCTTTACCACCAGTTATGCAGGGATGTTGTTCTTACGTATTTTGCTCGGTTTAGCTGAAGGGCCTTTATTCGCTTTGGCTTATACCATCGTGAAACAAACCTATACCGATCGTCAGCAAGCACGTGCCTCAACCATGTTTTTGTTAGGAACACCGATTGGGGCTTTTCTTGGCTTTCCGATCACTGCTGCGGTATTAGCAAAATACGATTGGCATACCACATTCTTTGTGATGGCCGCTCTAACGCTTGTTGCTTTGTTTGCGATCATCATTGGTTTACGTGATTTAAAGCTTAAGAAAACCATTGAACTGCAATCCACCAGCAAGCGTGTCAATTTTAAAGGTCATCTTCAGAACACCAAAGTGTTATTGCAGAACCGTTCATTTTGGTTGGTCTGTATCTTCAACATTGCTTTGATGACGTATTTGTGGGGATTAAACAGTTGGGTACCTTCTTATTTAATCCAAGACAAAGGCTTCAATCTTAAAGAGTTTGGAATGTATTCAAGCTTGCCATTCATTGCCATGTTGATTGGTGAAATCGTCGGTGCATTCCTTTCTGATAAGACTGGGCGACGTGCAATTCAAGTTTTTGGTGGTTTATTGGTCGCAGGTATTTTCATGTATGTGATGGTACTCATGACTGATCCAATTTTGGTAATTGCTGCGATGTCTTTCAGTGCAATGGCTTGGGGCTTTGGTGTGGCATCGGTATTCGCTTTGCTTGCCCGAGTGACTACGGCTGACGTCGGTGCAACAGCAGGTGGGATCTTTAATGGAATGGGTAATTTTGCCAGTGCAATCGCACCTGTTTTGATCGGTTACATCGTAATGCAAACACATAGTTTTAATCTAGGAATTACCTTCTTGGCAGCAGTCGCCGTTATTGGGTCGTTCTTCTTGCTTCCTTTATTGAAACGCTATTAATCAAAGAGATCTAGGAGTTAAAACATGACTACTCAACAATTTGAATCATGGAAACAGCCAGAAGGCACGAGTTTAAATGATTGGTTAAACACACGTATCGCACGTTTTGAAACACGTAAATATGACTTTGATGCGTTGAAGTTCCAAGCAGATTATGACCCGAAATATCGTCGTGCTCAAATGCGTTATATGGGAACTGGGGCAACAGGGGTAGTCAATGATGGCAACACTGTCCCAGCAGAAAACTTTACTTTTTCAACCATGGTATTGCCTGCGCAATGTGAAGGTCCTTTGCATATTCATCACGATGTGGAAGAAGTGTTTTTCATGTTACGTGGTGAGATTGACTTATTCATTGAGCATAACGGTGAAAAATTCCAAACCAAACTCAAAGAGCGCGATCTGATTTCAATTCCACCGGGTATCTATCGTGGTCTGTTTAACCCTGGTCAAGAAGATGCATTGATGTGTGTGATGTTAGGTGCTGGAAAACCAACCATTCCGAACTATCCACCTGAGCATCCATTGTCTCAAATTAAACGTTAATCGACTCGATTAACTGTAAAAAAAGGAATGAAATGATGACTTTGATCGATACATTAGCCAAATATCCCATCAAAAGCATAGTCGTGAATGGGCAAGTGCAAGCTTATCGTGAAGCAGGTCAAGGTCAACCACTGATTTTATTGCATGGGATTAGTTCAGGTTCAGCCTCTTGGGTGAATCAGTTGGATGTGCTCAGTCATCATTTTCATGTCATTGCTTGGGATGCACCGGGTTATGGCATATCAACTGGCTTAAATACGGAACAGCCTAATGCAGCAGATTATGCACAACGTGTATTGGGTTTAATGGACGCTTTAGCGATTCAAAAAGCCATTGTGGTGGGACATTCGCTCGGCGCATTACAAGCCAGTGCCTTTGCCCATCTTTATCCTGAACGAGTTGAAACTTTAATTATTGCCAATGCTGCACAGGGTTATCAGCGATCAGATGATGAAACCAAAGCACAGGTGTATCAGAAACGCCCAAATCTATTGAAAAGCTTGGGCAATGCGGGGATGGCGGCAAGTCGCGGTCCACATTTAATTTATAAACAAGACCCTCAAGCACTGGCATTGGTCGGTGAGGTGATGGGGCAGCTTACTTTAGACGGTTTTACCCGAGCATCGTATTTGTTGGCGTATGACGAAATCAGAAATTATTTAACCAATATCAGCGTTTCTTGTGTGGTGATTGCAGGTGACAAGGATGAAATCACCCCTGCGCAAGCAATCAAGGAACTTGCTATCGAAATGCAATTGAGCCGATGTCATCTCATCACAGATGCAGGTCATCTGAGTTATGTCGATCAACCTGAACAGTTTAACGACATTGTTTTATCGGCAAATTAAGATTTAAACGAGAGATATGGATATGAGCTTCCAAGTTGAAGGAAAAGTAGCAGTTGTAACAGGTGGCTCGTCAGGCATTGGTTTGGCTGCTGTGGAAATTTTAGTTGCAGAAGGTGCCAAGGTTGCGTGGTGTGGTCGAGATGAAGCGCGTTTAGCAGCATCGAAACTTTATATTTTAGAGAAATATCCGCATGCCAATATTTACACCAGTATTTGCAATGTCTTAGACAAAGAAGATGTAAAACGATTCGCACAACAAGTGAATCAAAATTTAGGCAATGTCGACATGTTGATCAATAACGCGGGTCAAGGTCGTGTGTCGAATTTTGAAAATACCCAAGACGAAGATTGGATGAAAGAAATTGAACTCAAGTATTTCAGTGTATTGCATCCCATCCGTGCATTTTTAAATGATTTAAAGCAATCTGCTTGTGGCTCAATCACCAATGTGAACTCATTGTTAGCATTGCAACCTGAGCCGCACATGATCGCAACCTCATCTGCACGTGCGGCATTACTGAATCTTACCCATTCACTGGCACATGAATTTACCCAATATGGTGTCCGTGTGAACTCGATTTTGCTAGGTATGGTGGAGTCAGCACAATGGAAACGCCGTTTTGAAACACGTTCAGACCCAAATTTGTCGTGGGAGCAGTGGACGGGAAATATTGCAAAGAGTCGAGGTATTCCGATGCAACGTTTAGGCAAGCCTGAAGAACCTGCACGTGCTTTGGTGTTCTTGGCGTCGCCATTGGCATCCTATACCACAGGTTCAACACTCGATGTCTCTGGTGGATTTAATAAACATTTATAAGGTGTGCACATGAAACAGTTGATGATGATCGGTTTTGGCGCGATGGCAGCAGAGGTTTATACGCATATGCCACATGACCTACAACTTAAATGGATCGTGGTACCAGCACGGAGTATTGAAAAAGTTCAGGCACAAGTTGCTCCAGATGTTCAGGTCATTTCATCAATTGATGAGTGTCAGGGCACACCTGATTATGTGATTGAAGTTGCTGGCCAAGCCGCAGTGAAAGAGCACGCGCAAAAGGTACTGGCGAAAGGTTGGACGATTGGTCTGATTTCAGTGGGGACTCTTGCGGATAACGATTTTTTCATCCAACTGAAAAATACGGCGGAACAACATGATGCACATCTGCACCTTTTAGCAGGTGCGATTGCAGGAATTGATGGAATCTCAGCGGCGAAAGAAGGTGGTTTAGAAAGGGTCACCTATAAAGGTTGTAAAAGCCCTAATAGTTGGCGTGGCAGCTATGCCGAACAATTGGTTGATTTAGATCAGGTGAATCAAGCAACCGTTTTTTTCCGTGGTACAGCGCGTGAAGCTGCACTGAAGTTTCCAGCCAATGCCAATGTTGCGGCGACCATTGCCCTTGCAGGTTTAGGTATGGATGAAACGATGGTTGAACTCACAGTTGATCCGACGATCAATAAAAACAAACACACCATCGTGGCAGAAGGTGTGTTTGGTGAAATGACCATTGAATTAGTTGGTGTACCTTTGGCAAGCAATCCCAAAACCTCAACTTTGGCGGCGCTGAGTGTGATACGGGCGTGTCGCAATAGTGTTCAAGCGATTCAGATTTAAAGGGATTTGATCATGATAAAAGAAATTTATATCGCAGGTGAATGGCGATTAGGCAAAGGCGGTACAATTCAAAGTCTGTTTCCAGCAGATCAATCTGTGAATGCTGAGATTTCAACTGCGAGTTTAGATGATGTCAATGAAGCGATTGAAAAAGCGGATTTGGCATGGCGAAAAGCAGAGTGGCGCAATAGTTTACCGCATGAGCGTGCTCGGATTTTATATAAAGTGGCAGACATTATTGAAGCGCGTGTTGATGAACTTTCAAAACTACAAACCCGCGATAATGGAAAACCACTGGCGGAAACACGTGCCTTGACCATGAGTGCCGCAGCAACTGCGCGTTATGTCGCAGCAGCTTGTGAAACGATGAATGATGAATTGACCACGCAACGTGCAGCAGATTTCATGACAATGAGTGTACATGAACCGGTGGGAGTAGTTGCGGCAATTACCCCATGGAATTCACCGATTGCCAGTGAAGTACAAAAACTTGCACCAGCCATTGCGGGCGGAAATGCTGTGATTTTAAAACCAGCAGAAGTGACTTCTTTGGTTGCTTTAGAACTTGCCAAAATCTTTGAAGAAGCAGGTTTGCCTAAAGGCTTACTAAGTGTGTTGGTTGGTCGTGGTTCTGTGATTGGTGATGCAATTGCGAAGCATCCATTGATACGCAAAATTTCATTTACAGGTGGAACCAGTACAGGTCGCCATTTGGCACATATCGCAGCAGATAAACTCATTACAACGTCTTTAGAACTTGGCGGAAAATCGCCAACAATCGTCATGCAAGATGCTGATATTGAGCTTGCTGCGAAAGGTGTGGCTTATGGCATTTTTAGTTCAGCAGGACAGGCATGTATTGCAGGCGCACGGTTGTTTGTGCATAGCAGTATTTATGAGCAATTCCTAAATCGCTTGGTTGAAATTACCAATGGCTTGCGGGTTGGACATCCCGAAACAGCAGGTGTGCATCTCGGTTCTTTGATTAACCCTAAACACTTAGCATCAGTGGATGCTTATGTCCAATTAGCCAAAAAAGAAGGAGGGCAAATCCTTGTTGGTGGTCATGCGTTGACTGAGGGTGAATTAGCTAAAGGTAGTTTTTATTTACCGACCATTATCACAGGTCTAAATAACTCAGCTCAAACCTGTCAGGAAGAAATCTTTGGCCCTGTGCTGGTCGTCATGAAATATGACGATGAAGCTGATTTGATTCAGCAAGCCAATGACAGTTGTTTTGGTCTGGCAGCAGGGATTTGGACTGAAAACTATCGTAAAGCTTGGCAACTTGCGCGTGCTTTAGAAGTGGGAACAGTCTGGATTAATACCTACAAAAAATTCTCGATTTCTGCGCCGTTTGGTGGTTTCAAAGAAAGTGGTATCGGACGTGAAAAAGGGCGTTTAGGCATTTTATCTTACATGCAGCAAAAAAGTATTTATATGGGATTGAGCGAGCAGCCAAATCCTTGGTGTGATTAATAAATTCATGGATAGAACAAGTTTTTGAGGAATATAGTAATGACAGAACGTGTAAATGTAGGCGAAGCCATCGCGCGTGTTTTAGAAGCACATCAAGTGGATAGTATTTATGGCGTGATCTCGATTCATAATTTACCAATTGCTGATGCCGTAGGTCGCCGTGAAAAAATCCGTTTCGTAGCGGCACGCGGTGAAGCTGGTGCAGTGACGATGGCAGATGGTCATTCACGCTTTAAAGGTTTGGGTGTCGCTTTAACCAGTACAGGTGCGGGTGCAGGGAATGCGGTCGGTTCATTGATTGAAGCGATGAATGCATGTAGCCCAGTGTTACATCTAACTGGTCAAGTTGAACGTGAATATTTAGATCGTGATGCAAGTTTCATTCATGAAACCAAAGATCAGCTCACCTTCTTACGTGCATCAAGCAAAGCCGCTTTTCGTATTACCAGCCCTGACAATGCTGTAGGTATTATTCGTGAAGCGATTCGCGTAGCCACTACAGTACCCATGGGACCGGTCAGTGTTGAATTACCGATTGATGTTCAAGCAGCTGAAATTGACCTACCACTGAATTTAGGTCCAGTCAAAGCACTCGAATTGCCACAAGCAGATCAAGTTGAAGTTGATTTAATCGTTGATGAAATCAAGAAAGCCAAACGTCCAATTTTTTGGATTGGCGGCGGTACGCTGAATAGTGTTGATGAAGTCAAAGCGATTGCTGATCTCGGTATTCCAGTAGTATCTTCAACCCATGCACGTGGTGTATTGGCAGATGATCATCCACGTAGTCTAGGTGCATTCCATAACTCAGCAGGGGTTGAACAACTTTTAAAAGATGCCGATTTATTGGTTGTTGTTGGTTCTCGTTTGCGTAGTAATGAAACTAAAACCTACTCAGTGCAATTCCCTGAAAATATTATTCAGGTCGATGCCAACCCTGTCGCACAGCAACGTAATTACAAAATTCGTAATTTCGTTTGTGGCGATGCCAAAGATGTGTTGCAACGTGTTCTCACAGGTTTAGCAGGCATGTCTAAAGTCAATGCGGAATATGATGCAGCCGTAGTTGAAGCAAAACAGGCTGCAATAGATGCCTTGCGTACACAACTTGATCAATATGCATTAATTTGTGATCACCTTCGTGCAGTATTGCCACAAGATGGCATCTTTGTGCGTGATATCACCATGTCAGGTAGTACATGGGGCAGCCGTTTATTCCCAGTACAAGCACCAAACCAAAATATTCACTCTTTAGCAGGCGCAATTGGTTTAGGTTTAGCAACCGCAAT
Source organism: Acinetobacter halotolerans (assembly GCF_004208515.1). Lineage (GTDB taxonomy): Bacteria > Pseudomonadota > Gammaproteobacteria > Pseudomonadales > Moraxellaceae > Acinetobacter > Acinetobacter halotolerans. The sequence goes on from NZ_SGIM01000002.1 coordinate 337,202, forward strand.
AGGCGCTTCGATTGCCAATCCAGACAAGAAAGTCATTGGTCTAGTTGGTGATGGTGGTCTGATGCTAGGTATCGGTGAAATTGCCACGATGGCGCAAGAAAATACCAACATGGTACTGATGATCATGAATGATGGTGGTTATGGGGTGATGCGTGGCATCCAAAAAAATTACTTTGGTGGTCGTCAATATTTCAATGAATTGCATACACCTGATTACCAAGCTTTGGGTGAGGCGATGGGTGTGAAAAGCTGGAAAGTCTGCAGTGCAGAGGATTTTAAAACAGTCATTCAGCAGGCCGTTGATTTCCAAGGACCAAGCGTCATCGAATTGGATATGCATTCAATTGGGCCACTGAATTTTGCAGGTCCGCCACAAAAGAAATTGTATTAATCCATCTCAGCATTGCTAGGTAAGGCTGCTGAAAAATGATTTGTAGGCAAAATTTTTTGTCTACAAATCGATAAAAACTATGTTTTACAGGTAAAACAAAAACAGAGCCAACAGGATGGTTGGTATCAAAGCGAAGGAATATGATATGAAAAAGACAGTGATGGTCGCGATGCTTGCTACATGTTATTTGGGTACAGCATCTCATGCATTTGCACAAAGTTCAGCACTTGAATGGAAAAGTGAAGACGGAACGGATTCTGTAAAATTAGGTGGTGTGGTTCGACTCAATCAACGCTATGAAAATTGGGAAGGGCCGAACGGTGGTTTTGGAAAACTCTATTTTGATATTTTTAGAGTCGATTTGAAAGGCAAGTTTGATGATGCCTATTTTAATGCCAGTTACCTCTTTCAAGATCAAGGTAAGCGCTCGATAGAAAAAGCCTATGTGGGTTATCATTTGGATGAACATAACAGCATAGAAGCTGGTTTTGTCTATAAACCCTTTGCAATTTATCCTTATCCGCAGAATGGATGGACTTATCACATTCCATTTTTCTTGGGTTATGGTAATAACATTGCTCCCGGCTTGAATTGGAATTTTCAGAATAAAGACTGGGACATGAAGCTCGGTTATTATCCTGAAATGCTGGCAACCAATCTTCGTTATTCTCCTGAAAGTGCCACCTATGATGATTTGGCTGAAAATGCATTCCCAACACAACAAGGCTATCAAAATGAAAAACGTCATCAAGTGAATACACGGATTGTTCGTAAGTTAGAAACCGAATTTGGCAAGCAAGAATTTGGTGTTTCAGGTGCTATTGCTCAGCTACACAACAAGATTACTGATAAAGATGGTAAGTATTATGCTGTTGGTTTGCATACAGATAACAATTACAAACGCTTTAATTTACAAAGCTCGGTAATACATTATCAATATGATGCGAAAAATCCAGATGGTGTAAACAACGATATGACCTTAATGGGAGCGAATGGTTTAACGCCTGCTTACTTCATTGCATCGGAAGGAACCATTGCGAGTTTAAACCTCGCTTATACCTTACCCGTTCAAGACATGGGGAAACTCAAAGCAATCCGTTTCTACAATGATTATAGTTATTTAGACAAAAAAAGGGATGATTGGTCTGATTCGCAAATGAATACCACAGGGATGATGTTTATTGCTTCGCCATTTATGGTGTGGACTGATTATACATGGGGCAAAAACGCCAATATCATTGGTGGTGCAACCAATGCCACAGGCTTTACTTCTACAGTTTCGCCAAATAGTGACAAATGGCTTTATCGTATTAATTTGAATATTGGATTTAGTTTTTAAATCTTCATAAATTTTGATCACAAACAAAAAAGCAAAGCCGAAGCTTTGCTTTTTTGTTTTTCAGAAAAAACTTAGATTTTGTTGATCAAATCGTTGATTTGTTTTGCTTGTTCAGTAGCATTACCTGTATATGTCGCAGGGGTAAGTTCTGCTAAACGCGCGCGTTCATCTGCTGGAACTTGAAGAAGTTCATCACCATTCACGAAGTTCACCATCATGTCGCGTGTCATTGCTTGACCACGCGTCAATGCTTTTAATTTTTCGTATGGTTTTTCAACGTTATAACGACGCATAACGGTTTGAATTGGCTCAGCAAGCACTTCTTGCGCTTGGTCTAAATCTTCATTAATACGCTGTGCATTCAGTTCAAGTTTGCCGACACCTTTTAAGCATGCATCAAAAGCAATTAAGCTTTGTGCAAAACCAACACCCATGTTACGGAGTACAGTTGAGTCAGTTAAGTCACGCTGCCAACGAGAAACAGGAAGTTTTTCACCGAGGTGACCCAATACTGCATTGGCAATACCTAAGTTACCTTCAGAGTTTTCAAAGTCAATTGGATTCACTTTGTGTGGCATCGTTGAAGAACCCACTTCGCCATCTTTTAACTTTTGTTTGAAGTAACCAAGCGAGATATAACCCCAAACGTCACGGTTAAAGTCGATCAAGATGGTGTTATAACGACGTAACGCATCAAACAATTCAGCCATGTAATCATGTGGCTCGATTTGCGTGGTGTATGGGTTGAAGCTTAGGCCTAAAGACTCAACAAATGCTTGCGCATGAGCAGCCCAATCAATTTCTGGATAAGCAGAAAGGTGAGCATTGTAGTTACCAACCGCACCATTGATCTTGCCAAGTAATTCAACATTTTCAAATTGCTTGATCTGACGTGCTAAACGATAAGCAACGTTAGCCATTTCTTTACCCAACGTAGTAGGGCTAGCAGTTTGACCGTGAGTACGAGACAACATTGGTTGTTCAGCGTGTGTTGTTGCTAGAGCAGAAATTGCATTCAAAATTTGCTTCATGCTTGTAACTAAAACTTCACGGCCATTTTTAAGCATTAACGCATGAGACAAGTTGTTGATGTCTTCAGACGTACATGCAAAGTGAATGAATTCACCTGCATTTTTTAATTCATCAATGTTGGCAATTTTTTCTTTAAGGAAATACTCAACAGCTTTTACATCATGGTTTGTTGTACGTTCTATCTCTTTAATACGGTTGGCATCTTGCTCAGAGAAGTCTGCAACAATCGCATCTAAAGCGGCATTGGTTTCAGCAGAGAATGCTGGAACTTCGATGATTTCTGCACGATTTGCCAGTGCTTGTAACCAACGCACTTCAACTGTGACACGAGCGTGGATTAAACCAAACTCAGACAAAAAAGGGCGTAGTGCATCGCATTTGCTTGCATAACGTCCATCAAGTGGTGAGAGTGCGGTTAAAGCATTCATACAGATTCCTTAATCTTGGAATAAACATAAAAATAAATTCGTTGTAGTATCGGTTTAAACCACCTGATACTGCAAACGAGCGAGAGCTTGAATATCGTGCAATAATTTACGTTTGCTAAAAATCATACCCCATGAACTACCACCGAGTTGTCGCCATAAGTGTGCAAGCTGTATGCCGGTAAACAGACAAGCTCGAATGCGATTGGTATGGTTCATATCTTTGAAGGCTTCAGCATTGCCACGGACTAAAATGCGTGGATTAATTTGACCCGCAGTTTCAACATAAGTTTGCGCTAAACTGGCAATAATACTTGGGTGTAAATAGTTATTATCGAAAAAAGACAACTGTTTTAAGATTTTTTGTTGTGCTTTTTCAATGATTTTTACATATTCTGGGTTGCTATAAACTTTCTTTTCTAACTGCAATAGTGCCATTGCATAAGACATTGGAAGTTTGGCAGTGCCCAGTTTAGGAACTCTTGATTTAGGCGCGGTATTAAAAGGCTGAGTAATACAGCCTTCTAGGGTTTTTAAACCCAATGAAATATCAGCGAGTTGATTAAAAAAATCTAAAGTCTGCGTTGCACTATTACTGGCGGGACGAATATTTAAACTGGCTTTGATCAGTAGTTCTAAATAGAAATTACCACTGTCACCAATACTTTGTTGACCTGCCATCGCTGTCATATGCGTAAGCTGAGTTGCCTGAAAGACAGCCGCCAATGCCAAAGCACGGTTTTGTCTAACATTCAACGCTTGAGTGGGCTGAAAGGGGAACTCCGCCATGCTTCGCTTCCAATGTCCTTAAATAAAATCTGGCTGAGGTGCATTGGTATGGTGAATAACACCACCGCCTAAGCAGACCTCTCCCGAATAAAACACCACACTTTGCCCAGGAGTAACGGCTCTTTGTGGTTCATCAAATTCAACACGAATTCCATTTTCTGTCTGTTCATCGCGGTAAATTGTACATGCTTGATCCGACTGACGATAACGTGTTTTAGCCGTACATCGGAAACCTGTGCTCGGAATTTCCTGTTCGCCAGCAACCCAATCAATCGACTCACTCCAAAGTTGTGTACTTTGCATGAGTGGATGTTCGTGTCCCTGTCCAATCACCAGTCGGTTATTGGCAATATCTTTGTGTAATACGAACCATGCACCTTCTTGTGCACCCTTCATACCACCAATCCCGATACCACCGCGCTGGCCCAGCGTATAGTACATTAAGCCGTGATGTTCACCAACTTCTTTACCATTGTCTAAAACAATTTTTCCAGCTTGAGCAGGGAGGTATTGTTTTAAGAAATCACTAAAACGACGCTCACCAATAAAACAGATCCCTGTTGAATCTTTTTTCTTGGCTGTAGCGAGATCTAGTTCTTCTGCGATTTTGCGTACCTGAGGTTTTTCAATTTCACCGACAGGGAACAAGGTTTTATTAATTTCACGACCATGAACTGCATGGAGGAAATAAGTCTGATCTTTATTATTATCTACACCACGTAATAACGGTGCATACGTTTCACCACGTGAGTTTTGCATCGTTGTACCGCGACGCGCATAGTGACCAGTTGCAATAAAATCTGCGCCAAGAGTCATCGCGTGATCGAGGAAAGCACGGAATTTAATTTCTTTATTACAGAGTATATCTGGGTTAGGCGTACGTCCAGCCGCATATTCTGCTAAGAAGTGCTCAAACACACGATCCCAATACTCCATCGCAAAGTTCGCGGTATGAAGTTTGATACCAATCTTATCTGCAACGGCTTGAGCATCAGCCAAGTCTTCTAGTGCTGTGCAATATTCCGTACCATCATCTTCTTCCCAGTTCTTCATGAAAAGACCTTCAACTTGATATCCTTGTTGAAGTAAAAGCGCGGCAGAAACAGAGGAATCTACACCACCAGACATACCGACGATGACACGTTGTTGCATAGGATTAAGCATCCAAATGAGGGGTTAATGAGGGAGAGAAAGGGTGCTCATAAATAAGCGATAAAGGATATTTTTTGCCAGCGAGGGCATCTTGAACAGCTTTTAAAACCAATGGGCTACGCGCACGTGCTGATTCTTGTAGTTCATCTACATTCATCCATACCGCAGCAACGATGCCTGTATCGAGTTGCGCATTTTCTTCAACTGAAGTGACATGTGCCAAGAAGCAAAAACGGTAATAGGTACGATCAGGAAACATCGGTGGCGTATAGGTATAAATACCGAGTAAGTGATCAACTTCAACATGATGACCTGTTTCTTCTAAGGTCTCACGAATTGCTGCCTGGATAATGGTTTCATCACATTCAATATGACCAGCAGGTTGATTAAACACGGTATGTACATAGCCCTCGCTGTGTTCTTCGACAAACAAAAAACGTCCGTCTTTTTCGACTACAGTGGCGACTGTGACATGAGGTGTCCAAGCGGTCATAGAAAGCACCATGATTTTAAAAAATGTATTCTACAAAATTTGGGGCAAGATGGCTAGGTTAAAGCCTTTTCTTGTGACTTGTATGCTTTTAATAAAAAATAACCTGAAAACAGGCCTATTACGAACCCAAAACCAAATACGGAACCAAGCATGATTAAAATTTCATTATTATAAATATTTGAAGAATCACTTGTTCCATATAAAGCAGAATAAAAACAAAGGAACAATACTGGTAGAGTTGTTGATAGCCCACCGAGTACACCACTGATTAACACTATTCTAAAATGACTTTTTACTTTGGGGAAAATGATATAGTTCATCAAAAAAGAATAGATGATGGATTGAACACCACAAGATAGTAGTATCACCAAGTACATACCTATTGCACTGGTGATGATAAACCATATAGCTTCAATTACAGTGATACTGAAAATATACTGAGTAACAACATGTTTGCCAGAGTGTATTTCACTAATAGTAGAAAATAATATGATGACTAAAAATATGAGTGAAACAACAAGCGAAGGTAAAATAAAACCCAAATATAAGAGTTTTTTAGATACTTTGACCATTATTATCTCTTAATTATGTGGTTACTTGAGTTTTATAATCATTCTTCACTTTTACATAATTCTGTGCTGAATAAGGTAAAAATGCTTTTTCTTTATCTGTGAGAGGGCGGACTTGCTGAACTGGGCTACCAACATACAGATAACCGCTTTTTAAGACTTTACGGGGTGGAACTAAACTACCTGCACCGATCATCACATCATCTTCAATAATCACGTCATCTAACACCACGGTATTGATGCCGATCAAGACTCGATTACCAATAGTACAGCCATGTAAAGTCACGTGATGCCCAACAGTCACATCCTCACCAATCACTAAAGGCGAACCGTTTGGTTTAGATTGATTTTTATGACTAACATGCAACATACAATGATCTTGCACATTACTATTTTTGCCAATCTGAATTGAGTTCACATCGCCACGAATCACGGCAAATGGCCATACTGAAACATTATCAGCTAATTTGACATCACCAATCACGACAGCCATGTCATCAATATAACAGCTAGAATCAATATCAGGTGTTTGGTCTAAATAAGCACGAATGTTCTTAGTCATAAGGGGCATCAACATAAAAGATAACGGAATTATAAAATAAAAAAGCACTCGGACTAAATAGTCAGAGTGCTTAATTCACTTATTCAAAAATGAGGATTTAGAATAAGTTACCAAAGAATAATTTAATATGATCAATCATACGTGCAAAGAAACCTGCTTCTTCGATCGGTTTTAACGCAACAAGTGGTTTTTCAGCAATCACTTTACCATCAAGGCTAGCAACCAACTTTCCAATGACTTGACCTTGAGCCAAAGGTGCATTGAGTTGTGGTTGTACCACGAGCTGAGTTTTGATTTTATCAGCTTGTCCTTTTGGCATGGTGACATTGAAGTTTTCAGCTAAGCCAATTTGAACGTCATCTTCTTTACCAAACCAAACTTTTGCTTTGGCAATAGCTTGGTTAGCAGGCTGCACATTTGCAGTTTCAAAGTTTGCAAAGCCCCAAGAGAGGAGCGCACGCGTTTGATTGGCACGTTCGTTCATGCTTGGTGTACCGAAGATCACCGAAATCAAACGCATTGGACCACGTTTACTTGAAGTGGTTAAACAGAATCCAGCTTCATTGGTATGACCTGTTTTTAAACCATCTACACTTGGGTCAGTGTAAAGCAGGGCATTACGGTTACCTTGTTTAATGCCATTAAAGGTAAACTCTTTTTCCGAATAAATCGGATAGTATTTTGAGCTGTCCTTGATGATATGTTGTGCCAAGATCGCCATATCTTTTGCAGTCGAGTAATGACCTTCAGCAGGCATACCTGTTGAGTTGATAAAGTTGGTATTGGTCATGCCAAGACGTTTAGCTTCTTGGTTCATCATATGAGCAAATGTACCTTCATTGCCCGCGATATGTTCAGCCATTGCTTTTGAAGCATCGTTACCAGATTGAACAATAATGCCACGTAGCATTTCAAGTACAGTTGCAGAACCATTTAATGGAACATACATACATGACTCGGCGCTACTACCACGGCACCACGCCGATTCGTTCATGCGGACTTGTTCTTCTTCGGTCAGTTTGCCTTGTAGTAATTTTTGTTCAATGATGAAACTGGTCATCATTTTGGTCATCGAGGCAGGCGCCAGTTTTTCATTTTCATTTTTTGCAGCGAGGATCTGACCTGTTTCATAATCCATTAATACATAGGATTTATTATTTAATTCTGGTGGAGCAGATAGGACAGTTGCTGCATATGAAAAGCTTGGCAAAAGTAGTAATGCAGCAATAGCGCTTTTTCTAGTCATTCTAGGTGGTTCCAATATCTTGTATGGTACGGATGAGCCTAGCATTTTAGGATAAAGCAAAGCCGACTTCTATGGGGGAAGTCGGCTTTTTCACACAGTATTGTAACTAAGACATATCAGGTACTTTTATTTGGTTATACCTGATACGTTCTTATGGCTATTTATAATTTCTGACATCTTCACAAATTTGACGATTCTTCTCATCAGAAGCAGCTTTAGCATCTTTGCGGGCTTCAACGAGGAATTTTTGGAAATCTTTTGCTTTTGCACGTTTATTAAGCACATCTACAGCTTTTGATTCTTTAGGTAAATACTCTTTTACTAAACGATCATAGCCTTGTGTAAATTTTTTATCTTCGTCAATTAAACTTGGACAAATTTCAGAGAGCACATAAATTGCTGCTAACTCTTCTTGAGTTGTTGTTTGTGTCATTGGAGTCACTTCAATGTTTTCTGACTCTTGTTTTGCATTTGCAGCATATGCAACTGGTGTTAAAGCACTCGAGGCAATAAGCAATGATAAACCTAGTGTTTTAAAAACATTTTTCTTCATAACACACCGAACTCAAATTAAGACTTAAACGATTTGAATAACTTATAGCATAGAAGAAAAATAAAATTGTATATTTGCTGTAGGGATAGTGGAGGAAATGTGGGTGTAAAGACCTAGCGTGTTAAACCACTATGGCGCTTTAATAATTGATTCATCTTCGAAAATTAAAGAGTTTAATCGCTAGTTTGAGTTGTTTTTGGTCTTGGCTTGACTTGTGATTTGTTCTACAACATGATTAAAAAACAATCAAAATATCACCTCTGATGAGACTAACTTTTCAGAATGTCTTATCAGATGAGCAACCTAAATAATAAATATATGGCGTTGTGGTCACGCTGCGCAAGCTTCGTTTTTTTACAGCAGCAGACTTTGAGTCTAGTAGCTAAGCAAGTCTGTTGGAGATCACATGAGCGCTACTTGATAAGGAGTAGGATATGACGACCAAATTCGAGGGCGGGATTGACATCGCGCTGAAGTTACCACCACATCAATTCGAAGCGACTGTTGCTTTCTATCGTGATGTTATCGGTCTAAAGCAGATTACAGAAAAGGGAGCGGAAGTAGGCTTCGAATTCGGTCCAGTCAAATTGTGGATTGATATCGCGCCAGAGATGAGCCAAGCCGAGATTTGGCTCGAACTATTTACTGATGATTTTGCTCAGGCGGCTAAACATCTTAGTGATGCTGGTGTTGTTCGTTGCGATGCAATTGAACCATTGCCAGAGGGCTTTCGAGGGGGATGGATTACAAATCCAGCCAACATTATTCATATGGTTCGTGAGCCAGATGCTTGGTAGCTGTAGTACATTTTTGTTTCGTTAAAGAGTGAAGTGGGTGTGGTTTTAAACAGACTTCTATCATCATTCCTTTTAACCGCTCTTTGTATTTTTCCTATAGGGAAATATAAAGAGGGGGGTATTTATGAAAGAAGTCTTATATTCAGCGTTTAAAACCACCAGTAGAGAGTTTTTTTAATTACGCTTCAAAATCTACGACTTCTTGGCACACTGTCTTTTGTTCAGCTTGGTCAACTTCTTTTGTCGCTGCTCGTGCATCTTTTAACAAATCTTTGAACTCGGCATCTTGCTGCAAGCTTTCAAGTGAAGCTGATTTGTCTGAATAGCCACTTAAATAAGAAGCGATGATTGTTTTAATGTTTTGGTCAAACTGGGCATTTTTACCGATCAATTTTGGACACATTTCGATCAGCACTTGTGCATTGGCAATATCATCTTTGATCAAGGCATTTGCTTCTTGAACTGAAACCGCTTCATTTGCATAAATAGCTTGCGCTGTTAAAAGTGAGAAACCAACCCCAAAAACTCGAATAAATTTAGATAAATGTCTCATGAATGTATAAATTTCTAATACTATGAAGTGATAAATATATATAATTCAATGAATAATTCAATTGAAAAAACTGTGTAGTAGACGGGCTATTGACATGTTATCAATACATGGTTGAAGTAGCAGCAAGCCCTAATGAGAGAGACTGAATTTTAGTGAATATATTGATTGCAAATGATGATGGTGTATTAGCACCAGGGCTTCAAGCATTGGCTTTAGCGTTAAAACCTTTGGGTCGAGTGGTCGTGGTTGCGCCTGAAAGTGAGCGTAGTGGTTATTCAAGCGCATTAACCTTAGATCGTCCTTTACGTCCTGTTCAGATTTCCCCAGATGTTTGGGCGGTGAATGGTACACCTGCAGATTGCGTTTATTTATCCACCAATGGGCTTTTTGATTTTGAATTTGATCTTGTGGTCAGTGGTATCAATAATGGAGCGAACTTGGGCGATGATGTTTTATATTCAGGCACAGTAGGCGCGGCGTTTGAAGGGCGATTAATGAAACATCCTGCTATTGCGGTATCACTCGCAGGGGCAAATGTACGCTCATACGATCACCCTCAGCAGTATGCCCAAGCAGCCCAGTGGGTGCATGATTTTATTGCTCAAGGCTTGCCAATTTTGCCACCACGCCATATTTTTAATATTAATATTCCAGATGTTAAACAGATCAAAGGCACTCAAATCACTTATCAGGGACGCAGAGCGCAGTCAAAACCGATTAGTAGTCATGTTGATCCACGTGGGCGACAAGTTTATTGGATCGGTCTAGCTGGTGAGGCAGTAACTGATCCTCAACAAGCTTCGAGTCAGATTCAGTCAGACTTCTTTGCTGTTTCAAGTGGATATGTCAGTGTCACACCTATTCAAATGGATGCAACCAATTACACAGTGTTAGACAATTTGCATAATCATGTGAATGGTAAATAACTTGAATGTTATAACTTTGTGAAGATCGTGCGTGAATGCTCGTTTTTTCTCACTTTTTTGGTACTCTAAGGCGCAAATAGATTAAGGATTTTTCGATGAGGGCGAAGATGCACTTAAACCATGTCTCGATTTTTCATTCACAAAAAATGATCAAAACAATCGTATTGTCTATGGCGGTTGCAACAGCGGCTGTTGTAACAGGTTGTGCATCTAAACCACAGGTGAGCGGTGGTGCAAGTTATGCACACGCACCAAATTATTACACAGTTCGTTCTGGTGATACTTTGAGCCGTATTGCAAATCGTTATGGGATGAACTATTTAGATATCGCAGCACTCAATGATATTGCACCTCCATACCGCATCTATGTTAATCAATCACTGCGTTTAAAAGGTTCAGCTGCACAGCGAACTACATCAACACAAGCGATGGCGCAAACAGCCCCAATTCAGCGTCAAAGTGTCAATTTACCAACACAACGACCAGTTACTCCACCAACTCAGACCGTCATCCCACCGACTCAACGACCTGTTGTTCCTGTCGTGCCTGTGAATCCTTCATCATCTACTTTGGCCTCAGGCCTACGCTGGGTTAAACCATCAAATGGTGCGATTATTCAAACCTTCAATTTGGCAAGTAATGTTAAAGGTACACGTTATGGCGGCAATGTTGGCGATCCAGTATTCGCGGCTGCAAACGGGCAGGTTGTTTATGCTGCAGATGGCTTAAAAGAATATGGCAATTTGGTCTTGGTGAAACATGTGGATGGCTATATTACGGCTTATGCGCATAACAGCAAAATGTTGGTCAAGAGTGGAGACAATGTCACAGCAGGACAAAAAATTGCGGAGATGGGTTCTTCGGGAGCATCACGTGTAATGTTGGAGTTCCAAGTGCGTTTGGATGGCAAACCAGTTAATCCAACAACAGTACTTCCTAACTAGTTGCACAACACGAACAAACTTTCAACAAATTGTTAATAATCTCTAGTCTAACAATAGACTTCTCTGTATACTTATTATGTTTGCTTTTATTAGAACAATAAGCATATTAATAAATTGAGAGGGAAGTTTATGTTAGATCAATTGCGTGCAATGGGGGTTTTTGCTTGCGTCGTAGAAAAAAGTTCATTTAGCGGAGCCGCTCGGGATTTAGGCATAACAACAAGTGCGGTCAGCCAACAAATCCGTTCTTTAGAACAAGAAATGGATGTCACTTTACTTCATCGTTCAACACGAAAACTGAGTCTCACAGAGGCTGGGCAAGCATTTTTTCTAAGTTGTCAAGAAATGTTGGCGGCAGCAGAGCGTGGCAAAATCAGAATCAATGAATTGCGTGATGATTTGGTCGGTGATTTACGTATCGCAACAACGCCTGAACTCGGTGCATTACACGTGGTTCCAGCGCTTTCTCATTGGATGTCTGCGCATAAGGGTTTAGCCGTTCATTTTGAAGCAGATCATCGCTACATTGATTTGATCGAAGAGCGCATTGATATTGCGATAAGGATGAGTTTGAAAGTGGATGACCCTCAATTGACGATCGTTCCTTTAGCACGTGTCGATCAGGTTTTAGTCGCTTCACCTAGTTATTTGAACCAAGCATCTTCGATTACTCACCCGCAAGATTTATGTCATCATGAATTGTTGCCTGTGACGCTCATGCAAAACTTTCAGCATTTTACATTTCGTCATGGATTAAGTGGTGACGTCGTAAATGTTGATATGAAAACGCGTTTAGGAACAAATAATGTTTTCGTAGCCAAATCATTGTGCCAACAGGGGCTTGGAATTGCGCGTATTTTATATATGGATGTCCAAAAAGAATTGATCAATGGTTCTTTGGTTGAAGTGTTACCAGATTGGCAACTGCCTGTTTATACCTTACAAGCATTAACCTCTAAGCGTGAACAATATCCAGTCAAAGTACATCGCTGTATTGATGCACTTAAACAATATTTTGCCCAATTGCCAGGTGGACGTTCCTTACAAGGTGTTGCTTAAGGCGATTGGTATTACATAGATTCGAGATTTAAAAAAGCCATGCTCCACAAGGGAACATGGCTTTTCTTTATTTACGTCGCTTTTTAGCTATGGATTTAAGTGCTTTAGTTTCAGCTACACTCTCTTCAGTCGCTTTAGTTGTTGAGGTATCTTTCTTACTTTTTTTTCGCTTTTTCTTTTTCTTTGGTTCCTCATCCTCAACTGCATCACCATCTTCAATCGCCTGCCAATATTCTAACTGTTCCATTACGGCAGCATAGATGGAGTTTTTACTATATCTGCCTTTCTTGTCTAATGTACCTACTGGGCGCGCCATTAAGAGTTCTAAGGCTTGATCAATGGTGTCAATGGCATGTACATGGAATTGCCCTGCTTGAACAGCCTCACTTACATCTTGACGTAGCATCAGATGTTGCATGTTTTGGCGTGGAATAATCACGCCTTGTTTGCCAGTTAGACCTTGTAACTTACATGCGTCATAGAAACCTTCAATTTTGGCATTTACACCGCCAATGGGTTGAACTTGCCCCAGTTGGTTCATTGACCCTGTAATTGCCCAAGATTGATCAATTGGGATTTGGCAGATGGCTGAGATTAAAGCTGATAATTCGGCAACTGTGGCACTGTCACCATCTACTTGACCATAGCTCTGTTCAAAAGCAAGTGCCGCGGAGAAATGCAGAATCTGCTCACGCCCAAAGTGCGCTTTAAGGAAGCTAGACATTAGCAACACACCTTTGGCATGAAGCGAACCGCCTAATTCAACGCTACGTTCAATATCCAGAATATCGCCACCACCTTGGTAAACTGAAGCAGTGAGACGAGAAGGTAAGCCAAATTCAACATCAGCGTAATGAATTACTGAGAGGGCATTGATTTGACCTAGACGGTGTCCTGAGGTTTCGATCAATTGCGTGCCACGAGATAGATCCTGCCAATACAGCTCACGGAGATAACCCAAGCGATATTGGCGGTGGTGCAGCGCTTGGTTGACGTGATGATTGGTGACTAGCTTGTCATCCGCTTTAAAGGCATGATGATGGGCTTCGCGAATCAGATCGCCAAGCGTGGATGCATGCAATGACAATGAGCTTTGATCTTCAGCTTGGCGACTAGAATCCGTCAGTAAAGCGGCCAGTGCAGAACGATCAAAAGGTAAAAGTTTATCTGCTTGTACATAGTCTGCGATCAATTGCATGTAAGCTTGTTCATTACTGTCATTACGTTGTAATGTGTCGGTAAAGTCAGCACGAATCTTAAAGACACTACCAAGCTCAGGTTCAATTTCTAAAATTTCATAATAAATTTCAGGTTCTGCCAGCAAAACTACTTTAATTTCAAGAGGCACCGCTGCTGGTTCAATCGAAATGCTGCCAGTTAACGTCAGCATATGCTCCAAAGACGAAAGTTTGAGTTTTCCTGATTTTAAGGCACGTTTCAAACCTTGCCATGCATAGGGTTGCTCAAGTAAATGCTCAGCTTCGAGCAATAGAAAACCACCATTGGCGCGATGTAGTGAACCAGGTCGAATCAAAGTGAAATCTGTGGTAATGGTGCCATTATGGGTTAACTGTTCAACATGACCCAGTAAGTTGTAATGGGTTGGAAAGTCTTCAAAAATGACAGGTGCACCGCTGTTTGGCTTATTTGATGTAATTACATTTGCTTGATAGCGCGCAGGCACACGATTGAATAAAGCAGGGGTAAAATCATCTTCCTCTTGTTCTAAAATAAGTTCGACATTATTAATGATGTCATCAGCATATTGTTTTAAATACTGTTCTAAATTTTCGACCTCTTTATGTCGACTTAATATTTGATTGATACGTGGCATCACCACTTGTGCGGCAATATCACGATTTAAACTAGAAACTTGATCTCGAGCATCATCTTCTAAATCACCTAAGTGTAGACCTAAACGTTCTAGTTTTTTCTCCATATAGCGAAGATTAGATTTGATGTCAGCCTTTTCTTTACTGCTCAGGGTATCAAGATCATTTTGGGTCAACTCGTGATATTCATCGTCCTTGAGGAACATCGGAATAAACACATGTTTATCATTACGAGAAATGAGCTTTAGATCCAGTTCTTCACCTTCTTTGGTGAGTTCAACCAAAGCCTGTTGTTGCACTTCTCCTGTATCTTGGCGGATGCGTTCGATACGATTGTGATAACTTTCTGCACTAAAGCGACGCTCCAATTGCTTTAAGCTGATTTGCCACGCTTGTTGTAGTGCATTTTGGAACTTTGTACCTTGACCCGCAGGAAACCGCAAAGCAAGCGGCTGTCTTGGGTTTTTGAAATTATTTACATATACCCAATCATCCGGTGTGGGCATAGTTTTGGCGTGTTGCTGGAGTAAACGTTTAATCATGGTACGTTTACCTAGTCCAGCTGTACCCACTGCAAAAATATTATAGCCAGAATACGGTAAAGAAATCCCAGCTTCGACAGACGCGCGTGCGCGATCTTGCCCTAAAAAATTGTTGAGCGGTTTTATGCGTTTAGTAGAGCTCGGAATTTTGGCTAAGTCTGGGATATGAGTCAGTTGATCTGCACGTAAAGCGGTCTTGAGCAGTGTTGGTTGTATATCTGGTTGTTCAAAAGCATTTGGAAAAATATTGGTATTCGCTGTAATCGTGTTTGTTGGTGTTAGAGATAAAGTTGTTGCAGTCATTTGGTCGAGTTTTTGGGTCACTATTGCTATCCAACAAAGAAACGAAAGTTAAGTAATTAAAGGTATACAGTTTTGGGTCTAAAGATCAAGCGAACTTGTGTTTTTTATCGACAAAACAGAATAGGGTCTGTTGACATTTCACAGATGCTTGCGACAGCGGACATTTTTTAGGCGGTACAAGGCATGTTTTGTGAAATTTAGTCATTCTAAATAATGAGAAACACTGTTTCGCAAGATAACGCAGTATGAGGAACAACGTTCCGCAAGTAAAATGTCCATGTCTTCGAGCTTCGCCTTGCGCTGCGACCAAAGCAGTGCTTTGCTCTTGCTCAGGGTTATGGCTAGAACTGCCTCAAACTTCGTTATGAAACTTGACAAGGGAGTTGCCATTGCCTACGTTTCATGCCTTGTTTGAGTGGTTTTAGCCAATAACGCAATGCATGGCTGAAATATCAACAGACCCTAATTATTGCATAAAGCAACTTGCAAGCTGAGGCAAGAAACGATTGAATAGGCACATTTGAACATTTTGGAAAATAATAAGCAATGACGACTCAAGCCTCTGGTTGGGCGGCTGCATTTAAAGCATTTTTAGATCGCCGTGCGCTGATTATGTTTTTTCTTGGTTTTTCAGCAGGGATACCGATTCTTTTAATTTTTTCTAGCTTATCTTTGTGGCTAGGAGAGGCTGGTATTGATAAAACTGCCGTGACGTTTTTTAGTTGGGCGGCATTGGGCTACTCATTTAAATTTGTTTGGGCACCATTGATTGATGAGTTACCTGTCCCATTTTTAACCAAAACATTAGGTCGTCGTCGCGCTTGGTTATTGATCGCACAATGCCTCATTATTTGCGCAATTTGTATCATGGCTTTTTCTGATCCCGCACTGGGACAAAGCTATTTAATTCAAATGGCAGCAGGTGCGGTATTGTTGGGCTTCTCTGCGGCAACTCAAGATATTGTGATCGATGCTTATCGTATTGAGTTGGCTGAAACGGAAATGCAAACAGTATTGGCATCGACTTATAACGCAGGTTATCGAATTGGGATGATCGTTGCAGGTGCAGGTGCTTTATTCTTGGCTGCCTATTTAGGTACAGCCAAAGGTAATTATATCTACGAAGCTTGGAAATATACCTATTTAACCATGGCTGCCGTCATGGTGATCGGGATTATTACCACACTGATTGTCCGAGAGCCTCTCGTCAATCGTGTTTATAAAAATTATAAAACCACAGATTATTACCGTTTGGTTTTGGTATTTTTTCTTGCGGTGACAACTTTTGTAGTGACTTATATTTATTCGGGTCAACTTACACAGGCCTTGATTCAAGCAACAGCGATTAAAGACACAGCAGCATTATTTGGTTTAGAAGCACTTCGGTTTTTGACGGCGACAGCAACTGCCATTTTGATTGGTTTTGGACTGGTCAAAATGGGTGTTGTGAATCAACAGATGGCGAAAGAAACATGGGTCGCGCCGATTCTAGACTTCTTTAAGCGATATGGTGTGAAACTCGCTTTGGTACTGTTATTGCTGATCGGTTTCTTCCGAATCTCTGACATTATCGCTGGGGTGATTTCCAATGTATTCTATCAAGACCTAAATTTCAGCAAAGAACAAATTGCAGAAGCGGTTAAAGTTTATGGTGTGCTATTTAGCTTGCTTGGTGGCTTCTTGGGTGGTTTGCTTGCACAACGTATGAACATTATGAAACTGATGTTTATCGGAGCAGTGCTGGCGAGTTCAACCAATTTGATTTTTATTGGCTTGGTGAAATCTGGCAAACCACTAGATCAAGTGCAGATTCAAGTTGGCAATCAATATTATCAAGCTGCAACGGATGAAGTGGGTTATTGGAAAGTTCAAGTCCCAACGCAAACACTTACTCATGCTGATTCGATTCAAGTTACTGCACAATTTCAAAACCAAGCAGCCTCAAAAATTCAATTAGAATTGCCGTATTTGATGGCAAAAGAACAAGCTCAAATTCAATTGCTCCCGATTAGCAATGATGACCAACTTAGCGTAAAAGAGTTAAAACAGAGTTTGGTGATTAAGGGGCAGTTGGCAGGTATCGATCCTGATCAATTAGATGCGGAGCGTCCTGTTATTCTAAAATTAGATGGCCATGAGTTCGCTACTAAAGTTGATCAACATGGTTTATTTACTGGTGTGATTAATGGGCAAGTCTTACAAGCATCGGCAAGCAAAAATATTAGCGCTATCGCGAATTTAAAAAATAAGGGTGAACAGACCTTATTGGCAACGCGACAGTATCGAGTTGAGACTGAACCTCATGCGGCGATGGCTTTGGATGTTGAGATTCAACCGATTGCCCCGATTGATCCAAGCCAGCAAGGTGATACAGTGCTATCGGGTAAAGTCATTAAACAGTATAGTTCTTTATGGCTATATCTCGCGATTGTGGTGGATAATCTCGCTGCTGGTTTGGCTGGTGCTGCGTTTATTGCATTCTTATCTAGTTTAACGAGTGTTTCTTTTACCGCGGTTCAATATGCTATTTTTAGTTCATTAATGACATTAACACCGAAATTATTGGGTGGCTATTCTGGAACAATGGTCAGCAATATGGGTTACCCGAATTTCTTTTTAATGACGACTTTGATTGGTGTTCCAATCTTAATCCTCGTGGTTTGGGTTGCAAAGCTGTTACGCGAGCATGAAAAACCATCAACACAACAGACAGGTGAATAACGATGCGCATGTTACATACGATGCTACGTGTAGGTAATTTAGAACAATCTTTAAAGTTCTACACTGAGGTACTTGGTATGAAATTGCTACGCCAACGCGACTATGAAGAAGGGCGTTTTACCCTTGCTTTTGTCGGCTATGGCGATGAAGAAAACAATACCGTACTTGAGTTAACTCATAATTGGGATACTTCGAGCTATGAGCTTGGTAATGCTTATGGACACATTGCGATTGGTGTAGAAGATGCTTATAAGGCATGTGACGATATTAAAGCGCGTGGTGGAAAGGTGGTGCGTGAAGCAGGTCCCATGAAGGGTGGCGTGACGGTTATCGCTTTTGTTGAAGACCCAGATGGTTATAAGATTGAGTTAATTCAACAAGATCAAAATGCACGTAATAACTAATTTGAATTCATCTTAAGCTGAAGATTTCTCATTTAAAAGCGCTAGCATTATTTATATAGCCCAGTATGATATGTCGATCAAATGGTCAACAATATTGTATTGGGCTTTATTGTACTTAGTGGGTGAGTAGGAATAAGATATGTTCAAAATTTTGGCACTGGATCGTTTTACATTACTCTTGGTTGCGATGGTTGTACTTGCAACATTTTTACCAGTTTCAGGCCAGATTGCATCTTATTTTAATATTCTCACAACCGTTGCTATTGCAATACTTTTCTTCTTACACGGTGCAAAGTTGTCGCGTGAAGCTGTGGTTGAAGGCATGCTGCATTGGAAAATGCATGCTCTCGTCTTTGCGTTTACCTTTCTACTTTTCCCTGCAATTGGCCTCATGGCCCGACCGATCTTAGAGCCGCTTTTGGGACAGCAGTTGTATTGGGGTTTTCTGTTTATGTGCTTTCTGCCATCAACAGTACAATCTTCGATTGCATTTACCTCGATGGCCAAAGGTAATGTCGCAGGTGCTGTGTGTAGTGCGTCATTTTCCAATATCATTGGTATGATTATTACGCCTATTTTAGTCAGCTATTTTATTCTTGGACAAAGCCAACATGGTTTTGATCCAACCCAGTCGATTATCCAAATCACACTGTTATTATTAGTCCCATTTATATTAGGTCAAATATTACGCCCTTATATTTTTCCTGCAATGCTCAAACGACCAAGTCTGGTCAAGGTATTTGATCAGGGCTCTATTCTAATGGTGGTTTATGGAGCGTTCAGCAGTGCTGTAGTTGCTGGGTTATGGCAGCAAGTCAGTGGTTTAACCTTATTGTATTTAATCCTTGCATGTTCAGTCTTGCTTACCATTGTGATGCTATTGGCTTTTTATCTACCGAAATGGCTTGGTTTCAATCAAGCGGATCAAGCGACAATTTTCTTTTGTAGTTCAAAGAAGACTTTGGCGAGTGGGGTGCCTATGGCGCAAATTTTATTTATCGGACAACCTTTAGGCATGATTGTTTTGCCAATTATGATCTTTCATCAAATCCAGTTGATGGTTTGTGGAATAATTGCCAATCATTGGTCGAAAACACGACAAGAATAATTCGCTAAATCTGTTTTGTTGGCGTATAATGCTCGGCACTTGTTGGCTTTGCTCTGACCTTTAGAGTCTCGGTGAGTCAAAAGAAATGGTCTGTTGTGGTGTTGATCTGCAAGTTTAAAACACTTTGCTTTCCTCATATTGAGAGTGATCAATTGCGATAACAGCTTAAGCCTTTCTTACTAATTAGGAGCATCGAGCATGCGCGCCGATATTCATCCAAAATACCAAACTCTAGTTGCTACTTGTTCATGTGGTAACGTTATTGAAACTAAATCTGCTTTAGGTAAAGAAACACTTTATCTAGACGTATGTTCAGCTTGCCACCCATTCTATACTGGTAAACAAAAGAATGTGGATACAGGCGGCCGTATCGACAAATTCAAACAACGTTTTTCTGGTATGTCACGTTCTATCAAACGTTAATATCAAGAAAACAAAAAAACGGGCGATATGCCCGTTTTTTTTTATGATCATAAATTAGATGTAGGGGCGTATTGACTACGCCCGATGATCATTTTCTTACATATCGTGTTTATTGATCTTGTACATCCGTTAAGCGATCAAGTTTCTTCTGAAAATAATTACCTTGTAAGAAACGACTCTCTACATTCCACGCATTTGCAAATAAGTTCATATCATTTAATTCAGTTAAGAATATTTCAACAGGTTTCTGAGCAATAAAATGCAGCACCTTTTCTTGCAAGGCTCCTATATCTTTATCTGATACAAGCATTTTCGATAATGTTGGGTGGAAGCTCACATATTGGGTGTCAATTTGCTGAAGAATTGTATCGCTATAAAGAGAATCACCAAAGCCACGAATCGACACTTCAGCTCCATATTGACGGAGTAAAGCAATTTGCGGCTGAGCGTGTGATAGGTTTTGTTGTAGTGCTTGCTCGGAGAACTGCAAAATGATTGGATGGGCTTGTTTACTTCCAATAATGGTGAGTAATTTTGCAACTAGTTCAGGAAGTTTTTTATCACTTAATAAAATGTGATGATTTAGATTGATAATCAGTTTTGCTTTTGGATATTGGGTAATGAAATTATGTAATTGTTTACATGCTTCTACCAATATCCAGCGGTCTAATTGAACCGATAGCTCAGGATCATCTTTTAAATCAGCAAGATCACTTAAATCTTGCCATTGATTATTGTGAATAAAGCCACTTGAAACTTCATAAGTATGCGTATATTGATCTTGTTTATCATAGGTTTGTTGATATTTAAGATGAATATCACCGGTATCTAATTTCTGTTTCAGCTCTTGTAATAGGCTAATTTGAACCGTTTTTGGAATATGTTCAGTGGTTAAACCGATATTGGTATCAATCTTAGGGGTGTTAAAGACAGGTAATGCCTGTAAGAATGCTTTAGAGAGGATGCGCTCAAAATGGGCTTCATCAGGAATCTGTTTGGTCAGTTCGCAATAGCCTAATTTTAAATGTAAAGGGAAGTTATATTGTTCCGTGACTAGCAATTGAGGCTTTTGCAAACCATTTAGACTGATCAATAACGAGTTCAATACCACTTTGGATTCTGCTTGGAATAAAGCCACATAAAGTGCGGTATCAACTTGATATACAGGAACACTCACTTGCTCTTTAATAAAGTTTGGAATATTAGAGAAATAGGCTTTTGTCGCGTGCCAATCCTTTTGGAAAACTTCATTTGGACAGTTGTTTAGACTAAACAACACCAGTGCATTGGCATTGGCTGGCTGGTTTGCGAGTTGTCGATTAATTTGCTGTAATGCAGTAAATAAGCTCGAACTTTTTTCGGTCGGTGTTGTGTTTGGAGTCGCGGCTACCGATTGATGTGTTGATTCACATTCAATATTGAGTTGGATTTCATCTTCATTGCCAGAAGGGAGGAATTCAATTTGTAGCGGATTATTTTTTATGATTGGATTCTGGGTGCGCAGTTCAAAACGTGCTTGTTCAAACTGTCCCTGCGAAATTTTCTTAAAACGTAATTTAAACTGACTTAAATCTTCAGGTTGTAAAACATCGAGAATTGGTAAACCAACTAGATCGTCTGCGCTGTCAAAGCCAAATAGTGTTGCATATTCGGCATTTACTTCGATATGAATGCCTTCTTGTAAGATCGCAACGGCTTTGTGGCTCTCGGCAACCAGAGATTGTGCTTGGGTTTGAGCTGCTTCTAACTCACTCAACAAACGATGTTCAGCTTGAACCAAACGACTGTAAGAAAGTGTACGAACAATGTTGATGTAAAACTTTTCAGGTGATTCGAGATTCAAGACATCATAAATCCCTTTATGAATATAAGACTGATATTGATCGGTCTGATAATCATCTGGCTCAAGTAGTAAAACAGGTAAGCTAGGCTGTGCTGATGCTTGAATGAGCGATAGGGTTTGTTCAATTTTCAGATCGTATGCACGGCCAAAAATCACAATATCCCAAGCTAAATTCAATTGTTTTTCAAATGCTTTAAGATCATCTAATAAGGTGGCTTGAATTTGATGATCTTGAGCCGCAAATAATGCCGAAATTTGATTATACCGTAATTGATTATCATCAATGATGAGTAAACGAGTTTCAGTCCGTTTTAGTTTTTTAGAGAGTAAAGAATTTCTCACTTCAATGCTTCCCATAAGTCTTGATCAATTTTATCTAGATTTTTTTGTGCCATAAACTTACGAAGAACGGGTTGTTCTTCCTCATTCAGTAGTTCAAATTCAAATTGAACAAAACTTTGGGTAATTAGTTGTGCGTTTAATAAATACACTTTTACTTCCTCTTTCCCCAATCTCAAATGAACAGCTTGGTGTTCCCGAAAAATTTGTGAACCTGGTAATATTAAAGTTGTTTTGGTTTCATCCAAATTTTGATTTTTTAATAAAAGCGCTGGATGATAATTACTGATATGTCGATCCGCTTGAATACGCGCAGCACAAGGGAAAATTTCTTGTGCAAGCACTTCTAAACCCAATTCTAAGCTTTTCTCAGTAGACTGTTTGAGCCAGCGAATCACACCACCACGCCAATGGCCATGAGAGGTTTCTTTAACGAGAATATATTCACCTGTTCTTAAGTTTTTAGGTGCATCTCCAGACCACTTTATACGATAACCATTGACACTAATGTCCAGTATATCTGCTTGATATACCGTTTTACTTTCACGGTTTAAACGTTGAATTGCAGACTCTTGATTATCTGTTGTGTTCTTTTTATCCCAAGCTGACATGAACCTTGATTCATTCTGTAGCCCATAACTATGATCTAGAAATAATGTTTCTGAAAAGTTCTTCGCTTTGGACAGGTAAAAATGTGCGGTCAAAAGACCAAAACAAATATGTAGCTGAGCATTATATTCATAACGCTCATGGCGACGCTCCGCGATCGTTCCTAGAATTGTCTGCACATGAAATTTTAAAGCAGGAGTGAGATAGACTTTTTCGTTTTTGGACACATATTCCGCATTTTTATGTAGGGTTGCAGTGACATGATCCAATAGGCTATGCGTACTAATAAAAATGTTCGGTAGAAAACCTGAACTTTGCTTTTTATTATAAATCGGTGGGTGATCTTTACTTGTGTCGACCACATATTTGGTTAAGTCTGTTTCTTTGGGTAGAATTTGAACCATCTTCGCCCAGTCAAAACTACACTGGAACAGCGCTTGTATTTCAGATTGGCGTATTTGATTGGTATTAAAAATATCCATCAAAATGAGCTGGGCGTAAGCTTGGGAAATATTGCCCAATGAACTCGATGTACCATGAACTTGATCTAAGTTGGTATGGTGATATCTATGTGTAACAGCGGCATCATAGAGTTGATGTGCGATGAGCCATTGTCCTGCAACGGGTTCACTATACAACATATGTTGTTGGTATAAGAGTTGGGTCAGTTGTTGTAAAGATTGGAAGGTTGCCAGTGTTCTCGCTGTCTGCAAATTCTTCTTTTGATTGAGTGCAAATATCGAGAACTTCTGCTGGTCTAGCTGTTCATTGCTACGACGTACAATATTGATATAAACCGCTGCAAAGTAGCAGCGTAATAGCATCGCGAGTTCAATGATATGTTCATTGCGATCAGAGCTAATCACACCTTGATTGAAAAAATTCTTTTCTAAACTGCCTAAAACATTTTCGATGGTCGGGTGTAAGACTTGGACTAAGTCAAAACGCAAGGTTTCCGAACATTCTAACTCGCTGAGTTCTAATAAAGCGGCAAAGAGTGCTTTGGATGTATCACCTAATTGCATGATGGATAGATTGGAAATCCATTCATTCAAACTTTTGGTGTTTGTGTCACAAAAACTCAGTTTGTCCCGTCTTAGTACAGTTGGAATTTGAAAAATATCCGAAAAAGCTGTGTTCATCATTGTGTTATCAATCTCAGAATGTTTGAGCCCCAAAAAGCGGTGTTTTATTTTTTTCGCCCGCAATTTCCCTCACAAGTTTTGGAACTAAATATCCCGGTAAACTTGCTAATACATCACTGTATATATGGTCTATCTCTGAAGACCTTAAATCAAAATGTTGAGCACCTTTGACTTTATCTAAAACATGCAGGTAATACGGCATTACTCTTGCTTCAAATAACCGGCTACTCAACTCAGTCAACGTTTTTGCAGAATCATTCACACCTTTGAGTAAAACCGCCTGATTCAACACGGTAATATGATGCAATGATAACTGTAATAACTTTGAGCAAGTGTAATCATCAAGCTCAGCTGCGTGATTTGAGTGTACCACTACTATTATGCGTAGCCTACTGTTTTTTAAAATAGAAATCAGCTCTTTATCGACACGGTTGGGGATAACAATCGGAACACGTGAATGAATTCTCAGTATTTTAATTTGAGGGAGAGATGCTAGACGTTCTAGCCATAAAGCGAGTTTTCGGTTGCTGAGGGTGAGTGGATCACCGCCACTTAAAATGACTTCATTGATCTTCGGATTTTGCTCAATGTACTGCTTAATATTTATCCAATCATCATTTTTAGGCAGATTTTCTTGATATGGAAAATGACGGCGAAAACAATAGCGACAGTGAATCGCACATGCGCCCGTTAAAGTGAGTAAAAACCGTGATTGGTATTTGTGTAAAACACCTGCCATTTGGTTGGCGGCTTCTTCACCTAATGGGTCGGTAACGAAGGCTGGATGTTCTTCAAGTTCTAAATGGTGTGGTAAAACTTGCAGTAATAACGGGTCTAAAGGATCGCCAATGTTCATTTTCCCGACGAATGCACGAGGAACACGTAATTTGAACTGCTCAGAGGCGAGGATTGCCCCAGATAATAACTGTTCGGTAGATAGCTCAAGCAGATTTAACAGCTCTAAAGGATCGGTAATTAGATCACTGAGTTGTGATTGCCAGTTTTTCTCTTGATGTAAATAGTTTATCATGCCATACGTAAAAATAGTGTTAGCCGCAGCTGTTTGCCTAGTCTAGCATTAATAGATTTGAGTTTTAAGTTTGGAGTGCGCCTTTCATGGCCTATTATTCTACAAATGATTTTAAAGCAGGCCTTAAGGTTATGCTTGATGGTAACCCATGTTCAATCATGGAAAATGAATATGTGAAACCAGGTAAAGGTCAAGCATTTAACCGCGTAAAATTGCGTAATTTACGTTCTGGTAAAGTATTAGAAAAAACGTTTAAATCAGGCGATTCTTTGGAAGCGGCTGATATTGTAGAAGTTGAAATGGATTACCTCTACAACGATGGCGAACTTTGGAATTTCATGGATCCTGTCTCTTTCGAGCAAATCGCTGCAGATAAAACTGCGATGGGTGATGCTGCGAAATGGTTAAAAGACGACTCAAATGAAAAATGTACCATTATGTTATTTAATGGCGTACCTTTGACCGTAAGCCCACCTAACTTCGTGGTTCTTAAAATCATTGAAACTGATCCAGGTGTACGTGGTGATACTTCTGGCGGTGGTGGTAAACCTGCTAAATTAGAAACAGGTGCTGTGGTACGTGTTCCGTTATTCGTACAGCAAGAAGAAAGCGTTCGTGTAGACACCCGTACTGGTGATTATTTAGAACGTGCATAATCGAATCTAACGATAAGATTATCGAAGGGATGATGAAAATCATCCCTTTTTTTATGCCAAAGTATTAGATAAATCATCTTTTAAAAACGATAAACTTACGAAGATATTTCCGAAGAGAAAATATAGGTATGGAAAGCCATGTAACAACTAACGAAAAGTTATGTATTTGAGAGGTTCTGAATGGAAACAACACAAACAAAATCATCGCTTCCCTCCAAACTTTTATGGAGTTTGGTTGCCATTGTAGGCGCTATCTCATTTGGGATACTCGCAGTGAGTCGAGGTGAACATGTCAATGCAGTTTGGCTGGTCCTTGCTGCGGTGTGTGTGTATAGCATTGCTTATCGGTTCTATAGTTTATTTATCGCGACTAAAGTTTTTGAGTTAAACCCTAAACGGTTGACCCCAGCGCATCGCTTGAATGATGGTCTGGACTATGTGCCAACCAATAAATACGTTTTATTTGGTCACCACTTTGCCGCAATTGCAGGTGCAGGACCGTTAGTTGGACCTATTCTAGCCGCACAAATGGGGTATTTACCTGGAACAATTTGGCTGTTAGTGGGTGTGGTCATCGCAGGTGCAGTACAAGATTTCTTGGTGTTATTCATCTCTACCAGACGCGACGGTCGTTCATTGGGTGAAATGGCAAAACAGGAATTAGGCACTTTTGCTGGTGTGATCGTCATGCTGGGTACGTTAGGCGTGATGGTGATTATCCTTGCTGTATTGGCCTTAGTCGTGGTTAAAGCACTCGCCGAAAGTCCATGGGGGGTATTTAGTATTGCGGCAACCATTCCAATCGCACTGTTCATGGGCATATACATGCGCTATCTGCGCCCCGGGAAAATTGCAGAGGTTTCGATTATCGGCTTTGTCCTGATGATGGCGGCAATTGTATTTGGTGGCGATGTTGCAAAACATCCTTATTGGGGTGAGTTTTTTACCTTAACTGGAACGCAACTAACGTGGGGACTGATAATCTATGGCTTTATTGCCTCAGTGTTACCCGTTTGGTTGTTATTGGCACCACGTGATTATCTCTCTACATTCCTTAAAATTGGTGTGATCGCAGGTCTTGCAGTCGGTATTTTATTTGCGATGCCTGAGTTAAAAATGCCAGCAGTGACGCATTTTGTCGATGGAACAGGTCCTGTTTTTTCTGGAAGTTTATTTCCTTTCTTATTTATTACCATTGCTTGTGGTGCGATTTCAGGTTTCCATGCCTTGGTTGCTTCAGGTACAACCCCAAAACTGGTTGATAACGAAGTCAATATTCGTGTGATTGGCTATGGCGGTATGTTGATGGAATCATTCGTCGGTATTATGGCGATGATTTGTGCCACTGTTTTAGATCCGGGTATTTATTTTGCCATTAACGCACCAGCAGCAGTTTTGGGAACAAGTGTTGAAACTGCTGCGGAAGCGGTACGAAATTTAGGTTTTGTGGTAACCCCTGAAATGTTGACTGTGTTGGCACACGAAGTGGGGGAAAGCTCGATTTTATCGCGTACAGGCGGCGCACCAACCTTTGCAATTGGTATGGCGCATATCATCTCTGAAATTTTTAATAATCGTTCGATGATGGCATTTTGGTATCACTTTGCGATTTTATTTGAAGCTTTATTTATTTTAACAGCGGTAGATGCGGGTACACGTGCATGTCGTTTCATGGTGCAAGATACGGTGGGTATCGTTGTTCCAGCAGTGAAAAACTCAAGTTCATTCGTTGGGAACTTAATCGGAACGTTTGTTGCGGTTGCAGGTTGGGGGTACTTTGTCTATCAAGGTGTGGTTGACCCTCTAGGTGGTATCAATTCTTTATGGCCTTTATTTGGTATCGGTAACCAGATCCTTGCATCGATGGCATTGATTTTAGGTACGGTTATTCTATTTAAAATGAAAAAAGAAAAATATGTTTGGGTTACGATTGTACCGACTGTTTTCTTGATCATTACTTCAATGACCGCTGGATGGCAAAAGATTTTCCATGACAATCCTAAAATTGGTTTCCTTGCTCAAGCCAATCGTTTCTCGGATGCGATTGCACGTGGTGAAGTACTTGCTCCAGCAAAATCTGTGGCTGAGATGCAGACTATTGTATTGTCAAATCAGATTAATGCAGGGTTGTGCGCGTTCTTTATGATTGTTGCAATTGTGATGATAATTGCCTCGATTGGCGCGATTCGTAGAGCCTTGGCAAGTCCAACACCAACAGCCAATGAAGCACCTGCGGTCTATACCGAAACGCCGATGACTGCAAATAGTATCAAAGGAGAGTGATGATGGATTTTAAAATTGCTCGTAAAGGAAGTGCAGTGATTGTGAAGATCATTAAATTCACCATCATGTCGCAAAAACATTTGTTATTGTCACCAAGAAACTGGTCGAAAATCGCGGTTTTATGGCAGCATTTGCAACAGAGTTTTCGTTTAATGGTCGGTGTACCTGACTATGAAAATTATGTGCAACATATGAAAACACACCATCCAGATTTAACCCCAATGGATGCTAAAACTTTTTATCGTCACTGTGTAGATTCGCGCTATCCAAGTGCGGGCGGTGGGATGAAGAAATGCCCTTGTTAGAAATAGAAATTATTTGATTTCTTTGAAAAAAATCTAAAACAGTGTATGTTGATTCATACACTGTTTTATTTTTGGGGGATAGAATAATGTGGGGTCTGGAAAAAGTTTCAGTTCAAGAAAACAATCAGCAAAATCAAAAAATACAACAAGATATTCAGCATTATGAGCATAAGATCAAAAGTTTTTTGCTCGAGGTTAATCAGCTTATTTTGGATAAACCGCAGCAAACCAAATTGGCGCTGACGTGTTTATTGGCTGGTGGTCATGTGCTGTTTGAGGATTTACCTGGACTTGGAAAAACAACCTTAGCCAGTGCATTGGCACGTTTAACAGGTTTGCAGTTTCAACGGATTCAATTTACCAATGACATGCTGGCAAGCGATGTGATTGGGATTAATATGTTTAACCAGAAAGAGCATTTATTTGAGTTTAAAAAAGGGCCTATTTTCACTCAAATTTTGCTGGCCGATGAAATCAATCGCTGTAGTCCAAAAACCCAAAGTGCCTTGCTGGAAGCAATGGAAGAAGGGGCGGTCACCGTCGATGGTGTACATTATGAATTGCCACAGCCTTTCTGGGTCCTCGCCACACAAAACCCACTATTTCAAAGTGGTACTTATGCATTGCCAGAGTCGCAATTGGATCGCTTTTTAATGCGCTTGTCACTCGGTTATCCATCACGCCAAGCAGAGAAATTACTCTTACAGCAAAGTTCCCGTCATGTGTTGATTCATCAGTTAACTGCTGTATTTGATCAAGCCGATATATTACATTTGCGTTCATTGGCTCAGCAGGTATTTTTAAGCAATGCCGTCTTAAACTATATTTTAGATTTGGCTGCTGAAACACGTAAACAACGGCATGGTCTGTCAACGCGTGGTGTCTTGGCACTTAAAGCTGCGGCGCAAGCGTATGCATTGGTTGAGGGTCGTAGCTTTGTCACCACAGATGATGTGCAGACTGTTTTCGTGGCTGTAGTTGCGCATCGTTTAAGCTTAGCAGAAGTGGACGTGAAACAAATTTTGCAATTGGTTGATGTGTTGTAGTTGAGGATAGATACATGCAAAGCCGATTCAAACAACAAGTTCGGCAGTGGATTGCAAAGCGCTTTCAAGTGGACCGTAGCAAAACGCTGTTGCAAAAAGATATTTTGGTTTTTATTCATACACATGGTTTTTTATATCTTGCTCTGATTCTAATTACTTTTATCGCTGGCATTAACTATGGCAATAATCTGATTTTAGGGTTTTGCTTCTTATTAAGTGCGATTTTATGTATTAGTTTTTATTTAACCTTCAAACAGTTGCATGCTTTACATATTGAGGTCATGAACACTGAAGTCGGACAAGTGGGGCAGGTATTAGCACTTAAACTTTTTCTGAAACAGAAATCAAATGTAGCTCGATATTTACGAGTTCAATGGCACGATCAGGAACAAATTTTTTATTTAGACCAAGCACAGCAAAGTCTTGAACTGGGTTTTTTCCCGCAACAACGTGGCGAATATGCTTTTGATACGATTAAAATCTATTCGACCTATCCTTTGGGATTGGTTCGCGCTTGGACCTATTTAAATCTAAAGCAAAAGGTATGGATTGCACCTAAGGCTTATGATTGGCAAAAAGAACATAAAAATCAACCATCACATACCAACGATAGTCTGGATGAATTTCGTGAGCTAAGAACTTTTCAGCAAGGGGATTCTTATCAAAATGTGGCATGGAAACAAGTCGCACGGGGACAAGGCTTTTTTATCAAAATGTTTGAAGCTCAAGCCAATCATCAACATTTAGAGATTGATTATCAGCAGATACCCGTACAAAGTCATGAAGAAAAATTAAGCTTTATGATGGGATTGATTGAGCAGTGTGAACAGTTTGGAGATGATTATGCCTTGATTCTGCCACATGCTCGGTTGGAAAGTGGGCAAGGATCATCTCAGTTGATTCAAGCAAAACGCTTACTTGCGCAGGCCTAAGCATGAACAAACCAATTTTTTTCACTATCTTGGCTGCGCTCGGATGTGTACTACTCGGGCAGGTTAGCTTTGTTCCAATTTCCTTGAGTGGTTTATGGGGAATTGTGTGGCTGATCTTAGTTTGGCGTTATCACAAACAAAATTTAAAGCCGTTCCCGAAACCAATACTGATTATTTTTGTCTTGGTCTCATTTGCGCTGATCTATTTCCACT
The DNA here is from genome assembly GCF_004208515.1 of Acinetobacter halotolerans. Lineage (GTDB taxonomy): Bacteria > Pseudomonadota > Gammaproteobacteria > Pseudomonadales > Moraxellaceae > Acinetobacter > Acinetobacter halotolerans. The sequence goes on from NZ_SGIM01000002.1 coordinate 367,766, forward strand.
ATCAAAGTCTGCTTGGCGTTGAACCAGGTGTCGCTTTGCTAAGTACCTGTTTATTTGCCAAGAGTCTTGAAGCTAAAAATACCCGAGATTTATTGATTGTTTTCAATTTTGCCTTATTCGTTGGTGCAAGTTTACTTTTACATAGCCAAGCCTTTTGGATGGCAATGATTGTTTTCGTGACATTTGTTATGTGTTTAATGGGTTTGTATCGTATCCAAACGGGTTTGTTTAATCAAAATACGTTGTCTTCCAATCAATTAAAACAAGATATTAAACAAGTTTTTAAGTTCATTGGTATAGCAACGCCATTTTTTATTTTGTTGTTTATTTTCTTCCCGCGCTTGCCACCACTTTGGGCCATTCCGATTCAGAATGATCGGGCTGTTACGGGTATGAGTGATCGAATGTCACCCGGAGATATTGCACGTTTGTCTCAGTCCACAGCTTTGGCTTTTCGTGTTGTAGCAGACATGTATCAGTTTCCAAACCGTAAAGAGCTGTATTGGCGTGCTTTAGTTCTAGATGAATATGATGGTGTGACATGGACCAGTAGTATTTTTAATCAACATGCAAAAAACACGCAAAGCACTGGGCGGATTGTGCCATATCAGTATTTGCCTGCTGATGAACAAGCCAATTGGATTATGGGCTTAGAGTATTCAATTCCCCAAGAGCGATATTTACAACTCTATCAGGACGATAGTATTCGTCCTACAAAATTGATCAAACGAAACCAACCGATACAAATGTACTGGTTAGGACGAAGCACCGCTGAGCCAAGTGTACTCGCTGAACATCAGTTTGAATTAAACACCCGATTTGATGAAACACGAGATCAAAAAGCCCAACAATTAGCGAGCAAGCTGTTTGAGCAAAGCCACCAACATCCTGAAAAATATGTGCAAGCTGTTTTAGGGTGGTATCGTAAAAATGGTTTTGTCTACACATTAAGTCCGGGAACGTTGGGTGGCGATCGTATAGATCAGTTCCTATTTTCCAGTCGTAAAGGCTTTTGTGAACACTATGCATCTAGCTTCGTGATGCTGATGCGTTATGTCGGAATTCCTGCTCGAGTAGTGACGGGTTACCAAGGAGGGCAGCCAGCATTTGATGCGAAAAGTTGGGAGGTTCGTCAACTGGATGCGCATGCATGGAGTGAGGTCTATTTAGATGGAAAATGGAAAAGGATAGACCCAACCGCAATGATTGCGCCGCAACGTATTGATACTGGTATGCAGGATTATTTGGCGCAAGACCAACGTATTTGGGGCGATCAGCAAGCGAAAGCTTGGCGCTTACAACAGTTTAAATTTCTAAAAAATGTACGTGTTTGGAATGACTATTTAAGTTATCAATGGCAAAGCAAAGTTGTAGGCTACGACGCTGAAAAACAGAAAAACTGGCTATCTAAACTCGGGCTTGATTCAACTTATGGTTATGTTGTGGTGTTAATCATCGGCATAAGTGGAATTTTAATTTCGTTTTTGTTTTTTGCTTGGTGGCGACACCGTAAGCAACAAGCCATATATCAGCGGATGATTTTAAAATTTCAAAAGCAACTTCCTAAGCATTTGCAGAAAATACCCACTGAAACGTTCCAAACGTGGATGCAGCGTTTATCTTTAACTGTTGAAAATCAACAACCATTTGAACAAGTGATTGTGCTGTATCAGAAAATCGTATTTTTAGAGCAAATGAATCGCGTTGATCTACAACAATTTAAAAAGTTGCTTAAAGACTGTGCGGTTGTGATCAAACAAGATCAAAAAAACTTGTGATCATGCTAAAAAATGAATATCATGCTTTTCATTCTAGGTGTATAGCTCAGTTGGTTAGAGCGCTACGTTGACATCGTAGAGGTCAGCAGTTCGAGTCTGCTTATACCTACCAAAATTCACTGTTAAAACAGTATATTAAAGCCCACTCAAAAAGTGGGCTTTTTTGTTTTCGGGGTGTTTTCGGGGAACTCCGTTCGGTTTTAATGTGAATAAGTACAATAAATCGCCGTGTTTAGAATTTAAAAAATCATCTAAAACTGACTCGTTGCGGCTTCGGTTCTTCATGTCCTTGTAGGTAGGGATCCGTCATTTTTTCGGTCGCATGACCGGCCAATGCCTGAGCATAAGCTTTGCCATATTTCTCGGTAATATTGAAAATACCTAAAGCACGCAGATCATGAAAAGATGGTCTTTGTCTCGGCTCTAAATGATCACATGCACCTGATAAATCCCGATACTTTTGGAATTGCTTGGTGAGGTGATCTTCAGTCACAGCAATAAACTACACTGATCAATATTATTTAAACGATAAAGATTATGTCTGAATCAATAGCCGCCAAAAGGCGGTTTTTTTACATCTGGAGAAATGAAAAATGGCAGAGCCTATGAGTAGCGGTGGCGGGGTCGCAACTGTAATTAAAGTTTATGGTATGTGGTTTTTGATGGCCATTGCGGCTATAGCGGTGGTTTTGGGTTATTTGGTTTTCATTGACTCGAATGCCTCGTACACGCAGTGAATGGGTCGTGAGTTTAATCACTACGATGGTGGGGAGTATTGCCGGTGGTGGATTCTTAATTCAGCACTTCGAATTGCATGATTACCTTTTAACTTGGTCCGGCTTATGTGCAATAGGGGGCATTTTCTTTGCTGCAGGTTTGCCATTTTGGGCCATCATTCGCTGGATGTTTAACTACTTGAATGCAAGAGAGGATGCAACCATCTTCGACGTAGCTAAGGAAATGAAAGACTACAAAGATAACTTTTAATAGTTCCACTAATGCACTGATTTTTTCGGGAGGTTTGTTCTGTTCAACTGTTAGAGTGGCAAGGTTTACACACCTTATTGCTAATAGCCAATAGCTTTATCGAAAGACTAGGGGCGTTGACATTCATTGATATGGCATATACATTGTATATACATTTTCTTGTTGCCTTTGGGAATTAAAACGATATGACTGAGTTACCCAAAAAAACTAAGGTTAATAAGAAAGATGGTCAACTCTTAATTCGCATTAATACAGCTGAGCGTGATGAGTTCATTCACTTATGTGATAGCTTGGACACAAGTGCAGCTAGAGAGTTAAGAAAATATATTCGTAGTTTTATAAAAAAAAATCAGTCAGCGGATAAACAAACCAAGGAGTAACATCGTGGCTAAACAAGTAAAATCCCTTAAGAAACAAATTAAAGCGCGCCTTAAGAAAATCTCTAAACACGAAGGCAAATTAGCTAAATTGAAAAAGAAACTTAAAAATCAAAAGTAATCATATCGATTAAACTTTGATTATAAGAAAAACCTCTCAAGTTAAATCTCGGGGGGGGTTGTAGCCATTCTATAGTTTTAATTAACAATTTTTAAAATCTACCGACCTACCAAGTCGGTTTTTTTACGCCTAAAGGAAAGTAAAAATGAACATCGAACAATATCTTAATGAATTGATTAAACGTGAAGGTGGGTATGTAAATAATCCTGTTGACTGAGGAGGAGCGACCAAGTTTGGTATCACTGAAGCGGTCGCACGTGCGAGTGGCTTTAAAGGTCACATGCGAGATCTACCATTGGATGTGGCCAAAGGCATTTATCGAAAACAGTATTGGATCTCGCCACGATTTGATCAAAATCTGATTAGTAACGCCGTTGCTGAAGAGTTACTGGATACAGGTGTCAACTGTGGGACGGGCTTTGCCAAACCATTACTGCAACGTGCTTTAAATCTTTTGAACAATCAAGGTAAAGGCGGATGGTCAGATTTGATTATTGATGGAATCTATGGACCAGCCACTTTGAATGCCTTGAAAACTTTTATGGCCAAGGGTGAAAAGGTCTTAATTCGAGTGCTCAGCGCATACGATCAATAACAATATTCATGTTGGGATATGTGTTAAAGCCTTATAAATTAGGTATCTTAATTTTTAGTTTCGAGCCTTGGTATGGAATACGCTACAGAAGACGCTTTAACTTGGTTAAATGAAGGCATCAGCGAGTTAGAGAAATTGAACAAAGATGATCTAAATACGGACTATGCACTTGGTTTTGATATAGGTTTTCTCTACGGAACACTGCGTACTTTATTGGCTGTTGGAAGTATTTCTAGAACTGAATATGAAAAGCTTCATGCGTCGCTTACTGAAGTTCGACAAAAGCTTATTTGAAAAAGATAGTTAAAGCCCTCTAGTGAGGGCTTTGTTCGTATCTATGATCATTCAAGTTCTAGTTGATGATCATCTTTGGTCACTTTTATTTTTAATTTTTTATATTTGCGTTTATTTGGATTAACTGCAGAATTGTTTACTTCATCTGCAAAAGTCTTGTCTTTCATGAGGTTTGAATAAGCTTTATATCCTAAAATAATCCGCGTGGGTTGGTATCCATTTCTATTGACATAGTATTCAATAGTTGCATTTAATTCATTTAGAAGACTTGTTTCACTCATTTTAAAAATGCTTCACTTTTAAGAGTTCATTGAAGAATAGTGTAAATTAAGTAAAATATCTATATGAATTTAAACATTTTTATAAGGACTTCCTGTCATAAAAATGTAATATTTGATGGTTTATCTACTATTTGAAATTGCGATAATTGCAAAGATAAAATAAAAATTAATCACAAATGATTAACCCTTTGGAATCTCATCATCCCTCGGCTTTCTCACATCCTTAATAAACCGTTCTTCCTTTGCTCTATACTTTTGAAAGTTTTCACGGGCTTGGTTAAGTGAAGGCACGTTTGCACCACCGCCGTAATCATGATCCTCTGCTTGTACGGGATCATTCTCCCAAAAGCACACAGGGCAGATATCATAGTCATCGTTTGATGGTTCACCTCTGGTTAAGTAACCACAGCATAAACACGGATAGAGCATTCTATTTCTCCAATCTTCCTTAACTATTGTTCTCAGGCTTTTCAGCAAAATTAGAACTCAAATACACAACATTCTTGGGTTCAACCAAAGAGACATTCTTCTGTTCATCTATGACCGCACAAAGGGCAGAGCCGCATAAAATTCCGTACTGTTTTAGATTGGTTTCAGCACCAGTAATTTTTACTAAAGGTTGTTCTTTTATATTTGCGAGAATGTCAGTACCATTTTTTTTACCTTTTTCTTGTGTATCAATAATTGAAAAGAATGTTCCAACAGAAAAACTTATGATCAATGCTACATAAATGGTAAAGGTTGTATAGCTTTTTTCCAACGAATCAATTTGGCTTGAATTGTGAGGTTTAACTTCATGCTTAAAGCGAAAATTAATTTTTCGTCTCAAAAAATTAACGATCGTTTGATCTAAATCTAAAGAAACATAGATATATCTTAAAACATAAAGAGTTATGCCAAATAAGAAAAAGGTAATTAAAGGTCCTAGTGCTTTTAGAAATCCCCAGTAAATTTTATCTTGAACGCTAAAATTTAAGACTACAGGATCGACAAAAAAAGGGCGTAATAAGCCGCCTAAATATGCTTGCCCCGATACAAATAAAAAAATGGTAATCAGAGAAATAATAATTGCTGTATCCAACGAAAAATTAAACTTCATTTTCTTTCCTTATTTCTTCTTCTTCGGGCATTTCTTGCCATTTCCACCCGGCAAGCAATCACAAGCTTGACCATCGCCGTCACGATCCAAACTTTTCCATCCTGTTTGACCCGATTTCTTTCTTTTTTCGTACCATGATTGAGCTTCTTGTTGTGTAGTAAAGTCAGCACATTTCTTTGCATAGCTTTGAACTGAAATTAGAGCTAGTAATATAAAGGTTATATATTTCATAAATTTAATTTTGATAAATGTTTGAAAGCATTGTATCAGTGCTTAATTAAGCTCTGCAATTCTAGTTGCTGAAACTTTGTAGCTTGCTAACGAGTTTTCAGTTTTCTTTATTGGTTGACAAATTATGAAAATAGTCACAAAAGTTGGTTGACAAAGTTGCTATTTAGTCCTAAGTTATATTTAACCCACATCTCAAATTTTTTGGACTTATAATTTTATGAATGACGGTAATAAATTACATCCTCCTTCAGCCTTTGAGCCTCAGTTAACAGACGAGGTGCTGAGATACTTTGCAACACCAATGCTCGAAATTTATCATGATGTTCACGAAATCTTAAATAGTGACAATGATAATAACTATACTCGTGGTACTGCTATATTTGGTCGTACTTATGAGCAATTTAAAAAGCTAATCGTATCTGAAGACTGTCCGGCTGATGTACACCTAAAAGATGGCACTTTCAGATTTGTTTTTCAAATTGGATATGCTCAGATTGGTTTCTGTAAAGGTGATTTCACTGATCCCAAATCATTGAAGCTTAGAAAATACACACCTACAAATTATGACTTATTCCAGTTTGATGACAATCAACCAGTGGTATGGAAATTTATTCTCAATGAACCGAAAACTGATGAAGATGAAGCTTATGTTGAATTTGTTGGTTTTAATTTAGCCACTGTGCCAGTTGCTTATTGGAGATCTAATGACAATTTAGATGGTAATAAGTTACATTTGGTAGACCCAATTACTCCTGAATCTGTTGAGCTTAATGCTCCATTTATTGAAGATCCTGATGAAGATGATCTTTTAGATGAAGATTTAAACACTAAATTCAAATAGTCGTAACAAGCAATGTCATTATGAACACGCCTTTTAATGGATTAGAACTAAAGCTTCTAAGACAGTTTAATCAACTGTCTTTGGAAGAGTTAGGTCAGCACCTAGAGTGCACACGGCAGTATGTTCACAAAGTTGAGACAGGACAGACCATTCCTAGTATTCAATTTATTCAACAAGCTGCGAATTATTTTAATGTTCCTGAAGAGTTATTCACTCATGTAAAACCCGTATTACAGGAAGAGCAAATCCATTTTAGAAGTCTGAGATCTACGAAAGTAACTACTAAACAAGTTGTTATTGCACGTGGTGAATACCTCAAGCGTTTAACGGAATATTTAGATTCTAAACTTCGGTTGCCTAAATATGATATTCAAGATTCTAGTCGTTCTGGTTCTATAGAAGCGATTGCTGAACAGTGTCGTGCTGATTGGGGACTAGGTTTAGGCCCGATTAGTAATATGATTCGTTTGTGTGAGTCACATGGTGTAGTCGTTACTACTTTTAAATCATTGTCGACCGAAGTAGATGCGCTTTCATTAGCAACAGCACGTCCAATCTTTGTACGTAATGAAGCGAAAGAGAGTGAATGTCGTCAGCGGTTTGATTTAGCGCATGAGCTTGGTCATTTGGTACTTCACGATGGTATGGTTACAGGTGATCGTATTACTGAGTCTGAAGCAAATCAGTTCGCTTCAGCTTTTATGATTCCTCAAACGATGATGCATTCTCATTTCCCAACGTGGTTTCGAAGTGGACGTTATGATTGGGATAAGCTTAGTGAATTTAAACAAACTTGGAAAGTGAGTAAGGCTGCAATTCTTTATAGAGCTAAATCTTTAGGATTACTCACTCAAGAGCAATATACGAGTGGTGTAGTTACTTTGAGAAAACGAAGTGAAGCAATTACTGAGAAAGAAGATCACTTAATTCCAAAAGAAAGACCTGAACTGCTTCAAGCATGTTTTGCAATGCTTGCTAAGAAGAAAATTTATGCTGAAGATATAGCTAAAGCTTTAGATATGAATGTTAGTTTTCTTGAAAATTTGGTAGGAATAGAGATTTCTAAAAAACCAAGAATGCCTACACTTGTAAAAGAAAGCGCCTAAGGGCGCTTTTTTTTATAAAAAACAATTTTTATCTTGAATGACTTCAATTAAAGTTATTCTAGAGTTCTGTATCATTCTATCTAGATTGTTTAGTTTTTCAATATGCTGATCTTTATCTTTATACAAGTGCATGTTTCTTTGTTCAACAGCAAGGTCAGTTGCTTGTTGCAAATAGCTTAATGTATTTAAAACTTTTGGATTATCTGGCTTAGTAACCATCGAAAATTTAAATAAACTCTCCAGCATATTTTCAATCTCTTTATTAATGGATAAATGAGTGTTTAAATATTCTGAATTATTTTTAGAAGCTAATGATATGTGAGGGCTTGAATAGTTGACGAAATTTTGCCAATCTTTTGGATGTAATTGGTCAGTATACTTTGTGAGTATAAAAAATATTTTTTTCCCCGATTGAATAAATGTAGTTGATAGATCTATCAAGATATTTCTGATTTCTTGGTCTTTCTGAAAGTTAAATTGATTATTTTGAGTTAATATTTGATGATCTATTAATATTTGATTAGATTTTAAGGTTGCAGCAGTATTTTGAGAAGATATAGAGATGCTGGCTTTAATTTGTTCAATACTTTGTTCAAAAGCTTGCTGGGTTAGTTTAAAACTTTGCTTACCATACCACCATGCGAGGAGAGTTGCTAATATAGCTATCCATAGAGTCATTGATGTTGCATCATCAAATGACTTCATAGCTGTAGTATCTGTTGAATGCTCTAGAAAATAGGTATTCTCTTGATTTTTTTCAAGAATGCAATTATTTGCTAGATACTGAGATTTAAGAACTAAGTAGTTACAATTATGTGGTAACTTATTTTCAGTAAATCCATTAGGCATAATTATACCTTATTGTAAATATTTCTAAATTTGCACGATGCTTAATGAAGCATGTTTAGAAAATAGTGGGATAAATTATTTATTATACATTATTAAAATTAAAATTAAACATTTGAAGGCTTCCTTTCTAGCTCTCTCTTAAGTTCATCGATACATATTTGTTGAATTTTATTATGGATTTCGATTGTTTTTTTCACTAAAGTTCTAAAATTTTCATATTCAGTAATGTCTTTAGCCTCACCAATTTTTTACTGAAATTATTGGAAAATCTAACTTATTTGGTTTCATACGAATCCTATGATTCTCTTTTAGATGAATTAGTTGTTAGAAGAAGTATTTTTTGCTTCTTTTTTAAATGCCTGAGCCATTGTCGTCATTGTCTCTAAAGCATCCTTAGCAAAACTTATATCTGCATTTTTTAGTAGATAAGTCTCAGGCCATTTTATTTCAGAACTTAATTGCTCTAATAAAATTGAAAAATCTTTATCACCTTTCTCAACTGAGACAAGATAGATAAGCATATATTTATCAAAAATTGATTTAATTTTTGTGAGGTACGTTGATGTGTCTGAGAAACTTTTGTATTGTCGTAGATACCACGCACTTATAAACTGGATAAAGATAAAAACTAAAGATGTGGAGACAATTCCATAGATATGATTCGTCTTAAATTCACCAATATAGCTTATATATATTTGCCAAAATATAATTGCAACAATAAAGTAAGTAATCCCTGTAATAAAATATAGTTTTCCATTATCAAGTAATATCGATGCTTTTTTGTCAGAATCAATGCTTTTTTCTTCTAATATATTTATAATTTTTAAAAAATATGACTTAAAACTGTTTAGTGAGGCTAAAGTAGTTAATCTTTCTTCTTCATTTTTTCTAGACTTATTATCATTATCGAATGAATTTTGGGTTGTTTCTCTAGAAGTATCAATATCACTTAGGTTTTTTGTATTTTTAAATACAGAATATAATTCTATTGAGAGTAAATATATTATAGGGATACCTATATATGTAAAAATATTTTCTTCAAAAAATAGTTCAAAAGTTTTAGTTTTATCAATTGGTGGATGATATAATTGATAACCGAAGTAGGAGAATAATATTAAGAAAATTGAAAATATTAAAACGAATTTTTTATTTCTTTCAATAATGTTTAAAATAAGTTCAATTGCTGAATTTATACCGCTGGACATTTTTCACCCATAAGAAAAGTATTAAATATTTATAAATGTTAAGTCAAATTGGTTTTAATTTAAAAACTAACTAAACTTAGGTTTTCTCTCTTTTTTTTGAAAATTCTTTTGCGCGCGCGATTTCTTCACGAGTGAGGCTCAAAGAATTTCTCCCCAATTTTTTCATAACTACAGCTAAAAGTTCCTCTAGCGGAACTTCATCTAACTTGTTAAAACTTTTTTGCTCAAAACTTTCTTCCAATCGCGCAACAATATCAGCATTCATTGAACGATTTAATTCCTTTGAAGAATGAGCAATTTTTTGCTTCAAGTCATCAGGAAGTCTTAAATTATATTGTGCATTTAAATGACCACTGCTCATGTTATGCCTTTGAAGTAAAAGATATAAAGTTGATGTATTGTCCACATGTGGACATGTATACATATTAAATAGTGTCTAGTGGGTATTATGAGGGGCTGTAATGGGTAAACATAAGAGTCCGCAATATAATTTGCGATTGCCTTCAGATTTAAAATTTTTTCTAGCTAATCAGGCTAAAAAAGATGGTCGTTCTTTAAATAATTTTATTGTTAAATCACTAGAAGAAGTTCGTATCAAATTACTTACTCAATCGAACTGAAACAATGAAGCCCCTGAATCTTGGCGGACTAGGGGCTTCTATCTAATTCCTGAACGGAGAATAGACATGAGTAGTCTAACATTTAACTCAATCGAATTTCATCCAGTACAACAAAACGATGATCAAATATGGCTCACATCTTCCGAATTAGCGAATGCTTTAGGGTATGTAGATATCTGATCCGTTACCAAAATATATAATCGTTATGCTGATGAATTTAGTGCTGGTATGTGCTTGGTGGTCAATTTAGCCACCAAGGGGTTTGGTAATGGTAATTCTGAAAAAGAAACACGCATATTTTCATTACGTGGTGCGCATCTTATTGCTATGTTTGCCCGTACACCAGTTGCTAAAGAATTCCGAAAATGGGTTTTAGACATTTTGGATAGGGAAGTACAGCCTAAAACCAAGAACCATAAAACTGAACGTGTGGTTTTAAACGATGCTGTGAATATGCTTGTGGCAAAATCAAAACATCTTAACTTTTCCGATGCCTACAAACTCATACACCAACGCTTTAGTGTGGAAGGCATAGATGAGATCTCACTTGACCAGATCCCTGTAGCGGTTGAATACGTCCATCATCTGATTGCACTATTTAGCCATCGAGAACACAGAACGGCAGATATGAATACGATTGCTTTAGCTCACTGCATGATTTGGTGTCGCCAGTGGTGGAAAGAGTACGGTGATGCTATTCGTAAAATTAACCCGAATATTGCTTCATCTGTACACGACTATTTCATAGATGGTTCATTCGTCGCTTGGGGTTATGTAGATGAATCTGAGAAAGCAGCATTACGCAGAAAGTTGGATGCTCATCAATGGAATTTAACCATAAATGAAAGGTTAAGATTACTGTAATTTTATCCCCGAATTTTATAGTGAAAACTTTCGTGTTTGATTAAAAAACGCTCAAAAACTTTCGGGGAATGAATTTCTAAATGACTGATTTTATTGAAGTTAGGTAAGCAGTTTTTGACCTGAATTTTAGGTAAAAAAAGAGCATTATTTTATTAATATTCAATTGATTAGATCGCTTTTGACTCAATCTTGACATCGTAGAGGTCTCCAGTTCGAGTCTGGATATACCTACCAAGATTTAAAAAAGACTGATAAGTCAAATCTTATCAATCTTTTTATTGCTTAGCTTTTTAGAATGTTAGTGATATTCCAAATCCCTTGACCCGAATAGAAAATGGTGATAATTTAAACAATACGGAAGTCATATACTATTTGGGATTCAAGAGCGATCTTGCCTAAATGAACAAAGATATGACAAACCCGTATATAACAGCTAACAACGAACGAAACGATTCTGATCGTTTTTAAAAATGTTCAAGGTTGTAGAAAAGCCCGTAAATCGGGCTTTTTTAATGTCTACAACTTAGAACAGTAGGTTACGGTAAATCAAACCAAATCATTTGGCTGTCTTGCAGTGCGGTAACAGTTGCAGTTTCATCAAACAGCAAAGCATCGCCCGCTTTAACCAAATGATCAGCAATCATTACTTCACCCGAAATCACATGCACATAATTTACTTTCTTCTGTGCTGCAATCTCTAAATGTTGATCTTTTTCAATCACCGCAGTTTTCACTTCAGCATCTTGACGAATCAACATGGGTGCAGATTCATCGCCAGCAATTAAATGCCATTGGTTTGGATGATCTTTAGGATTGAGCAAAATTTGCTGATAAGTTGGCTCAGCATCTTGCACATTCGGTTGAATCCAAATTTGTAATAAATGCACGGCTTTATCATGCTTATTCATTTCACTATGGGTCACACCCGTACCCGCACTCATTAATTGCCATTCACCAGCATTGATTTGTCCTTCATTTCCCATGCTGTCTTTATGTGAAATCGTACCATCGAGTACACAGGTTAGGATTTCCATATTGTCATGGGGGTGGGTACCAAAACCATTATGTGCGGCAACCGTATCATCATTAATCACACGTAGAGCACTAACACCCATATATTTAGGGTCATACCAGCTACCAAATGAAAAACTATGATAAGTATCTAACCAGCCTGCTTTGACATGGCCACGGTTTTCACTACGATGTAGATAAGCATTCATCTTTCATCTCCAAATTATTATGTTTTGCTTAAACATCATATTATCGATTCATAATGATGCTTAATAGTGTTTTAATGCGACATATTGTTCTATAAATAGAATGTTTTTGTTTTATGTATCTTTCTTCTGGTGAATAAAAAAGGCTGAATGAATTATTCAGCCTTTTCAAGTAAGATAAAATTATTTATCAATCACTTATTTTGATTTATTCTCAAGTTGAGGAATCGCAGAACCTGAACCTTGAGCCACAGCAAGTAAACCTGTTTCTGTATAAAGACCGAGTTTAGCGCGAGTATCGGTAATATCTAGGTTACGCATCGTTAACTGACCAATACGATCCATCGGCGTAAACATAGAATCACCTTTCTCCATGGTTAAACGCTCAGCTTCATAAGTGAGGTTAGGAGATTCAGTGTTCATAATCGTGTAGTCATTACCACGACGCAATTCTAAAGTCACAGTACCTGTAATTACTTTTGCAACCCAACGTTGAGCTGTTTCACGTAACATCAGTGCTTGTGAGTCAAACCAACGACCTTGGTACAACAAACGGCCCAAACGTAAACCATTAATACGGTATTGTTCGATGGTATCTTCGTTATGAATGCCCGTCACTAAACGCTCGTAAGCGATGTGTAATAACGCCATGCCCGGTGCTTCATAGATGCCACGAGATTTTGCTTCGATGATACGGTTTTCAATTTGGTCAGACATACCTAGACCATGACGACCACCGATACGGTTGGCTTCTAAAATAAGCTCAACAGGATCATCAATACGTTTACCATTCAAAGCAACAGGAGTACCCGCTTCAAAAGTTACGCTCACTTGTTCTGGCAGAACTTCGACATCATCTTTCCAGAATGCAACGCCCATGATTGGATCAACGATTTTAATACCAGCATCAAGATATTCTAAATCTTTAGCTTCGTGCGTCGCGCCCAACATGTTTGAATCAGTTGAGTAAGCTTTTTCTTTCGACATTTTATAGTCAAAGCCGTTGTCGATTAAGAATTGCGACATTTCGGCACGGCCGCCTAACTCATCAATAAAGTTTTGGTCTAACCAAGGCTTATAAATTTTTAAATCTGGGTTGGTCAACAAACCATAACGATAGAAACGTTCAATATCGTTGCCTTTATAAGTAGAGCCATCACCCCAAATGTTGACGTCATCTTCTTTCATTGCAGTTACAAGCATCGTACCTGTCACTGCACGGCCTAACGGCGTGGTATTGAAATAAGGAACACCGCCAGTGCTAATGTGGAATGCACCACATTGAATCGCAGCAATACCTTCTAAGGCAAGTTGTAAACGACAATCGATTAATCGAGCTTTGACTGCACCATAAGCTTCTGCTTTTTTTGGAATCGCATCATAGTCATCTTCATCAGGTTGACCTAAGTTTGCGGTATAAGCATAAGGCTCTGAGCCTTTCTGTTTCATCCACAATAAAGCCGCTGAAGTATCGAGACCACCAGAGAAGGCAATCCCAACTTTTTTGCCTACAGGTACGTGCTGCAAGATAGTTGCATTATCAGTCATTGCTTGTCCTAACGTTATAATAAGACCCCGAACAGGTGGTCTTGGATAATCAAAAATCGGAACTATTGTAACACTTTTCGTGCGTCATGGTTTTGTAAAATCGAGTTGATCTTAAGGAAAATTTAAACCTTTTTAGAGGTTACATTGCTTTAATCTTAATCGCAATTTTCAAGTAACCCACGCCAAGCAAATCAGAACGCTAAAAAATGCGATATCCATTGGATGTGAGGACAGATATTTTCGTTTTTATAACTGGCGTATGTATTTTTTAAAATCGAAAGGATTAATTTGTTCAATCTTCAGTGGTACCACACTTTTTGTCGATAGCCATTGCAGATCATCAATTTTAACAAAGTGATCAGACGGTAGAGTATAGACATAACCCACACGCTCCCAATTGACAGTACACCGATCTAGTTCCACGAACACTTGATCATTCTCAAGCTTAATCGCGAATCTAGCGTCTTTAGCTAGGCTGATATATTGAATTGAGAATAACTGAGCGATCAATTTATTTTCGATTGCATATATACCAAAAGCATTATCTTTTAGTCCATCGCCCACTGCTTGAGTGGGTTGCAGTCGTTCAAGATGTTGAGATGAACCGTGGAATAAAAGTTTAGGTTTAATATGCATATTGATTTCTCGAAATGATCAACCTAACTTAAAGTGAATCATTTAAGCCGATCAATTGTTTTTCAATCGGGGTAAATACATGATCATGACGAGCGATCAAATATAAACCAATATTCCGATAGGGTTCAGGTGTTTCCATATAATATTGGATATTAAATTTTTTAATTAGAGATTTGGCAATCATCGAGACGCCCATACCCAATTGGCTAAAATGAACTAAAGCTTCATGGTCATAAATATGAGTTAACTCACCTTTGCTGAGTTGATAGTCTGCATAAATATTATTCAGTGTGGTGGCATAACAACATTCCTCTGAAGCAAGCAGAATATTCTGATGATTGAGACAATCCTCTAGATTATCGTGATTGATGACATTTTTACCAATGATCACCAGTTGATCATCGGCTTTCTGAATGTATTGAAGGCTTTTTTGTGTGGGGTGACCGAGTACATAAGCAATATCAAGATTTCCTCGTAAAATTTCATCTTCGATAAAACCCGTTGCACCTGTTTTCATGGTGATTGAAAGGTCAGGGTAAGCTGAATAGAGCTGACTAAAAGAGGGATAAAAACGCATGCCGCCTAAGCTGGTATTGGTGCCGAAACGTAAGTAGTTTTCTTGTTGATACAGTTTGTTTTCGGTTTCTTCCCAAGTAAAAATCATTTTTTTATATTGAGCATATAAATTCATTCCAGACTCAGTCAACTCCACACCTTTGGGCTTACGAATAAACAGCTGCCGTTTATAATGATTTTCAATTTTTTTAATTTTAGCGGTCATATTGGATTGTAAATAATTAAGCTTATTTGCCGCTGCCGTAATGCTTTTCAGTTCAGCAACGGTGACAAATGATCTGATATCGTTAATGTCAATATTCACGCTCTATCCTCAATATTACAATTCATTCATTAGAGCGCTTGCATAAATCCCTTGCGGAACTTCAATCGTTGCTCATTCTCCAGATGGAAGAAATACACAGAAGGGTTGAATGCTTATGAAAGAACTCTATTTCCAAAAAATGGACATAATCATTTTTCAAATTGGCATCATAAAAAATGATGAACACATTAAAACATAGCATTATTCGTGATGTCATTTATTATTTAAACTGGTCACACTTTCTATCTGTTGAGTAGAACTCGTGAATATTAGAGTCATCAGTGCAATCGCGTTACTGTGTCTGGTTTGGGGATCGTTGTGGGGACTGGTCAAACATAGCTTACTGGTTTTTCCACCCTTCTTATTTATTTCTACACGATTGATTTTAGCTGCATTGACGCTGATGGTGCTGCAACTAATTTTGAGGAAATCTATTCTGCCTCAACATGGTGAATGGAAGCCATTGATCATTTCAAGTTTGCTTATTTGTTTTGGTTTTTACGCGACACAGACTTTTGCGATGCAATTTGTTGATTCAGGTCTATCCGCCGTTTTGGTGTTTACCATGCCAATTTTCATTGGGGTTTTAGCGCATTATTTTTTAAATGAACGTTTAAATGCCCAGAAAGTATTGGGCTTGTTTTCTGGCAGTTTAGGGTTGATTGCGATACTTTGGCCACAACTCCATCATCTACACATGAATGTATCCTTGATGGGGCAAGTCGTTTTGGTGTTCTCTGGCTTTTTTTGGGCCATGGCAACGGTCTATATCAAAAAGAATTTTGCTACTTATGACAAAATAAAACTCACAATTTGGCAATTATTGATGGGGGGGAGTGCCATTTTAGTGGGGGCTTTAATCTTTGAACCGATTGATTTTAAAGTTTGGTTGAATCCTTTAAATGAGTCGATGCTGTTTTATATCGCTGTGATTGGGACAGGTATTGCCTTTGTGTTATGGAATTGGATTGTGAGTCAGGTCGATACTTTTATTGCTTCAATTTCAATTATGTGTGTTCCAATCTTAAGTTTGTTATTTGGCTATTTAGTTTGGCATGAACCATTAACAGTCAATATTTTAATTGGCGCGGCGTTTATTTGCTTAGGAATTTTTATCAGTGCTTTGAGAATGAAAGTACCTAGAAATCGTGTCATCTATTCAAGCAACCAAAACCGCTAGCTATTTTCTTTACCAAATCCCTTGTGTCTCTCCTTAGTAGGAGGAGCATAAGGGAGTTATAAAAATGATAAAAGAGGTCGAATCGTAAATCAGTCATGTGCACATGGCTGATTTTTATTTTTATCGATGCAATTGATCCGATAAGTACGGCATAAATTGTAAGTCATTATTATTTTGTGCTATTTAAATGAAAAACTTTGAAATACTAGCCTTTAATTGACACTTTCTACACTGAAAATATGAGAAATAGTCATCCCAAAGCACCCAAAAAGTATTAAAGTACTATGCAACAAGTTGCAAAGCCAAAAAATAGAGAAGGAATACCATGACTAGCTATGCAAATATCTTAAAACCATTACATTTAGGCTTTACCACGATTAAAAACCGTGTGGTAATGGGCTCTATGCACACAGGTTTAGAAGATCGTTTTTTTAACTATCCTAAACTTGCTGCTTATTTTGAAGAAAGAGCAAAGGGTGGTGTTGGTTTGATTATCACCGGGGGGATTTCTCCAAACCGCCAAGGTTGGTTGTTGCCTGCTGGTGGTACCATGAATAGCTTAGTCGATATTCCCCATCACCGTCTGGTCACGCATGCAGTACATAAGCATGGTGCTAAAATTTTAATGCAAATTTTGCATTCGGGTCGTTATGGCTATCAACCATTTGTGGTGTCTTCAAGCTCAGTGAAATCACCCATTTCACCATTTAAACCGCGTGAAATGAGTAATAAAAATATTTTAGATACGATTGATGACTATGCACGTTGTGCTCGTCTAGCCAAAAAAGCGGGCTATGATGGTGTTGAAATTATGGGTTCAGAAGGCTATTTGCTGAATCAGTTTCTCAGTCGTCATGTCAACCAGCGTACCGATCGTTGGGGAGGCGATATTGAAAATCGTATGCGTTTTGCGGTGGAAATTGTTAAATCAATTCGCGCAAAAGTTGGTGAAAAATTCATTATTGCTTTCCGTCTATCTTTGTTGGATTTAGTACATGATGGCAACACCATGGAAGAAGTTATTCTTGTTGCTAAAGCATTAGAGAAGGCTGGTGTTACTTTATTAAATACGGGTATTGGTTGGCATGAAGCACGTATTCCGACTATCGTGACTTCTGTTCCTCGTGCCGCATTTGTGGACTATACCGCATTTGTTAAACAGCACGTTTCTATCCCCGTGATTGCATCAAATCGTATCAATATGCCTGATGTTGCAGAGGAT
This sequence comes from Acinetobacter halotolerans, assembly GCF_004208515.1. GTDB lineage: Bacteria > Pseudomonadota > Gammaproteobacteria > Pseudomonadales > Moraxellaceae > Acinetobacter > Acinetobacter halotolerans. The sequence continues at coordinate 385,697 of NZ_SGIM01000002.1, forward strand.
ATTATTGCTTCTGGTAAGGCCGATATGGTGCAAATGGCGCGTCCATTCTTGGCTGATCCGTATTGGGTCAATAAAACCGCAACCAATCGTGTTGATGAAATTAATACCTGTATTGCATGTAACCAAGCGTGTTTAGATCATACCTTTAAAAATCAACGTGCGACTTGTTTAGTTAACCCCCAAGCAGCTTTTGAAACAGAATTGGTTTATGTCAAAACGCAAAAACCAAAACGTATTGCGGTTGTGGGTGGTGGTGTTGCGGGGATGTCAGCGGCTACTGTAGCAGCCAGTCGTGGGCATGCAGTAACTTTGTTTGAAGCAAATAACGATGTCGGCGGTCAGTTTAATTTGGCCAAAGTTGTTCCGGGTAAGGAAGAATTTCACGAAACCATTCGTTATTTTAAAGTACAGCTCAAACAAACAGGCGTTGATTTACGTTTGAATACTCAAGTCAGTCGTGAACAGCTTGAGGGTGAAGGTTTTGATGAAGTTATTGTAGCGACAGGTGTTGTTCCTCGTGCCTTGAAAATCCAAGGCAGTACCGCTCCACAAGTTCTATCGTATGCCGAAGTTTTAAGAGGCGCCAAAGTTGGTCATAAAGTTGCTGTGATTGGTGCTGGTGGAATTGGTTTTGATGTATCGGAGTTTTTATTAAAACCTGAACATCAACCTCAGCCACAACCGCTTGCAGATTGGCAGCGGGAATGGGGCGTTGATCCGAACCCGAATTATATTTCTGAAGGGGGCATGCAGCGTCCACAAGTTGAGATGCCTGTACGCCAAATCTTTTTATTACAACGTAAGACTACACCACTTGGTATTGGTTTAGGTAAAACTTCAGGTTGGGTACATCGCGCACAATTGAAAAAGCATGCCGTGCGTATGCTTCGTGGTGTGCAATATAAAGCGGTAACGGATGAAGGCTTATGGGTTGAGCACAATGGGCATGATCAGTTATTGCGTGTCGATACGATTGTGGTTTGTGCTGGGCAAGAGTCGGTAAAAGATTTAATGCCTAAAGACGGCGAAAATACTTTTGCTAACTATCATATTATTGGTGGTGCTAAGTTAGCTGCCGAACTTGATGCGAAGCGTGCGATTCGTGATGGTGCAGAGTTGGCTGCTCGACTTTAATAATTGATGAAACAATATGCATTTGAATACATTGCAGTTAAATATTCCTTGAATAAACTAAACAAGCTTTGTATTCTTACGCACATGGAAGCGTGGCAGAGCGGTTTAATGCACCGGTCTTGAAAACCGACGAGGGTGTGAGTCCTCCGTGAGTTCGAATCTCACCGCTTCCGCCAAATATCGAAATAAGCCCTTGTTTTTACAAGGGCTTATTTTTTACTTGTGCTTTTACCCCTCAACCTACCCCACATAAAATTCTGGATTGGAACAGTCAAAATAATAATAGTTGAGATGGCTTTAGATAATGGATAAATTGCGTTTAAGTTGAACTCTAACTGAGCAAACTGCCATTTAGGTCCTGAGTAGTTGATTCTTGATCCTGTTTTTTTGCTGTTAGTTAATAGTCATTTTGCTCCTTTTTATTTTGGTCACCCTTGAAAGCAGCAGGGTTGTATCAGGAGGGATTGGATCATGTGTGGGCTATTTTATAAAGGTGATAGCCGTTGGCTCAGGCTTCGAAATTGAAGTATCAGATGGATATTTGCTAGAAATACTCAAGTCTTGATTGTCATTAAGTTTTTATAATGAAGCCAAAATAGCGCTCCTATGATTATAATTAACCAAGGAATAAGAGCTATATTCATAGTTTTCCAGCCAATCATAGCCAGTAATGCCCTAGTACTGAATGGACAGATTAATCCCACCACAAAAACGGTCATATCACTAATATTTAGTGCCTTAGCACACATCACGTAAGCTTAAGGTGGATTAGGATTAATTAAATATCCTGCATTTCTTTTAATAGAGGAGGAATTTTTTCTATCAAAAAATCAAGAAAAACCTTTGATGCTGGTAAAGCACCGCTTCGGGATGGAAAGATTAAATGAAAATTTCCAGTAGGAAGTTCCCATTCCGGTAAAACGACTATAAGTTTCTTTTCTAATATTAGACTTTTACATTTTAACAAAGGCAGTAAAGCAATACCTTTTCCATCCGTAGCTAAACAATTAAGCAAGGTTAAACTTGCAGCTTTAACAAATGGTTTAATAGGTAAACTTAAGTTTTCGTTAAGAGTTTGATTGTTGAATAACCATGTCTGATTTTCGTTTTCTATATTACTTAAAAGCTTGTATTTGGTTAACTCGGTGGGATGAGTAGGTATGCCATGTTGCTTAAGATAGTGGGGACTAGCAACTAACACTGACTGTGTATAACCAAGATGTCTCATAACCAAATTCTGATCACTATCTAAATTCTGTCGAATACGTATACCTATATCAACTGACTCTTTAAGTATATCGACTCTCTTGTTAGTCACAATAAATTTGATTTCTACTTTAGGGTATCTATCCATAAATTCAGGCAGAATGAGAGGCATAATTCTTTCTGCAACATCTATTGGCAGACTGACAGTAATCGATCCAATGGGCTCGCCACGCAACTGATCAATTAAATCATAGACAGTTTGTGCCTCCAAAAGCATTGATTGCACATATTGATAAATCTGTTCTCCGATTGCAGTAAGCTTAATTTGTCTTGAGTCTCGTTGTAATAATTTTACATTTAAATTTTTCTCTAAATTTGAAAGTCTGCGGCTTAATTTGGATTTAGATATACCTGTTTTTTGTTCTACTTTGCTTAGACCACCATGTTCAACAATCAGGGCAAAAATATATAAGTCATTCAAATCTTTCATAGATGTTTTTTAATCTTAATGAACTAATAATTTATTTTACTTCGAACTATATTATTTTTGGTTGCATTATTTGCAACATATGTTCCCAATTATAGATCTTAAGTTGCAAATCTAAAACGAATAAACTCATTTCACGACTTAAAAACCGATATAGGTATGAAATGAAATTATTACATTTAGATTCAAGTGCACTCGGTGAATACTCTGCCACCAGAGAGATTGGTCATGCAATTGTTCAAGAGTTAAAAAAACATGGTCCTTTAGACGTGACGTATCGAGATTTGCATACAGATCCAATTCCACATTTTGTCAAACATTTAGATAGCTTGAGTGCTGAAGCTCAGGTTGATGAACGTATTCTTCAACAATTTGAAGAAACAGATGTTTTTGTACTAGGTGCACCGATGTATAACTTGAGTATCCCTACCACATTGAAAGCATGGATTGACCGAATTTTAATTGCAGGTCGGACTTTCAGATATACAGAAAATGGACCACAAGGTTTAGTTTCAGGTAAGAAAGTTATTATTGTAAGTGCTCGCGGTAGTGCTTATGGTGACCAATTCCCAATGGATCATCAAGAATCCTATCTAAAAGATATTTTTAATTTCTTAGGTGTCCAAGATGTATTTATAGTCCGTGCAGAAGGAATGGCTTTTCCAACTCGTTCTCAATCAATTAGCCAAACAATTAATAGTATTCCAGAAATGTTTGCTATTCCTGCTCAAAACTGAGGGAGAATGATCATGACTAAAATTAATAATGCAATTGAAAAAGTTATTCAACATCCAAAGATATTTCCATTTGCATCACTTCTAATGCGGGTAATGATATCTGTAATTTTTATCTTATCTGGATTAGGAAAGATATTTCAATACTCGAGTAATGCCGGGTATATGGAGTCTATGGGAGTTTCATCCGCATTATTACCATTAGCTATTATGGTGGAATTTGGAGGAGGCCTCCTTGTATTGATTGGTTTCCAAACCCGACTTGCCGCATTCCTATTGTTTGGTTTCTCGTTAGTAGCAGCAGTGTTATTCCACAGTGGTTCTGATATGAATAGCCAAATTATGTTTATGAAAAACATTTCAATGGCGGGAGGTCTTTTGGCACTTGTTATCTTTGGAGCAGGTAGCTTTAGTGTAGATGAAAAACTTAAATAATTTCAAAAGGTAGAAATGCAGTTTTGTATTTTTACCTTTATTTTTTCTATTTAAATTTTGGTAACCATTTATGAAATTATTTTTTTATCCTCATGCTTGTTCAATGGCGATTCATATTGCTTTAAAAGAAACTGGGCAAATATTTGATACAGAGTTTGTAGGATTATCAACAAAAATCACTGGATCTGGACTAGATTATTTAAAGATTAACCCTAAAGGGGCAGTTCCTGCACTTGGGCTTGACAATGGTAAAGTTCTCACTGAAGTTACAACGATACTGACTTATTTAGCTGACTTGGTTCCAGAGAAAAATCTAATTCCCAAAGTTGGTTCTTTTGAACGTTATGAAATGATGAGTCTTTTATCATTTATTAGTATGGATATTCATAAGAACTTTTCTGCTTTTTTCTACAATGAAAAGATTGATTCTTGGATTGAGGTATCTAAACAAAAACTTGCAAGAAGTTTTGATTTTCTTGAAAGTAAGCTTCACTCAAATCAGTATTTAAATAGTGGTGAAATCTCAATCGCAGATCTTTATTTCTTTGTAATGTTGCATTGGTGTGACTATTTTTCTATAGACTTAGAGAAATGGCCAAAAATTCTTATTTTAAAATATAATTTGGAAAAAAGAAGTTCAATTCAAGAAGTTTTAAAATTTGATTCAAGTTTTTTGTGATATATCTTTTTTGTTATAAGAAGAACATATGCATGTTCCTCTTATAATTTTATAGAGAATCAACCACTTTACTAACTGTCCTATTTTGTTGAAGTAGATAATGCAGAAGGTTGTTTGAGCTTTTTTATCTGAGCAAATACCGCTCGCATCATTGATTAGGAGTTAAACATCATGAATGCGTTTACAGGTGAAACTTTTCAGATGCATCAAGTCATCAGCCTTAAAGAAGTCATGCGAATTACTCAGCTAGGTCGTGCGACGATCTATAACATGTTGGATCCTAAAGCAGCAACGTATGATTCTACTTTTCCCAAACAGATAAAGCTCTCCAACAATCGAGTAGGCTGGATCGCCAGCGAACTACATGCTTGGATTGAATCCAAAATGGCAAAACGATAACGATAAAGAGAGTTTTTACTCTCTTTTTTTTTGTGGTTTTTGAGTGAATAAATGTTTTGCACTAGATAATTGTTGGTTTTCATAAATGATATTAATTGAAGGGAAAAGGCTCAATCTTGAGCCATTTCCCTTGAGGCTTAACGAAAAGATTTATTTGAAATCTTGGTACATATAAGAAACCACTTTATTTCCATCAGTTGCGCAATCTGTTTCGGCTCGAATTACAACAGGTTTTTTGGTTTGAGCTGCAACAAGCAATAATGCATACCAGCTTTTGGCAGTAGGGTGAGTGATAGGGAAGGTGTAGTACTCATTAGAGCCACCAGTTTTTTTTGCACAATTGTCTTCACCAACAAATCTAACATTATAGGAGTAGCCAGTTATATATATTCTTTCAATAACACCGATGGTAGTTTGTCCAGAGTTGGTCGCAGCATAGCTCGTAGCGGAGCCACCAATAAAACTCCAAAGCAGAAAAATAAATAGAACAATTTTTTTATGTATTTGAATATTCATAATTCAACAGTTATTAGCCTTGTTTTGATTATATTAATACTGAATAATTTATTTGTACATATTGGAATTAGAGTTAAACAAATTTTACAGTACCTGAAAGATATGATAAAGGCAGCCATAGTAATTAAAAATTTAACTATTTCAATGACTAAGGTGTAATCATTGGAGCACTTATTTATAAGCATTGCTCATTCTAATATAGGATATTTCACAGTTTGTTGAGCCTTCAACAATCCGTAATTGAACCTTGGTTTTTGTTAAATATGCAGATAGAAGCATTGAATAGAGTTCTTTGTATCTAGGTTGCCCAGAACTTACTACGAAATATGTATTGCCGTACAGTTTACAATTTACAATACTCTGATCTAATGGAGTATTTATAAGGATTCTTCCAGAATCTTGGATAACAAGGTTTTCAATTCTAGATATACAACCCCAAGCTGCACACTGATCGGCTGCGATTGCTTGATTGGTAAAACACATGAATAGCATAAGAAAATAGATTTTTTTTAACATTTTAGTTCCTTGTAAAAGTTCAAAGGATTGTTTTATTTAATGATAGGAAATTTCTTTAATAATATAAACAATTATTTTATAAAATTTATTTTGTTGATTTATTTTTGATTTTTTACTTAATTGCTGAGTTTTTAATGTTTTATCTAGTTGTGTCGATTCTGGTGCAGTATGGTTTTGTAATTATAGTAGAGGGGAATTTAGGTTAATTGCTTGTAAAGAAATTATTTTCATATCCAGTTGTTGAAAATTAATATTTTCTCAATATAATAAAATCAACAATAATACTGGAATGCTTGGGTTATGGTTTTTATAAGAAAATTTAAAAAAATAGTTTTGATCTTCTTTATGTTGATTTCCGCATCATCAGCAAATGCGATAACTAATTGCGGACCATATAAGGTTTTAGGTATTCAATCTCAAGCGAATGGAGTAAATCTTATTCGTTTGCAGCTTTCTACAGGTGTTATAACTTGGAAAAGGTTAGGAAGTTGGAGCGTACCAATTACTAAATCTCATATGGCTATAGCAATGCAAGCATATGCAATGGGAGATACGATTGTATTAAGATATCAACAAGATAATTATGATTGTGAAAGTATAGATTATAGTACTAATCTTGATATGATTCGAATCGGAAAATAAAAAATAGCAGGTATCTGATATTTATTAAAATTATGTTTTAGTTTTTTATAAAATTAATCAATTAAGAAAAAGTATCACCTAGGAAGTAGTATATGAAAATATTATTGGGCTTTATTTTAAGTATTTTGTGTCCGATACTTTATGCGGGCCCAATAGATTGGTCTGTTGCCATGACTTCTTTTCCATCAGATCAAAGTGTTGGAGATGCCGGTCATGAGAAAACACCAAATGGCTATGTGGACTTATTGACAGGAAACGTTGTTTTTGATGTGCCTGAAGTAACGCTAAAAGGTGATCGTGGATTAAATTTTACACTTTCTCGTTCTTATGGAAAAGTAAATAATGGTTTTCGCTCGATGGGGAATTGGGAGTTTGATGTTCCAAGATTAGTGATGAATACAGGCCCCTCAACTGTCCTTCAAGGAGATCAGAATGGTAAGGGCATTTGTGAGGCTAATGGCGATGCAACCAATAATACATCAGGACGTCCTAGGTTTTCAGCTACTTTATTAAATACGCCATTTAAGGATAGAATAGAAAAAACATATGTAAATCAGGTGAATGTAAACTTAGCTAATCAAACTTTGACATCAATTATTAATATCCTCCAATATTTTGCATCACTAACTAGCGATCCAAATGCACAGTATAATAACCAACAAGCACAAGCTGCTTATACCACATTACAAAACCAGTTATTTGATGCATTTAAAACAAATGTAAATGCGATTTCTATTAGTTACAATGATGCTAGGACAAAAAAAGCACAGTATAAGCAAAGTCTGACAAACACCCTAGACACAGGGCAAACGGAAATTTATGTCAATGGATATCGTTTAACAAGAAGTAATATCAGTACTGTTTTAGATGATTTGACAGTCACATCTAATTTAACTGTTACAACTAATAACGGTTTACTAACTGGAGTAATAAGACAAGTAGTTATTGGTTATTTATATTACTCAAATATTGAGCAGATTAAGTCTCCTTTTCTTTTAGATGGCATGTATTCAACAAGCTCATTAAGAACATCAAGTGATGTCGATTCAAGACAAAGAGTGATTAGCTTGTATTTACCTGGTCAAAAAAATATAATTTTTTATCCAACGAATGGAAAAGCTACAGGTTATCCAAGTTCAGCAAAATATGTTTCTCAAGATAATTGGTTTATTAGCTGTGCTGAGTCAGGCAGTGACTTTGTTGTACGCTCAAATTCTGGAATAACATATTATTTTCCAAACACAAATAGAGAAAATCAAACTGGATTTACTTCATTTTTTTCAAGTCAATATATCCCAGGAAAAGTAACGATTTATGCATCTAAGATAGAAAACCAATATAAAGAAGGTTATCTGCTAAATTATTTCAATAAACAAGCTGGAATGCTGCTGTATAGTGGTTTCAAGAATACAAATAAAATCTTTATAAAGTCCGTACAACACACATTAGATGGGCAAATAGTAAATAAAAACTCTCCAGAAATTGTACTTGAGTACGTTAAAAGTTTGGGAGGCACTGAAACTATAGATGAAAGTAAGTTTGATAGTCTCAAAGGAGATATCTTACTAAAAAAAGTGAAAAGGTTCTTGAACGGAAGTTATAAAGAATGGGTTTCATATACGTATTCAGCTGGGTTGAAAGCTGGTTCAAGCTATAAGCTGACTGATGCTATCTTAGCAAATGATACTATAGGGGCATTTCAGGATAGAAATGCTGCCAAACTATATTTGGATAAAGCCAACTATATCACTGGTGATGTAATAACTTATACGTATGGTGGACCATATCGTGTAGTTGGAAATGCAAGTCCATCTGAAAGCGGTGGTGTAACGACTCAAGAGTTTTTATGGTTCTATAGTGACTTAACAGCTATTAAATACTATAAGTATTCAAGTAGTAATCTCATCAATAGTTTATCTGTAAATTGGGATTATGAGCTTGTCAACATGGCGCGGCCAGGTTTTATTGAACAAAAAGCATTTAGAGTAAAAAACTCAACATATTCTGTGGTTAATGCAAACTCATACCAAATTACATATGGTTATAACAGAGATGATTCACTTCATGAGCAGTCTACAACGGTCACTACTAAAGATGTAAGCACAGGATTCTCTAAAGCATATACATATATAATGCATGCATTTTCAGGGGGGAATGCAGAGAACTTTTTACATGGATTGCTTAAAAAAATAAAAATCGGTGACCGTGAAGAGAATTATGTTTGGACGACTTTGTCTCTCATTGGACAAAAAACTAAAACGACAGACAATAATTATACAGATTATGAAGATGTCCGATTAGTACGTTTAGCTCAAAAAAATATTAATCATTTTGGTGAATATAAAACTGTTTTTAGTAATTTTGACTCTTATGGTCAAGCACAAACAGTCCAAAAAATAGGCTTAAACGGAGCCACAATTACTCAGTTCCCAAGCTCCACGGTTACGTTTTATAACTCAGATTATGCGAACAGTAGTGTTAATTCAGGTAATCTTCCTTGGATTGTTGGTTTACCAAAACAAAGGAAATCGGGTAGTTTTACATTGCAAACAACTGAATATGATTCGCAAGGTGCGATCAGAAGTGACGTACAGGCTGGTCGTACGACGAAATATAAGTATGAAACTGTTTCATTTGCAACATGTTTGGGCAATTTAGCCGATTTCCAATGGTCCAAATTTGTGAGTTGTATCTCTAACTATGTTCTCGGTGATTTACATGTTGGTCTTCCAATAGAAGTTGATGTTGGGAATGGTAAACAGATAACACAATTTGCAGCCTATAAAAAAGGAATACCTACCCGTACTAAACTTGCAAATGGTGGTACTGAGACAAGCATTGTTGATGATTTTGGGAACATTACTCAGCATACTGATGCTGATAATATTACAACTAGAAAACAATTTGATGACGCAGGACGGTTACGAGTTGATACACCTATTGTTGGTTTAGGGACAACAACTATTAATTATGATGGTTTAACTATTACGAAAACCTTAAGTGGAGGTAGTCCATTAAAGACTATAGAAAAATATAACGGTGATGGCTTGTTGATTTCTAGTGAAGCACAGGCATCCAATAAAACCATTATTCGTACTAATAAATATGATGCTTTTGGAAATCAAACATTTGCCTCAAATCCAAGTGCTGGGGGATCCAGTGTAGGTGTGACCAGCAATTACGATCTATTTAGTCGTCCAATTAGTGTTAATGATAATGGCAGTATCGTCACATATTGCTACCAATCTTGTGGCGGAAAACAGGGTGCGATCACAAAAACAACAGATGCTTATGGATCAACAGAAGCGAGCTTTTTAGCTGGTGGAGATTTTAATGCTGATCTAAAAACAGCAGTTGTACGAAAGGGAACAGATGGATCTATATTTCAAACATCTACCGTGTATGATTTAGCACTTCTAAAACCAAAAACAGCTGTTTCTGGTAAGTCTACTCAGAGCTATACTTATAACTCTAATGCAACATTAGCCACAGAAAAAGATAATGGCATTACGGGGCAAAAGAGTTTTGGATATGATGTTACAGGAAGAATTATTACTGTGACTCATCCTGATAGTTCTGTAGAAACAATTGTGTATTCACCTATTAATGATGCAATTTCAACACGAAATTGGAGAGGGATAACGACGAATTATACATATTCTCTAGCTGGGCGTTTAAAGACATCTACAAACGGGAATACCAATCAAATATTCGATTTGGATAATTATGGTCGTATTAAGAAACATACACAAACGATTACGACAAATGATAATAATCGTTCTTATGCAATAAGCTATGGCTATAATGCTTTAAACCAAATTACGTCTATTCAATATCCAAACGGTAAGTCAGTCAGTCTATCCAATCAGAATGCTTTTGGTGAAATTGCAGCCATTCCTAATGTTATCCAATCGCTTGGCTATAATGCATTACATCAATTGACTACGGTACAGGCTAATCAAGATGTAAATTGGTCTTATACATATCTTGAAAATGGTTTACCAAAAAATGTCTCTGCAGCAGGTCTAAATAATAACTGTCTTCTGAATATTGATTATGGTTACGATAGCCTTAATAGAATTGATCGTCTGACTGACAAATGCACTTCAATCTATAACGTTACCGTAGGGCGTTATGGAACTGGTCTTATGAGTACAGTTGAACTTGATCAAGCACGTTATCAATATAACTATGATAATGATGATATTACTAAAGTGAATATTATCTCTAAAGGGCAAGTGGTTTCACCTGCAATTTATACATATAACTATTTAAACAATACATCAAAATTGGGTAGTGTTAGTGGATCAGCCTATCGATTTAGCTATGACAATATGGGGAATGTGATTAATGATGGTATTCGTGCACTGACTTACGATGCTTATGATCGCGTAACAACAAATGGCAATGAAAGTTATTTTTATAACACTGACGGGCTCCGTGTTCGTGCAGTGAGAAGTGATGGAACAACAGATTATATTTATGATCTTAATGGTAATTTACTCTATGACATAAACTATACATCTAACTATAGCCGTGCTTATGTTTATATTACAGACAAGTTAGTGGCTACCTTGGAACGTTATCCTGACACAAATAAAGGTTTTGATTTCGTTAATGACTTTGAAGCAGCTGAATTAGGTGTTACTAAATTATCAGACAGTTATTTAGATAGTGATGGTGATGGTTTACCAGATTACATCGAGCGATTTATTGGTTCAGATCCGTTTAACCCTGATACTGATGGTGATGGTCATAAAGATGGTTATGAATATCGTCTACTTGGTGCAAAAGGGGTTTTAAATCCATCAATTAAGCCAAGTGAACCTGATCCTAAAGAAGATGTTGCAACATGGTTACCACCTATTCTTGATTTGATCTTGTCTGATGACTAAGGGGAATGTATATGAAAAATAATATTAGTACTCTTATGCAAAAAACGTGGTTATACACTGTTCACATAGTTCTATTGGTTCTGCTACTTGTATTTAACCAAACCAGTTTTGCGAAAGATCGAATCCAGTACCATGTACAAAATTTTGATGGCTCGACGATAAAAGTCATCAATGAACAGGGGATAGTAAGTCAGTCTTACCAATACGCACCTTTTGGACAGCAACTTCAGTTAAAGAAACCGAGTAACCTTAAGAATCCAAATGCATTTGTAGGTGGTGTACAAGATGCTGGAGATCTGGTTTATTTAAAACATCGTCATTATAACCCTGTGCTGGGGCGATTTTATCAGCCGGATCCTATAACGTTCTTAAGTGGAGGACATGGTCAAACAAATCGTTATCAGTATGGATGGAATGATAGTTATTCATATAGTGATCCATCAGGTGCTACTGTTACAGAAGCATTTGGTGGACTATTAGCAGAAACATGGTTTGCAGTAACTGGACAGTCTTATGATTATTCTAATCTAAAAGGTGCATTATTTAACGGATATAATGGAACTGGTTGGGAACTTACTACCTCATTTCTCTCGGATTGTTTAAATTTTTGTACCTTAGGTGTTGGTAGTGCAGCTGTAAATGGTATTAAGTTAGGTATAAATGAAGTAAAGATTCTTGCAGCATCATCTAAGTTTACAGTACCTACATTAGAATTATATAGACCAGCATATACGTATGCACTCGTTGCTGAGCGAAGTGGCTTTTATCCAGTAATGAAATGGGGCTATAAAGAGCCACAGGCTGGTATTTGGCTAGATGCTGGTGATATATGGAAGATAGGTGTCACAATCGATACAACCAAAAGATATCCTATATCATACCTCCGAAATACAGGGAAAGGGTTAGAATTAAGACCGATTAGTAAAGACTTTCCCAAAGATGCATTTATTAAAGAAAGCACTTGGCTAAAAAATTATAGAGAGGTTTATGGTAAAGTCCCTCCAGGTAATAAGGGAGTGAAATAATTATGTTCCAATTTAATTTAATGAGCGATACAAGTTTGGGCTCAGGAGTATTGGAGGCTAAACAACACATTACGACGACACAGTTCTATCGATTAATTGAATCTGAAAATTATGGTAGTGATTTAAATGGTATAGCTATTGTTTTAATGTGCCGCGAAGAAAACTCTATGTTTAAGCAAAGATTACGTTTTTCAAAAAAAGAGAAAGTATTATATATGGATATTATGTTGGATTATGATAAGTTTAGTATATTATCTCACAAACAACGTATATCAGAGATATGTAGGGTGCTTTTAACTGAAATTCCCTTAATTGTGAAAAAGTATAAATTTAAAGATTTTGATTTAGATTTGTTTATAAATAAGTTGAATTATTGGTTTGAGAGTAATAATTATATTGAAGAATAGCATCTTTGGTTTTTCCGTAATTGAGGTGAGTTCCGTGAAGATATTAAATAAGAATATTATAAGGTTCAGAAAAATATTAAGTTTTTTAATTTTCTTTTTAATGATAGGAGCTGTGAATGCAAGCTCTGTAACGGGTAAAGTTGATCGAATTATAGTGAGAGATAGCGATGGACTTGTATATGTAACTTTTATTGGAAGTCGTACAGAAAAACCAACTTGTGCAACAGCAAGCTATATGGTAATTAAAAATGAGGCCTCGTCTACTGGGAAGCAACAATTAGCATTGCTTTTGTTAGCCCAAGCAACAAATAGAACAGTCACAGTAGCTGGATATTCTGCTTGTACGCGGTGGAAAGATGGTGAAGATATAAACTATATTATTTTGAATAAATAGCCTTACTTAACAAATATATAAGTTTTTTTTAATTATATAGCAGTAACCATTTTGTCCTTTGGTAATCTCCCTCCCGATAAAATTATGAGAAGTTGAAAGTATAAATCTGACTTAGTTTTATTTAATAAGCATAAATGAGGTAAGATTCAGGTTTTAAATGATTCTAAAAAATCTAAATTTGTACATTGAGAAGGGGAATGAGTTATGTCTGAAGTGGGCAATGAAAAAAAAGTGAATTCAGAATATTCATTACAAGTTGATTGTGCTTCTGCCCTAAATTTTGTTCTACAACAAAATTCAGTTCCCCTCATTCGACAAATTCTAATATCCTCTACTGAGACAATTTAAGGTTCTCGGATAGTTATACGTTCAAATCCAGAATATTTTAAAGAACACACAATTCATGTCTCTAGTATGGATGCTAATGAAATTTTGGCTCTTGATAAGCCCAAATTAGCTTTTGATGTCAAACTATTGCAAGAATTACCCGAAAGTATAAAAGGAAGTGTTGAAATCACTTGGTTGAACAAGAAAGAAGAAACTCTAGCAGAACAAAGGATCGATATTGAATTATTAACGATTGATACATGGGGAGGAGAACGCCAACCCGTCGAATTACTAGCCAGTCTTTCACAACCCAATGCCTCAGCACTGAGTTCAATTTTAGTCAAAGCCAGTGAAATTCTAAAAGCAAAAAATTTAGGCTCATTAAGTGGATATTTAGACCGTGATCGAGACTCGGTTCTGTCTCAGTTAGATGCAATATGGGAAGCCTTACTTCAACAAGATATTCATTATATTGTTAGTCCAGCAAGTTTTGTGAAAACAGGGCAGCGTATTCGTTTAGCGAAACAGATTTTTGAAGAAAAGCTCGCTTGTTGTTTAGATACAACATTATTGTTAAGTGCACTAGCTGAACAAATTGGCTTGGATACTTTACTTGTCATCGAAGATGGCCATGCTTATCTTGGAGTTTGGTTGAACGAGACTCCAAATATCGATTTGATTATTGATGACGTTCAAGCACTAAGAAAAAGAAGTGTGTTGGGGGAAGTAATTTTTATTGAAACGACATTATTAACCCAACATGCAAAATTTACGAAGGCACTTGATACTGCGATGACGCATATTAATGAGGCCGCAGAAAAATTTTATTTCGCCATTGATGTCCGACAATCTCGTTTACGTGGGATTAAGCCAATTTCTACATTACAAGATAAGAAAAATTATGAAGATGAAATAGGGGCTGAATGGACACCTGTATCTACTCCAAAATATGGAATAGAAGAACAGTTCAATGAAAATAAAGTAACGCGTGTCGATCGCTGGCTACGGCGTTTACTCGATTTAAGCTTAAGAAATAAGCTCTTAAACTTTAAAGACAATCGATATAGTATTCCACTACAGTGTTCTGAATTTACCCTTGGTAAGCTTGAAGATGCACTTGCAAATCAAGAAGGTTTCTTCTTTGGTAGTGTTGATACGATCTCGTTAAAAGATGTCCAACGTGACAATGAAGGTCAGCATATTAATCAGTATGTGGATGATAGTCTTTCCAGAAGATTATTGTTTAGTTCTTTGGATGGAAGCACATTAAATAAGCGTTTGATTGAGATTTATCGTGCGTCACGTACAGCTTTAGAAGAAGGAGGAGCCAATACCTTATTTCTTGCGATTGGTTTTCTTGAATGGAAAGAATCGGAGCGTTCGAAACGTACATTTAAAGCCCCCCTATTACTGATTCCCGTGCAAATAACTCGAGAGACTGCTAAAACTGGATATCGTCTATTTATGTATGATGATGAACCTCGTTTTAATTCCACCTTATTACAGTTGTTAAGACAAGATTTTGAGCTTGATATTGCAGGGTTGAATCCATTACCAATGGATGAGTCAGGTGTAGATGTGAATCAGATTTTACATATTGTACGTAAGGCAATCGTCAATATAGCTGGTTGGGAAGTAAAAGCTGAAGCTGCTATTGGTCAATTTTCGTTCTCAAAATATTTAATGTGGCTTGATTTGTCTTCACGTATGGAGCAGTTGAAAAATCAACCCGTAGTGAATCACTTAATTGAGTCACCACGTGAACCATTCATCAAACAAGATGAATTTCCACAACCTGCTCAATTAGACCAACAATATCGACCACAACAGCTTTTTACACCCTTGTCATCTGACTCTTCGCAGTTAGCCGCAGTTATGTCTGCTGCATTGGGGCGAACTTTTGTTTTATCAGGTCCCCCTGGTACAGGTAAATCGCAAACCATTACTAATATGGTTTCACAATGCTTGGCAGACGGGAAATCTGTTTTATTTGTGTCTGAAAAAATGGCGGCTTTAGAAGTTGTATATCGTCGTTTGACGCAAATTGGTCTCAGTGAATTGTGCTTGCAGTTGCATTCATCTAAATCACAAAAAATGGAAGTGCTAGATCAATTGAGAGAAAGGGCTCAAAAAAATAATGATCCTTATTTTTTGAGTAATCAGCCTAAGAAAACAGAATGGCAAAAGTTATCTGATCAACTGGTACAAACACGTGATGAGTTGAATCAACATGTCAAAAATCTGCATACACCACATTCGATTGGATGGAGTTTATATGGAGCAATGAGTGATGAACTCCGATATCGAGAAATACCTCATTTACGTTTTCCTGAAATTGACATTGTATCTTTGACAGTTGAAGATCGTGAGCAATTGAATGATACCGTGGCACGAGCAGTAAGTTTACGCCAGCTTTTGAATGTGAATGGTTTTGCTGAAGGTATATCTGAGCCAATTTGGAGTTTGGCATGGCAAGAACAGTACCAACAATTACAAGATAAACTTGCTGAACAAATTCAACATCTACAAAAAAAAGCTTTGACATGGCAACAAGCATTTGGACTGAACGAAAAGCAAAATTTGAGTCAGATCAAACATGACTTTTCCATTTTCAAAGCATTAACAGATATTGTTCAGCACGTAGATTTAAAACTACTTGCTGTAATTAAAGATTTCGATCTAAGTACAATTACACAGGCAAAACAGTTAGTTCAAGACTTAAAACAAAATCGCACTAATCTTGTTGGTCAATACCAATTGCAAGTTTATCAAGCTGATTTAAATCAAATTGCCTTTAAATGGCGTGAAGCAGAGTCGAAATTTTTCCCATTCTCTTGGTTTGCTAAGTTCCAGCTTAGAAATTTAGTGAAAACTTATCAATCTTCAACTCAACGTCCTACAGCTTTGGCCGTTGCACATGATTTGCCAATCTTGCAACACATTCAAAGAAAACAACAACAATTTGCTGAATGTGAAACTCAATTAGCTAATAAACTCGGTCATTATTGGCAGGGTGAGGAAAGTTCATGGCAATGCTTTGAAACGCTTCATCATCAATGGCAAGAAATTAAGAAAATTGTGGCATCAACCATAACTGATCAAAAAACCTTATTGAACGGCTTAGCATTTAGTCGAGATAATCGTTTAGATGAATTTACACAAGCAATGAGTCAGGTTGAAAATACTTTCAGACATTTGTTGAATGATGATGTATTGCAAAATGATGCTGAAATCACTCGGTATTTTGAGATTAATTTTAGTGAAATAGTCGAAAGGCAGCAGCAATTACAGCAGCAAAGTTCCTCTTGGAGACATTGGTTAAATTGGCAGACAATTAAAAGCGAGTTGATCCAAAAAGGTTTGAAACCATTGGCATTTGAGCTTTTCAATAGACCATTAGAATTAGACGCTGCATTAAAACGCTTGAATATTAATTTAGCGCGACACTGGATCACATATCAATTTAGTCAGCACCCAGAATTAAATCAATTTAATAGTCAACGACATGAACAAAAAATCCAGTCATTCGCACAGCAGGATAGGGAACATCAACTTGCTGCGAGTCAAGAAATCATTCATCGCTGGAGTGCTATTTTTACTGAACAAAATCAGCACAAGGCACAATGGACTGTTCTGAATAAAGAGCTAGGGAAGAAACGTCGTCATATTCCTGTACGTGAATTGATGCGTCAAATCCCTGATGTTTTGGTTGGACTAAAGCCATGCTTGTTGATGAGCCCATTGTCTGTTGCCCAATATTTAGATACTGAAGCCAAATTTGATGTTGTGATTTTTGATGAAGCATCTCAGATACCTGTATGGGATGCAATCGGTGCATTAGCAAGAGGTAAACAGTCAATTGTAGTGGGGGATAATAAGCAAATGCCACCAACAAGCTTCTTTGGTAAGGGTGACTCTGAAGAAGAGGTTGACGAAGAAGTGACTGAAGATTTGGAAAGTATTCTTGATGAATGTCTTGCTGCTCAGTTACCTGAATTGGCTCTGAACTGGCATTATCGTAGTCGTTATGAAAGTCTTATCCAGTTTAGTAATCAGAAATATTACAAAGGCGGATTATTTACATTCCCTGCACCTGTAGCTGAGGATAACGCTGTAAAACTACATGTTGTTGAGGGTATTTACGATAAAGGAGATACTCGTACCAATGCAAATGAAGCGAATGCTATTGTCGAATTTATCATTCAGCATTTACAGTCACAGTTGGGACGTGAGAATCCTTTAACTCTAGGTGTTGTGACTTTCAATATGACCCAACAAAAGTTGATTGAAGACCTACTCGATAATGAACTGGTAAATCATCCTGAACTAGAAACATTAAGTAAATCAGGCATTGAGCCATTGTTTGTGAAAAATTTGGAAAACGTACAAGGAGATGAACGAGACATTATTATTTTCTCGATTACATATGCTAAAGATAAAGACAACCGTCTATCAATGAATTTTGGTGCGCTTAACCGCCAAGGCGGCCAACGTCGTCTAAATGTAGCGATTACCCGTGCTCGTCAAGGTTTACATGTTTTTTCTGCACTCAGTCCCGAGGAAATTAATTTAGCGCGTACCAATAGCGAAGGTGTAAGAGATTTAAAAGACTTTTTAGTTTTTGCTCGTAGTGGTCAGTTACATTTACATTATGATGATCGAAATAAACAGCAAGCTAAAAGAGAGCTCGTACAATACCTACAAGCTAAATTGCAAGAACATGGTTGGAATGTGGATGTTGGAGTAGGCCAGGGTGATAGCTGTGTAGACTTGGCAGTTAAGGACGATTTGAATGTAGGTAACTATATTGCTGGTATTTTGGTAGATGGTGAAAACTATGCTAAAGCAGCTACAGCACGAGATCGTGATCAACTCAGACCAACGGTATTAAATGGATTGGGTTGGGATGTTATATCAGTATGGACTGTGGATTGGTGGTTAGACCCAGAGCAAAATTTAGAGAAGCTGGTAAAAACATTAGATTTCATAAAGTTTAATCAAAACGTCGCTTAGACTGTTTATAAGAGGTAAATAAGATTAAGAGCTGATCTTATACTTTTTGAAGTAATGTGTTCTAGACTGACAAGCTTATGCTTTGATTCTACTGAGAAAGTATACTAAACGATGTTATGTAACACGATTCAATCCAATGAAATGAATTCTTAAAAACTGTTGAGCATTTAGTCTGGACAATTCTGAAAAAATGGTCTTGTTATGATCGCTGAAGTTTGGTTGGAACTAAGATGCTAGGTGAGGAAATTAGTGCAAAGTATTTTCAATGTCAGGTGAATGAAATCCATGCACGTGTTGCAGTATTAAATAAATTTACTGAATTAGACCCACCTAACACCCAAGTTGCGCCTTGAATTTGAGTCGTTTAGAGTAGTTCTTTTTTTTAAATCTTGTGTAACAAAGCCTTAGAGAAGTGAGAGTTAAAGCAAAATTTATTTTTAACCAAAGATAAAGATTTTAAAAAATATATTGAAAGATTAAAGCCGAATATAGGATTGAAAACTATCAAAGATTTATTAATAGAAGTGGATATGTTTAATTAGAAAAATTATCAAACCATGTTATAAATACCACCAAACAAGGGGGTGTTTTGTGCAAAAAATTTTAATAGTTTCAATTTTATTAACTTTTAGTCTCAATGTGATAGCTAATGTGAATTTTAACGCCGATGATGAGCTGAAAGAGTTAGGAATTATTGGACAAGACTTTGAATATATTGACCTTGAGCTTGCAACTGAGTTTTTTAAAACTGGATCTGAAGAAGCAGCAAGTTCATTCCCTTATAAATCTAATGATGTTGTTGAAATAGTATCAGCTTTCATGACTCCCTATTACTCATCAGTGACTATACGTCCCCTCTTAGAGCAATCTGAAGAAGAAGAAAAGGAGATGATAGACTTTATGAGAACTGAGGAAAGTTTGCAGGAATGGTGCAAAGAACTTTTCAAATTTAATTACATGATGGTTAACGACCATCAAGTTGAATTGTTCTATATAAATAAAGTTGGTGAAGAATTCGGACTCGTTATGTTGAATAATAAAACTTGTAGATAGTTTTTTATAGTGGCGAGCTTAAATCTAGCTTTTCCTCTCAAAATAAAATATCCTCGTTAGAAATAACGGGGATATTTTATGGGTTTCAACTTTAGAAAGAGTATAAAAATAGCACCAGGTATTAAAGTTAATTTAACAAAAAAGGGGTAAGCAGCTTATCTGTTGGTAAAAATGGTGCAAGAGTTAACATTGGAAAGAAGAGCATAAAAACTACAGCAGGCTTGCCTAGTACAGGACTTTCTTATACTACTCATACGCCATTTAGAATCAAAAGCAGAGCAGATGAGACGCCAAATTATCTTTTACCTCAAGAGTAACCTGAAAAGAAAAGTCGAAACTTACTGGTTTCAATTTTATTGTGGATAGGTATTCTTTGGTTCCCTTACATTTTTGCTTAGTTCACACTACAAGGAAAATATTCAAACATAGAAAGAGTGCTGGCTTTTAGCTGGTTATTAATAATAGTATTTGCCATGATTATTAAATAAGGGGCTTTATGAAAAGAATACTTTTAGCGCTTACCTTTATTTTTACGAGTCAAGCTTTTGCGGAAAGTGATCGTCTGGAAGAATTATCTAAAACATTGAGTAATGGTCTGTACACTCATCCTGATAATATTGAGTTACCAGCGGTTAGCAATACATCGGTTAAGCTTCGTGAAAAAAATATAGAACTGTCAAATGAGGAGGTAGAACAAAATTATGGTTCTACTGCATATCGGGCTATTGCTAAGAGATATGTGAATACAGCATCTTTAAATGTCAGAGATAAACCACGTGGTACAGTGGTTGATATGTTAAAGCGTGGGCAGAGTGTTCTTGTATATGATGTTTCTGGAAAATGGGAAAGGATCTCTAAAGAATTTGAAACACAAAGATGGGTTGATTCGAGCTTGTTATGTTCTTTTAATGGTTGTTATAAAGTAGTAAGTAATACAACAAGTCAAAGGCCGTTAACTTATACACCAAGCTCTATAACCTACACTCCTAAAAAGAGAGTTAGCTCATCTATTGGTGGTTGTTCTTGTGGATCGGGTAGTTATTGCTATGGTCCAAGAGGTGGAAGGTATTGCTATACATCGGGTGGAAATAAGTCATATAGGTAGTTTCTATCTTATTCCATTTATTTAATTACAGGATTTTTCATGTGATATTTGCAATGCAAAACTCAGCCCAATCAGACATTAAACCTTTACGTTTTTCTAGATAAGCTCCACGTAAATAAGCAGCTTCAACTTCATCAGGCAGCTTATGAGCAAGCACATGCTCACCCACTTCACGAGGGTAGTCAGTTTTGTCTGCTGACCAATCGCGGAAAGTAGAGCGGAAACCATGTGTTGTAATTACTCGATTTTGTTTAGGATCAATATAGCCTAAACCATTTTCTTTTAGCTTCTGCTCATGCATGCGTCTAATTAATGCTGTTAATGACATATCGGATAACATGCCACCGCGTGGGGCAGGGAAAATAAAGTCATCTGGTTGAGGATAAGATTGTTGATAAAGTTGTTCAAGTAATCTAATCGCTGCTTGAGATAAAGGAACCCGATGTTCTTTATCTGCTTTCATTCGTTCTTTCGGAATAATCCAAATTTTATTTTTAAAGTCGATTTCTTTCCATAATGCACCAAATACTTCACCCGAGCGACAAGCAGTTAAAATTGCAAACCCTAATGCTTTGGGAGAAATTCCTTTTCGCTGTCGTAAGTCCTGAATGAAATCTGCTACGTGCACATATGGTAAAGATGGATGTGGTTTAGGTTCTTGCTTTAAATTACCAAGAATAGATTCTAAATTACCTTTCCATGCTGCGGGATTATCTCCAACAAAATATTCCATGGCTTTAGCATAATCAAAGACGCTTTCTATACGACCACGGATACGCTTTGCAGTTTCATTCTTTTCAATCCAGATTGATTCAAGGGCAATAGCAATATCAATTTTAGTAATTGATCCAATGATACGATCACCAAGAGTAGGGTAGAAGTAAGTCTCTAACGTTGAGGACTATTGTCCAATATGCTTTTGATTTTTGAGTTCCCTGGTTTTATTAGCAATAACGACTTCTGCACATTCACGGAAGGTTTTTCTCTGTGTTTTTGGCTACGCAGGATTTCTTATTGTTTTTGTTTTTGTTCGAGAGGATCAATACGATTGCGAATCTGTAACTTTAACTCACGAGCTTTTTCTCGTGCTTCTGCTAGGGATACTTCGGGATAAAAACCTAAGCCGATATCTCGACGATGTATTTTTTGTTCACCATTTTATCTATACGGTGACCTACAACGACTCTAAGTATCCAAGAGCGTGTATTTTTAAAAATACGTAAGCGTAGGCCATCAACCCAACCAACAGCATGTCTGCCATCAGCTTTCAAATTTGAGACACTACGTGCTGAGAGTTCTTTAGCTTTTTTTATTGTCTTAATTTATGCCCTCATAAAAGCCCCCATAGAGTTCTAGGAATTACAAGATTCGACAAGACGTGCTTGGATGGTTTTTTTATTAAGATAATGAAATATAATAATAAAATAAACTTCGTTAGATGGCATTAGATTGCTGTTAGACGGATACCGCTTCCGCCAAATATCGAAATAAGCCCTTGTTTTTACAAGGGCTTATTTTTTTACTCAATATTGTGCCCCCATAAAAGCCCCAATAGAGTTTTTGATTGACATGGACTGATTTAGATAAATTAGGATGGCAATAGTAAAGTCATTTATTTAGTTTATATTTCCAAACAAAAAATTGGTGGGGTAATTTAAGTGTATTGATCTTAATTTCATCATTCAATGATTAGAAAATACTATTCCTTAAACGTCTCATTCAAAGCTTGTTGCACAGCATCTACGCGTGATTTGCAGGCTTTGTATGCTGTCATGGATTCCTCAACGATTTTCATTAGATTATCGATGTCAGGTTCTTCTTGAGCTTCTAGCAAGGCAGCATTCTTCTTCAGCAATTCATAGCCATCTTTAAAGCTTAATTCTTTCTTACTCATTACTGATTACCTCACTGACGTTGGCGTGTATATGCCCATCCTGCATCACAATCGAAGTTGATGAGTTGGCTTGATGAATAGAACGGATTGCTTTGCCTTTATGACGCACAATAGCATAGCCTTTTGCCAGAACATTTCTAGGATTCTGTAACAAGGACTCACGCATCAATGACTCAATCTGTGCGGATGCAAGTTTAAGCTGTTGCTGAGCAAAATATTGCGTGGTTGATTTAACTAAATCGAGATTCTTATTTGCAACATTTAGTTGATTCTGAGCATAGGTTTTAATAGTACTCATTAACTGATCATTCTGGCTTTGATAGGCGGTAATCTGATGTTGAGAGAGCAATTTAATCGTTTGCAGAGAATCCAATACCGACCCAAATCGGGACTTTTCGTTTACAGAGTAGAGTAGCAAGCTCAAAGTCATTTAAATAAGCTAAATCATTGAACTTCTTAATTTACTTCTTAAAAAATCAATAAAAACACGAACTTTTGCTGGTAGTAAACGAGTTTCTGTCAAAGCGTAGACAGGAAGAATATCACCTTGCCATTCAGAAAGAATTGGCATCAATAAACCATCATTTAGATCATCTTGCACCACTTCATAAGGGGTAAATAGAATACCCTGACCAAGAATAGATAGCTTTCGTGTCATACCAACGTTATTCAACATGAATCTTGCACCAATCTTTACTTCAACCGTTTCTTCAGATCGATACAGTTTCCAACTTGTATTGTTTGGAAAGCTCAAACATTCATGATGAACTAAATCATTTGGATGTTGGGGTATACCATGTTGTTTTAAATATTTAGGAGATGCGAAAAGTCGCCCTCTAAATTGCATTAACTTATGTGCAACTAAATTGGAATCAGGAGGATTCCCCATACGAATTGCAACATCAATGTTTTGAGCTACAAGATCCACCAATCTCGGGGTGAGATCAATTTCAAAATTTATTCCTGGATACAGCTGCACAAACTCTATCAAGATCGATGTTAAAAATACGGTTCCAAAATCAACAGGCAATGAGACCCTTAGTGTTCCACTTGGTTTAGAGAGCATTTCGCCTAATTGCTCATGCGCAAGTTTAGCTTCACCAACAATTCGTTTACAACGTTCAAAGTAGATATGACCAGCTTCTGTTAACTCAACTTTTCGGGTTGTTCGATGCAATAATCGTAAACCAATCGCCTCTTCTAAATGGCTAATTCTTCTTGAAAGTGTTGAACTCGGCATATCCAAATTCTCTGCTGCTTTTCTAAAACTCATCACTTTAGAGACTTCAACAAATAATGCCATGTCATTCAAAAGTTCCATTGTTAATTATTCCATTTATGCAGCAATCATTTCCATTTTAACGTATTTATCCCTTTTTTAAATTAATTAATACTAATCAACATCTAGAAGTTATCAGGAATCAGACTTCATGTGATTGAAGCTGATTGTAAAAAATTAAAGGCAATCCAGAATATGAACAAAGTATTTGAACCAGCACAACTTGGGCGTTATACCTTAGGAAATCATCTTGTTATGGCCCCGATGACTCGTTCTCGTGCCCAATTCGATGGTACACCAGGTGAGCTCTCAACAGAATATTATGCACAACGAGCAAGCGTTGGCTTAATTATTACAGAAGGTGCCCAACCTTCAGATGATGGACAGGGCTATCTTGCTACACCTGGTATTTACACTGATGCGCATATTCAAGGCTGGAAAAAAACAATTGACGCTGTACATGCAAAAGGGAGCCATATCTTTATCCAATTGATGCATGCAGGGCGTATGTCACATCCAGACAATACACCTCATCATCGTTTAGGTGTTGCTCCATCAGCCATTGCTCCAGTAACAGGTATGTTTACTGCGACAGGCATGCAAGATATTCCAACCCCTAAAGCATTAACTATTGAAGAAATTAAGCAAACCATCCAAGACTTTCGACATGCAGCTAAATCTGCAATTCGGGCTGGAGCAGATGGTGTCGAGATTCATGGTGCTAATGCTTACTTAATTCAACAATTTTTTGCACCTAGTGCTAATACTCGTACCGATGAATATGGAGGTTCTATTGAAAACCGTGCACGCTTTGCAATAGAAGTCGCAACTGCTATCGCAGAGGAAATTGGAGCAGATCGTACAGGTATTCGTCTATCACCAGGAACAACCTTGTGGGGAATTGATGAAGGTGAAGAGGGTCCAGATCTATACCGTTATCTAGTAAAAGAACTTAATAAATTAGGGCTTATTTATGTGCATGTCATGCATCAAGGCAATGAAGAACTTTTAGCGGATATTCGTCATCTTTGGAAGCAAAAATTCATTCTTAATCGCCCAGATCAACTACGAGAAAAAATTGGAACTGATCTTGAGAGTGGTTTAGCTGATTTAGAAGCCTATGGGCAAATGATCTTAGCCAATCCTGATTTTGTGGAACGTTTAAAAATCAACGCTCCCATGAATGAAGCAGATCGTTTGACGTTCTTCGGTGGAACAGAGAAAGGCTATATCGATTATCCAACACTTGCTCAAACATAAGCTAAGTCAATTGAAAGACGGAGAAAACCATGTCTGAAATCTTATCACTTGAACGCATTAATATCGGTAGTCAGTTTAGAGCTTATGGCTTAAGAGGTGCGTATAAATCAACTAATCCATTTATTGGTGTTGATCATGCTTGGATGAGTGGACCGACTTTTCCTCCTCATCCACATCAAGGCTTCTCAGCAGTTTCATATTTATTCCTTGATTCAGAAACAGGAGTTAATAATCGTGACTCAATTGGAACTCAAAATCTTATAAAACCTGGTGGTCTACATTGGACCACCGCTGGTAAAGGGATTGTACATGAAGAGGTTCCAGCTGAAACAGGAAAGACCGTACATTCCTTACAAATTTTTATTAACTTGCCATCGCACTTACGAGAAACCGCACCAGGTTTTCTCATCCTTGAAGCTGAAGATGTCCCTACACTATATCGAGAAGGGGTTAAGGTTCGCGTGCCTTTAGGGCATTTTGAAGAAGTTCAATCACCACTGACCCCACCCACTGAAGTCACAATGTTGGACATTAGTTTAGAACCCAATGCAGAAATTGTTTTGACTCTACCACCTGAACATTCTGGTTTTTTCTTGGCTGTCTATGGCGATGTTTGTGTAGATGATCAGACTTTTAAGCTTGATGATTTACAGGTTCCTATTTTTGAAGAAAAAGAAGTAGCTCAGTATATTTCTTTGAAAGCTCTCGAACGAGGAGCAAAACTCGTTTTCTTTAGTGCTAAACCATTATCAAATTAAATGAGGGAACTCAAATGACTTTTAAACGATTTACAAGCGAAGACTCAGCATTATTATTGATTGATCATCAAGTTGGAACAATGAGTTGGGTGAACTCGATTTCTTTCGAGGAGATGAAACAGCATGCAATTATGTTGGCTAAAACAGCAAAAATTTTTAATATTCCAACGGTACTTACATCAAGTATGGAAGAATATGCTCAGGGTCCTTTGATAGAGGAACTTAAAGAGATTTTTCCCGTTGAATTTGAGACACGTATTAAACGTTTAGGTATAGTTAATGCCATGGATGATGAGAACTTTGCCAAAGCTGTCATAGCAACTGGTCGTAAACGTATTATCATTGCAGGTGTGACGAATGATGTCTGTACTGTTTATCCAGCATTGACTTTAATTGATCAAGGTTATGAAGTTCAAGTAGTGGCTGATGCAGGCGGTTCACCAAGTAAAATGGCTGATGATATTGCTTTGCAACGTATGTTAAAAGCAGGTGTAACCTTAACAAGCACAAATCAACTTATCGCTGAATTGACTGGTAACTGGAGTACCCCTGAAGGTATGCAAATTGTGCAAGAAGTTGTTATGCCAGCGTTACAAGGTTAAGTTATAGCAAGGTCAGTTATGAATTTTAATATTCATAACTGCCTTATTTTTTGTGCATAGTAATTTTTTTATCGCAGAATTTTTAGTTAAGCTGTTGCTTTTGAAGTTTAGTATCATCCCTAGTTTAGAATTCCAGTTTTTCCAGTTATAACCCCCGCCCAAAGCTTTATAGAGCTCGATTTTATTATTCAACTTAGTCTGTTCAAGTATCAATAAGCCTTGTTGAGCAGCATAAGCTGAACGTTGTGCATCCAATTATGCTTAGGTTCAGACTCTCAGCTTTTACCCATACAGGCTCATCGAAGGTTACGCGAATAACTTCTTGTGCTGCTGATAAATAATCGCTAAGGGATAATTGAGGTTCGGACGTTTAAATAAATTATTGAAAGTAATATATCTATATGAACAAAGAAGATAACTACCCTCATAAACCATTATCAAAGATGTTGAATTAAGTTTCATATTTAGAAAATACTAGCGATTATTCTTGCTGGGATCATTGCTATAAAAACCCAAGAAGATTTATTCTGATTTCTATTGAATTTACAATTGGTTAGGGTTGTTAATGGTTGTGCCTTTGTTCTAATTCACTATAGCTTCTTATCCTTTTATTTAAATAATGTCCTTAAATGATATTTATTACAACTTTGAAAGTTCTAAAATGGAACTCTAATAAGGTGGATAACAGAGTCGACAAATCAGATGAAAGTTCTTGTCTCAAGCAAAATGGTATCAGGGAAATTTAAGGATAAGATTAATCTCCAATTAGCAAAAATATCTGGTGATTTATTGGGTGCGGTGACACCAGATAAGCAGGAGTTACTTCCCAAAGAATATGATTTGAGTCCACATACGGAATATAAGCGCTATGGGAGTACTCACTATGGTGTGATGATTCCAGATTTACCTGAACCTTATCGATATCTTTCTTGGGCCTCTGTTATTGGTTATGTTGGTTTTCCAATAACTGATTCTGAGTATCAAATATCCAATCGAGGAAAGGGTGATACGGCCTCTTTAGTTCATGGTACAGCCTTATCGACCACTGAAGAAGCATTTAGAACCTATTCAATAATTGACGATATAGAATTCAGCAATGAGCCATTCTCAGTCAATTTCAAGAATGATACTTCTTTTAAAGAGTGTGAAGAGGGGTATCTCCTCACTACGAACAGAGATGATCTACAGCTTGAGTTAAAGCTGAAACCAACTAAAGCTATTACTTGGTTTGCTTATAGTTCCTTGTACAAGCATTTTAGTGTATTGATGCACTACGAAGGACGAATGATTCAGAAGGGAGAAACCGTAGAAATAAAAGGGCTCTGTACACTGGAGTCTTGGAAAGCCGTCGCAACTTCAATGTTGAAAAACACATTACTTGTTAAACATATCCAACTTCCTGTAAAGATTTTCAGCTACCAAGTAGTCAACCTAGATGAAAATCAACAATTGTTACTTGCATTTATCTGTTACCAAGATAAACCAATACTGACCTCAATTTATTACCGACATACGAATGGTACTTCAATTCAATTTAATGGTGACGTGCTATTTGAGGTTACAAATAATCAGGCTGAACCTCAAATTACTCCAGATGGATATAGCATGTATGTTCCAAATACATTCAAATGGATTGCCCATCATGATGGTGAAAAGATCCTAGAAA
Source organism: Acinetobacter halotolerans (assembly GCF_004208515.1). Lineage (GTDB taxonomy): Bacteria > Pseudomonadota > Gammaproteobacteria > Pseudomonadales > Moraxellaceae > Acinetobacter > Acinetobacter halotolerans. Next base: position 414,123 of record NZ_SGIM01000002.1, read on the forward strand.
TCTATGCCGAAGTGGATACGCCGTATTGTTATGGTCTAGCAGCAGGTTTTGTTAGTTCCTATAAGTGGCAAGGAGCATTTAAAGGTAATGATTTACAAGGTAGAGGATATATGGAGTTTATTGATAGACGCTGATAAGACTCGATGCTACCTATCAAATAGTTTTCATATCACTGATATTTACTATAGATTTAAAGATTCCCGATTATTTTATACTCACAAAATATAAAATATTTAGAAGTATCAAAAATATATTATGAATTATGGTGTTCTAGTGGAAAAAAAACCATCCTTTCAAAAGCCTCATATTTCTTTAAATTGGTTAAAGACATTTGATGTAGCAGCGCGGGTGAATAGTTTTAAGTTAGCGGCAGATGAACTATGTATCACACCATCAGCTGTCAGTCAGCAAATTAAAGAATTGGAACGGGCTTTGGGTATCCCATTATTTAACCGTAAAAGCCAAGGACTGTATCTGAATGAAGCAGGTCAGATTTACTGGCAAGAAATTAGAACCGCCCTCAGCATTATTCAGTCAGCCACGGATAAAATACGTCCAAATAAGTATCAATATAAGCTAAAAATCAGTTTAATTCCGCCGATTGCCAACCATTTTATCTTTCCAAATCTAGCGTGTTTCAATAAGCAACATCCTGATATTAAGCTAATTTTTGAAGTTAATGAAAAACTGGTGGACTTAAATACATCAGATGTTGACGTAGCGATCCGCTATAGCTCATCCCTTGGAAAAGAGGGGGATTACGAGAAGTTAACCCCGGTTTTAGTACAACCAGTCTGTAATCACATATTGGCCCAGACGCTGGATTTAAGTGCTAATCCGCACAATATCGTAAATGCACCCTTAATTCATATGTCTAATACACCATCCATGTGGACAGATTTTTTAAAGGTAATGGGCTTAGAGAAAGCACTGTCGGTGAATGATATCTATGTGAATGATTATCAAGCAGCCATGAGTGCGGTACTCAGCCAAGGCGTGGCCATTACTTTGTATTCATTAGAAAAATCTTACATTAAACAACACAACTTAGTGAACTTTCCCAGTTTACAGTTGGAGTTTGGAGCTATTTATGCAGTAACCGCTAAAGGTCGGCTGCAAGAAACTGCGATTGAACATTTCATTACTTGGCTAAAAAGCTTATTGAAATCCTCAGATTAAGTTTTTCTAATCTGAGTACAAAAAAAACTCGTTTGCACTCTTTTTTTCATCTCTATAGTTTTGGTATCCAGTTTTTATCAAAATGGTGTGCGATATGAGTCCTCAGGCTTACAAATTTTCTTATGATAATGATTACCGTGTACAACACTTAATAAATACCAACCTCTCTACAGGAGGGCTTAGTGGGGCAGCAAAAGCGGCCTCAGCTAAACTAATAAGAGAAATATTGGGTGTCACCAAGGTTGATGCGAAAAACCCGCCGATGCCAAATCCTGTAATTTTTCCGCCGTATGCTAATTCAAAAAAATATGGGATCACCCATTTTGGAATCATGATCCCTGATCTACCTGCGCCTCATTATTTTCTGGCATGTGCAACGATGTTAGGGTCAAGCGGGTTTAAAGTTTATGATATTGATCATGCTATGAGCAAAGATGGTCCACGTCATACAGCTGTTCTAGCGCATGCCACTGCGGTATCCACACAGGATGGCTTTAAGTCTTATTCCATGTTGGATGAGATGACCATTGCAAAAGATGGCAGCCTGATCAAATTTGCAGAGGATCTGGAGTTTTCTGGGCTTTACCCTCACTACCGCCTAAAAAGTAATCGTGAGAATTTTTCTGTCGATTTACAGTTAGAAGCCACTGGTGATATTACTTGGTTCTGTAAGAGTAAGGTTTACAATCATTTAAGCCTATTAACTCGATACAAAGGAACCATTACGACTCATGGTGAAAGCATGGATGTTTCAGGGCTTTGTACCTATGAATATGCACGAGGCTCAACGCCATATTTAGTACGTAATAAGAGTATTCCTGAATTTGCCAAGTTCCCATTTGATACGTTTAGTTATCAGGTGATAGACCTCGATGACAATACCCAGCTATTACTTGTGTTGCTCGGAATAGTGAAATCACCCTTTCTTGTGTCAGCGTATTTACGTACAGCTGGGAAAAATGGCACACACCGAGTGAACGCCACGGTTAACTTTGAAGTTTTAAATTTACAGGATCAGCCTGCTGTAGCCCCAGATGGCTCCCTTACTCCGATGGTCAAAGACTTTCGATGGACGATAGTCGCTCAAGATAAAAAATTCAACTTTGAAATAAATGGCACAGTCGATACCCCAATGGTATTTGGTTTGGGTAGAGGTTTTATCGGTGGCTATAAATGGAAAGGTACCAGAGCGGGTGTTGCCACAGAAGGTCGTGGTTATATCGAATATGTTGATCAACGTGGACAATAAGAGGTTTTTTAACCCTTTTTTTACGCTTTGGAGTAAACCATGCACAATCCAATCAATCTTAGCACTCCCTTTCAATTGAGTTCATCAGTTGTACTGCCAAACCGAATCGTAAAATCTGCGTTAAGCGAGGTTTTGGCGGATAAGGATGGGAATCCAAACAAGAGTCATATTAACCTTTATAAATGCTGGGCTGAAGGCGGCGCAGCATTATTAATTACGGGCAATATGATGGTTGACCGAAACAATACAGCCGAACCTCACAATGTTGTTTTAGATGAAAAAAGTAATTTGGCTGCTTTTGAGGCATGGGCAGCAGCTGTTAGTAACAGTGGAACACACCTATGGGCTCAATTGAATCATCCGGGCAAACAAACTCCTTACTATATAGTCTGGGAACCAGTTGCTCCTTCAGCAATTGCTTTAACAGGCGGTTTAAAGGCTGGATTTAATAAACCGCGTGCTTTAAAGCAGGATGAAATCATTAACATTATCAGACAGTTTGCGACCAGTGCACGTTTGGCCAAACAAGCTGGTTTTAGTGGTGTGCAAATTCATGCCGCACATGGATACTTGATTAATCAGTTTTTATCCCCTTTACACAACCAGCGTCAAGACCAATGGGGTGGCAGCCTAGAAAATCGTCAGCGCTTTTTAGTGGAAATTTATCATGCCATTCGTCATGAAGTTGGTGCTGACTTTCCCATTGCTGTAAAACTAAACTCTGCAGACTTCCAGCGTGGGGGTTTTAATGAGGAAGATTTTATCAGCGTGGTTGAAACGCTGGCAAATATTGGTATTGACCTCATTGAAATTTCTGGGGGGAATTATGAAAGCCAGTCTATGTCTGGTGCAAATGTTCAGACATCTACCATTGAACGCGAAGCTTACTTTTTAGAATATGCAAGAAAAATACGTGACCGGGTTAAAGTACCGCTGATGGTCACAGGCGGTTTTCGTAGTGCATCAGCGATGAATCAGGCCTTGCAAATTGGAGAAACTGATTTAATTGGTTTAGGTCGACCTTTTGCCATAGATCCTAATGTGGCAAATAAGCTTCTGTGCAATTCAAATTACAAGGTCGGAATTCGACAGTTAAGTACAGGTATTAAATATTTGGATCAACTGACTTTGATTAATATTACTTGGTATGAACATCAACTGGCAAGAATGGCTAAGAACCAAACAACACAGCCAAATCTTAGTCCTTGGCTCAGCATTGTAAAAACAGTACAGAGCGCTGGAATCTATCGATTGAGTAAACGACGTATTTAATTTGTATTAAGTAATTATAAAAATTATAGAACCTGCAACCATGCAGGTTCTAAATTCATAGTTTCATGCATAGAATTCTTTCAGTTTACTTTAAGGTGATTCACACTCAGTTTATCTCCAAAGGACATGATGTAATATATCTGAGTTCTGACCACAATAATCTGATCATCCCCTTGTTTACATAGCTCAATAGTATTAGATAAGCGATAGATTTTGGGTATGATATATCGAGTTATCAAATATAAAAGATCCTCAAAAGTCTTAACTTATTGAGGATCAATTTAAAATTCCTCTAAGACTTGTGATAGCTCTCTCTTTTATTTGTATATCTGCTATAAAAAAAGATAAACAAACCCACTAAATACAAACAGCCTGAAAGCAGTAGCAGTGAGATTCCTGCGGCATAAAGTAACCAAGAGGCGTATAGCACAGCAATGAGTGCAATCCAAATATGCTTAGAACGTTTATTTCGCAAAGATTCTTTTAAGTAAAATGCGGAAACAAGAAAGTATGGTAATAAAATCATCACTGAAGAAATTAATAATAACTGCATGTAATTCTTGTCAAAAAAACATACCGCAATCAATGAGATTTGAACCACAATTGAGGTTAACCACAATGATGCGATAGGGACATTGTTTCGGTTAGTCTTAAGGAAAAACTGCGGGAATGCTTTATTTTTCGCAGCGAGAAAAGGAATCTCAGTGGCGAAAAGCGTCCAGCTTAAATAAGAAGAACATACTGAAATAATCAAGCCTAAAGTGATAATGATTGTTCCTGGCAAGCCAATCAATTGTTCTAAAATAGTTGCCATGGATGGATTATGCATATCGGCTAATTCTGCGCGGTTGGCTACACCATAAGAAAGCACAGTGACCAAAACGTAGAAACTTAATGCCAGTAATACCCCCAATATTGTGGCACGACCAATGTCATTTCGTTTTTTAGCGCGTGATGATAAAACCACAGCACCTTCAATGCCCGTAAATACCCAAAGTGTAATCAGCATCAAGTTCCTGACTTGTTCCCACACCGGCATTTGTAATGAAAAATCAAAGTAATTCTGCTTAAAAAGTTCAAGTTTGAATGCAATAAAAGTAAAAAAGATGAAGATTACAATTGGAATGATTTTGGCAATGGTGGCCATTAAATTGACCAGTGAAGCCTCTTTGATGCCTTGGCTTACCAACCAATGCACCATCCACACAAAAATTGAAGAGCCAATCAGTGCATAAAGAGTATTGCCTTCACCGAAATAAACATGATCAGGACGATCTGTAAACATGCCCACGGCAGAAAATGCAATTACTACATATCCCACAATGCCGATAGTTGTACACAACCAATAACCCCATGCGGAACAGAAGCCAATAAGTTCACCGAACCCTTCACGTGCATAATTATAGATACCGCCGTCTAGGTCAGGGCGTTGCCGAGTTAAATATAAAAAAGCAAAGGCGAGAAAAAGAATTCCCACACCCGTAATGAGCCAAGCCATTAATAAAGCTTCGCCATTCGCGACAAATGCCATATTTTGAGGGAGGCTGAACACCCCAGATCCGACCATTGAACTGAAGACAAGGGCGGTTAAAGAAAGTAAGCCAATTTTAGAGGTAGACATAAAGCAGACTTACTGTTTTAAAAACTTTGAGAGTGTTGAAATGTGTTCTGGACCGATACCACAACAACCACCAATCAGGGTTGCGCCCGCATTTTTCCACGCTTGGGCAAATTTTAAATATAGATCAGGGTTTAAGTCAGCACGTACTTCATCTAGACCATCATTGGCCGTTGCTTCACTGTTTTGCGGTGGAAAAGCATTGGCATAGGCGCCAATTTGTATATGGTCGGGGAGAAGTTTTCTGATTGCTACGATGGCTTGTAAAATAACTTCGGGTTGGCAGCAGTTAAACAGCACGGCATCTGCATTTAATCGCTTGAGTAGTTCTGCGACTTGTTCAATGTTTTCACCAGAACGTAAAAGTGGTTTTTCTTGTTGGATTTCATCTTGAAGGGTGAAAGAAACCCAAAAATCTCGATCATCTTTTGGCAATAAAGCATGGACAGTTTCGACTTCTGCAATACAGGATTGGGTTTCAGCTAGCCAAAAATCAACATGTGGAGAAAGTGTTTCTATAATAGGCTTTGCTAATTTCTGAGCTTCTGCTTGTTTAAATAAATCAGCTCGATAAGATCCAAACAATGGTGGCAAACAACCCGCAATTAAAACATCTTTGTCACTTTCTGCTACCGCCAGTTTGGCTTGATTCACAGCGACTTGAACTAGATATCTAACTTCATTGTCGAATCTATCTTGACCGATATGAAATGGAACGACAGCATAATTATTAGTTGTGATGACTTCGGCGCCAGCTCGAATAAAATCTAAGTGAACCTCTTTCACGATCTCTGGCGCTTCTGTTAAAGCTAAAGCAGACCATTCTGGTTGACGAAAAGGTGCTCCTCTACGCGCAAGTTCTCGACCAAAACCGCCATCTAATATTTTCATAAAGTTAAATCATGTTTAATTTTTAAGAAGGCAATTATAATTGAACTAAATAAAGTGTTAAGGGTCAAAAAGACCAAATATTCTTATATCTATATCACATAAAATTGATAGCTTATTTTCACATAAATTTTAGCTTCAAAGCTTGAGCTAAAGTCGAACAAAAATTGTTTTCTGTAAAGCATAGTGCGATGGTATACTTTTAATTAGATGTTTCTTTAGGATGAAAGAAGCGTGAAACTTTGTTGAGAAACAAATATATATAGCTAGGTGAAAAGGATATGGAATCACTAAGCCAACCAGACGTTGAATTTAATCATCACTCACGTAAAGCTGATTTTGCGCAGAACTTGATGTCTTCGATTTGTGGAGAGCATCGACTAGATACAAGTTGTCGTGACGCTTTAGATTTTCATTACGACGGTATTCGTTTGCCACATAAGCGTATGGCGATTGGTACGATTTGCTACGGTGCAAATGTGGCAATAAATATTTCAAATTTAAAAGCTTATAGCATTAGCCTACCGTTACAAGGCAAGCAAATACTAAATTTACGTGGTGAGCATTACGCATCAGATCAACAAAATGGATTGATTGTTTCTAATGCGGATTTACAAGATTTATTGATTGATAAAGAGTGTAAAAAACTTCAGGTTGTTATACCAGAAAGAAGTTTGCAGATCGTCCTTGCTGACTTGCTAAACAAGCCTGTTGATTGTCCAATTGTTTTCAATCCCAAGATGAATGTCGATGCGGATCAGTTTATTGCTGCATGGTGGAAAAATATCCAGCATTTTTTGCAGTTGAAATCGCAATACATGGGTTTTTATGGTTTACAGATGTTGTCTGAGGATTATGAAAATTTCGTTATTAAGGCATTATTGTTATCGCAAGAGAATAACTATTCAAATGAGTTAAAATCTCTATCCAATTATCAAGAACCCGCATATATCCGTAAAGTACGTGACTTCATTGTCGAACATGCCCACGAAGAAATTTGTGCAAATGATCTTCAGCAGTTAGCAGGAGTCTCAAAATCAAAACTTTATGAGGAATTTCAACAGTATTACGGCACGAGTCCTATCGCTTATTTAAAAAAATACCGGTTACAGCAAATTTATAAAATTCTGAGTACCTCTGGTCATTCTAAAAAGATATCCATTTCCCAGTTGGCTTACGAATGGGGATTTAATCATCTCAGTCGTTTTTCTCAAGAGTATAAAGATGAGTTCGGTGAAAAACCGAGTGAGACCAAAATTAAATTTTTATAATTATCAGTGTTCTTATTGGTAAAAAAGCTGATTTAGTGTTGATGCTAAATCAGCTTTTGTTTGTATTTGAAAAATTATGCAGCTTCTTCAAACTTTAGTGGATGTTTAACTTTTGATTTTTCACGGATTACCTTCAGGCTTAGTGCAATAAATGAAATAAATGTTGGGATAGCTAAAATATAGAATAAGCTACTGAGTCCTAAATCGAATGTGAATATAAGTGAACCAAAGAAGGCGCCGATAATTGCACCAATTCGTCCAATACCATGCATCCAAGAAACCCCAACTGCGCGGCATGAAGAAGGGTAGGTGAGAGTAGATAGCGGCAATAGCGATGATTGTGCACCAGCTAATAATGCACCGATTAGGAAAATGGTAATCCCAAGAAATAAGATATTTGAGCTAACAAAACCAGCAACAATAAATAAGCCAAATGCGATTAAATAAGAGTATTTAATGACCACTGTAGGATTTAATTTATCCATATACCAACCCATGATGGTCGCACCGATGACGCCGCCAAATGGGAAAATTGCTGCAATTAAACTAAATTGTTGGGTGGTAAAACCAGCTGTTTTTAAAATGGTTGGCATCCAACTGGTCAATAGATAAAACACAAGTAAGCTCATGAAGCAGCACAACCAAAGCATACTTGAACTCCATAAATACTTTCCAAGGACTTGCTTTACAGGACTCACTTGGGTTTGTACTTCTGCTTGCGCCAATTTTAATGTTACAGCCTCCGCAAATCCATGTCCTTGAATGGTTTCTAAAATTCGTTGGGCTTCGGTATTTCTATTGGTCTTAATTAAATATTGCGTAGATTCAGGAAGTTTAGCAATTAAAACTACAACCAGCAGTAATGGCAATGAACCTCCAATGATAATCACTTTTGCCCAGCCTAAACTTTCCAGTAAATAGGCAGATAATAATCCGCCACAAGATATACCCAACATAAAACCACAACCTGCTAGTCCAGTTAGGAAGGCTTTACGTTTTAATGGCATATATTCGGAAACAATGGTGCTGATATTCGGCATAGCCGCACCTAGACCAATACCAGTAATAAAACGATAAAGGGTCAGGTCTTGAGTAGAGGTTGCAAAACCACAGAGTACCGTGAAGATAGAGAAAATAAGTGTAGTCGAAATGATGACTTTCTTGCGTCCAAATTTATCAGCGAGTGGACCTGAAATAATTGCACCGATAGACATACCCACCAGCGCCGCACTTAATACAGGCGCCAGTTCAGGTTTGGTAATCCCCCAATCATCTAATAGCGCAGGTGCGATAAAACCAATAATGCCTGTATCTAATCCGTCACAGAAAAAAACCAGAAATCCGAGTACGAAAACCAGCCATTGCAGTGGTGAGAGTTTGTCACGATTTATAACCGTGTTTACGTCAATTGTTTTCATCTTTAATCCTTTAAAGTGCTTAGAATTTTTTGGTGTAATTCACGAATATCCGATTTTCACTAAAATCAGTACCATGTTTTACGTCATAATCGATCCAGATGTATTGAAGGGCTAGACCTTTAAGTTCAGGTTGTTGAAAAGAATAGTTCACAATAATGTTAGATTCACTTTCATTGTTTTTAACGTCATCGGTAGTTTTGAAGTTATTGCCATACACGTATTTAAGTGTGGTATTAAGCCCAGGAACATAATCTTTAAAATCATAGTTGTAAATGAAGTGATAAGATTTTTCGTCCTTTTTGACGAAGCCTGTAGCATTCCAGTTGATAAAATAAAATTCAGGTAAGAATCCATCCAATAATGGATAGGCGGTGTCACCATTCAGTTGCTGATAACCTAATCCAAAGCTGTGATTCTGAATTTTTAATGTTTCTAGGAGAGCGAAGTTTTGAGAGTCAATTTTGAATTGATGGCTGTTGTCTTGATCATTGAAGTATTTCAGTTTGGAATTTAGTGAAAAATTTTCTTTTTTCCACGTATGTTCTAGTCCTAAATAATGTTTATTAAAGAGGTTTTCAAGATGGCCAAAGTAATATTCAGCTTTGAGATTTGGGCTAAATTGATAGCGTAAATCGATGTAGTTTAAGCCATCCGAATATCCAGTTACTCCTTTAGAGGTGAAAGAAAACTTACGAAAATCTTCCTCATTACGTGGAGAAACTTTATTGACGCGACCAATTTCAAGTTGAAGTTTGTCATTTACTTGGGTACGTAAATTTGTTCCCCAGTAAGAGTTTAGGAGTTGGCGACTTCCATCAACTACAGTAAATGGGAGATCTAACCAGAGTTCCCCTAGATTTAACAATGTATCTTGATAACCAAGTTTTAAAGTTGCTCCATATTTCAAATAATCGGGTGCCTGTGACTGATTTAATTTATCGAAAGGCAGAATGGCATCAGCTCGATGTTTATCAGAACTTAATCTCACAGCATATTGAGTTGATGCTTTCGCACCAATTTGAATAGGTTCGCCCAACAATTTGAGTGGGCTATCTACCATTTTAGAATCATAAAAGAGTGATGCAGACTGTGACCAACTTCCAACATTTTTAAGCTCTGGATGGTCAAAATCTCGATCTAGATAGGCATTTTTTAGTGTAAATTTCCACTCTTCATTTGCGGAATGAGTATTTGTAGACACCGTGATGCAACTTAGAAGGCTAAGTAACATCAGTGGAGTATTGGATCCTATTTTTGACGTCGGTCTATCCATTTTTAATTGCCTTCCTCTGGGAAAATATGCGGTTCCTTCATGTAATTAATTTTTCAAAAACAAATAACTACATACACTTGATTGAACCCTTTCCACCTAAGATTAACTATCCAAAATTTCCTTAAATTCATCCATTTTTTCCAAAAACGATAACTGGTTATTGTTAGGCTATCCGAGATAAGTTTTGATTTTTAAAAGTTTCCCCCATACCTTTGCCGACATTAGAAAAGAGTACCAACTCATTGAATCTATATTTTTTTTGAAAAAAAAAGCCAAGCAAAAGCTTGGCTGTACTGATGTAAGCAAGTTTACTGGATAAATTGTTCAACGCGCTGATTAAACGCATCAGCCGCTTCAACATTTGAAATATGTGAGGCATCAATTTCAACTAATGTTGAATTTGGAATTTGCTGCTGCATGAATTGTCCATCTGCAATCGTGGTCACAGGATCGTGAGTTCCTGCCATAATTAATACAGGTATCGTGATTTGTTTTAGTTCATCGCGAACATCCGCTTTAGCCAAAGCCTCACAACAATTGGCATAGCCCAGTGCACTGCCAGCACTTAAGTCGTTACATAGGTGGCTGACAACTGAAGGATGACTTTGGATAAAGGGATCTGTAAACCAACGAGATGCTGCTGTTGCAGCAATCGATTCTAAACCTTGTTCACGTACCAATTTGGCACGATCTTGCCATGCTTGTTGTTGTCCAATCTTCGCTGCGGTATTGGCAATAATGACATGACTAAAACGTGATGGATAATGAATTGCTAACCATTGTCCAGTCAGTCCTCCCATCGAAATTCCACAGAAGCTGGCTTTTTCAATCTTCAAATGGTCAAGTAAAGCAATCACATCTTCACCCAGCTGCTGCAAGGTGTAAGGACCAGTTGGTGCAGATGATGAACCATGACCACGAGTGTCATAACAAATCACGAAAAAGCGATCTTTAAAAAAATTAAACTGCTGTTGCCACATCCCAAAATTCGTACCTAGGGAATTGGAGAACACCAGAGCAGGGGCATTTGCATCACCAAATGTCTGATAATGAATATTTACATCGGCAGATTGAAAAGTGGGCATGAGCTGTTCCTTAATTCTGTTGCATACGTTCAATAATCAAAGCGATGCCTTGACCCACA
>NZ_SGIM01000020.1 GCF_004208515.1 Acinetobacter halotolerans
CGCTTTGATGGGAGATTCAAGGACATAGTCTTTCCCATCGATATGACGGGTTTCTTTACCTTCTGCCAATAATGTTCCGAAGCCTGTTGGGGTAAATACCGCACCTAAACCCATACCTGCGGCTTGAATACGGCAAGCGAGATTGCCTTGTGGGACAAGTTCTAATTCGATTTTTCCTGCATGGTAAAGTTCATCGAATACCCATGAATCAGACTGGCGTGGGAAAGAACAAATGATTTTACGGACCGCGCCCGTTTTTAGGAGTTTGGCAAGACCATAATCGCCATTGCCAGCATTATTATTGACGATCACCAGATCTTTGACACCGAGTTCAATGAGGCCATCGATCAGTTCAGCGGGTTGTCCTGCGGTGCCAAAACCACCAATCATGATGGTTGAACCGTCTTTTATTTGGGATAAAATCTCGGTCAATGAGGTGCTACTCTTATCAATCATCTGCCTACTTCCTGTACGATAAGTCACTCAATCTTTCATGCCTAAAAGCGAGCCAATGAAGTTGAGTGTTCTGTTCGGATTGCTTGTATTTATTCTTGATAAATTTTGAACGTACTTCTATGCTTTAAAGTGTATTTTGTTCGATATATGATTTTTATGTTCGATGATCGAACATTATCCAAGTAAAACAGTCGCCTTTTGATTAGAATCATAACGAGAGACTAAAAATGACGAATCGGAGCTTCACCATATGGATCGTGATCAAGAAAAAACTGTTCGATTTATTCATCACAGTGAAAATAAAAAATCAATTCGACATGAGGACTTTATTGCAGGCATTGCGAAAGGTTTAACCATTTTGGAATGTTTTGGTCCAGAACGACACCGCCTAAACATTAGTACGGCGGCGGAAAAAACGGGCATGACACGTGCCGCTGCTCGACGCCATTTACTTACTTTAGAATACTTAGGCTATTTAGAATTTGATGGGCATTATTATTTTTTAGCCCCTAAAATCCTTAAATTTTCAGGTGCTTACTTAGATGGTTCGCCACTACCTAAGATCTGTCAGCCTTTACTCAATTTGCTCACCAATCAGACTTCATTGATTTATTCGGTTATGGTTTTAGATGGCTATGAAGCCATTACGATTGCACGTAGTGCGGCACATCAACAAACCGATCGAGTGAATCCATACGGTCTGCATCTTGGTAATCGACTCCCTGCACATGCCACTTCAGCAGGTAAAATTTTACTTGCGCATCTTGATTTGGATGCACAAAAACAATGGTTGAAAAAATATCCACTGAAACGATTGACCAAATATACACATACCGATAGTGAGGAATTTTTAGCACTTCTACATGAAATTAAAGAACAAGATTGGTGCTACTCATGTGAGGAACATGAGCTTGGCGTACATGCTGTTGCTGTGCCGATCTATGACTCAAATGCAGATGTCGTTGCGGCGTTAAATATCGTCTCGCCCACCATGCGTACAACAAAAGATTATTTAATCACTCATATTTTGCCTTTACTGATGGAAACCTCACGTGATTTACGCCAAGTGATCTGATCAATCGTCTCCCGCTCCTTCCAAAGTCACGCACAGCTTTGGGAGCGAGTTTCAAATTTTTATAAAAAATGCTTTTATTCTTATTGAACTTGTTCACATCCTGTTCACATCAACACTTTTAGTATAGATCTTAAAGTGGAATTGGATATTAGATATGGCTCTCTTCAGAACATTAGCAGTTTCAACGCTGACCTTGATTTCATTAGTCGGATGTAAAAGTGTTCCAAGTTATACATCTGATTATCAAAATGCAGATAAACAAATAACAGGGATCACGCTAGACAATGAAAAAGCTCAAATAATTGGTCAACGCTTCGTTACCGCTTTTAATACATTAGGAACAGATGATTTCGTAAAAAATGCAAGTCAACTGTATGCAGATCAGCTTTTTATAAATGACACACTTTCTCAATTTTCCAATAAACAAGATTTAATACAACATTTTGAAGGTATGAATAAGCGTGTGAGTAATGTGACTGTAAAATTGGTCAGTGCCACACATCAAAGTGATTCAGCTTATATACATTGGTATATGGCTTATGATTTTAAAATGTTTGGTCGTACTAAATCGATGGCATCCTATGGCATCACCCAAATCAAGATCAATGGTTCAAATCAGATCGTTTTCCAACAAGATTACTGGGATCCTGCCGATGGACTTTTTCGTTCTCTGCCTTATGTCGGCAAAGCTTACTCCATGATTTTACCTTTTAAAAATAACTTAAAATCCAGCTCACCCCAGTAGAAAATCATGGAAATAAATTGAGCACCTTCATGATTAAAGCGAAGGATAGATAGACAACTTAACTTTTAAATATTGAGGTCTGAGATGCATGGTTATTACAGAAATTTATTACTGCTATCGAGTACGGTTTTTTTATTAACGACTGCCTCTCAGAGTTCTGCGAATACGCAATTGTGTAAAAATGCCGCCCTTATCGTCACCAAAAAAGAGGTCGGTAATGTGAGCTACTATGCAGCAGACTGTACACAAAAATGGGAAACGCAAGATATTCAATTAGATTTCTTATACACGCGTGACATTCCTGAATGGGCATTCAAACGTGCAGCAACACATTTCCTCAAGAAAAATATTCCTGACTTTTCAGAAGACTCACCTTTAAATCGAATTACAGCACTGTATAAACCTGTACAAAAAGGTGATTTATATTCATTAAAATACACCCAATCCAATCAAACCCTTTCATTATTTCTCAATCAAAAGCCACTGGGAAAAATCACTGACAATCAAGCCAATCAGTATTTCAAAATTTGGTTTGGAAGTTCGCCATTCAATGCTAAATTAAAGCAACAACTACTAAATCAATAACTTGAATCTAATTATGAACAATCAATTTATTCTGATGGTCGAAGATCACTATGAGCTTGCTGCAACTGTATGCGAGTTTTTAGAAGAACATGGCTTTGTGATCGACCATGCGCGGAATCTTGATGCAGCAAGAAATTTTCTTAAGCATCAACCCTATCATTTGTTATTGCTTGATATTAATTTACCTGATGGATCAGGTTATGATTTATGTGAATGGTTGCGGAATGATCAAGGCAAAGATATTCCTGTGTTGATGCTGACTGCGAGAGATACACTAGATGATAAATTAAAAGGATTTACTGCTGGTACAGATGACTATCTGGTTAAACCTTTTGATTTTAATGAATTGGTCATGCGCATACGTGCTTTAATCAAACGCTCTCTTGGCGAAGTTTCTTCAAACAAAATTCAGATCCACGATCTTATTTTAGACAGTTCCACTCAGACCGTAACTCGTGCTGGTCAACAAATCGATTTAGCACGCATTCAATTTAAATTATTAAAAATTTTGATGAGAAACTCGCCCAAAGTCATTACCAAACAAGAAATTATTATTGAGCTTTGGGGTGATGAAGAACCTGAAAGTGATGCCTTACGCAGTCATATTTATAATTTACGTAAAATGGTTGATAAACCGTTTCAACAAAAGCTGATTCACACCGTTTCAGGTGTTGGATTAAAGGTCGCATTAGAAGATCACTCATGTTAGTTCATATAAACAACAACTATTAGACCTGTTGTATTCTCGAGTTGAAGGTGTGGATGCGTGTTTAAATAGTATTGTCGATCAAACAACTCTACACGCCATCCCAATTGATTACAGAGTTTCTGCACCAGTTGTAATCCAATACCATGCCCTTTTGCTTTAATTTGAAGCTGACTCGCGCTTAACTCTTGTACTTTAGAATCATTTGGCATGTTGATTCCGATACCATTATCAGCAATCACAATACTATTCTTACGTTGAATAATATGAATATGTGTCCCTTGCGAGTAATTCAATGCATTGCGTAAAATATTGCTCAGCACCATCTTGGTCATCGAAGGATAGATAAGTCTTGGAAATTCGTGCGGATCATATTGAACCAAGATTTCAATGCCCTTAGTTTGACCGACAGACTCGAGATCACTAACCAACTCACTGATAATATTTGATAGACAAATTTGCTCTGCCGTTAAAGTGTTGGTCGTATTCCGCGCGATTGCCAATAAAGTATCAACAAGTAGTTGCATATCCTCAATGGTATTCGAAATACGACTTAAAGATTTGTCATTGCCATAACGAGACTGACACAGTTGCACATTTCCCTTTAGGATCGTAAGCGGGGTGCGTAACTCATGGCTCACATCACCAGTAAACTCTCGTTCTCGGTTGATAAAGTCATTCAGCACTTGGTGATATTTTTCTAATGCTTGCTTCAGATACTCAGCCTCCATATTGCCATTGGTACTGATCCCTTGAAACGGAGACGCTTCTTTATTTTGATGCGCCCAATCAATATGTTCTAAAGCATTTGCCAATCGTGTGATCGGTGAAAAATATCGTCGCGCTCGACGGTTAGACCACCATAAAAAACTATATAGCACGATGAGGCTAAACATCAAAGGCGCGAGACCGAACATCCAAACGATTTTATTGACGTTGCTTTCACCAAAAACCAGCAGCACATGCTGCCCTTTTTGTTCGCCATACACCGTCATTCGTTCTTTACCATCAACAAATATCCGATGTACTCCTGCTTTTAAAACTTGATGTTTAAATGCCATTGGTGGTGTTTCAGTTTCCCAACGATAGCCATATAAATTTTTTGTATCAGGCAGATCAGCATTGGGATTCCGCTCAATTCGCATCCAATAGTGATCCATTTCTTGTTCAAGGGCAGTTTTTAACAGTGAACCCTTGATAACCCAAGCACTACAGGCTATTCCGATAATAATCGAAAGTGCGATCAGCCCAATTTGCAACCAATAATGGCGATTAAACATCTCACTGAGTGGATGGGTATTTGCATCATTTTTATTGCGTCTAAACATAGGCTGATCTACTAGCAGATTCTCATTTCATTATACGGCTTTCTTTTTGAACAGGAAGTGACCGACCACCCATTCTTGACCTTGCTCAAAACCAAATAACTCTGCGCAAGCCATGAAGAATATACGCCAACGTTGCCACCATGCCTCAGCATCTTGTGCATACACTTTTGCAAAAAGGGGTTTTAATTGTTCAGCGTTGCGATCCATATTTTCCAGCCAAGCATTGGCAGTTTTTTCATAATGAGTACCTGACCATTGCCAATGCTGTGCAAGTTCTAAATGATCTTGGAAGTGTAAAAAAGTTGAACTTGCAGGCATCAATCCACCAGAGAAAAAGTATCTCGACATCCAGTCATATTCACTTTTGATTTCAAAAGGATAATGTAAAAAACGATGACAGAAAATGTGACACCATAACAATCCATCCGTTTTAAGCCATGATTGAATTTTCTCAAACAGCTTGTGATAGTTTCTGACATGCTCAAACATTTCCACGGAAACCACGCGATCAAATGAATTCTTTGTTAACTCAAGGACATTGACATCACAAGTCATCACTTCAATATTATTTAAATGACACTTTTCGGCTTCCGCCAAGATATGTTTACGTTGGGTTGCAGAGTTAGACACTGCAGTAATTTTTGCATTGGGATAGCGTTCTGCCATCCATAATGTAAATGAACCCCAACCACATCCAAGCTCCAAGATGTGTTGACCATCCTGCAATTGCGCCCGCTCACTATAAATGTGCAGCGAAAATTCCTCTGCATCATCCAAAGTGGTTTTTTCATGTGGAAAAAAACATGCACTGTATTTTAACCTTTTTCCTAAAACAGCCTGAAAAAAAGCAGTTGGCAATTCATAATGTTGCTCGTTGGCTTTGTCCGTTTCGATTGCAATTTCACTGTGCTTCAGCATGTTCAGCACTTCCATATAACGTTGAGCACCTTGTTCAGGGTCATAGCGCCCTTCTTGAATCAAGCGCTTTTTGCTCAATGCACGGATTGCGGCACGAATCGCCTGATCAGGTACTAGACCGCTCTCAACGAGTTTTAATGATTTTTGAATAATAAAGTCCATGCGCGTACCTACTCTTTGGGTTTCCACGGAATAAACATAGAAGTTCGTTTTTGATAATCGAGATAATTTTGACCTCGATTCTTTAAAGCCTGTTGTTCGCTAAATGGAATACCTGTGATGTAGTACAAGAACAACCACATCAACACTGGATATATCCACAAGCTATATAAACCAGCTGCCAATCCTAAAACTGGATAAGCAAACCAATGTATCCATTCAAAAAAATAATTTGGATGACGTGAATAACGCCATAGCCCTTGATCCATGGTTTTGCCATGATTTTGCGTGTTTTGCTTAAACCGATAAAGTTGTTGATCTGCGATCACCTCACCGATAAAAGCAATTGCCATGATCATGCCCGCAATAATCAGAAAATCATTGCTTTGAACACTCCATACGGCGCTTGGAACATTGAGCAAACTCCACATTGGAATCGTAAACAACATCGCCAAGCCTGCCTGAAACATAAAGAAAGCGAAAAAACCAAGATGTTGATATTTCCCCATCGCACGACGCATATTGGCATAGCGTCGATCTTCTTCATGCTCTGCTAAATAACGGCGTAACAAATGCCAACTCAAACGCAAGAACCAAATTGAACTGAATATTCCAATGAATAACTGGACATTGACTGGGGCAACGTCAACCAACCATGCTGTCATGACGATATTAAGAACAATACAAAAACTCCATGCCACATCAACGATGCCTGCACGATGATTGTATGTTGCCCATAACCAACAAATGGTCATCACCACTGCATCAAGTAAAAACAATTGCCACAACATACTGCCTCCTTAATGCATCAAATAAGTGACTTATTAATACGGACTTGCTTCGAACAAGAGATGCACATCACTGATCACCCCTTCTTTAAAGCCACCTTCGCAATAACAAAGATAGAAATCCCACATTCGAATAAAGTTTTCATCAAAACCTAGTGCTAAAACTTGTGCTTCGGCATTTAAAAACCGCTCCCGCCATTGATGAATGGTTTCCGCATAGCTCAAACCAATATCTTCAAGATGTTTTAAACGTAACTGTTGTTCAGATGCAGCTTGAGTCAACACACTGATACACGGAATAAAACTGCCTGGGAAAATGTAGCGTTTAATATAATCCACGGTATGCAACGCTTTTTTATAACGTGCGTCTTCAATCGTGATCGCTTGAATCAAGCCCAAGCCATTGGGTTTTAATAAAGATCTACATTTATTAAAATAGGTCGATAAATATTGCTCGCCCACCGCTTCGATCATCTCGATAGAGACTAATTTATCGAACTTGCCTTCCAATAAACGATAGTCTTTAAGTTGAACATCTACACGGTGGCTCAAGCCAGCATCTGCAATGCGTTTGGTTGCTTCGTCATATTGAGCTTGTGAAATAGTAATGGTGCTGACTTTACAACCGTAGTTTTGCGCGGCATAAATTGCAAAACCACCCCAACCACTTCCAATCTCAACCAAATGATCCATCGGCTTGAGTTGTAGTTTTTGGCAGATCAACTCTTTTTTATAGTCTGAAGCTTGTTCTAAAGTCATGTCCTTGTGCTGATACACTGCACTGGAGTACATAATTGAAGAATCGAGAAATAACTTAAAGAAATCATTGCTCAGATCATAGTGTTCAGCAATATTTTTACGGCTGCCTGTGAGTGAGTTTTTACGGGTTTTGTACCACGCTTTTAACGCCAGTTGACTCACTTGAGAAATGACATTTTGGTTGATTTTGTCTAGCACATGACGATTTCTCGCCAATATCTGAATCACTTCCACTAGATGCTCACTGCTCCAATAGCCTTGAATATAGCCTTCAGCCGCACCGAGCACACCATTTTTAAAAATGAGATTGATTAACTCTTTATTATGAACCTCTATCGTCGCTTCTAAATCTGAAACCTCACCAACAGTGCCATTCCATTCTCCACGAAAATGAATTTGACCATGACGAAGTTTAAGCAAGCTTCGTAGAACCAAAGGTAGTGAATCGTGTTCACCGAAAATTAGCGTTTTCATCATGTTGTTTTAAATCCTTATCTTTTTTAGGATGCCGATAAAAAGGAACTTTCTTTCGCCATAGATGAAATGCTTGTATATAAATTGAAGCTAACATCTTGAAAGGTTCGAAGGCATGATGAATAGCATATCGATTGAGCTGTGAAGGAAGTGTGATGTTCTCCAAGTTGAAGCGCATCGTTGCATCAAAGATCATTTTTTGCGACTGATACAGTTGCATATGAATGACATGCTGCACGTCAGAAAAACTAAACTTCCATTTATATTGAATATCCATCGGCATAAATGGGGAAACATGGAAACTTTTCTCAAACTCGAACTCTACCGCCTCATATTGGCTATGGTTTTGTAATTTATGTCGGCAATCATGTACATAGACTTTCCGTTCATTCCACGGCGTATTGCTAATCTCAGTTAATATAAAAATAGGTTGTTGCTGCTGATTGAGAACAAAATAAAACACCACCGAATTAAAACTAAAACCAAGCGTTCGCGGTAAAGCCAATACACGAATTTCTGCTTGAGCTGACAAAATGGTATCGGCTTGCTGCAACAGGATTTTTTTTATTTTCTGTCTGATTGTCCCTGTATGCTCTCGAAGAAAATCATCTTCATAAATATTTAAAATATTCCAGCGACGTGTAGAACACAGCCATGATTTGCCCAAATTTTCCGTTATTTGATCGGGATCAAAGCATAGATAACTCAACGATGCCTCGAAGTGATGTAGTTTGGGCGCAAAACGGCGATGCCTGATTTTTGCTTTTGCGATAGAAAGTGAATCATTAAACATATCATCACTCCCAATATCAATCAGATATCTTCAATAAAGGTTCGACTACACGTTCAGCACTACTTGCTCCGTCCTCATGGAATCCCCATCCCCAATACGCACCACAAAAGGAACTGCAATTTTTGCCATTTAGTTCATGCCAACGTGCTTGTGCTTGGATTGCTTTTTTGTCAAATACAGGATGTCGATAATGACGTTCGACATAAATCTTGTTTTTTGCAATTGGCATATTTGGATTGAGTGTCGAAAACACCTGTGTTTTACACGGTAGATTCTGCAAGCTGTTCATCCAATAGGTAAATCCATAATGCACATTATTCACTTTAGATTTTTTATTAGACTGATCTTGAGCTGTCACATGCACATGCCAACTCGCCCACTGTGATCGACGTTTTGGCATGATCGAGCTGTCACTGTGTACGACCATAAAATTATCTTGATAATCGAAACAGCCTAATATATCTCGCTCAATTGCCGAAGGATTTCGGATCAGCTTTAAAGTGTCATCCGCGTGACTGGCAAATACAACCCAATCAAAAGTTTCCTGATTTTTTTCGGTAATAATCGTAACGGAATCATCAGCACGTATTACCTGCTGCACTGGGGCATTCTTCCACTGTATGGAAGGACAAGCTGCTCGAATTGCGTGAATATAAGATGCCGACCCACCTTTTACCGTCTGCCATTGCGGTCGATCTTTTAATTGCAACATACGGTGGTGTTGAAAAAAACTCACCACAAACTTATAAGGGATTTTGCCCACTTGATCGACAGGACTTGACCAAAGTGCGCCACACATTGGATATAGATGTTCGTGTCTAAACACCTGCGAATAATCATTTCTATTTAAATAGTCTTCAATTGTTAAATCAGCATCACACTCATCTACCGAAACATCTTTATTGTCCTGATAAAAACGAATTAAATCAGACAACATGATCCGAAAGTTTTTATTTAAAAAGTTGTGTGGTCTGGTCAATAGTGACCATTTTTTTGAAGGGTTGTACTGTAGCCCTGTCACCTGATTATTAACTGAAAAACTCATATCACTGCTTTGAGCTTTTACTTGCAATTCAGCAATCATGGCACTGAATAAGGGATAGTTATAATCATTAAACACAATAAAACCGCTATCAACCGCCACGTTTTTATCATCAATCGATAAATCATGCGTATCAGTATGACCACCAAAATAATTTTCTTTCTCAAAGATAGTGACTTGATGCTGTTTAGATAATTTCCACGCAGCATACATGCCTGAAATACCAGAGCCTACGATTGCAATCTTCATCAAGACTCCTTGCTATGAATTTTATTTGAGTTCATTTTGAATTTTTTGAGTTGGCTTTTACGTGCAGTGTAAATACGGTGTGGCACAGGCTTTATTCCCCATATCAGTCCCAGCCAAGACATGACTTTTAAAAGATAATAGGTAATATCTATTTGCCACCAAAAGAAACCCTGTCTGGTACTACCTGCATAATAGTGGTGGTTGTTATGCCATCCCTCACCTAATGTGATAATGGATAGGAATAGATTATTTCGACTATTGTCTGGGGTTTCAAAGTCCCGACTGCCATAGAGGTGCGCAAGCGAATTGATACATAAAGTCGCATGGATCAACAAAACAGTTGAAATAACAAACCCCCAAACCAGCAACTGCAAACCCGATGTCCCTAAGCTTGGATAAGCACCGGCTAACCACTCACCAAAACCGTAAATGGCCAAAGCCGTGATCAACACCACAGGCAAACTAAACCGATCTAGCCACACAATCTCAGGAAATTTAAGCCAGTCTTTGATCACTTCTTTACGGGTAGAAAAATTCTGCTCATTTAAAAACCAACCCACATGACTGTACCAAAACCCATGTTTTGATGAGTGCGGATCATGATCCGTATCGGTATATCGATGGTGATAACGGTGATGTGCCGCCCACCATAATGGACCGCGTTGAGCGCTCATTGTGCCAATCAGCACAAAAATAAATTGTACAACTCGTGAGGTTTGAAATGTCTTATGCGATAAATAACGATGGAAAAATGCAGTAATTGCAAACATTCGAATAAAATAAAATATCAGCATGAAAAACACAGCAAACCATGAGACGCCGACCCAAAATACGGCTAAACACGCGAGATGCAATATAATAAATGGTAGAATTCTGAGCCACTGAATTTTGGGATCTTTTGAGGTTTTTGAAGTATCAAACTCATTTGTCTCGGAAGTATGCGTTATCGACCAACTGTCTATCCATCGCAGAAAAAATTTAAGCATTGATTCTTCCTGACCCATCTCTTTTTTATAGTTTTGATTCTAGTTAATTTGACATGAAATTTATGTGAAGCTCGAACGCAATTGATTAAGCTACTTAATGCATCATAGTATAAAATTATTGAATAAGCATATATTTTTGTTGATTTTTTATAAGAACAAACAAAATTGATTTAGACGAAGTATTGAAAAAACAGAATTGGTAAATAAAAAAGCGAGTCATACATAACTCGCTTTTCTACACTTCTATCTTTTATTAACTTTTTAGATGAGGATTTTCTGGGATCAAATCATTTTCTAAATGCTCATCAAAGATATCGGTCAGCATGCTGTCATAGCGTTTTGCGTTGTATTGCAAGAGCTTTTCTGCTTCGCCTGAGTCAATGAAACCAACCGATACTGCATCCGCAATGTGCTCTTCGAAAGTAAGCCCTTTAAACTGATCTTTAGATTCAGCTTTTTTAAACTTATTCCATAGGGGTTGCACAGTGAGCAGCATTTGGAATGTTGACTCCATTCTTCCCATCACATCATTTTCTTCAGTTGTATAATAAACATGTTTTTTCAACTCTTCTCGGAACGCATGTTCCTGTAAAAGTAATTGAGCAACATCTTGTTTAAGTTGATCCGAAGGTTTTGAAATAGGTCGACCAAATGGGAAACAAATCAATTTCACCAACTGAGCTGCAATCTTGACTGGAAAATTCTCGTAAAATCCGAAAAATGCTTCTTGTGCATTATATAACGCTTTATTTAATGCCAATTCTGCATGCTTCTGTTCAGCCTCAGTTCGTTGACCATTTTCATAATATTTTAAAATCGCAGTTGCGATGAATAAATAAGAATGGATATCAGCCAGACGTCCTGAAAGCATTTCTTTACGTTTTAAATCCCCCGCCAAAATACCGAGTGCCATATCTGCTGTTAAGGCAAAATCTGCACTCATACGGTTGATGATGCTGTAGTAAGGTTTTGAAAATTGATCAGACTGTTTAGAGCCATGATCTGAGCCACCTGTGATGCCAAATGCAACTGCTTTTGCTGCACGGTTGAATGTATAAGCAAGGTGTTTAAACAATAGTGGATTAAATTGTTTTAAGGCAGATGCTTTATCTTCCGATTGCAACAGCTGTAACTCTTCGAATAAATAGGGATGACAGCGCATCGAACCTTGACCAAAAATCATCAAAGAACGTGTCAGAATATTGGCACCCTCAACTGTAATCGCAACTGGAATTGATTGATAAGTCAACGCAAGGAAATTACGCGGCCCAAGTTGAATTGCACGTCCACCTACAACGTCCATGCCATGATTAATCACTTTTCTCATCGCTTCAGTGGCATAGTACTTCGCCATCGCGGTCATTACTGCGGGTGTTCCGCCTTGGTTCAAACCACAGGTTACTAAGTAGCGGAATGACTCCAGCATATAAGCATCACTGGCGATATCGCTGGTCGCTTCTTGCACACCTTCGAACTGCCCAACAGACACTTTGAACTGCTGACGAACACTGGCAAAAGCACCGACCAACAGATAACTCATTTCACCCGCAGCCGTTGCCAATGCAGGCAGTGAAATACCACGACCAACACCTAAACATTCCATCAGCATGCGCCAGCCTTTACCTGCATTTTGCTGACCACCAATAATCCAATCAATCGGGATAAAAATATCTGTCCCTTCAACAGTACCATTCATAAATGGTGCACCGGGATTGTGTCTTGCTCCAATTTTTATGCCTTCGTGACTTGCAGGAATTAAGGCACAGGTAATGCCATATTCGACTTTGCTTTTGTCCCCTAACAAGCCATCTGGATCATGGAGTTTAAACGCCAAACCAATAACAGTTGCAATCGGTGCAAGTGTGATCCAGCGCTTGGAAAAATTCATTTTCAGACCAAGGACTTCTTGACCTTGATATGTTCCATAACACACCACACCTGTATCTGGAATCGCGCCCGCATCTGAACCCGCTTCTGGACTGGTTAAACCAAAACATGGTACTTCCGTTCCATTTGCTAAACCGGGCAAATAACGCTGCTTCTGTGCTTCAGTTCCATAGTGCAACAATAACTCACCTGGACCCAATGAATTTGGAACCATACAACTCACAGCAGCAGTCAAAGAACGTGAAGCAATTTTGCTCATAATTCGGCTTTGTGCAAAAGGTGAGAATTCTTTGCCCCCAAATGACTTGGGAATAATTAACCCTAAAAAACCTTTATCTTTGACGAATTGCCAAACTTCAGGCGGCAAGTCTTTATCTTGGTGATGAATTTTCCATTCATCTAGCATTGAGCACAATTGCTGCACTTCATTATCTATAAATGATTGTTCTTCTACTGAAAGCTGAGGATAAGGATACTCATCAAATTTTTCCCAGTCGGGAGAACCCATGAATAATTCCTTTTCCCACCAGCTTGTACCTGCTTCTAACGCCTCTCTTTCTGTGCTGCTCATACTTGGCATCGCTTTGGAGAGTAAGTTGAAAGCGGGACGACTAATAAGGGCTTCACGCAAGGGAGGAATGAGTAAAATCACACTCATTATGATGATCGGTAATCCAATCAATAAACTCCACGGTGTGATAAAAACACTACACAGGATAGCGATGAGAATAGAAAGAATACTACCGGTTGTTCGATTGAGTTCGAAATAAAATACAGCCCACAGTATAACAAACTGAATCAACAAGCTAAGCAATATCAATAGTAGAGTCATGGTTGCTCCTTTGCCTTGAACTTGAACTGAGAAAAATGAAGTCTAATTAATTAACGTTATGTTTGAATCTGGTCTTAAATGAGTAAAATCGAATTTAGTCTTAAGTGAGTGAAGAAAGAGTGAAATTTTATTGTACAGAGAGTTTTTTTATTTTGCCTGTAAGCTACCAAACATTACATAATTCTTGCAAAACAAAACCTAAGTAAAAAATAGTGATTATTTTAATAATTCATCTGTGATGTAATTTGATATCAACAGATTTATTTAAAGAACAAACAAAAAAATATAATAAATAGATAGATGAAGAATAACTTAAACCTATAGGTTCACTGGCGATAGCAATGAGAAATATCAACAAATAGCGACCTTTTGGAGCACGTCTCGCATCAACAAGGTAAATCACATTTAAAAAAAAATTCATTATTTTCACAATAAATTATTCTATGACTAAATATATAATTTTTTTTTATTTAAAGAAAATACCAATAGAATTTTTTAGCCACCGTGAGCATATAAGTTAAATGAGATCATGTTATCCCAGTGCTTGATTTAAAGATCTAGGCATTGCCTACTACAAAATAGCTTAAAACCTATCTGACTGCTCAGATAACCATTAAAACTTTAACACTGAGATATCACTATAGCTGGATAATAAAAACTAGAGTTCCCTATTTATGCAATTACATCTTTTAGAAAACTCTAGCTCGCAAACAGTTATAGATCGTAAACCACTTTCATCACTATTCAGACTCTTTGTATTTACTTAACGATCATATCCGCCCATTCAACAAACGGGTTATCAAACTTTTCCCATTCTTCTGCACCTAATGCCATTTCGTCATCAGTTAATAAACAAGCATCGAATTGTTGGATTAAATTTGATTCATCCATATCCATGCCAATCAATACGATTTCTTGACGTGCATCACCCGTTAACTCATCCCAGTTTTTCTCTATGGCTTCACGACTGGGTTGATCTTCAGGCCAATGCTCATCACCTACAGCCGCCCACCAATAACCTGCGACACCATGTCGCGCCATCGCACCTGCCTGAGACCAAGTGCCTGCAAATTCAGGATTAGATGCCAACCAAAAGAAGCCTTTTGAGCGAATAACGCCTTTCCATTCTGAGTTTACAAAATCAAAAAAACGCTGTGGATGAAAAGGTTTTCTGGCACGATAAACAAAACTGCGAATGCCATATTCTTCTGTTTCAGGAGTATGCTCACCTCTGAGCTCTTTTAGCCAACCCGGAGCTTGCGCCGCTTCATTAAAATCAAAGAGATTGGTATTTAAAATACGATCTAAATTTACTTGGCCAAAAGCTGAAATTTCAATTTTTGCTCTCGGATTGAGTGAATGTAAAATTCCAAATAACTGTTCTTTTTCTTGAGCATTAATTAAATCAACTTTATTTAATACGATCACATCACAAAACTCGATTTGATCAATCAAAAGGTCAACCACATTTCGCCCATCTTCTTCACCCAGTGATTCACCACGCGATTGCAAACTGTCGAGTGAACTATAATCCTTTAAAAAATTATAAGCATCGACCACCGTGACCATGGTATCTAGACGAGCAAACTCACTCAGTGAAACGCCATTTTCATCTTCAAAAGTAAAAGTTTCAGCAACAGGTAATGGCTCGGAAATTCCTGTCGATTCAATTACCAGTTGATCGAAACGATTATCTTCAGCTAAGCGACGCACTTCAATAAGCAAATCTTCTCGCAAGGTACAACAGATACACCCATTACTCATTTCAACGAGCTTTTCATCTGTACGAGATAACTCTGCCCCGCCTTCACGAACTAAAGCGGCATCAATATTGACTTCTGACATATCATTCACGATCACGGCGATTTTTCGCCCTTCACGATTATTCAATATATGATTGAGTAACGTGGTTTTTCCTGCGCCTAAAAATCCTGATAATACGGTGACAGGAAGTTTAGATGGAGTGGCTAAAGAATGATTCATTGGCTTTCTCACTTTTTAAATTTGCTGGGCTTCATGTTTGGAAATACATGAAAAACATTGACCTAATACTTCTAAATATGGGTATTTAGGATTGAATCTTTTGGCTTTGATAGATGATTCCACGCAGTTTTTAAGTTGTGGAATAGCAAGGGTTTGTACTTTTTGGCATTCGGTACACACGGTAAATAATTGATAACTTGCTGTGAGTTCAGCTTGATTCAGAACATACATATTTAATGTATTGAGTTTTACGATGAGACATTGATCAGTGAGCTTTTTAAGAATTCGATAGATTTGGATGGGGGCTTGAAAACCATAGGGTTTTGCCTTTTCCAACAACTCATAAGCACTCATGGCTTTGTTTTCTGCTTTTAATATCGCTAAAATATTTTGCTGAGCTATGGTTAATTTCATTGCGTTTTACTCATTGTTATTATTAGAGAAATTGTTCATACATGGCGATGAGGTATAACGATGATCGACACCCCATGTCCGATATCCCGATACATCAATATGGATTTGTCCTGATGCATAAACACCTAGCCCCATATTCAGTGCTGCGCCTTGATCTCGCCAAAACTGGCAAAGTTTAGTTTTTGTTTTCTCGATATGGATTTGTTCAATCGAATCTGGACTTTCACTACCAATACGAAAATCGAGTGCTGCATTAAAGACGTGTTTAGATGCGCCCGCTCCGCCAGCACACTGATTTAAAGCATAGCTTCGATACACTGATGTCACCGTGAACTGATCAATCAGCTTTTGTTCTATCAATTGATTAAGAATATTCAAAGTTGGAACAATGTTCCTCCATAGTTCTCTGGGTGGAACTTCATATTCAGCATAATTACATTTCTGCCAATCTCTCGCTGTCTGGAAAAATTCAAAATTTGGAATATAAGAAGAAATGCCCTGACGGTTTAAAAAATTCTTGTATGCCCAAATTTGTTGTTGATGATTCGCTTGGGCGACCCATTGGAGGTAAGAAGATGGAATACGCTTTTCTTGTAGAATAATTTTTGAAATAGCATGTTTCTGTTCAGTCTTTAATTCTGGATTCAACTGAGCAGCTTTATTGGGGTAATGACATGCAGAAAGACAGCAAATGAATCCGAGAAGATAGATTTTGTTCATTTTGATTCTTCAGAGTCTCTCAAGTTAAATTAACTACGCAGCGATCTTGTAGATGCTTACAGTAATGTTATAACATAACAATAAGCATTACAACGTAAGCAAACAAACAAATGAATCTTGTTCTTCCAGATATATCTGCTGAATCTACCTTACCAAAAGCATATAGCCATTCCCTTGACTGGGTCGGTATGGAAAACATTGCGCTACCAGTACATATCGAAAATACACGTTGCCCAAGCCAAATCAACGCCTTTGTCAGCCTAGATGATCCTTTCGCCAAAGGGATCCACATGTCACGCCTATATACCCGACTTTTAGAACTGACCAAAATCAGCAATCTCAGCCTATTTGATATCAAACATGTTTTAAAAGACTTCTTAGAAAGCCACAAAGGTTTATCTGAACATGCCAAAATCGAAATTCATAGTGAGCTTTATATCGAAAGACCCGCATTGATTAGTAATTTATCAGGCTGGAAAAGTTATCCTTTTGTGCTGTCTTGTCAACTTCTAAAGGATCAATTTGAAGCGAGATTAAAAGTCGAGATTCCCTATTCTTCGACTTGCCCTTGTTCTGCGGCGCTCGCTAGAAATATTATTCAACAACGATTTCAAACGGCATTGGCTAATCAAGAAATCAGTTTAGACCAGCAACAAATCGTGGACTGGCTCAATACCACGGACGCGATCGCAGCGACACCGCATAGTCAAAGAAGCTTTGCCATTCTCAATTTCAAACTCGATCAAAATATTAAACACATCCCTTTAATTTTATTCATTAATCAAGCTGAACAGTCACTCATGACAGCCGTGCAAACTGCGGTAAAACGTATTGATGAACAAGCATTTGCAGTCGCCAACGGTCAAAACCTTATGTTTTGTGAAGATGCATTAAGACGTTTATATAGCACATTTCTAAATCATCAAAATATCAAAGGCTTCAATTTTAAAGTCATTCATGCCGAAAGTTTGCATGCACATGACGCGGTGGCTCGGGGTTCATGGCAATGGTAAAACTGCCAATTTTTGAGCGCATGGAATACGGTGCCTTAGGACAAAAGTTTGATTTCAACAATGTTTTTGAGCAGATCAAGTGGAATCAAGATGGCCTGATCCCAGCCATCACGCAAGATCACCATACCAAAGATGTACTGATGATGGCTTGGGTCAATGCCGAATCTTTAATCGAAACATTGACAACAAAACAAGTTTGTTACTGGTCGCGATCACGCAAATGTTTGTGGCGAAAAGGCGAAAGTTCAGGTCATCGGCAGCATTTGATTGAAGCCAGACTTGATTGTGATGGCGATAGCCTTTTGTTTCTGGTCAATCAAATCGGCCCTGCTTGCCACACCCAACGCCCCAACTGTTTTTATCTTGGTCTAAAAGGTGATCAGGTCGAGATATTAACCCAACCGATGATTTAACTTTTTTTAAAGTGGTAATTCTATGCTTCGTAAAAATCCATCTGGTCATCTTCCTGTCATTGATCAATCTGCTTATGTCGATCAAACCGCGATTATTTGTGGGAAAGTGATTGTTCATGCCAATGTGTTTATTGGACCCTATGCGGTGATTCGAGCAGATGAAACTGATGAAAATGGAGAAATGGAACCGATTATTATCGGCGCAAATTCCAATATTCAAGATGGCGTGGTGATTCACTCCAAAGCTGGTGCAGCAGTGACAATTGGAGAAAACTCATCGATTGCACATCGTTCGATTATTCATGGTCCTTGTGAAATTGGTCGCCATGTTTTTGTTGGTTTTAATAGCGTTTTATTCAACTGCAAAGTCGGTGATCATAGTGCGATTCGACATAATGCAGTGGTCGATGGGCGTGATTTACCGAGTCACTTTTATGTTCCTGCCATGAGCTATATCAATCCTAAAACCGATTTAAGCCAATATCCTCCTGTTGATGTTTCGATCAGTGAGTTTTCTGAAAGTGTGGTCAGCACCAATATCGAGTTAGTCAAAGGTTATAAGGCGTTGCACAATGAGTTTTAAACAATTTCCCAAGATCATTATTCGCAATGCCAATCTAGTGAATGAAGATAAACAGTATATTGCAGACGTGCTGATTCAAGATGGACGAATCGAGAAAATCGCTAGCAATATCACAGGTATTTTCAATGCGAAAACTATTGATGCAAATGGTGCTTGGCTGATCCCCGGCATGATTGATGATCAAGTTCATTTTAGAGATCCTGGCTCACCGCAAAAAGGCAGTATCGCATCGGAATCTATGGCAGCAACGATTGGGGGCATTACCAGTTATATGGATATGCCCAATACCAATCCCGCGACATTGAACTTAGAAACCTTAGCGCAAAAAAAGCAGATTGCTGCACAGCACAGCATGGCCAATTATGCATTTCATTTTGGTGTGAGTTCTGACAATTTAGACACTATTGAACAACTTGATCCAAAATTGGTCAGTGGTGTCAAAGTGTTTATGGGTGCCTCAACTGGCAATATGCTGGTCGATGATCCTCAAATTCTTGAACGGTTGTTTGCCAATGTACCGACTATCTTATTGACCCATTGTGAATATACGCCTCGGATTAAAGATCAGGAACGACTTTATTTGCAAAAATATGGCGAAGATATTCCAGCAGCAATGCATCCTAAAATTCGAGACAAACAGGCCTGTTATGAAAGTTCACGACTGGCTGTTTCATTGGCTGAAAAATATGGAACCCAACTGCATGTTTTACATATTACAACTGCCAAAGAACTTTGCTTCTTTAAAGACTTACCCTTAAATCGAAAGCATATTTCTGCTGAAGTTTGTATTCATCATCTCAGTTTTGATGATTCTGACTATGCTGTACTTGGACATTTAGTTAAATGTAATCCAGCAATCAAAACCCAACAAGATAAAGAAGCGCTGATCAATGCAATATCAAACAGCAACCGTTTGGATATTATTGGGACTGATCATGCACCCCATACTTGGGATGAAAAACAGCAACCGTATTTGAATGCTCCATCTGGACTGCCTTTGGTACAACATGCTCTGCCCGCATTGATGGAACTGGTTGCAGATGGAAAGCTCAGTATAGAAACGATGGTACGTAAAACCTCTCATCAAGTGGCTGACTTATTTAAGATCAAAGATCGTGGTTATATTCGTGAAGGCTATTGGGCTGATCTCGTTTTACTTAGAGAAAATACGCAACGTATCGCTGTGAAAGATCAACGAAATTACATGAAGTGCAATTGGAGTCCTTTCCAGGATAAAACTTTCCGTTATGAGATTGATACCACTATTGTTTCAGGACAACTTGCGTGGCATCAACAACAATTGTTTTTAAGTTGTCGAGGCAAAGCTTTAGAGATTGATCGATAGGAAGGATATTTGATTAAATTCAGAACTCGCTTACTCTACAACTTTTAGTTCTGTTTCGGTCTGCTCAACGGTGTAAGTATTATATTGCCCCGTTGAAAATAGACCAAATTGAAATTGGGTTCTTATAATTAAGAACATCTCATTTCTCTCATCGATCAATACAGGATTGATCCTTTGTAAGTTTTCTACAAAAAAGGAATTATTGGGCTTTGTTAATAGGCAACTAAAATTTAATTTATAAGTTCAATCTATTCCTTTTAACATTTCCCCTAATATTTTAAGATTCTGTAACTCTTCATCTGCATATTTCATTTTTGATAACAACTCTTGATCATTTATAATTTCAATATATTGGTCAAAAATATCAATCTTATTTTCTAATAAGAAATCAATAAACTCCCCACCATTATAGTTTCTATGAAACTCAGCAAATAATAAAGTGGCGTAAAAAACCTTTTTCTGATTATTATTTAGTCCTGATAGAAACGTATCTAAATTATCATAAAAATTACTAGAAGGCTGATTACCACAGAAAATATTCTTATCAACAAAGTTGATTGAATTAACAACTTTAACGTCCTGCGTTAGAACAGCAACCCTATTATCAAAACTATTAATGCAAGATTTTTTTTCAATTATAGAACACCCTGTAAATGACAACACTCCAATTATAAACAAGCTTTTTTTGATTTTATTTAACATTTACCTTCCCTTCCCCCTCTTTTATTTCAATAAAAATTCTTACATGCACCTCCAAAAATACACACAAGACATTGATTTAAAATTATTTCCTGAGAAAAATAATTTTATTTTAAAAAATCTATCAAACAGTATCTTTTTATAGAACCCTACAAATAAAAGCTTCGTTATGATAAAAATGATTACATAACGAAGCCTCACCATTTATTTTTGTCTAAGAATATTTAAATTATTAATTGCGTTCAGATGTCCTTGCTTAGCTGCTTTTTCATACCAATATTCAGCTTGCATTTTATCTTTTTTTACATACACACCTTGCTCAAAGAAAACCCCTAAATTATATTGGGCTTCAGGATTACCTAGTTCAGCAGATTTTTCAGAAAAAACAAATGCTTTTTCATAGTTTTCTTGATCCAAATACATTTTTGACAAACCTTCATATGCCCGTGAAGGATTATCTTGGATTCCTAATAAATACCAACTCTCTGCTTTTTCAAAATCTGGTGATCGACCAAAATCCTTAATTCTATATAATTCTGCTAAGTTCAATTTAGCATCTTTGTTACCATACTTATTTGCTTCTAAAAAAAATTCCTCAGCCTTCTGAAAATCCTTATCTTTTCCTAAACCAGCAAAGTAAATCATGCCTAATGAGTTTATAGCTTCATGGTTATTGGATTTAGCAGCCTTTTCAAACCAATAGTAGGCTTTATCATAATTAGGCTTGATATTATCTAATCCATTTAGATAGACCCATCCCATTAGATTCTCTTTTTCATCTAAAGATAGATCTTTTAAATTCAAAATTTCACACTGCTTACTGCTACTTCCTGCTAAGTTACACTCTTCCTCGAGCGTAGGGAACTTGTCCTGTTTATTCAAATTTGTACAAGCAATTAAACTTCCGAGAATAAAAAATAGTAAAACATGCTTCATATACGATTACCTACAATAATTAACTGCATAACAAACTGAACCCGTTGCGCCAGCACCAGCACCTACAATAACGTTCCCTGAATATGTCTGTGAACCATCTGTATTTTGACAAGCTTGAACACCACCACCTATCACAGCAGCCCCTTTTGCACTACCACAAGCAGAACCTGTCCCAGAGAAACCACTACTTGTTGAACTATTTGTATAACTTTGACCGCCACTTCCATAAGCACTTGCCTCTGCTCCAGCACCACCACACACGGTTACAGCGGCACAACGTAAAATTTTTCCGTATTGATCTCGAGTATGCCCACCACCTAAACCAATAGACCCTCCAGCTATAGCAGAAAGCCCAATATTCACATTTGTCATTGTCGTATAAGGCACATGTGTTGCGGCTTTTACAGGTGGAGGAGGTGTCATTACCTGATTTCGATAAGCTGGATCATTTTGCATTCGCCAATTATGTTCAGATGCTTTGGCCCGACCATACTCCATTAATCCAGGAGGGAATGCATTCGCCCAATCAAGTCCCATCGGATCAACCCATTGAGTTGGATCACTTACATAAGCAGAAGTATTCATTCCCCCATTTAACCCAATCGGGTCTTTACTCACATATCTTGCACTATGTGGCTCATAATATCGGTAACGGTTATAGTGCAATCCTGTTTCTTGATCGTAATATTGACCTTGGAATCTGAGATTACTCTGCTCAAACGGATTGTCTGGATTTACTGTTTTGATGTCGAGTGTGCTGCCCCAAGTATCTTGGGTAATTTCCCAAACACACTCACCTCTTGCATTGGTCATTGTCTGTGGCGTACCGACTTGATCGCAATGGTAAAAAGTGATCTGCTCTAAATCTACTCGATTTTTACGGGTATCATTGCGCCATACAGGATCTTTATAAACCGAATAAGGTTTACTTTGATATTCAGCATAATCAGGTGTTTCAATCAGTTGAATAAAATCTTTATATCCAGCTTGCAACAGTGGAACAAAGCTATTCGGTTCATACAGATAGTGCTTGGTAAAACTGTCTTGTTCTGATTTGCGGGATTCCCAAATCATCAAATCGCCATCCCAACCAAACAAGGTCAGCGCATCTACCGTTTTCTTATAAAGTCTGCGCCCAAATACGTCATAACCGTAGTCCGTGACTTGACCATTGTGATCACTGCGAATCAATCGATTTTGGTTGTCCCATGTCAGTTTGAGGGTTTTACCTACTTGTTTAGTCTCTATGACATTGCCTTGTGCGTCGTAGTGATAATGTTTTCCTTGATAGCTTCTGACCAGATTGTTTTTAATTTGTGCCGTACCAGATGCGGATACAGGGTCGATCAAATTACCCGCAGGATCAAAGCTAAAACTCTCTGTTTTATGTGCGCTTTGCGTTGTGATTAAACGTCCGATTGGATCGTATTGATAGTTGAGCTTACCCAAACGGCTATCTTCAACTTGATTAAGTAGGTAGTTTTGGTCGTAATGATAATGTCGATGCGCTTGGTACTGTAAATAGTCTTGCGTTTCTTGTTCAGGCTGAATCAGTTGTGAACTGAGTAAACCAACGTCATTATAGTGTTTAGTTTGGATGAGTCCATTTGCCAATAGACGTGTTGTTTCTCGATGTAAGTCATCACGTTGGAATGAAACCATGTCCTGTTTATTCAGGGCAATCGCATATAAATGTCCTGAGCCATAACTCAAATTGGTTTGTTCCTGTCCATCTGGACGAATTGTTTTAACCAGATTACCAAGTTCGTCATATTCATAACGTAACACCGCGGTAAGTGGACGAAGCCCAGCGATTTTGTAGTGCTGATGCTCTCTCACCAATTGCCCAAGTGCATTGCGATAAAAATCAATTTGGCTAACCTCATTACTGGCTCGGCTCAGTTGATTGTTCAGGTTGTAATCAAATTGCTCTGTTTGCTTCTTTCCCGTATTTAAATGGGTAAAGCTTTTCGATGCGATTTGTCCATCTGCGTAATAATCAAATTGGGTCAGGATATTAGGCTGTCGGATTTCAGATAATCGACCACTCTCATCATGATAGCTGTAGTGTTTTTCTTCTCCATCAAAGGCTTGTTCACGTATCAAATATCCATATTGATTGTAATCAAATAAATATTCTGCTTGGTTTTGGTTGATTAGTTTTTTGATGCGTCCTTGTTTATCCCATTGATAGCCAATGCGATGTCGATTAGCATCGATGCGTTGTTCGAGTAATCCTGTGGCGTTGTATTGGTACTCAGTCACTAAACCTTTAGTATCAATATGTTTGAGTAAACGCCCTTCTTCATCATGTTCAAAGTGTTCTTTTAATCCATCAGGGTAAACAATACTTTGGAGTTGTCCTTTGTCTCGACCTTGAGTGCTGTAAAGGTACTGCACGACCTTATTATTTGCAGTTTGTTCAGCTGTTAGCGAACCCTCTTCATCGTATTCCCAAGTACTGCTTTTACCTGAGCAATCAGTATAGGAGGTCATTTGTCCTAATTCATTGTATTGAATTTTTTTGCTGCCGCCTTTGGCATCAATCACTTCGATCAATTGATTGTCATTGTTGTATTTATATTGGGTGATATGCCCCAAAGGATTTATTTCTTTACTGACATTACCCTTGGCATCATATTCTCGTTTCCAAATATTGCCTTCAGGATCTTTTGTTTCGACCAAATTCCCTTGCTCATCGTAGGCAAAACGGATTACCCCGCCATTTGGCTGTACGATTTTGATGAGTTGATCTTGATCATTGTATTCTTGTTGTGTCTCACGTCCTTCAAAATCAATTTGACGAGTAATACGTTTTTGACTATCACGGCTGTACCACGATTCACGTCCATCTGCTAAACGAGTACGATAGGTAAATCCATTCAGATCAAAATAGTAATAGGTCTGGACATCGTAGGCGTCATAAACAGCAACTTGGCGTAAGCGAGGATGCCATTTGAGTTTGGTATGGTAACTACCATCATCTGCCCATTCTTCAATTGCTTTGGCTTGGGCGTCGGTTGATTCATAGCGAATATTTTGCCCACGTCCTGTGCGATCGGTATAGCGTGTGAGTTGATGGAAATGGTTGTACTCATAGTTTCGGACATGACCATTTTGATCAATGGCTTCAATTAAATTGCCTTGGGTATCATATTGATAACGCGCTAAAGGCTCAACCTGTTCATCAACAAATACCGCAATGATTTTAACTTGCTCATTAAAAGCAAATTTTAATTGGTGTTGAGCATGTTTTAATTGAAAATCAACGCTTTGCAAATAGGCAATTTCATCGAAAACAAGGTAGCTTAAAACAATTTTTTCTTGTGTATTTTCATTAAATTGTTGAATCAATTGATAAGGCTGACCAGCCGAAAATTGATGAAATTGAAAAGACCATTCTCCACCGAAGTTTAGTATTAAATCACCATCTTCGAGTGGTTGTACGGTTATTCCTTCAAATGGTACTTCATAAGCTTCAAATGGGATTGAAACAGGGAATTGATGTTTCCGCCCTTTACTGTCTATAAATAAATAGCCTTGAGCATTGGGTTGAATTATGTTGGAAAATGGTATCATCCAACGTGCGCCAATCATGCTTCGATCAAACTCACCCATTTGTGAGCTGTATTGTCGAATAAAGGAAAAACCAATTTTAGGTAAATAAAAATCTGCATGCTGCACTCGTTCAGCACCAATTGAATAGCTAATACTTTGCCCAGTATCTGACCCTTTGCCCTCACATGGCGGAGCATTTAAAGCATCGGCTTGTAAACTCACGAACTCTAAAGTATCCCCTTTGGTATGCCGTTCATATTCCCCCGTTTGATTCATCGGCACACTAGCGCTGCCTTTATTTTCTAACGCTTTTATTGCTTTCAATGTTTCTTGTATTAACCATGCCAAAGTATATTTTTGGCTGGGATTTGCTTGTTGTTGTAATACTTGTGCAAGTGTGGTGATCGCTTGATTTGCTTCTTGCTTTAAACGACTTTGAATATTCGGCTCAATCTTCGGTGTCAGGTTTGCTTGGCTCGGTGTTCCAATTAGATCAATTAATGGCACTGCCCAATTGCTAAATTTAAGCTTGGGATCCCGTTTCTCTGCCGAAGCGCCTGTTGGAGCTGCAACACCTGCATTAATAGCTGTAGTTTGGGTTGCCATACTTTGTAAAATACTTGCACCCAAGGTTGCCGCTTGGGTCAGTAGTCCACTTAACTTTGCTTGGGTTTCTTTTAAAAATACTTCTAAATCCCCTGCAACCATTGCATTAAGATGTAAGCCTAAACGCTTAATATCAGCTTCTTTAATTTTCCCATTTTCAGGGTATAAACACTCTGCCATTACACCAAACATTGGTCGTAACGCCATACGAGCATGTGCTTCATTATTCGGTTCAGGAAACAATCCGATTAGATTTGCGCCGAGTAAAGCCCCACGCTGCATATCAGCATCACCAGTCTGCGGTGTTGTGACATATAAGAGTAAATCTAAGACACTACCCGTTAATGCAAAAATATTAGCAACTGTAGGGACATTGGCATTACTTTTGACTTGTTCTAGTGAGGTATTGCCACAGACCTGTAAATACAGTTCGATTTGATGTGCGATCACCTGTAAATCAGTGACATCCCGAGTACTTTCTAAGTTAAATACTGCGAGTTCAACAGCGGGTTGTTTTGTTGTTTCTACCTGTTGTGTCTTTTCAGTAGTCATTAATATAAAACCTTTAATTCATTAAATTACATCAATACTTTGACTTAAACTCAGTATTTCTTTTCATCTGATCTACTTTTTAAGCTTTGTAAATGTATCCATAACACCATATTGAATCGGAGAATCAACTTTAGTGAATTGAGTGAGTTTTGCTGAGGCTTGATCGTTAAAAAAATCCATTCCCTGCGCCTTAATCATTTCAACAGATTGGTTTGGGTTTTTCATAACCTGCCCAAGGCTTCTGATTTGATCTGGGGATACATTTAAATTAAGTTGATTCGAGATCGCACTAAAAGCTGTATCTGTCACTTGGCTTTTGATTTGCCCAACAGTTTGGTCAACTAAATTATTGACTGTGTTTTTTCCAAGGTCTTTTAAACTATTTTTGTCCAGTGAAAGAAGACTATCTTTTAACTGTGACATGGCATTTTGACTCAATGAACCCAAAGCATTTTTCATCAATCCTGCAACACCAGAAACAGGCTCAGCCCATGTATAATCACGGCTAAAATCACTACTTTGCATCCATGCACTACTGTCATCTTTATCAAAAATCACTTTCGCTGGACCTGGTGCAATGCCTGTCACTTGAGCAAAACCACTTCCATCAAGCTTGCCTGTAATTTGCTTACCTAATGAATCGATTACTTTATAACTATTTTGCTTAAAGAAGTTTTCGCCGCCATAGCTTCTCAATAATTCCAATGC
The DNA here is from genome assembly GCF_004208515.1 of Acinetobacter halotolerans. Taxonomy (GTDB): domain Bacteria; phylum Pseudomonadota; class Gammaproteobacteria; order Pseudomonadales; family Moraxellaceae; genus Acinetobacter; species Acinetobacter halotolerans. Next base: position 27,313 of record NZ_SGIM01000020.1, read on the forward strand.
CCCTTTCATTGGTTTGGCTTTCGGTAACTGAGGAACATTAGCACTTGCACTTGCTCCCGCAGCAAACAAATGCTGCCCCGCTTTCACCTCGAACTTGCCACCCGTGGTCGGAAATACGCCAGAACCATTAATCTTGATCTGAGAACTGCCTGCCGTAATCACAATCTCTTTCGGACTGGTGATATAGATGGCATCTTCCGTTGAAATGATTTGTATATCTTTACGGGCAATAAAGTCAGCAGCATCA
>NZ_SGIM01000021.1 GCF_004208515.1 Acinetobacter halotolerans
AGCTTTGATGGGAGATTCAAGGACATAGTCTTTACCATCGATATGACGGGTTTCTTTACCTTCTGCCAATAATGTTCCGAAGCCTGTAGGCGTAAATACCGCACCTAAACCCATACCCGCGGCTTGGATACGGCAAGCGAGATTGCCTTGTGGGACAAGTTCTAATTCGATTTTTCCTGCATGGTAGAGTTCATCGAATACCCATGAATCAGACTGGCGTGGGAAAGAACAAATGATTTTACGGACCGCACCCGTTTTTAGAAGTTTGGCAAGACCATAATCGCCATTGCCTGCATTATTATTGACGATCACCAGATCTTTGACCCCGAGTTCAATGAGTCCATCGATCAGTTCAGCGGGTTGTCCTGCGGTGCCAAAACCACCAATCATGATGGTTGAACCGTCTTTTATTTGGGATAGAGCTTCTGCTAAAGAAGCGTGTGATTTATTGATCATACAATAATCCTTTTGATTAGAAACATGACAAAGTTTCTATCCTCAGCTATCTATAAAATATGTAGGCGGGGGGATTAAATAGTTAAGGATAGAAATGAGTGCATATATTGGTGAGATGAGCCGCTAGAACCAAGATAGAACTCGGTTCTAGCGTGTAATAGGGTTTTAAGCACAAGCGCGACGACGTTCAACTTCATTTGAAGGAACTGAAGCCACATCTTTCACTAACTCAATATTGAAGGTAATGTGCTTGAATGGTTTCTCTAAACCACGACGCTGAATCTCAGCTTCATCTGTCACATCTACAGCGGTTGCAACTAAACCATCACGTGTTGCAAATGCAAAGTCATCCCAAAGATATTGATCACCTTCAATGTTGAATTGAGTGGTGAGTTTTCGAAAATCGGGTGCAGAAACGAAATAATGTACATGAGACGGGCGGTTGCCATGACGACCTAACTTGTTCAATACAAACTGTGTTGTTCCTTCAGGCGGACAACCGTATCCGACAGGCATAGTGGTCAATGCAACATATTTGCCTTCAGCATCAGAAAGTATGGTACGGCGCAAATTGAAATCCGACTGAGACTTATCAAAGAATGAATAATTTCCTAAACTATTCGCATGCCACATTTCAACTTTGGCACCTTCAATGATATTGCCATCGGTATCAGTTACCGTACCTTCGATAATCAAGGTATCAATTTTGTCTGTCTCTGAACCATCATCCATACGTGCAAAGCCTACAGATTCAGGTGCACCTGCCACATACAGTGGACCTTCAATGGTCCGCGGTGTACCGCCCATTACGCCTGCTTTAGCATCGGCTTCATCAGCACGTAAATCTAAATAATGTTCTAAACCCAAACCTGCAGCGAGTAATCCCAATTCATTGGCTTGACCTGCATCGGTAAAATATTCCAGACCTTTCCATACTTCTGATGGTTGAATATCTAAATCTTCAATGGCTTGGAATAAATCACCGAGTAAACGCACTACGATACTTTGAACACGTTGATCTACTTCGCCTGTCGCAGTATCAACATTCATTTTTTTCACTAATGCATCAATATCCTGACGATTCATATGATTTCTCCTTAACTATGCATATCGCGTTTGTGGTAGGCAAACGGGCTATTCAAAAAATACCCGCGTTAAGCCGTGCCACTGTCCTTATTTCTATGAGACTCTGCGAATCTTATTACTCATCAGAGTCGTTATTGGTTGTTTTGTGAATTAACGATCATCCTCACGGATTGAAGAGGGATGACGGTTCAAAGCCATCACTTCAATCGCCATGTAGGGATATAACGGCAAGCCTTGTAAAATGTTGTGAAGCTCTTCGTTGCTGTCCACATCAAAAATACTGATGTTTGAATACTGTCCCGTAATCCGCCAAATGTGACGCCACTTACCTTGACGCTGTAAATCTTGTGAATAAGCTTTCTCAACCGCTTTAATTTGATTGGCTTGTTCAGCAGGCATCTCTATAGGAAGATGCACATCCATACGAACTTGAAATAACATGCATTTTCTCCTTTAAGCTTTACGACGCAACTGCTCGATTTTGTCTTCGTCAATATCGATGCCTAGACCTGCAGAATTTGGCACCACCAATTCAAAATTTTCATAACGCAATGGTGTTTTTAAAATGTCTTGAGTAAGTAAGAGTGGACCAAACAACTCTGTACCAAAGGCAAGACTGTCAAAAGTACTAAAGGCATGCGCTGAAGCGATGCTGCCGATCGGACCTTCCAACATGGTGCCGCCATACAGATCAATTCCCGCTAACTTAGCGATTTTGGCCACTTCACAAGCCTCGATCAGACCACCTGATTGCTCAACTTTCACAGCAAAAACATCTGCCGCATGCTGTTTCGCTAAACGATAAGCACTGTCAGGACCTGTCAAAGCTTCATCTGCCATGATGGCCACATCAAAACGCTGCGTTAGGCGAGCCAACACTTGAGTTTGTTCAATCGCACAAGGCTGTTCGATCAAATCAATGCCACCATCCTGCAACTGTTGAATGCCTTGAATACATTCCAATTCTGACCAAGCACGATTTACATCAACACGAATACTGATTTCAGTCCCTAATGCTTTTTTAATGGCAATCACATGATCGACATCGTGTTGCACAGGATTGGAACCGATTTTTAACTTGAAAATATTGTGGCGTTTGAGCTCAATCATTTTTTGAGCTTCAGCGATGTCTTTTTCAGTATCACCCGAAGCCAAAGTCCAAAGCACAGGGAGACGATCTCGTAGACGACCACCCAATACTTCGCTCAATGGCAAATTGAGTTGTTTCGCTTGAATATCCAAGAGCGCAGTTTGAATAGCGCATTTTGCAAAGCGATTGCCATTGATACTTTTACGAATCAATTTGAGTGTTTGAGCCACATTTACTGAAGATTTGATCGACAATAAGAGCGGGGCAAAATAAGTATCGATATTTGCTTTGACACTTTCAGGGCTTTCTTCACCATAATTCAGTCCACCGATGGTGGTTGCTTCACCCCAACCAATCAGGCCGTCCACTGTCGTGATTTTCACTAACACCAAAGTTTGGGTTTGCATGGTGGTCACAGACAGCTTGTGTGGGCGTATTGTTGGAATATCAACTAATATGGTTTCGACGGATTTATACATTGCTCTCATCCAATTCTCAGGAGATGCTTAAGTTCAATTACGAGAGGTATTGCTCTGTAAAAATTTCTCACTGTAAATACGATAATTTTGAAGTGTTTGTTGGTCTAACCATGTTTTAACAGCTTCAATCATTGGCGGTGGGCCGCACAAATACATATCAAACGCTTGCTCTGCCAATTGATCTTTATTTAAGTGTTCATGGATATAACCGGCTTTACCTTGCCAATTTTCTGAAGCTTTAGTCACAATGGGGTGATAGCTAAAGTTCGTAAGTTTCTCTGCGTAGGCGTGAAGACGAGATTGTTCGCATAAATCATTTTCACTGGTTACCCCGTAATACAATTGAACGGATGGGGCATTTGGCTGTTCTGCGAGATTATCCAGCATGCCTAAGAAAGCAGATAAACCTGTGCCACCAGCCACAAAAACTAAAGGACGTTCAACTTCACGTAGATAAAAACTACCTAGTGGTGCTTCAATAAACAGACTTTGACCTACCTGACAGCGATCACGTAAGTAATTGCTCATTACACCGTCTGGCAGCAGACGAATCAGAAACTGCAATTGATTGGTTTCATTGGGTCTATTCGCAAATGAATAAGAACGCCAGTCCTCGGTTTCAGGAATTTGTAGACGTGCATATTGACCAGGCAGAAATTGTAGTTTCTCTTTATAGCGACTCGCATCGAGATGCAAGATAGCGGTTGTCTCTGAAACAAGCTCAACATTTGTGACTTTGGTTTCAATTTTTAATGTTTCGCCTGCATTACAAATCGTTGAATCATGATCAAAGAAAAATGCTGCATTTGATTTCACGCGTGTCTGACAAGCCAGCATTTTACGTTCGGCAAGGTCACGTTCACTTAAAGCGTCCTCATCGACATAGTCTTGTTCATAAATGCCTGTTTCACATTGTCCTTGGCAAGTCGCACAGACACCTTCACGGCAATCAAGAGGAAGATTAATTCCTTGACGAATGGCAGCATCGAGCAGCAATTCATCATTGTTTACGGAAATAAAAAAGGTTTTACCATCGGCAAAATTAAGTGCAACTGAATGTCCCATTTTTAGTCCCCCTTAAACGTGATAGAAATCTAAAACGGAATCAATTTTGTCATTCAGTAAAATGCTGTGTTGACGGCGAATACGGAAACTACTTTCAGTTTGTCTAAGGAGGTAAGTGCTACGACCATAGAAACATCCTTCTAATCCTTGGCGGTTATATAAGGTATGCCACGCCACATGAGCTTCAATTAGCCCATCATTCAGTACATTCACCTGCACATTGTTAATGCTGTGCAAGGTACGTGGTAAAGGGGTTGCTGAAGCAGCTTTACCTGTACGAATACGGAATACACGATCTTCCAAACCAGAACGATCCGCATAGTAGATATAAGATAAGCCCTGATTTGGGTCTTGAACATAATTATGGTCATCAATCCATTGCGGGATATGGTATTCGCTATCTTCATCATAAAGTTCAAGATAAGCATCCCAATCATACGCATCACACAGTTCGGCTTTTTTATATAAAAACTGAGATACAGCAAAATGTAATTCTTGTGACATGATTACACCTCGTCCATGACAGTATTATTTTCAAAAGTAATATCGTGCATTTTTAAGGCTTTTTTATTTAAGCCATGCAACATCATTTGTTGCCAATGCCCATGCTGATTGACGTATAAGCCTTCGTGGGTAAACTCGCGTCCAGTAATGACAGGTTGAATTCCTAAATCCTGTGCATTTTTAGTTGTGCCATATTCCCAAGCCTGACAGCCACGAGAGATATCGCTCCAACGCTCAAGACGAGCTTGAAATCCCTTTTGTTGCTCACGGAACTCCACCAAATCATCAGGTGTACCTAAACCAGAGACATTAAAGAAATCTTCGAATTGACGAATGCGATTACGACGGGCTTCTTCAGATTCTCCCTTAACCCCAATACACTGACTGATGACTTCTGTTTTATTCCAAGCCACAGGACGGATAATACGAAGTTGTGAACTGATTTGATCCATGAAAAAAAGGCTAGGGTACAAGTTTAGATTTCTTAAGCGATGCATTGCCCATTCAGCATATTTTTCACCATACTTTTCAACCATGTATGGCATAACCGTGCTGTAGCCTGGTCGAACAGTTGGGTTCGGCATATCACTGAATAAAACACTGTGACCGTTCTTAAAGCTAAACCAGCCATCATCGGTTTCAGAATCGCCTGCACCTAATTTGCTATAATCTAGTGTATCTAGCTCATCACCTTTAGCAGCATTGACTTGCTGACGATGTTGTACTGTAGACACGTAGTTATAATGAACGGTACTGACGTGGTAGCCATCTAAACCATTTTCATTCTGTAGTTTCCAGTTTCCTGCAAAGGTATATGAAGATTTGCCTTGCAAAACCTCTAACTCACCAGTTGGGGACTGGTTGACCATCAAATCTATGAATAGTTTTGCATCGCCCAAGAAATCTTCTAAACGATCTGTCGCTTGAGTATCTAGACTAACAAAGACAAAACCTCGATAACTTGTAATACGTCCTTGTTTGAGCCCACGACTAGCTTTATCAAAATCTTCGCAATATTCACTTGGCGCCTTAACTTTAACTAAGCGACCATCAGATTTATAACACCATGCGTGGAACGGACAAGTAAACGTCGATTGATTCCCTTTTGTGACTCGAGTTAATGTAGCACCGCGGTGTTCGCAAGCATTGACCATCGCATGCAGTTCACCTTTGCCGTCGCGGCTAACAATGATAGGCTGACGCCCTATTTGTACCGTAACAAAATCATGATTGTTTGGAATCTCACTTTCATGACATGCATAAATCCATGCCTTTTCAAAAATAAGTTCCATTTCTAATTCAAAAAGTTCTGGTTGGGTAAACATCTCACGTGCGATACGAAAGACTTTGTCATTTGGGCGAAAATCGATACACCCCTTAATGAAATCATTCCATTGTTTTAAACTAGGCGAGTCCATATGCTTAAACCTCCATTCATAAGCAATCAGCTTTTATTCGATTGAACCGTGATTAAGCATTTGCCTCTATCCATTTTTTCCAAATCTTTATCCAGTTTGTGCTGATTGTTTTTATTTTGTCGGACTGAGTAAATGCATTTAGTCTGAGGGTTTTTTGATCGCTACTTTTGTTTTAAGTTTTTGATATTCATTTGTTTTTTTATGCTGCTGTTTTTGTGAAGTTTAAAGAATATATATACAGTTAGTTTGTGGCTTTATTATTTTTAATAAATATATATGCTTATTTGTCTATAAATAGGCGTGTACTGGTTTGAGAAAAACCATTATCAAAAAACTGAGCAATTGTTGAGAAGACGGAAATAATGAAGAAAATTACTAAAAAAGCTGCTAAAAAAATAATTTGTCACAAATAGACGAAACTGTCTGAGCACAAGCGCG
>NZ_SGIM01000022.1 GCF_004208515.1 Acinetobacter halotolerans
CGATGACTTACTCTCACATGGCAAGTGCCACACTACCATCAGCGCGAAGAGGTTTCACTTCTGAGTTCGGGAAGGGATCAGGTGGTTCACTCTTGCTATTGTCGCCAGCAAACTGTTGTGGTGCTTTGGGGTCTTAATCACGGTGTATTCACCGAGTGCCTTACTTACGAACCAAAGAGTTATTAACGGATTAGTATATTAAGTCTGTTTTTACGGTGTTCATTATATCTAGCTATTTCACTAAATCAAGATGAAATGATATTTTATGAATCGATTAAGCTATATATACAACTGCTTGGGTGTTGTATAGTCAAGCCTCACGAGCAATTAGTATTGGTCAGCTTCATACGTCACCGTACTTCCACATCCAACCTATCAACGTCCTAGTCTCGAACGGCTCTTTAGAGGACATAAAGTCCTAGGGAAATCTTATCTTGAGGTAGGCTTCCCGCTTAGATGCTTTCAGCGGTTATCCCTTCCGAACATAGCTACCCGGCGATGCCACTGGCGTGACAACCGGTACACCAGAGGTTCGTCCACTCTGGTCCTCTCGTACTAGGAGCAGATCCTCTCAAATTTCCAGCGCCCACGGTAGATAGGGACCGAACTGTCTCACGACGTTCTAAACCCAGCTCGCGTACCTCTTTAAATGGCGAACAGCCATACCCTTGGGACCTGCTTCAGCCCCAGGATGAGATGAGCCGACATCGAGGTGCCAAACACCGCCGTCGATATGAACTCTTGGGCGGTATCAGCCTGTTATCCCCAGAGTACCTTTTATCCGTTGAGCGATGGCCCTTCCATACAGAACCACCGGATCACTAAGACCTACTTTCGTACCTGCTCGACTTGTGGGTCTCGCAGTTAAGCGCGCTTTTGCCTTTATACTCTACGCGTGATTTCCGACCACGCTGAGCGCACCTTCGTACTCCTCCGTTACTCTTTAGGAGGAGACCGCCCCAGTCAAACTACCCACCAGACATGGTCCTCGCCCCGGATTACGGGGCAGAGTTAGAACCTCAACATTACCAGGGTGGTATTTCAAGGATGGCTCCATTAGAACTAGCGTTCTAACTTCAAAGCCTCCCACCTATCCTACACAAGTAAGGTCAAAGTTCAATGTCAAGCTGCAGTAAAGGTTCACGGGGTCTTTCCGTCTAGCCGCGGGTACACCGCATCTTCACGGCGAATTCGATTTCACTGAGCCTCTGCTGGAGACAGCGCCGCCATCATTATGCCATTCGTGCAGGTCGGAACTTACCCGACAAGGAATTTCGCTACCTTAGGACCGTTATAGTTACGGCCGCCGTTTACTGGGGCTTCGATCAAGAGCTTCGCTTACGCTAACCCCATCAATTAACCTTCCAGCACCGGGCAGGCATCACACCCTATACGTCCACTTTCGTGTTTGCAGAGTGCTATGTTTTTAATAAACAGTTGCAGCGGCCTGGTTTCTGTGGCTGCCAATAGCTCAGGGAGCAAGTCCCATCACCGTCAGCAGCGTACCTTCTCCCGAAGTTACGGTACCATTTTGCCTAGTTCCTTCAGCAGAGTTCTCTCAAGCGCTTTGGTCTACTCGACCTGACCACCTGTGTCGGTTTCGGGTACGATTCCTGTGTAACTGAAGCTTAGAGACTTTTCCTGGAAGCATGGTATCAGCCACTTCACTGTACAAGTACAGCTTGCTATCGACTCTCAGCATAGAGCACCCCGGATTTGCCTAAGATGCATGCCTACTGTCTTCCACCTGGACAACCAACGCCAGGCTGACTTAACCTTCTCCGTCCTCTCATCGCATTACACAGAAGTATTGGAATATTAACCAATTTCCCATCGACTACGCCTCTCGGCCTCGCCTTAGGGGTCGACTCACCCAGCCCCGATTAACGTTGGACTGGAACCCTTGGTCTTTCAGCGAACGGGTTTTTCACCCGTTTTGTCGTTACTCACGTCAGCATTCGCACTTCTGATACCTCCAGCATACTTCTCAATACACCTTCATCGGCTTACAGAACGCTCCCCTACCACGTAACTTAAAAGTTACATCCGCAGCTTCGGCACATAGTTTTAGCCCCGTTACATCTTCCGCGCAGGCCGACTCGACTAGTGAGCTATTACGCTTTCTTTAAAGGGTGGCTGCTTCTAAGCCAACCTCCTAGCTGTCTATGCCTTCCCACATCGTTTCCCACTTAACTATGATTTTGGGGCCTTAGCTGGCGGTCTGGATTGTTTTCCTCTTGACTACGGACGTTAGCACCCGCAGTCTGTCTCCCGGATAGTACTCATTGGTATTCGGAGTTTGCATCGGTTTGGTAAGTCGGGATGACCCCCTAGCCGAAACAGTGCTCTACCCCCAATGGTATTCGTCCGAGGCGCTACCTAAATAGCTTTCGGGGAGAACCAGCTATCACCAGGCTTGATTAGCCTTTCACCCCTATCCACAAGTCATCCCCTGGCTTTTCAACGACAGTGGGTTCGGTCCTCCAGTTAGTGTTACCCAACCTTCAACCTGCTCATGGATAGATCGCCTGGTTTCGGGTCTACACCCAGCAACTAAACGCCCTATTAAGACTCGATTTCTCTACGGCTCCCCTATTCGGTTAACCTTGCTACTGAATGTAAGTCGCTGACCCATTATACAAAAGGTACGCAGTCACCGAACTAGTCGGCTCCCACTGCTTGTATGCATGCGGTTTCAGGATCTATTTCACTCCCCTCACAGGGGTTCTTTTCGCCTTTCCCTCACGGTACTGGTTCACTATCGGTCAGTCAGGAGTATTTAGCCTTGGAGGATGGTCCCCCCATATTCAGACAAGGTTTCACGTGCCTCGCCCTACTCGTCATCATTATGTGTGCCCTTTCGTGTACGGGAATATCACCCTCTACGTTCGCACTTCCCAGAGCGTTCCACTAGAACACACATAACTTAATGGGCTGATCCCCGTTCGCTCGCCGCTACTAAGGGAATCTCAATTGATTTCTTTTCCTAAGGGTACTGAGATGTTTCACTTCCCCTCGTTCGCCTTGCATACCTATGTATTCAGTATGCAATACCTACCTTATGGTAAGTGGGTTCCCCCATTCAGAAATCTCCGGATCAAAGGATATTTGCCGCCTCCCCGGAGCTTATCGCAGGCTATTACGTCTTTCATCGCCTCTGACTGCCAAGGCATCCACCACATGCACTTAATTACTTGACTATACAACCCCAAACAGTCGTTAACACATACAAGTGAGTGTTATCGTTGCAAACTTAATTGCTACCATCTGTTGTCTGTGAACTTAATCACTGTACAGCTTCAATCTAATTCATATACCAAAACGCTTGATTCAGTTAATCGCTAGTTCTCGTATTAATCTTTCATCTAACTGCAACACTTACGTATTACCGTTAAAATCATATTAATCGAGTTTTGAACAATTTATTTCAGACTCAATTCTACTAATCTGTTAATGAATTAATGCAACCTCGTCAGCTACATTAAACTGTGATAAATCACAGAACTTAATAAGTTTATATCTCAACTCACTAAATTCTGTAATCTTTAGCTCAGGCTACGTATTTAATATTAAATACGTGGTGGAGACTAGGAGAGTCGAACTCCTGACCTCCTGCGTGCAAAGCAGGCGCTCTACCAACTAAGCTAAGTCCCCAGCTTATCATTGTGAATTCTATATCTTTAAATCTTTCAGCTTTAGCGATCAGATTTGGTGGGTCTGACAAGACTTGAACTTGTGACCCCACGCTTATCAAGCGTGTGCTCTAACCAACTGAGCTACAGACCCTCAGATATATCTTCAAGAAGAACAACTTGTTGTGGATTCTTACCGGCCATCAATCTTTCGTTAAGGAGGTGATCCAGCCGCAGGTTCCCCTACGGCTACCTTGTTACGACTTCACCCCAGTCATCGGCCACACCGTGGTAACCGCCCTCTTTGCAGTTAGGCTAGCTACTTCTGGTGCAACAAACTCCCATGGTGTGACGGGCGGTGTGTACAAGGCCCGGGAACGTATTCACCGCGGCATTCTGATCCGCGATTACTAGCGATTCCGACTTCATGGAGTCGAGTTGCAGACTCCAATCCGGACTACGATCGGCTTTTTGAGATTAGCATCCTATCGCTAGGTAGCAACCCTTTGTACCGACCATTGTAGCACGTGTGTAGCCCTGGCCGTAAGGGCCATGATGACTTGACGTCGTCCCCGCCTTCCTCCAGTTTGTCACTGGCAGTATCCTTAAAGTTCCCGACATTACTCGCTGGCAAATAAGGAAAAGGGTTGCGCTCGTTGCGGGACTTAACCCAACATCTCACGACACGAGCTGACGACAGCCATGCAGCACCTGTATGTAGATTCCCGAAGGCACCAATCCATCTCTGGAAAGTTTCTACTATGTCAAGGCCAGGTAAGGTTCTTCGCGTTGCATCGAATTAAACCACATGCTCCACCGCTTGTGCGGGCCCCCGTCAATTCATTTGAGTTTTAGTCTTGCGACCGTACTCCCCAGGCGGTCTACTTATCGCGTTAGCTGCGCCACTAAAGTCTCAAAGACCCCAACGGCTAGTAGACATCGTTTACGGCATGGACTACCAGGGTATCTAATCCTGTTTGCTCCCCATGCTTTCGTACCTCAGTGTCAGTATTAGGCCAGATGGCTGCCTTCGCCATCGGTATTCCTCCAGATCTCTACGCATTTCACCGCTACACCTGGAATTCTACCATCCTCTCCCATACTCTAGCTAACCAGTATCGAATGCAATTCCCAAGTTAAGCTCGGGGATTTCACATTTGACTTAATTAGCCACCTACGCACGCTTTACGCCCAGTAAATCCGATTAACGCTCGCACCCTCTGTATTACCGCGGCTGCTGGCACAGAGTTAGCCGGTGCTTATTCTGCGAGTAACGTCCACTATCTCTGGGTATTAACCAAAGTAGCCTCCTCCTCGCTTAAAGTGCTTTACAACCATAAGGCCTTCTTCACACACGCGGCATGGCTGGATCAGGGTTCCCCCCATTGTCCAATATTCCCCACTGCTGCCTCCCGTAGGAGTCTGGGCCGTGTCTCAGTCCCAGTGTGGCGGATCATCCTCTCAGACCCGCTACAGATCGTCGCCTTGGTAGGCCTTTACCCCACCAACTAGCTAATCCGACTTAGGCTCATCTATTAGCGCAAGGTCACAAGTGATCCCCTGCTTTCTCCCGTAGGACGTATGCGGTATTAGCATCCCTTTCGGAATGTTGTCCCCCACTAATAGGCAGATTCCTAAGCATTACTCACCCGTCCGCCGCTAGGTCCAGTAGCAAGCTACTTTCCCCCGCTCGACTTGCATGTGTTAAGCCTGCCGCCAGCGTTCAATCTGAGCCATGATCAAACTCTTCAGTTTAAAATCAGTAGTACCTTTAAAGGGTACCAATCTTGGCTCATCAATTTTCTGACAAATATTTCTCAAATAAACTTCGAGTAATTTCTACCATCTAATCAATGAAAATAATTTCGATCGATTAACCAGTAAAAATCCACACAAGTTGTTCTTCTTCAATTCTTAATGA
>NZ_SGIM01000023.1 GCF_004208515.1 Acinetobacter halotolerans
ACCAAACAACAGCTGGAAGGCAACCAGAACAATGCTAAAGCCCTAAGCGAAGTGGCGAAGAACCAACAAACCGATGAGTTAGAATCGGTAGAGCAACTCAAAAGCTTTGCAGAAGAAATTCAGCAAGATATAGCCAAATTCAACAAAGCCTTATTACTACTCAGTTCCCCAAATGGCATTGGACTCAGTACCGCAGAAGACATATACCTTTCTGCAGATGGACAATTAAATCAATTTGCAGGCGATAGCATTAACCTGACCACGCAAAAGAATTTGATCGCCCAAGCCAGTCAAAAGATCAGTTTATTTGCAGCACAAGCTGGGATTAAGCAGATTGCAGCAAAGGGTAAGTTTGAGATACAGGCGCAGTCGGATGGTTTAGATATCTTGGCAAAGGCAGGCATTCAGATTATCTCGACAGAGGATACGATTTATTTAACTAGCCCCAAAGAAATCATCTTTAAAGCAGATACGTCAGAACTGAAGGTGAATGGTTCGGGAATTTTTCCAACCACAGGTGGTAAGTTCGAGGTTAAGGCGGGGCAGCATTTGTTTAACGGGGGAGCCACTGTTGAAGCACCTAAAACAAATTTTGGTAGTAAACCTTGCTACTTAACCTTTGAGATCGTTGATATGGGAGGTAAGCCTGCAAAAAATGTAGAATATATTGCTTTTAGAGCAGATGGCAGTCAACAAATCGGTCGAACCAATCCAGCAGGTCAAACACAAAGATTTCAAACAGATGGTTCAGAGCAAATTTCTATCCATATTAGCGATGAAAATGCCTCTAAATATAAGCTTGTTACAAAGGGTTAAAAAATAATGAATAAATATAATGTTCTCGAATATACCCTTATTTTTTACAACCAAAGAAACAAAAGCTTGGTAAATGTTAAGTACACGCTTATTTTTTTCCCACAACAAGGAGAGCGTATTAGTTATACAGGTGTGACCGATGAACGTGGGCAAACCAAGCCGATTGAACTTACAGCAAATGGTAAGCTTCATGTCTTTGTTGAAGGACATCAAACCATTTTTAGTCCGAGAAAGCTGATTAAGCCTATTTTAGCTGAAGGCACAAATGTTATAGAGATTAAAGAAAGTCGTTTGGATGATAATCTAAAATTCATAACAAAAGAACAGTATGAGTTTCAACGGGAAAAAGCTCGTGCTGAATTACAAAACCAAGCCAAGAGCGCACCTAAGGGAAGCTTCTTTAATCGTTCCCAAATGCCTCCTGCTTTTCATCAAGGCGTACAAAGACTTGAGCAAAGTTTGAATATGTCTTATGAGGAATACAAAAAGAACAATACACGATTAACCAAAGAAAGAAAGTATTTCAAATTTAAAATGTATGTTTTGTACCGTTTTGCCGATAGTCGGGGCAATGGTATCCCGAATATGAGTTATCAAATTTTTGGGGAAGGTCAGGATAAACCGTTAGTCGGATTTCGACCAACACCAACCGATCAAAATGGTTATACACAACTAGCAGAGACCTATTTAAAGAGCCAAGTTAAATACCCTTTGGGTAGTACCTCAAAAAAGAGTGAGTTGTTTGAGCCAATTACCTGTGTGGATAAACAAGTCATTCATCAGATCATTTTTCCAGTAGCACGTGCAACGACTAATCCTAATATTGACCATACCGAAAATTTGGGAGAAGCACAAAAACCGCCGATTGTGATCAATCCACATAACAATGAGGTTTTGATCCTGCCACCTGCACTTTATGCGGAGTTTGATCGAAAAACCAAAGTGTTATCAGATGCCATAAAAGATGTGCATAAAGCCAATGCTGATCTCACTCGCCAGATTCAAAGTCGAAATCCTGAAGAAATAAAGGAACTTGAAAAAAGACTGAATATCAATCAGCAAAAAGCCATTGAAAAAATAAATGGTGAATTTAAACAAGTTGCAGACTTACAAGAAGTTTGGATTGTTGAAACAACAGGTGAAAAAGGGCAGGCTGCTTCTAAATATGACTTAGGAAGACGATATCTCAATGTTTCGGACTATGAAAGCTATAGTAAAAAACGCATAAATGAAGAAAAACAAGTCCAAATTAAGCAAGAGAATGGAGAAGTTGCATCTCCGAGTTTCATTAAAAAGGAATTTCAAAAATTAGGACAACAGTTGCTGACCGCAAAAAAATCAGTGGGCGGTGATAAAGCGGTTTATAACCTGATTGGTGGTTTGGGCGGTGAAATTGCTGAAGAATATGTCAACAGTAATGACGTCACCGTCAATCAGGAAGCACAGTGGATGCGCATGGTTGCAGGTGCTGGCGGTGAAGGGATGATCAGTGCGTCATCAGCTGGTGTCAAAATGAAAGTGAGCGGAGATGCTTCTGTTAAATGGACGCTGTTTGAAGGGGTAAAAGAATGGCGTAGGTTCTATCCGTGTGAGTCAGGATGGACGCTAGAAATTGAAAATTATGATTTAGGTACGATTCGTTTTTTAATTGGTGCCGAGTTATCAGGTTTCTCAGGTGCCAATCTGGGAATTGCAGGAAATCTATCGGTTGATATTACCCATCAAGGAACGATTCAAATGTTATCGGCCGTGGTCCGTGAGCCAGAGCAATCGATAACGAACATGCTAAATCGCGAGCGTAAACCGATGTTTGAACCCGCAAAAGGTGGTTTAAAAGAAATTGCTGCTGATCAGAACAGTGGCAAGCCACAAGCAACCGTAGGTGTTGATGCATTTGTTGGGGCGCAAATCCAAGGTGTATTGAAAGGCGGGATAGAATGGTTCAAGCCTAGTGCTGATAGTAGTGGTGAGGGAGAGTTTGTCACCATCGCTGCGGTGTCTGCTGGAGCTGGTGTCAGTGCAGGTGCAGGGGCACAAGGGCAATTCCAGCTGATTTATGATGATGGCTGTTTTAAGGTGCGTGCCGCAGCACATCTATGTTGGGGTATTGGTGCAAAAGGGATTGCAACATTTACCGTGGGGACTGAGCATATCCTCAACTATATTGGTTTTATTAAATTGCAGTTACTGCAAGCAGGGTTTAGAAGTTTGGTCTATATCTCGGGGCAAGCTTTTTCGTTGATGTCACAAGTACTCGCTTATTCTATTGGTGAGGATCATCCGATAACTGAGAATATTCAAGATTTAGCAGATGCATATGCCCTTTGGCTTGAACGACTTGATATTGACCAAGGTCGTTTAAAAACAGCGAAGAAAATCAATTCAGCTAAAGGACGTGAAGAGTTAATTTATGCGACACCAGAAACCAAAGGCATCTTACTGTATGCAGTGACCCATTGGAGTGATCGTACTGCTCCGATTTTTGATATTCGAGTGTCTTTTAGTGAGCGAGAGGTTCAGTTTTTCCCTACACGAAAAACCGCAGTGATTAATATCTTAAAAACCTGTGTGACTACGGCAGAATGGCAAAATACCATTCAACATATTCATCCAGAAGGTGAAAAGTTAACACAAGATCAATTTGGTAAAGTTGAAGGGGATTTGATTCGCTTTTTAAATTATGGCAGTGACAAAAAATATGCGGAAGATATTATTCGTTGTATAAACCAAGGCATTGATTATGCAGGAAGCAATATTAATCAGTGGCTCAAAGACTATTTAAAATACCGCAAGGGAGCAAGGGCGGTGACTGGAACTTCATGGAACTATATGTTGGTACAAAATCAAGATGACTATCGTTTTGAGCAATTACGTATGCAGCAAGGCTTATCGAGAGGGTTTGAGGAGCAACCACTGATGGCGAGTAATCTTGAAATATTAGCGCCTTTTGAACAGGATAAATCTGAGGAGTCTAAGGTGTACCATGTTTAAAGGTACACCTTAATAGGATTAGGGATTGGCAGCACAACGTACTGAATTATTTTGATTCAGGTCTAGATTGTATTTTTTTACAAGCTCTGATTTAGCGCGTTTAGGGTCTTCAACAGGATGTATGGCATGACGTTGCATGGTTAACCCCTTTCCAGCCATGTGCATATTTTGACCATCATCTGGTGCAGAGCTACGAACTACTTTTAAAGTGCCTGTTGCAGGACCTTGTGGATTTTTTTCAGGCGATTTACTGTAGTATTCTGGATCGTACCAGTCCAGCATCCATTCATAGTTATCGGTTAACATATCATA
>NZ_SGIM01000024.1 GCF_004208515.1 Acinetobacter halotolerans
GAATAATAAAATTAAAAGGCTCTAAAGGTCTTCTGTAGTGTTTTTCATTGTTAAAAATAATTTTGGAAATACCTTTCAAATGTACATTCATATAAATATAAAAAATAAAATATAGAACTATTGTTATTACAATTAAAAGAAGCCCAATCATCCCAACGAATAACGATGGGTCAGCTTTGTACAGCTTAATAATAAACTCTATCATTCATCTTCCAATGTTTTCTCAATTAAATCATATGACTTGCCTGCAATCCATCCCGATATTTCACTAGCACCCTTTACTGCAGCTCCTGCAGATATTATTACGATGCCAACTACTATAAAACCAACCCCGCCAGAGGCTATACCAATAACGAGACCAGCGGTATAAATGCCGCCAACAATACCCACACCAACTTTGGTAGTTTCAACAACTGTTGTTCTTGCTTTATCCTCTGGCGCAGCTTCATAAACATTTACGCCTGAACTCACGACATCCGCACCGATAGACACATAACCAGCTATTTTAGCCTGACTAGCAAACTTACCAATTTTTCCCATTTGTATAGCATATTCTTTAAGTCCGCCTTTAAAGTTATTGTCTCTAACCAATGCCGATTGCTTCAACATACGGCGCATATTGGTGGTTTTGATCGACTGATCCCAACGTAAGAATTTTTTAGTTCCTTCTTGATCTAACGCTCCATACAAATCTCCATACTTCTGTTTGAATTGAGTGAAGTTTTTGGGATTTGCCAGTCCTGAGCCTTTAGCTTGTTCTTCAGCATACTTTAGAGCGAGTTCGCCATGTAATCTATAGACCCTATGCGCTTGTGCTTGAACAAGTGATAAAGAACCATCTACAGCCATCTTTTGAGTGAAAAAACTATCCTTCTTTTCTTCCTGATTGAATTTAATCGTTAAGGGATGGTCATTTTCTTCAAAGATATTTTTGTTAACAATCTTGGCATTTTCTTGCAGTAGTGCATCGTAGAAGAATTCATAGTTTTGTGCGAAGAATACCGCATCAAAATCTTTATCCTTTTTCATTTGCTCTAAATTTTGATGTGCCTGCTGTGCTTGCTTTTTATATTCGGGTAATTCCTTCGCCGTGGTTGAATTTGAGATAATCACCACCTGCCCAGGCTGCAATACGCCCATCGAAACCAAATTAGACAGATGCGGGTTGTTTGCCTTTAAAATTCCCCAATCTTTTTCAGTCAATGGTTTTTTAAATACACGTTGCGCCCAAGTCATCACTGGTTCAGACTTTTTAACCAAATACCAAGCAACCTCTCCATCGTTGATTCTTATTTCTTGAACATTTTCTTTGGCTTGCTTAGTTGTTCCAGATGTCGTTTTAAACTCAAAAAGGCTCCATTTATTAGGTTCAGGATATGCTTTTGCCCTGATGGTTTTGACTTCTTTGCCGCGATATATAAGTTTATATATCAATGCTCTATTAGGTTGATATATATGAAACCATTTGCCAAATCCTTTGTCATCAAAACTTCCCTCATCTTTAAAAATAGTCTTGCCTAGTTCTCTATTTACGACCAAAAATTGAAAGGTAAAGTCTTTATACGGTAAATGTGGATCTACTTTGAGCTGTAATCGAGTGTAATGTGTAGCCATTATTATTCTTCTCCACCCGCTTCTTGTGCGTCTTCAATTTCGCCATCCATTACATAAGTAATCAAATTCTGTGCTGTTCCTGTTGTCTTTAGCTTCATCAACCCCTCGGAGTTGGTCACTCCTTCTTGCATATTGCCCGCTTGATCTATAATCAAATAAGGCTTATTTGGAAGTGGGATATTATCTTTATTCTTTACTAAATATTGGAGAACATAGGGTTGATTTGCTACAGGTAGCGTAGGGAGCTTAGTTGAAACTTTCGCTCCACTCTTAAATAAATGCTGCCCAGCTTTCACCTCAAACTTGCCACCCATCGTTGGGAAAATCCCATCACTACTGATTTCAATTTGTGATCCACCTGCAGTAATAATAATTTTCTTTGGAGAAGTAATCTCAATACGCCCTTCAGTTGAGATCACCTGTATTTCTTTGCGTGCAATGAAGTCAGCAGCATCACCTTGTGCCTGTATCTCAAACTTACCTTTTGCTGCAACTTGTTTAATCCCAGCTTGTGCTGCAAATAGACTAATCTTTTGACTGGCTTGGGCAATCAGGTTCTTTTGCGTGGTCAGGTTAATGCTATCCCCTGCAAACTGGTTCAATTGTCCATCTGCAGAAAGGTGTATGTCTTCTGCGGTACTGAGTCCTATACCATTGGGTGAACTCAGCAATAGCATCGCTTGTTCGAAACGAGAGATTTTATCTTGAATCTGCTCTGCAAATGCCTGTAACTGCTCAACCGATTCTAACTCATCAGTCTGTTGATTCTTTGCCACTTCACTGAGGGCTTTGGCATTGTTTTGGTTGCCTTCCAGTTGTTGTTTGGCTGTTTGCGCTTCGAGGTGTTCGCCTTGTGCTTGTTGTTGCGCATGGGTGGTGATCAGTAAGCCTTCGCCTGCTCGAATCGCCCCCCATTGGTCTGTGCGTAGTTCAAAGCCTTCGCCTCGGTCTTCGCTTTCTGCTTCTGATTTGGGATGGCTGAGTTTGCCGAGATTGAGTTGGCTGGCTGCATGGCTGCTTTGTAGTTGTGCGCTGATCTGTCCAGTGGTGTCGTCAAAGCGCAGTTGGTTGTAACCTGAACCTTGGTATTCTTTAGATTTGATCCCTGCCAGTTTTTTGGTATCTGGCAGTTGTCCTTGGTCATCAAATTTAGTCGGACTGCGTTGTGCTTCGTGCAGTCGTCCTGTGACATAAGGGCGATCGATGTTGCCGTCAAAGAAGTCGATCACCACGATTTCACCAATGCGTGGCAGGAAGCGTGCGCCATAGCCTTCGCCTGCCCATGGAGTAAGTACATCAACCCATGCTGAATCTGTATCGTTGTCGTTACTGCCTGCGCCACCATCGTGTTGGTGGTCGTCATTTCGAGTGAACAGAAAGCGGACTTTGATTCTGCCCCATTCATCGACATAGATTTCTTCACCTGATGGTCCAACCACTTTAGCACGTTGTGGATGGGCTGCTGGGCGGTGTTGTAGGGGTTGGTATTCGGGTACGGTTTTGATGCTGCGACGTTGTAGCGTCAGTTGGTTGGCTTGGCGTTCTTCACTATTGTTTGAATA
>NZ_SGIM01000025.1 GCF_004208515.1 Acinetobacter halotolerans
TCAGTATGTAATATTCACCATTACAACCTTTGCATTTATTTTTATGATTTATGCATATGTGGTTGGTAATTATTTTAAATAGTTAAAATATTTTACTATAGGAACCGAGGTGGTTTTACTTCGGTTTTTTGATAGCAGGCTATGTGTCTATTGGTACGGATGTTGTGAGTTCAAGCGTAAAAGTGTATGAAGCGGCACCCGAGGATAAAGCAAGAACAACCGTGGTTGAGACAGCTAAAGTTGGTGCTGGAATAGGTTTTGGTGCAATTTCAACAGTACTAGTTATTGGTTTAGCTTCGGGGGGAACAGCATTGGTGGTAGTTGGTATAGTTGCTATTTCTGTCGCACTTGCTACAAAAAGTGCATCCGAAATTGCTGGTAGTATAGCTGGCGGCTCATATGATTTAATTGAAAAACTTGGGGGATAAATGATTGATTTTATCATAAAGCTATATAAAGCTGATTCGGTATTATTTATTGGCATGGTTGGGCTTTTTTTCTTAATTTTACTTTGGATTTTTCTTATAAGTCTTTACATTTATATCAATATTTATCTAAAAGGAATTTGCAGAATTGTATATAAGGATGAGAAAAAATTTAAAAGACTAATGGAGCCATTTGATTTTTTTTATTTGAGTATCTTACCCAGTTCATATTTGAAAGAAATATAAAATATAAAGTTTAATACTTCATTTAAAGCCTACTATGGGAATAATGTATATTACAAAATAGGTGGCTCTCAGTTAAAAGAGTTGTTGAGAAATTATCCAATGTTTTTTTAACTTCATTACTCTTTCATGTTGTCAGGTTTTCTAAGTATGTTCCTACTATTTCTTAGTTATTCTATACAGCAATTTTTTTAAATACTATTTAAAAGTCTGTTTGTTTAGTTGCAGCTTATGGAGCATGGATTCATGCATATCGGTAGTATTCTTGTTCCGGATATTTTGTAAAATTGCTGGTGCATCACTAACTGAATATGCTTATGAAAGGTTAACAAAAAAAATAATGTTAAATGTTCAAGATACTTTCGTTATATTAATACTCATTTTCTTTATACTTTTCTGTATCTTTCATCAACTGGTATCAAGAGGAATTATGAAATCTAAAGAGTTGAGAATTAGGTTGTATGGTTTTGATTTATATGAAAAGAAAGGAATGGGTATCGCGAATATTCAGGCAGTTATTACTGCTTTAATAATCATATCAGGGCAATCATTTTAAATAGGAATAAAGCAGAAAAGTTTGGGATGTTCGATAAAAGAAAACCCCCTTTATTTCCTGCCTTGGATTCAAAGAATGCTGAATACATAAATAACCACTATAAAAAAATAATTATTAATATATATTGGTCAACTTTTTTTGGGGTTCTAATGGCTGCTTTTTTTAGTGATTCTGTTGATGGTTTAAGTTAATTGGGGGCTGTGAATGCCTCTTTATCATCGGTTAAAGGGCAAGCGCATCGGGTTTATAGATTGCATGGTGAACTTGCCCTAAAGTATGCCGAAGAAAAAGCCAAAGGCTCAGGACTAGCAAACCCTAAAAACTTCACCCAGTTCAAACAGAAGTATGCAAACTTGTATAGGGAGTTGGATCAAGAAGGAACTAAGAAATTCTTGCGATGGGATCAGTCGATCAAAACCACCAATATGCGCCGTATGTTGAAGCAATCGGCATTGGTTAGAGACAATAACTTTAAAGGCGGACTCAAAGATTATGCCAAAGAAATGGGCAAAATCGGCAAGTTCGCGATGCAGCTTAAAATAGCGGGTTATGTGTCTCTTGCTACGGATGTTGTGAGTTCAAGCGTAAAAGTTTATGAAGCGGCACCCGAAGACAAAGCAAGAACAACGGTTGTTGAGACTGCCAAAGTCGGTACTGGCATTGGTTTTGGAATTTATGCAAGTTATTTAATTGTCGGACTTGCGACAGGTGGAACAGGATTAATCGTTATCGGGATTGTTGCTGTTGGGGCTGCTATGGCCGCTAAGAGTACATCTGAGATTGCTGGATATGGGGCTGGGTACATATATGATAAAGTGGAAAGTATAAATGAATAAAATTATCAATTTATTGATTACAGATCATGTTTTTGCGCTCTTTGTTTTTGGTTTCTTATTCTTTATTCTATTGTGGGTATTTTTTATAAGTCTTTATATCTATGCCAATATTTATCTAAAAGGAATTTGCCAAATTTTATATAAGAACGAGAAACGATATAAAAGATTGATGGAGCCATTTGATTTTTTTTATTTGAGTATGTTCCCCAGTGCTTACTGGAGAGAAATATCAAATATAAAGCTTAATACTTCATTTAAAGCCTACTATGGGAAGAATGTATATCAAAAAATAGGTGATTCCCAATTAAAAGAAATGTTGAAAAATTATCCCGTATTTTTTTATCTACATTATTTGATCATTGTGTCAGGTATTTTGGGAACACTTTTGCTGTTATTGGGTTTTATTGCGGATCAGTATTTTTAAAAATTTAGAGTTTTATTGAAAACCGAGCTTAATGTCTCGGTTTTTTTCTTAAAATAGCAGGTTATGTGTCTATAGCTACGGATGTTGTGAGTTCAGGCGTAAATGTTTATGAAGCTGCGCCAGAGGATAAAGCAAGAACAACAGTTGTTGAAACTACCAAAGTTGGCGTAGGTATTGTTGGCGGTATTTATACCGCTGGTCTTGTTATTGGGTTAGCCTCAGGCGGGGTTGGTTTTATAGTAGTTGGCATCGCGTAATAATATCTGCAGGAGCTGCAGTAAAGGGTGCTAGTGAATACCGGGATGGATTGCAGGCAAGTCATATGATTTAATTGAGAAAACATTGGAAGATGAATGATAGAGTTTATTATTAAGCTGTACAAAGCTGACCCATCGTTATTCGTTGGGATGTTTGGGCTTCTTTTAATTATAATAACAATAGTTCTATTTTTTATTTTTTATATTTATATGAATGTACATTTGAAAGGTATTTCCAAAATTATTTTTAACAATGAAAAACACTACAGAAGACCTTTAGAGCCTTTTAATTTTATTATTT
>NZ_SGIM01000026.1 GCF_004208515.1 Acinetobacter halotolerans
CGATAAACGTTCGTTTAATGCACGTGGACCAGTGTTATCTGTGTGACCTTCAATACGAGCTGTCGCATTCGGGTACTCAGCTAATTTCTCTGCTACTTTCGCAATTTCAGACTTAAATTGTGGCTTGATGTCTGATTTGTTTGTATCAAAGAATACACGAAGTTCCATGTTAAGATCTTCGGTCAACTCTTGTGGCTGTGGAGCAACTGGAGCTGGTTCAACTGGAGCAACTTCTACGACTGGCGCAGCAGGCTTCAAGTGACCACCAAGAACTACGTTTAAACCAGCAAGTGCTGTGTAGTTCCAGAACTTTTCATCAAAATGATAAGTACCACGAGCTTCAGTACGAAGAGATAAAGCATCGTTCAAGCGCCAGAATACACCACCACCAGCATTTGCTAATGTACCTTCTTGCTTACCACCATAAATGTCATCACCTTCATATTTGTAGTGACCAGCACCAGCTAATACGTATGGCTTGATTTTGCTATCATAATTTTTAGTGATCAAATCAGATGTTACATAAGCATTAGCAGCGATATTACGACCTTTATAGTCGTTATTGGTGCTTGTATCACCTTTGATTTGACTATATTCAACTTCAGCGCCTAACCAAGGTGTTACTTCAACACCAATCGCAGCACCAACAAATAAATCATCTTCAAGTTCAGGACTTGGCGTTAATTGACCTTTATCACCACGGTTATTATGTTCAGTATCAAACATTGTGTAACCCAATAATAATGGTGTTACAGTTACGCCTGCATTCGCAGCAGCTAAAGGAGCAGCAACAAGCATAGCAAGTGCAATACGACTTAATTTCATGGATAATCTCCAAAAAAACAAAAATTTGTTTGTTCTCTAAACTTAATTGCTTTTGAATGCTGAGAAATAGTCTTGTTGTATCTTTTTCAGTTATTTACCTTATGTTGGGTCATACAAATACCGAATCAATGTTCCACGTATCCAATACCGTTTAACCAGCAACCACTGAAAAATAACTTATTTCTCTTCAAAAATCTAGAAAACTCTAATCTAACAACACCCAATAAAGCTGTGAGAGATTATCACTTTTCAATCAAAACCTTAACAAGATATCATAGTTTTTTTTAATAAAACTAAAGAGTACTCCCAATGTACCCTATGTTAAAACAAGCTTATTCTCGTTGTTGAATTATTATATTTTCTTTTATATCAATACCATCAAAGATTATATCCATAAAAAAAGCGACTCAAA
>NZ_SGIM01000027.1 GCF_004208515.1 Acinetobacter halotolerans
AAGTTTGAACGTAATAAACCACACGTAAACGTGGGTACAATTGGTCACGTTGACCATGGTAAAACAACTTTAACTGCTGCGATTGCAACTATTTGTGCAAAAACTTACGGCGGTGAAGCGAAAGATTACTCACAAATCGACTCAGCACCTGAAGAAAAAGCACGTGGTATTACCATTAATACATCACACGTAGAATACGATTCTCCAATCCGTCACTACGCTCACGTAGACTGCCCGGGCCACGCCGATTATGTTAAAAACATGATTACTGGTGCTGCTCAGATGGACGGCGCGATCCTTGTATGTGCTGCGACTGATGGTCCTATGCCACAAACTCGTGAACACATCCTACTTTCACGTCAGGTTGGTGTACCGTACATCATCGTATTCTTGAACAAGTGTGACCTTGTTGATGATGAAGAATTACTTGAATTAGTAGAAATGGAAGTTCGTGAACTTCTTTCTACTTATGACTTCCCAGGTGATGACACTCCAATCATCCGTGGTTCAGCACTTCAAGCATTAAACGGTAACGATGGTCCTTATGGCGAATCTGCTGTAATCGAATTAGTTGCTGCGCTTGACTCTTACATTCCAGAGCCAGAACGTGCAATCGACAAAGCATTCTTAATGCCAATCGAAGATGTATTCTCTATTTCAGGCCGTGGTACAGTTGTAACTGGTCGTGTAGAAGCTGGTATCGTAAAAGTTGGTGAAGAAGTTGAAATCGTAGGTATCAAAGATACGGTTAAAACGACTGTAACTGGCGTTGAAATGTTCCGTAAATTGCTTGACGAAGGTCGTGCTGGCGAGAACTGTGGTGTTCTTCTTCGTGGTACTAAGCGTGAAGACGTACAACGTGGTCAAGTACTTGCTAAGCCAGGTACAATCAAGCCGCACACTAAATTCGACGCAGAAGTATATGTACTTTCTAAAGAAGAAGGTGGTCGTCATACTCCATTCTTAAATGGTTACCGTCCACAGTTCTACTTCCGTACAACTGACGTAACTGGCGCAATCCAATTACAAGACGGCGTTGAAATGGTTATGCCAGGTGACAACGTTGAAATGTCAGTAGAATTAATTCACCCAATCGCAATGGACCCAGGTCTACGTTTTGCGATCCGTGAAGGTGGTCGTACTGTAGGTGCTGGTGTTGTTGCGAAAGTAACT
>NZ_SGIM01000028.1 GCF_004208515.1 Acinetobacter halotolerans
CATGATATGTTAACCGATAACTATGAATGGATGCTGGACTGGTACGACCCTGAGTACTACAGTAAATCGCCTGAAAAAAATCCACAAGGTCCTGCAACAGGTACCTTAAAAGTAGTACGAAGTTCAGAACCTGATGATGGACAAAATATGTACATTGGTGGGAATGGTTTAACCATACAACGCCATGCCATACATCCTGTCGCTGACCCTAAATTTGTAGAATATTACTCAAAAAAAGACTATCCTTTTGATTATAATCAAAATAACTCAGTACGTTGCGCGGCCAATCCTTAATCATTTTCAAGGTGTACCTTTAAACATGGTACACCTCAGACTCGGATTCATCCTGCTCAAATGGGGCTAATATTTCAAGATTACTCGCCATCAACGCTTGCTCCTCAAACCCTCTCGATATGCCCAACTGTATTTTGAATTACACCTTGGATTCACGGATAACATTCCGTTTGGAATACTTAACACAATGTTTCTTTTCAATCCCAACAAACTCCCTTAAAATTTGGGCAATATCTGCAACCTAATGATTTTAAAAAAGATGATTAAACAAAACCTTGCGATCATTCTACTTTCTAGTGTGGCACTATCCGCTTGTGCCAAACCCACTTCAAATCCAAATCAAAATGCACAAACACCAACCACCAAAGCAAATCTATCTGCTGAACAACAAAAAAAATTACAACAACTGTTAGAAAAAACCAAAAAGAATCTCATCTTGGTCAAAGGTGGAAGCTTTATGATGGGTGACTTTGGTCCTGAACATAGTATCGATAAACTCCCCTATGCTGGTGGAGACAGTAGCCCTTTACACAAAGTCACTTTGGATGACTTTCATCTCAGTGCCACCAAAGCCACTTATGCCGATTTTGATGTCTATACTGATGTCACTGGACAAAAAAAAGTAGGGGTCTTTGATGAGTTTTCAATTAAATACCGTATTCCTACCTCTGCAGCAGGCATCAATTGGCAGCAAGCACGCGATTATTGTCAATGGCTCGGTCAGCAGCTCAACTTAAATATGGACTTACCGACCGAGGCTCAATGGGAATATGCCGCGCGTAATCGTGGGCAATACGTCCTGTATGCAACC
>NZ_SGIM01000029.1 GCF_004208515.1 Acinetobacter halotolerans
GACTTTGCTTTGATCAAAGCCTACAAAGGTGATCGTTGGGGCAACCTTGTCTATAACAAATCTGCGCGTAACTTTGGTCCGATCATGGCCATGGCTGCGGATGTCACCATTGCTCAAGTCTCTGAAGTGGTTGAACTCGGTCAGCTTGATCCTGAACACATCGTTACCCCTGGGATTTTTGTTCAGCATGTGGTTGCGGTTGACGCAACAACACATGTCACTGCGCAATAAGGAGAATAACAATGAGCTATCAAAAACTCAGTCGTGACCAGATTGCAGCACGTGTGGCACAAGATATTCCAGATGGTGCCTATGTCAACTTAGGCATTGGCTTACCAACAAAAATTTCAAAATACTTACCTGCGGATAAAGATGTATTTCTACATTCTGAAAATGGTTTATTGGCATTTGGTCCACCACCAGCCAAAGGTGAAGAAGATCCAGAATTGATTAATGCAGGCAAAGAATACGTCACCATGCTGACAGGTGGATGCTTTTTCCATCATGGAGATTCCTTTGCCATGATGCGTGGCGGTCATTTAGATATTGCGGTACTGGGTGCATTCCAAGTCGCAGCTAACGGTGATCTTGCCAATTGGCATACAGGTGCAGCCGATGCGATTCCTGCTGTGGGTGGTGCCATGGACTTAGCTGTAGGTGCAAAGAAAGTCTTTATCACTACAGATCATGTCACCAAACAAGGTGAACCTAAGATCGTTGAAAAGCTTTCGTATCCAGCCACAGGTTTGAAATGTGTGGATCGTATTTATACCGATCTGTGTGTGATTGATGTGACCACAGAAGG
>NZ_SGIM01000003.1 GCF_004208515.1 Acinetobacter halotolerans
GGATGCTGCTGACTTTATTGCACGAAAACAAATACAAATCATCTCAACGGAAGAGAAAATCGAGATAAGCAGTACCAAAGAAATTGTATTTAAAGCAGGAACATCGGAACTTAAGTTGAATGGTTCGGGGATATTTCCAACAACAGGTGGCAAGTTTGAGGTCAAGGCGGGACAGCATTTGTTTAAAGGTGGGGCAAGTGTGAGTCTGAGTGTTCCCGCATTGCCTAGATTTGAGAAAAAGAATTGGATTGCTTTGGAGCATGTAGATGCAGATCAAACGCCATTTGCTAATCTGGGTTATAAAATATTTTTTGAAAATAACCAAGTGATTGAAGGGCAATTAGATGAACAGGGCAAAGCTCACCATGAGAATGTTCCAGACAAAGCGTTAAGAGTAGAGTATGAACAGCCGCCTATAGAAGAGGATTCACCATGGGATCAGTTTGATAAGGTAATAGATGAACTTAATAAAATTGATAAAAATAAAGGAGCATTTTAATGTCAGATTTTTTACCGTCTAAGCAAGAACTGACAAATGCTCTGGCATGGTTTACAGCTCCAGTAAATGATGCAATAAAAAAAGGGAAAGAAACTGCCGCTGATATTGCAGAATGGCTTTGGGTTGTGTTGCAGGGGGATTTTGCAGAAGACCAATCTACAGCGCAAATTGTAACTGGAACAGTAATTTCCATGATTCCGTTTGTTGATCAAGTTTGCGATGTTCGTGATTTATGTGCGAACTCAATTAAGATTAAGGAAGATAGTAATAACCCTTGGGCTTGGGTAGGTTTAATTCTAACGCTAATTGGTTTATTTCCTGTATTAGGATCATTATTTAAAGGAATCTTTAAGGTTATTTTAGCACCAATTCGTCGTTTCATGCTTAAGCCTGCAACTAAAGGATTGAAATTTACGGGTGGTAATATATATAAGCTAGCAGAACCTGCGATAGAAACGGGCATTACCGAACTCAATAAATTTCTTGCACGTCCTGCTGTAAAGAATGCGATTAAAAAAGCAAAAATTACAAATATTTATAAAGCTATAGCCGAGAAAATAAGGGAAGTAAAGGCTTTAGTTTCAAAACAATCTTTACTTAAAGTATTTGATAAGTTAGTTGGTCACTTAAGAGATACTGTCAAGTTTATTGAGAAATATGCAAGTAAGGCAGTTGGGGCGAAGGCTAAACAATTGCTACAGTCGGTGATTGATGTCCGTAATTTAGCAAATCAAAAACTTGGTGAGTTTTTAAAACCTGTACAAGACTTTTTGGAAAAACTTGCTGTTCGAATCGAAAAAGAAAGTGATCAAGCTTTTAAAGCGACGACAAATGTTAGGAATGTGACTCAATTTAGAAGATTGGGTGATGGGGAAGAGTTGGATGCGATTCGTAAAAAGAAACCAGATTGGGTTCACTTAATTCCAGAAAATGGGCGATTACCTTTTCCTCAAGCGAGAAAAGACCCAAAAACAGCAGCGACACCATTACATCCTAGTTTAGGGAATGTGCAATCTGCATTGAAAAATCCGAAACTAACACATCCTTTAAAAGGAAAATTTGATACCTTTGCTCAAGGCCCAAATGGAGAGAAATTAATTAAAGCACAAACATTTAATGAAGGTGATGTTTTAGTTCGTGTATTAGCACCAGGTAGTTATGACAATAGTATTTGCTGGATGCGTAAGTCTGAGTTTGAAAAGCTAAAGAGTCGTGAAGATTGGCGTGATAAATTTGCAGTTTGGGCAAGCTGGAATGCTAATGGTGAATATCTTGAATATACAGTTCCTAAGGGCAAAAAGTTATATGCTTGGGAAGGTCCTGCTGCCTCACAAGTGCTTGATGAGTTTTATTTAAAAGGCGGAGGTGTTCAGATTGTACTAGATCCCAATGATTTGGTTACTTCAGGATTAAGCAAGCGTAAATTGACAGGTTGGGGTTATGGCACCGACACTGACATTGGCGATTTTACAATGGTGGGCGTTCCAACTTTGCAAACTAAAATGGGTGATTATAGTTTGGCTGCCAAGCCAGAGCATAAACCGAGATAAACAAGATAGAGAAAGTCATGAATTACGAAGTAAATCCTAAGGCTGCATATTTGTTAGAACAATTTAGCTCGTTAGCATTTTTTGAAACTATGCGAGATAACTACCGTCTTTTTTTAGATAGTTTAGAAGAACTATTTGAAATCTATATGCATAATTTACCCTATAATTTACGAAGTTTACCTTATTCTGAGCAAGCAGATATTCAATGGGGGGGGGCTGTTTTGCCCAATATAAGAAATACCATGGATCGTATAGATTCTGCATACGCAAAAATAAAATCAGGCGATTTTACTTATTTACGTTGTACTGGAGAAATACGCTCTAATGATAAAGGTTTGAGTGAGTTTTCTCCGCATTGGATGGATAATTTACCTACGGCTAAGGTAAACCAATGTTGGGATCATTATTCAGTTGCAAAAAGCTATGCTTCAATTATCTCAAATACTTATCCAACTTATTGGAATGTGGATGAACTTGTTATTGATTATCCTGAAGATGATATATTTCATGAAATAAATTTAGTTTTACCGGATTCTTATCCAGTTTATAGGGTAAATCCTGAAATAATAGTTAAATCTAATGAGAAAGTTGAAAAAACAGGCATCTATATTTGTGAACAAGACAGGAAAAGAGTTGAGTTTATGGCAGCAAGTGAGGAAGAGGGCAGAGGAGTAGGAAGTGTTGTAGCTACTGGAATGGATCCTGATACATTTGAAACCTTTTATGGTGATTGTGCTTGGATATTAGTTGAGCGCATCGCAGACGAAGGTGGTTCATCTGAGACAATTCAAGCTGAAAATTTAAAAGGTTTTGCAGGCCAGATTTGTCAACGGTCAGGTAACTGGTGGAGTCCAGCAAATCAATTGCAATCCCGTTATTTTGAACAGGGAGAAGTGTTTCCTGAGATTGAGAATAATAGTTGGGGAGAAACGATTTGGTATCTGGAAGTGACGAATAAAAAATAATACGTCAATCTAAAATCTGCCTTCAAAAAATCTATTTACTGGAATGTTGCCACCTTTTCAAGGTGATGTGATGGAGGTTAAGTCATGCCTATAATTCATTTTATGTGTTTCTTATTAGGTGTACTCTGTTTCTCTCATTTTAACTCATTCATATTGTTAGTTTTTAGTGTCATTACACTCAGTTTATATTGGTTTTGTTATTATTTAAAATTGAGAAAAATTCAGATTTGCTTGTCTTATATTTATGGAGGCCTAGTAATAGGGTTGCTTTTAAGGTTAACTATCTATTTCTGGCTAAGTAAAAATTATCATTTGTTTGTACTGCTGCCAATTATTGCAGTTATTCTAATTATTATTTATGAAGAGTTATTTAAAAAGAATTATTCGCTGAATCCCAGTTTTTTTTCTGAGGGTGAAAATTTTGAAAAAGTCAAAAATAAACAACAGATTGAAGAGTTTTTTAGTAATCCAGAGCGGCTTATTGGTACCTCTATAAACGAAATAGAAAAACCCCATAATGCAGGACTTTGCAATCAGTTTGGGAGTTATGACTTTGGCATAGCTTATCATGAGTGGTATACAGAGAAGCATAAGATAGAAGTGATAACCAAAAATGAGATCTGTATTGAAATTTCAGTGATTGAAGGCGATTTCACTGAGAAATCGCTTCACTCATTCTAATTTAAACGACTATCCCAAAGAACTCTAGCCTTAACCATGGCTTCATCGTAGTTATTGACAGCGCCAATTGTATAAAGTGCGATTCCCATAGTCTCTATAATTGCCATTTCACCATATTCATGTGTTTGCTCACCGAGCCAAACAGCTTTAAATACTGCAAGATCAAGTTCCTCTTCGATTGGGCTACGATCAGGCGTCAGCTTTGGTAATTCATGCTCATATAACTCCCCATTTTTTATTCCACAAATAAGTGTCTTGGCATCAGGATTACGTTCAAACTCACCACCTTCACCCTTAATCACTGCACTATTTTGATAACCTAAACGAAAAGCGGTTTGCTGGTGTGAAGTGCGATAAGCAGGGTGGAAAATAGCTTGTAAAGTTGCCTTAGCATTGAATGGATTAATTAAACGTGCAAGCGTATGAATTGGAGAGCGCAAACCCATCACATTTCTCAGTGAAATCAGTTCGCTTAAAATAGGTGAAATTGTTTCAAGGGGGAGGTAAGCAAAATTATGTGTTTCTAATTGTTCTTTAACATTTTGTTCATTTTGGCAAATAGAAAAGCCTAAATATTGTAAAACTTGTTCTGTATATACACGGTTAATTGTATGACCTGATGCACCATGCATCACGATTTTGTAACCATGATGGGCCAGAGTTAGTGCTGCTAATAAAAACCAAGGATAATGTTTACGTTTACCTGCATAGGATGACCAATCTAAATCGACTTCAAGTGGGGCAAAGTCCAATTGATCACGGGTCGCTTGAACAAAACCAGCAAGCTCATCGACAGATTCTTCTTTGACGCGTAATAGCATTAAAAATGCACCAAGCTGAACATCAAGGACTTCGCCTTTTAAGATCATACTAAAAGCTTGATAGGCTTCATCGTAGCTGAGTGAGCGAGAACCTGTTTTTCCTTTGCCTAAAATACGAACATACTGAGCAAATGGGTGTTCTGAAGTTTTATAAATATTTCGTTTGGTATTCATGGTCATATCGAATTTATCGCGAATATCGTCAATATGACATAAAACGTTCTCAATAAGCGTAAAAAATAAGTAAAAATGTCTATTCCTTAGACATTTGTTGGTCGTGCTTATTTGGGGTGAGACTAATGATATTGACCATAAAAATCTCACGTTTTGATGTAAAAGGAACATGACAGTAGGCTTAAAAATCATTAGCATGGCTGCGACGTAAATTTTTAAGAAAAATGAAAGCGAAAGGAAATAGCAATGTTAGCTTACGATGCAGATTTAGAACTTTTCCGTGACAATTTTAAACGTTTTATGAGTGAACATATTGCGCCTCATTATGAGCAATGGGAACGTGAAGGCCTTATGCCACGCTCTGTTTGGACATTATTAGGTGAAAATGGTTTCTTGTGTGTAGACGTGCCAGAAGAATATGGGGGATATGGTGTTCCAACACATTATTCGCTTATGTTGGTTGAAGAGTCTGCTCGTGCGGGATATTGTGCATTATCGACAGGCATTTCATGTCATTCTGAGATCGCAGCACCTTATATTCAACATATTGGTTCTGAAGAACAGAAACAGTATTGGCTACCAAAAATGGTATCTGGAGAAGTTGTTGGGGCGATTGGTATGACTGAACCAGGTGCTGGCTCAGACTTACAAGCAATGCGTACCAGCGCGATTTTACAAGATGATCATTATCTATTAAATGGTTCTAAAACCTTTATTTCCAATGGTCAGCATGCAGATGTTGTGGTACTTGCAGTAAAAACTGATCCTCAAGCACGTGCCAAAGGTGTCTCTTTAATGTTGGTTGATACACATTTGGAGGGTTTTAAGAAAGGTACGAACCTAGACAAAATTGGTCTGCACTCTCAAGATACTTCAGAGTTATTCTTTGACAATGTCAAAGTACCTAAAGATCAATTATTGGGTAATGCAGGTTCAGGTTTCGCATACTTGATGCAGGAATTACCACGTGAGCGCACAGCGATTGCTTCTACGGCATTGGGGGCGATTCGTGGTGCAATTGATTTGGCGACTGCTTATGTAAAAGAACGTCAAGCGTTCGGTCAGGCCATTGCTCAGTTCCAAAACACCCGTTTTGTGTTGGCTCAAGCAAAAATTGATGAGTTAGCGACAGCAGCATTCTACAATCAGAATGTGGCTTTATATAACGAAGGTAAGTTGGATGTGGAAACTGCAGCTGCACTGAAGAGTTTTAGTACAGACATGCAAATGAAAGTTGCTGATAACTTACTTCAACTCTTCGGTGGTTATGGCTATATGAGTGAATATCCAATTTCACGCTTCTTTACAGATGCGCGGATCCAGCGGATTTACGGTGGTACCAACGAGATCATGAAAGAAATCGTAGCGCGTGGGTTGATTGGTAAAGCTTAAATTAAGAATAGATTGACTTTTAAAGCGCGATTTAAACGTGTAAATTGAGTTGAATCAGTTAATCTGATTCAACTTTTTTTATATTTAAAAATATCATTTTATGGGGACAAACTTGTTTCAAAACCAGAAGTTTATTTCAGCACTCGCTAATGAAGAGTTTTATTTACATGTATTGCGTGAAGAAGATGCTAACGATGTATATGAGGCGATCATAGATTCTTTAGCTCATTTGCAGAAGTATCCCGCAACAATTCCTTGGGTCTTAAATAAACAAAGTTTAGAAAACACGAGATTATATTGTCAGAACGTGCAAGATAATCTATCAAAAAATAAGGATGTCGTGTTTGTTATTCGACATAAGAAAACAGGACGGCTAATTGGTCTGGTTGGGTTGCATAACATCTGCTGGGAAATACTCAGACTAGAAATTGGTTTTTGGGGAAACATCGCATTTAATAAACAAGGTTTGATGAAGCAGGCGATACAACGCTTACTTGAGGTTTTACAGGTGCATTATAATTTTAAACGTATAGAGGCTCTTGTTGATGATGAAAATCAAGATGCGAGAAAGCTATGTGAAAAACTTAGCTTTCAATTGGAAAGCATAATGCGTAACGCGCTTAGGAACCCAATTGATAGATCTCTTCGCCATTTATGTGTCTATACGATTATAAGTGGGTAATTCTTATTTTTCTTGTATATAAATCACAGGGTATTCTTGTTGTTTTGGTAATTTTTGCAGTGCGTTGTTGATCTTTTCTAGGAATTTATCTGCTTTGTCTTGGTTTGGCCAGTGAGTATTATATTGACTTCTTTTTTGAATATTTACACCGCAACCTCGTATTTCCATATTGCTGGGATCAAAGGTCCAGTTATTGGAATCTTTTAGCGTAATACTCAAATCACTATCACAACTTTGCCATAATTTTATAAATTCACTTGATGAATTTTGACTAAAACCTTGTGCCCGATACACAGTGAATCCTTTCATTTCAGAATTTAAAAATTGTATAAACTTTGAGGATGGCATGCCACCCCAAACGATTGCTGTATTGGTTGGCAACTCAATGTTGGTTAAATCTCTTTCCTTCAATGGCTTTTTTTGTTGATCTTTCTGACTAAAATTTAGTGATTTATATTTTAATTTTGTTTGCGGAGGAACGGTGATCCCTCGAATGTGAGTGGTAGTTTTGGTGATGTAGTAGGGTGAAGTGTCGGTAGTACAGCCCGTTGGATTATAGCATCCAATACATGCTGTTAAATGAATACTACTTAGGCTGAGCGTTGTCATTAAAAATAATTTATTCATCTATTGTTACTGTTGTTATTGGATTTAAATCGATTATAGCTAATGCAATGAAAGAAAAATATTTAGATTTGAGAAATGATGAACGATAGGCTCAAATCAATAACTAAGTTTCTTAAAAGTTCGACAGCAAAAAGAGTTAAAACTCAGCATGTTTAATGTATGAAAGTCTTGTTATACTAGCTCAATTGAACAATTCATTGATGAATTGTAATCCATTCTTATAGATGATTTTGCTGAGGCTGCATTCAATGGTAAACGATGGACAAAACACATCGACTTCACTTAATTTAGAACAAATTCGTAACGATATTGATAGTGTTGATCAACAAATCCAAGAGTTACTCAATCGTCGTGCTACGCTGGCAGAAACTGTCGCTAAAGCGAAGTTTGCAGCCGAAGATAATCCTTTGTTTTATCGTCCAGAACGTGAAGCTCAAGTCTTACGTAAAGTGATGGAACGCAATCAAGGCCCTTTATCTGATGCAACCATGGCACGGTTGTTTCGTGAAATCATGTCTGCTTGCTTAGCGCTCGAAGCTCCACAAAGTATTGCATTCTTAGGGCCTGAAGGTACATTCACACAGTCAGCTGTACTTAAACACTTTGGCCAAGATGCGATTGTGCGTCCATTACCAACAATTGATGAAGTGTTTCGTGAAGTTGAAGCGGGAAGCGCACATTATGGTGTGGTACCTGTCGAAAACTCATCTGAAGGGATTGTGAATCACACGCTTGACTGTTTTAAAGCATCGACCCTAAATGTGATTGGTGAAGTTGAATTACGTATTCATCATCAATTTCTTGTTTCTGAAAATACTCGAAAAGACAGTATTAAACAGATTTATGCACATCAACAAACCTTAGCGCAATGCCGTAAATGGTTAGATGCACATTATCCAGGTGTTGAACGTGTTGCCCTAAATTCCAATGCAGAAGCTGCGCGTCGTATCCGTAATGAATGGCACTCGGCTGCCATTGCGTCTGATATCGCAGCAAGCATGTACAATCTTGAGATTTTGCACAGCAATATTGAAGATAATCCGGAAAATACAACGCGTTTCCTAGTGATCGGTCGTGAGAAAATTCCTCAAAGTGGCAATGATAAGACCTCGTTGTTAATTTCAGCACATGACCGTGCAGGTGCTTTATTGGAAATTCTTGCACCTTTTGCAAAACATCAGATTAGCTTAACCAGCATTGAAACGCGACCAGCGTTACCTGAAAAATGGGCATACGTATTCTTTATCGATTTAGAAGGGCACATCGATCAGGAAAATGTCGCTGCTGCACTTGATGAAATTCGTCCGATGGTGAAAGAGTTGCGTGTTCTTGGTTCTTATCCAATCGCAGTTTTATAATCTGTTTTTTCGTATGGGTAGGTGAATGAGACATCTATCCATATCCAAGTCGTCTCATTGGGCAAACATCTTTTATGTCTCAACCATTATTTAAAAAAGTCGCTTTTATTGGGCTTGGGCTGATCGGATCTAGTCTTGCACGTGTGATTGTGGTAGAACAACTTGCAGCTCAAATTGTGGCTTCAACACGTTCAAAAAAAACATTAGCAGACGCGCAAGCATTAGGTTTAATTCAACACGGTTATGCAAATCCTGAGGAAGCGGTACAGGGGGCAGATTTAATCGTTTTAGCACTCCCTGTGCGGGCAACACAGAAAGTCCTTGAGCAGATCAAGCCTTTTCTTGCGGATAATGTCATTATTACGGATGTCGGCAGTACCAAAGGCAATGTTGTAGATGCCGCTAAAGCTGTCTTTGGTGAAAATCTACCAGCTGGATTTGTACCAGGGCATCCGATTGCAGGCGCGGAACATACAGGTGTACATGCGGGTAAAGTTGATTTATTTGCAAATCACAAAGTGATTTTGACGCCTCTTCCTAGTAGTGCGGATTGGGCAGTTGAGAAGTTGATTCAGCTTTGGTCAGCGGCGAAAGCAGAAGTGATCTGCATGGATGTGACCAAGCATGATGAAGTGTTGGCTCATACCAGTCATTTACCACATTTGATGGCATTCAATTTAGTGGAACAACTGGCGAATCGTGAAGATAATTTAGATATTTTCCGTTATGCTGCGGGTGGTTTTAGAGACTTTTCACGTATCGCGGCCAGTGATCCGCAGATGTGGCATGACATTTTCTTTGCCAATAAAACTGCAATTTTGAAAGCTGTTGATGGTTTCGAACAGCAATTGTCAGTTTTAAAAAAATTAATTGAACAGGAAGATTCCCAAGCGTTGATGGGTTTACTTGGTCATGCCCAAGCTGCTCGTCAACACTTCAACCATATGTTAGCCAACAAACCTTTGATGGAGAAAAATAAGGTGACACAGCAATTTAGCATTTTACCGGGAAAGAAAACATTCTCAGGTAAATTCACTGTACCGGGTGACAAATCTGTGTCACATCGCTCTATTATGTTTGGCGCTATTGCCGAAGGTACAACGCACGTTACTGGTTTCTTGGAAGGTGAGGATGCATTAGCAACCCTACAAGCATTCCGTGATATGGGGGTAAGCATTGAAGGTCCAAAGAATGGTGAAGTCACCATTCATGGGGTCGGAATGCACGGTCTAAAAGCACCTGCAAGCGCATTATATATGGGTAATTCAGGTACCAGTATGCGTTTATTGTCAGGTATGCTTTCAGCGCAAAAATTTGATTCGGTTATGACGGGCGATGCATCGTTATCTAAACGTCCGATGGAACGTATTGCCAAGCCTCTTCGTGAAATGGGTGCGCAAATCCAAACCACAGGTGAGAAAGGTACACCGCCAGTCAGTATTACGGGCAGCCAAGCATTAAAAGGGATTCAATACGACTTACCAATGGCTTCTGCTCAAGTGAAATCTGGCATTTTATTGGCTGGCTTATGGGCAGAAGGTGAAACTTCTGTGACTGAACCTGAACCTACACGTGATCATACCGAGCGTATGCTACGGGCTT
This sequence comes from Acinetobacter halotolerans, assembly GCF_004208515.1. Lineage (GTDB taxonomy): Bacteria > Pseudomonadota > Gammaproteobacteria > Pseudomonadales > Moraxellaceae > Acinetobacter > Acinetobacter halotolerans. The sequence goes on from NZ_SGIM01000003.1 coordinate 10,352, forward strand.
TTGGCTATGATGTGAAAACTGAGGGCAATAAAATTTCCCTTGTTGGTGGCGGTAAATTAGTGGGTACGGATATTCAAGTACCTTCAGATATTTCCTCGGCTGCATTCTTTATGGTCGGCGCTGCAATTACTGAAAATGCAGATGTTGTCCTAGAAGCCGTGGGGATCAATCCAACACGTACGGGTGTAATTGAAATCCTTAAGCAAATGGGTGCAGATATCAGTGTTGAAAATGAACGTATCGCTGGTGGTGAGCCGATTGCTGATATTCATATCAAAGGGTCGAGAACATTAAAAGGTATTCACATGCCTGAAGATCAAGTGCCTTTAGCAATTGATGAATTCCCCGCATTATTTATTGCCGCTGCTTGTGCAGAAGGTCAAACAGTCTTGACGGGGGCTGCTGAGTTACGTGTGAAAGAGTCCGACCGTATCCAAGTGATGGCAGATGGTTTGAAAATCATGGGAATTGATTGCACACCAACTGAAGATGGCATCATTATCGAAGGTAAAGGTAAGTCAGGTGATTGGTCAGCAATCTTCGCTGGTGGTGAGATTGAATCACATCATGACCATCGTATCGCCATGAGCTTTAGTATTGCTGGTTTACGTACTTCAGGCGAGATCACCATTCTGGGTACAGAAACGGTTGCAACAAGTTTCCCTACATTTACTGAACTAGCAAATACAGCAGGCTTAGATTTACAAGTTGTGAATCCATAATACATTTTGCTTAACGCAAACAGTGATCACATTTGAACTAAAACCGAGTTAAGTTATTAGCTCGGTTTTTCTTTTTTATCGTTTAATTTGTACACCACACTGCATAAAACTCTGCTTGAATATAAGTATTTAACGACAAGATATTAATTGGAAAAATATCGATAAAAATAACCAAAAAGTGAGAAATTATAGGTCAATATGAAAATTTTATAATAAGAAACAATAGTAAATCTAGAAATGGCTAGAAAATTTTACCAAATGTTCTTTGCAAAAAATAAAAAGACAGGAATAATGACGGAAGGGCTGTATTTTCTTATGTTTCGAGATATAAAAAGGATCGTGAAATGGAACTAGATCGTTTTGACAAACAAATTCTTGAAGTTTTGACACATGAAGATGTAAATCTGAATGAATTGTCAGAACGTATTAATCTGTCGGTAAGTTCTGTCCATCGACGTATAAAAAACTTAATTGAATCACAAGTGATGGGTCAACTTAAACGAGAGATTAACTTTAATAAACTAGGTTTTAGCTTGCATATTCTTTTGCAGGTCTCATTGAGTAAACATGACAGCGAAACTTTCGATAAGTTCTTAGCCGAAATTGAAGACATCCCAGAAGTGACGAATGCTTTTTTGGTCACAGGGCAAAGTGCAGATTTTATCTTAGAGCTTGTTGCACGTAACATGGATGACTACAGCGAAATCTTGTTACGTCGTATCGGTAAGATTGATAGCGTTGTTGCCTTACATTCTAGTTTTGTGATCAAAGAATACAATGTATTTAACTGTTATAAACTTTTAAATAAACTATAAAAAATGCATCTATAAAGATGCATTTTCTGACTTTCTAATGATTAGGCATCTAGCTGCTCTAAGACTTCTTCAGAGAATTCAACGTTGGTATAAACGTTTTGAACATCATCTAAATCTTCAAACATATCAATCATTTTCATGATGAGCTTAGCTTGATCGATATCTGTGATTTCTGCTTTGGTTGATGGACTCATCACAACTTCTGCATTATCTGACTTTAAGCCAGCAGCACTTAACGCATCTTGCACGTTACCGAAACTTTCTGGTGTTGTGATCACTAAGATCTCATTTTCTGAAACCTCAATATCTTCAGCACCTGCTTCTAATGCGACATCCATAATTTGATCTTCTAAAGATATATCTTCAAAAGTAATTTCACCGCGTTTGGTAAACATATAAGCAACCGAACCAGAAGTTCCTAAGTTACCGTTTGTTTTAGAGAAGCAATGACGAACATCTGGCACTGTACGGTTTAAGTTATCTGTCATCGTCTCAACGATCACTGCAACACCACCAACACCATAGCCTTCGTAGGTGACTTCTTTTAAATTATCATTATCATCGCCACCAGCACCGCGTTGAATTGCTCGGTTGATGGTATCGCGTGTCATATTGACTGAAAGTGCTTTCTCGACTACAGCACGCAGACGGGGGTTGCTTGCCGCATCTGGACCGCCTAATCTGGCAGCAGTTACGATTTCACGGATATATTTAGTAAAAACCTTGCCGCGACTTGCATCTTGTTTGGCTTTACGATGCTTAATATTGGCCCATTTTGAATGACCCGCCATGGAAGTAACTCCAAAAAATTTAAACTCAAAAAGTGACTGAATATTAGCATAGCGATGGTTTCGTTGAAAACTATCGGGCCCTATATTCAAATCTAAATTCTTGTTCAACCCTCAAAGATTGATCAAATAAGGGCGATTACTTAGCTAATTTTTACATCTATTCCATATTCAGCATAAAGTGCTTTAATCTTTTCTAAATCTTGTTGTAGATCGTCTGGATAAATTTTACCTAAAATGCCACCTTGCTTTGTTCGAGGGTTGGCGTACATCAAGATGATTGGAACATTCGCTGCTTTTGCGATATGCCAAAAGCCTGTGCGAATGGGTTTGCGTTCCTCGGTGCTTTTTGCACGTGTTGCTTCTGGTGCGATCACAAGGTTAAAGCTATCGTTCTGGTTAAAAAGCTCAACCATTTGCGTCACGATATCTTTACTTGCTTTACGATCTACGGCAATACCACCGAGACGTTTCAAAACAGGTTTTAAAGGACCTTTGAATAGTTCTTTTTTGATTAAGGTGTGGATTTTCAGTTCTAAAATTTCAAATAAAGCCAGAGATAGGATAGTGTCTAGATTGGACGAGTGTTCAAACCCAATGATAACTTGCTTCTTCTCTAAAATTGTTGGATCAACGTTGTATGCCCAACCTGTCGCTTTAAAGATGGATTTTCCTAAAATTTTTCTCATGGTTATCATCATTACAGTTTCGTGTCAGCAGTGTAATATGAGTTTCCAAGAAAATATATATCCTAAAATTCTAGATAAACAAAATTGGATGTCTTTTTAATGATCAAAACCTCACATATTTTCTTTACTCAATACCTAAAGATCAGATAGAATCATCGCAGTTTATGATTTTGCAGACTTTTTTAGTGGTTTGATAAAATCATCTGCTTGTAATTTAAGTTAAATTTGACTAAGATCAAGCAACATTTAATCATATAAAAATATGATTCAAGTTCTAGGGCCTATAGCTCAGTTGGTTAGAGCAGCGGACTCATAATCCGTTGGTCCCGTGTTCGAGTCACGGTGGGCCCACCATATAAAACAACCACTTAGGTGTACTAATCCTAAGTGGTTTTTTAATGTCCAAATCCCTGTAATCAATATTTAAGAAATTTTCTATAATTAATAATTCTCCGTCTCCTCGAAACATTACACTTTTTAAAAAGAATGCTTAAAAATCTCTAAAGATCAGATTCTTATCTGCAAAAGATATTGAATGCGCGCATTGTTTTCTGTAACGCATATCCAACTTTGATTTGCGGTTGAATGGTTTTATGATTTAATAAATGTATGAACAACAAAACAAAAAGAGAAAAATATGAAAATAGCATATCTAGGTGGGTTTAAAGATGGTGAGGTTCTTGTACTGCCAGCCGAGTTAAATGATCCTGTGCAGTTAAATTGGGTGATTCAGCATGATGATGTCAGAAAGGCAGAGCAGGACTTGGTTGACCACTCAAACAGGGATTTCACTTTGACCATGAAGAAGAGCCTGATCAATTACAATTTAATGCTGTTAAAGAAAGATAAAGAGACTCGTTTGTTTTATGTAGAAGAGGGCTTATCAAAAGTTAAAATTTTAGAGCGGCTGAATGAACATTGGAAAAAATCTCAATTGGTCGGTTTCGATTTTGATTGATCAAATTTTTATTTTTAAACAAAATTTTGAATTTGAACATCTGACTTATAGTATTCATATAAGCTCTTTATTAAATTTGAGCCTTTTAAGATGATATGAATAACAGAAAATATTTATGATTTGATTAATGTGCTATTAAATCAAGCTAAGATGTTATTTTTAATAGCACATGTCAATTTTAAATAATGATTTAAACCTCTGCTTTAGTAATAACTTGCGATAATCACTGCACTCCTTTCATCGGGTAGAGGCTCTACTTTGATTTCAGTTATACTGTTTTTCTGTGATTGATTATTTAAATCTTCTAAAGATGTTGATTGGTTATTTATTTTCTTAAATAAATCGTTAATTCTCTCACAATCGGGGTTGTGGTGACGTGTTGTACATGTATCTTCAACAATATTGCCGTTAAAGTGAATGGTTCCCGTCGCAAAGCTGATTGTCGAAATTGAGATTAATGAAAATACAAATAATAGTTTATATGATTTTTTATACATGATTATTTCCTTTTATCTATGTATATATTATTAATTAACATGGAAATTCTTATGAAGGCAATATCGAAATAATATATTGATTAAATTAATTTTTTAAATGTGATGTGGTTTTGGTTTTATTTTTTTATTGATAATTTTGTCTATTTTTAGTTGTGATAACTGCATCACTAATTGTATTTTTATTGTGAGTTTTGGGATTTATAAGGGATTCTTATTAAGAGTAACAAGCATGATAATACTGAATAATGATATAAAAAAACCCAATCTATTGATTGGGTTGGAAAATCTGTTTTTTATTATCAGTGTTTGATCCAAGTGCTTTTAACACACGTATGATTGCTAATCGTATTCAATAGTCACTGTTGCCATCGCACGAACTGTACCTGCACTTACATTATTTGCAGTTTGATAATATTGTGCTGTCAGAGGAACATTGTATTGTACGCTCTCATTAGAGTTTACAGTGCCGATTTCTAGCTTATCACCTTTTTTTATCACTTGATTCTTGCTGTCATAATTCCAAAGCAGTTGTACACCTACACCATTCGCTTTGGTTGCAGCAGGGGCAGTATTTGAGAGCACCTGATTATTTGTTCCATCTTGTGTGTAATCAAAACTTAGACTAATTAGATTCTTTTCTTCATAACCAGTTGGGTTTTGACCACCATTACAGAGAATATTTAAGTCAAAAGTTTGAGGCCCTTGAGTTGACCCTACACCTGTAAATCCTGATTTTGTTACTGTTGGCAGGGTGACGACTTTATTGATATTTCCTTGAAGCTCACAAGAGGAAGAAGCAATCGTGATCGCATTAGCAAGAACAGTGCTTGTCAGGAACGGGCGAGCTGCATAACCTTGAACATAATAGCTACTATATTGCCCAGGAACTAAGGCTCCAGAACCAGTTTGCACCGCTGTTTTGACAATTTCTACAACAAAGTAGCCAGGCGCTAAGTTATATACTGTATTCGGTCTAAGTCCTCCACGAACATATGGATAATAACCAGAGAAATTGGTAGCATTTTCTGCCTCACGATAAAGTCGAATACCAATACCTGGAATATTAGTTGAATAAATACTATTACCGAGTGGACTGAGAGGATAGGCTTGATTTAGTTCAGCAATTAAACGGTCGGTTGAATCACAACGATCAACTCGAGTGCCTTTGTCTTCGATTGGAAAAGTCGCTCTTCGTAAGATTTTCCCTACCTCATCACTTGGACGAACGACAACTCGACCTACTGACATTTTAACATCGTTAGCAGTGTAGCTCGTCATACGACAAGCTGCATTTGCCTCTCCATACAAACCAAGACCTGCGGTAAGCAAAACACTGTTTAAGAGTAATTTTTTCATTTACAAACCGCCTCAGTCATTATTAAACTTTGTTGATCCTGCGCAAGTTGTGCTGTTACGTCATAGGTAATTTCACATTGCTCAGCGCTATCTTCACCCCATTTTACATAGAGGTGATCTTGTGCTTTAGGTGTGCGCAAATAAACCATACTGCCTTGAGCAACGATACCAACTGCTTCATTGTTTTGATCAAACACTTGTGCTGCAAATGGAAGACTTTCACCTGTTGCTGTTTTTGCTGCGATATATATGGCATAACCTGTTTTGGTAGAAAAATCGACTTTTGTGATTGCACCTGCAAACGGAGCAATACGCTGACTAGTTTCTTCTAACTCAACATGAGTCGACATTTCTTGCGGATCTAAAGTGATATCATTTAAACGATATGGAGTAACGTAAGGAATAACAGCATAGCCATCCTTATTTACTGTTAAACCAGTTGTATTATTCACTTTTGCACCAGCAGCATCAGGCGCATAAACAAGTACCATGGTTTGACCTTGTTCAGGGCCAAATAAAACACCATCACGATGTGCAACAATATTACCTGTGAGGCTAACCATTGCTTGCTGATACGCGTCAGCAATACTGTATGAACCACCAACAGTTGTATAATTGGTACGGTATCGTGCATTCACGTTTAGAGTAGGGCTGTTATAGTCTTGGTGGGACATAGATGAACCATAACTAAAACGATCTCCTACTGTGCCACTGACACCAACAGTACGGTTGTTTTGTGATGCGTTTGCATTGACATTCATTGAATGCTTTTTAAAGCTCAATGGGAATGAAAGTGTCATCAAATATTCGGTATCGCGTGTTTGATTATTTGAACCATAATCAATTTGACGATTGGTTGCAGATAAACCATATGTTAAGCCTTGGTAATTATTGCTATAACCAATTTGATATTGCTCGCCACTTTCCTTGCGATTCCAATAATCCACCCATGAACCGACCATGTAGAAGTTACCCCAACCATCAGGTAGCCCCTGATTCAAGGTAATTTGGAATTCACTACGTTGTTTACCAACAGCGAAGCTATTCATACCTTTTTGTTCTAAATCGCGAATTAATAGTGCATCACGTAATTTATAATAATTTTCGGTCGAATATCGATAGGCTGCTAAGGTTAGGTTAGTGCTTGTTGGTGCAATTAACTTACTATAACTTAGGCGGAAACTTTGACCTGATTGTGATTCTTTTTTTTCAAAATCAGCTTCAGAGTGCGTCACATCAAGTGAAATCGCACCAATCGGTGTGGCAAAGGCTGTACCAACTAATGCTGAAGCGTATTTTTCAGTTGCTTGAAAACCAGTATAGCCCGTCAGGTAGTTGTTGATACCGCGTTGATATTTACCTTGTACAACCCAAGGGTCTAAATCAATATCACGATCACGGAATTCACCAGCAGTAACAGAATATCTACTCATACCTGGACGTAACATTTGAACGACCGAAGCATAAGGAATTGCAAATCTTTGTATTTCACCGCTAGATTCGATGACTGAAACTTCGAGTTCACCACCAAAGCCTGTTGGATAAAGATCATTAATTTCAAAACTTCCTGGTGATACAGTGGTTTGATAGATTAATTGACCTTGTTGACGAACCTCTACCTTAGCATTGGTTTTAGCATTACCACGAATACGTGGTGCATAGCCCAACATACTATTTGGTAACATACGGTCATCACTAGAAAAATCGACACCACGATACCCAAATGAATCAAAAATTTCACCATTGGTAAAACTATCGCCCAGTGTTAAAACGCTGCGATATTGTGGGAAAGCTCGCTGTAAATAGGTACTTGTGGTTTGATAATTTGATTTCTTTTCATCTTCATTTGGTCGGTCTTTCCATTGCCATTGACCATTATGGCGTAATTGCCAACCTGCTATATTCGCTCCAGCAGTCAAGGCCATGAATGCATTGGTTGTTTCTTTATTGTCATTGCTACGATTGAATGTCTTATAAGCAGTACCGCTATAAGATAAGAAACCGGCATTGATACCACGATCCCAAATACTTGGATCGACATATCCTTGCGCATTTTTTTGTAATGCAACTTGGGGAATAGAAATATCTACACGTAATTTTGAAGTATCAAAATCATAATAGGCATCCTCAATCCATTCATCTATTTTTAAACAACTATTTTGTGATAAAGCGGATTGTTGTCGAGCAAGAATATCTTGTTTTACACCGTATTCGAGTAGGGCACCTGAGTTAAAGCATGTGATCGCATTTTGTTTTGGATCAACTGCTTTAAACACCATTCGGCGTTTTCCGAACCATTGGCCATTGATATATACATCGACGTTATATTCACCAGCTAAAACGGGGTTACCATATTTAAAACGCGAAATATCAATCTTTTGCGCATCACCGATTAAAAAAGAAGAGTTAAACTCAGCTTCCATCGCATTTTTGTGTGCGGGTTCATCTGCATAGACCATAACAGGAACAGTCATGCTGACCATGCCAGATGCAAGGTAAAAACAAATATGACGCTTTAATAATCTATGTGGTGCGTGCTGTTTAGACATGATAAAAATCGCCTATATGGTATAGGTACTTAAAATTATTGGTTATTTAAGTGAAGAATGATTATTGGAACTTGATTGGTCTTTCGACACGTCCGCCATAATCATTTACATTGATAAAACTCATCTTCTCAGTATTCGTGTTTTTTAGTTGAACACGATCTTCGGAAAAAGGCTTTAGCATGAGACCTTGAGGTAATAAATCGACTTTTTTATCACCATTGGCTTGGAAAATTGAAGTCATGGTAATGTGGAAAGGGGTCGGATTTTTAATGACAAGGCTTTGACCAGATTTTTGCCATTGCAGTTTATCAGCCGCTAAGTTGGCATCTGCTTTTATAGTTGCTGGACGATAAAAAAACTTAATTCTTGAACGAATCGCAAGTTGCAAGAAATTATCTGGGATAGCTTCATTCCCTTTACCTGTTGGACTAGGTGGGATATCTAGCACATTTAACCAAAGTACAGTTTCTTGTTGTTGATTTAATTGTGAAGCACTAGGCAACGCTGTGATACGAAGCGTTTGGCTTTTTGCAGCTTCCACACGCGAAATCGGAGGCGTGATCATGAAAGGTACTTTTGATTGGTCAGGGGTACTTTTTGGATCACCTTCATCAATCCAAGCTTGGACAAGTGCAGGTTTTGAGCCATTATTGCTAAGTTGTAAGGTCACTTCACGTGCATCGGAAGGGTAAATAACCCGTGTACCGTGAATGATCATTTCTGCATGTGTGACAGTTGCCATCACTGAACAAAGTGCTATACCAGACAAAAATTTACAACCGCTAAATGACATGTGCAACATTCTCAAAAAAGACAGATGATTTTAAAAGTGAAAAGAGTTTCTACGCTCTAAAACATAGAAACTCTGTTATCAATAAATTATTGATAAATAATTGTGTATTGAACTGAAGTTGTTACTTCACCAGCAGTAGATGCGCCAGTAGCATAGTATTCAGCATAGTAGTTCAAATCAGCGCTACCGCCTTCAACAACATCAACCCACTGAGAGTTAGTTTGAGCACCAGTTGCGCCAGCAGCGAGTACTGGAATTACTTGGTTGTTGTTACCTAATAATTGAACATCAACGTTTTGTGCACCAGCAGCAGCTTGGTTGATTAAACGACCAGTATTGAAATCAACAGTCGCGCCTGGTTCGAAGTAAGTTGCAACTTTACCTTCTGAACAATCTTCTAAGTTGATTTGGAAAGGAGTACGACCTGCAACATCGCCAGCATTAGCTAAAGTCTGTCTAGAAACTGTTGGAAGAGTAACGATAAAATCTTTACCCGCTGGAGTAACAATGTTACAAGTTTTGTCAGTTACTAAACCATTGATTGTAATAGTACCATCAGCAGCTTGAGCATTTGCAATACCTACAACTGAAAGTGCAGCGATCAAAGCAAGTTTTTTCATAATAATATCTCGAATACATCAGCTAAAAAATTGAATTAGATTACTTTTTCAGGTTATTTTTGCGCCGAACAAGTAATGTGCGAAATATACCAGTTATTAAAAAAAATGCAAACTACGTCACATAAAATTAATTTATTAATCATATATTATGAAAACTGTAAGTAAGTGGCTGTTTAGTTTTATTTTTTTTTGTTGGAAAAATAATTTTATTTATAGAAATTGTGAAAAATCACGCATAAATCCATTAATTTTTTAAGTAAATATTGAGTAACTGTTTAATTTTTGTTCAAAATTAAGGTTTTTTTATATGAATTTTTTATGACAGTCCGTGTTTGATGAAACATTTTTTTGAATTTCTAGTCAAAAAGTATGGCATTAACAAAAATGCATAATTGGTTTTAAGAATTTCTTAAGATTGGGAGCTTAGTTTTTAATCATGGTCTGATGGTAAAAACACCAATAAGGAGATTTCAATGAACATGCTTTATACCCATAAACCAAACTACTATTTCTTTGCTCATAAATTCGTCTTGTTCTTAGAGGATTATTTAAAAAGTCACTCTACAGAACAACAGCGTACCAGTTTTAATTTACAAACGATTTATGATTTGTTTGGTCATGATCGAGCTTCAAGTACAACAAATCTAGAAGGCATTTTAAATATTGCAGATGAATATGTATTGGACACTGATGAAGGGCAGCAAGCATTGATTCGTGCGTACCACGTGCATTTAGATAATCATGTACTGACTTTGGAGTTTAATCCAAAAGCTGTTGCATGCTTAAAAGGCGGTCAAACGATCGTAAGCCCGCAAGCGGCTTAAGCTGGGCATAGAAGACTAATTCCTCGTTGATACACTTAGTTATAGATCCTTTAGCTAAGTGTTTTTTTATCAAGCTGATTTTAAGACATGTATTGGTTATGATGTTTATATCGAATCAAGTAATCAGAATAATGTTATGGATAAGGATTTTAACTCAGAAACTTATACTGTAGATGAAAGTATTAGCGATACTATTTTGTGGTTGATGCATCATCAAGAGATCTTTGATTCATTTCATTTTGATGTGCATACGCAAGAGTTGTCTGTGACACATGCAGCAGGTGTGGATATCATCCGAGTTGGCATGTTTTTGAATGCCAAATACGGCATATTGGTTACATCAATTTAAAACTAGTGATTTATTTAGAAAAAAGCCTTGTCGACTGACAAGGCTTTTGAATTTATGCGCTCATGGCATCTACTGTGAGTTCAGCAATACTTGGTTTCGGTTTTTCAGCAGTGAGACCGAGTTTAGCAAACAAGAGTTGGTCTTTACCTTCACCTGCATTTGGTGTGGTTAAAAGCTTTTCACCAGAGAATAACGAATTAGCCCCAGCCATAAATGCTAGTGCTTGATCAGAATCACTTAAAGACTCACGGCCAGCGGATAAACGAATATAACTATGCGGCATGATGATACGTGCAACAGCGATCGTGCGTATCCATTCAGTTACTTCAAGTTTTTCAACATCAGCAAGTGGTGTACCTTCGATTGGCACAAGCATGTTAATCGGCACGGATTCAGGATGAACAGGCATAGTCGCAAGTTCATGCAATAAACCAATACGATCATTACGGCTTTCGCCTAAGCCCACAATACCACCGCTACATACTTTCATACCTGCCTGACGCACATGATCAAGGGTATCCAGACGATCATCAAAGGTACGGGTACTAATAATATGTGAATAATATTCGCGAGATGTATCTAGGTTATGGTTGTAATAATCTAAACCAGCATCTTTTAGGCGTTCTGCTTGAGATTGATTGAGCATTCCTAAGGTCATACACGTTTCTAAACCAAGTGCTTTCACTTCACGTACCATTTCCAGTACATACGGCATATCACGTTCATGCGGATTACGCCAAGCTGCACCCATACAGAAGCGAGAAGAACCCGATTCTTTTGCTGATAGTGCTTCGCGAATAACTTTATCGACCGCGATACGTTTTTCAGCTTCCAATTTAGAATCATAACGAGCTGATTGTGAGCAATACTTACAGTCTTCTGGGCATTTGCCTGTTTTAATAGAAAGAAGCGTACTTACCTGAATCGTATTGGCTTGGAAATGTTGACGATGAACGCCTTGCGCTTCAAATACTAAGTCTAAAAACGGTTGATCATATAGGGCTTGGATTTCATCACGAGTCCAGTCATTACGTACAGTCATTGTTATATCCATGATGATAGATTACGTTTGTTGAGATTAATCATACAGAAATCATGCCAAAGCCAAAGGGCAAAAAACATCATTTTTCTATTTGATGCACAATTGCTTGGCGCGATTGTTGTTGAATTGCCCAATCAATATGTACATTTACAATCTCATCGTGCCATATTTTTGCTTCTTGCAATTTGGCTACGATTTCAGCTGAGTATGGCGCATTTCCTAAACCGATTGCAATATTACGCTTAAAGGATTGGTAGCCCGTACGACGGATTGGACTGCCTTCGGTATTGGCTAAAAATGTTGCTTCATCCCATTGCCATATTTCGAGCAGACTAATGTCGTCTAAACTATGTCTTGGATCGAAGTCAGGGATAGATGCTGTTTGAGCAAAACCATTCCAAGGGCAAATAAGCTGACAGTCATCACAGCCAAAAATACGATTGCCAATACCTTGGCGTAGGTCTTCGGGGATAATACCTTTATATTCAATGGTCAAATACGCGATACATTTTCTAGCATCCAGCATATAAGGCTCAACAATTGCTTGGGTTGGGCAGATGTCAATACATGCAGTACATGAGCCACAATGTGCTGTTGCAGGTTCATCAAAGGGCAATTCTAAAGAGGTAAAGAGTTCGCCTAAGACAAAAAAAGAACCTGATTTTTTGTGGATTAATAATGTATGTTTTCCAGTCCACCCCATGCCGGCACTCTCAGCTAAAGACTTTTCAAAAATGGGGGCTGAGTCAGCGAAAGGACGTGATTCAAAATCTCCCACTTTTTCTTTAATGCGAGTGGCTAAGGTTTTAAGTCGTCCTCGCATGACCTTATGATAATCACGTCCACGAGCATAACGCGCAATAATGGCTGAATTTGGTTCAAATGGTACATAACGAGACTTGGGTGATGCCACAAGATAGTTCATTCGCACACAGATAATGCTTTTTGTGCCCGGTACGAGTAAGGTTGGATTAGCACGTTTTTCTAAATTTTCTTCTAGATAATGCATGTCAGCATGATAGCCACGTTTTAAATATTCTTTGAAACGTGGCATTTGATCTTGAGCATCTGGTTTGGCAATGACACAATCAGAAAAGCCTAAGTCTAAAGCCTGTGCTTTTATCCATGCTTTAAGTTCTTGAGGATCAAACTGTTGTAGCTCAATTTTTTGAGACAGTTTTTGAGACGATGCGGTGGAAGCCATAAACCAATAATAGGGGAATAAACATGCAACGCCCAGTTTACCATAGCCAAAGTATTCAAGCATGGGAGCGACGTTGGTTTGCTCAGCAAAATTCTTCACTTGGTCTTATGCAACAAGCTGCTTGGGCAATTACACAGCAACTTCATAATCAATTTCTAAAAAAAAATATCCACAAGGTTGCGATCTGGTGTGGTCAAGGCAACAACGCGGGTGATGGTTTTTATATCGCTGCATTTTTAAAACAAGCGGGTTTTGAGGTAACGGTATTTGCCACTGAGTTAGGTCACTCTGCTGATCTAAAGCAAGCTTATATATATGCGCAATCTCAACAGGTGGAAATTGAAACCATTGATTACTTATTAGCTGAACAAAACGTTCATTCAAATTTACCAGTCTTTGATTGTCATATAGATGCTTTATTTGGCATTGGCCTAAACCGAGCACTAGATCTAAGGTGGCAAAATATTATTCAACTGTTTAATGCACAAACAGGCTTGAAAATTTCAATTGATATTCCAAGCGGACTACATGCCAATACTGGACAGGCGTTTCCGTGTGCTATTCAAGCTGACCAGACTTTTACGATTCTCGGTTATAAAGCTGGACTGTTCACAGGTCAAGGCAAGGAATTTGTAGGGAAGCTTCATTTAGTCAGCCTAATTCCAACCGACGAAGAATTAAAGCCAGTGGCTTATTTATCACCAGAAAAAATTACTTTACCTAAACGCAAAGCATTCGGTCATAAAGGTAGTTATGGGCATGTCTTGGTAGTGGGAGGGCATGCAGATATGGGTGGAGCGGTCATCATGTCTGCTGAAGCTGCTTTTTATGCAGGTGCAGGAAAAGTCAGTGTGGTGTGCCATGCCAAACATCATCAATCGATCTTATCGCGTTCACCGAATATTATGGTTCAAGATATCAATACTTTAAATCAAAATGATATTCAACAATTATGTCATCACGTGGATGCCGTCTGTTTTGGTATGGGGTTGGGACGAGATGATTGGGCTGAAAATATCTATAAACAATGGTTAGATTCACTCAATCAAAATACGCAATTAGAAGTTGTGCTTGACGCAGATGGACTTTGGTTTTTAGCCAAGCATCCACAACAGTTAAATGAGCATATCTTTGCAACTCCGCATTCAGGCGAAGCGGCGACATTATTGGGCTGTACAGCCGCTGAAATTGAACAAGATCGAATCGCAGCCATTCATCAATTACAACAAAAATATGCAGGACAATGGGTGTTGAAAGGCGCAGGTAGCTTGATTTTAGAAGATGATCTATTTATCTGTACCCAAGGTAATGCAGGCATGGGCACCGGAGGGATGGGTGATGTCTTGGCAGGGATGATTGCCAGTTTAAAAGCACAATTTCATCAGCATGTTAAGTTGCATGAAATCGTTAGCTTACATGCACAAGCAGGTGATCTTTTAGCTGAAAGCGGTATCCGTGGTTTACAAGCACATGAAATGGGAAAAATGATTTATAAAGTTGTGAATGATTAACGACGTCTACTACTTGAACGACTTCGTCCACGTGCCATACCACCTAAAGCATTCAGCACTGCCAGTTTAGTCATACTTCCTGAGGCATGTGCATGACAAATCGCAGCAGCAAGTGCATCAGCTGCGTCAGATTGAGGCTGAATGCTTAAATTAAGTAGGCGCATCACCATCATTTGCACTTGCTCTTTTTCCGCAGCCCCATAGCCGACAACCGATTGCTTAATTTGGCGTGCAGTATATTCGGCAACTTGTAAATCTAAATTGACCAATGCTGCAATCGCTGCGCCACGTGCTTGACCAAGCTTTAAAGCTGAATCAGGGTTTTGTGCCATAAATACTTGTTCTACAGCAGCTTCTGTCGGTCCATGAAATTTAACAATACGCTCTACACCTGCAAAAATACGTTTTAAACGCTCAGGCATTTCCTGTGTTTCAGTACGAATGGTTCCCGCATCGACAAAACGTAATTTGTTACCATCTTTTTCGATAATTCCGTAACCTGTTAAACGAGAACCAGGATCAATACCAATAATGAGTGACATGAAGCACTATAAAACAATAGAAGATGATTGATATTGTTACATAATGCGCTTTTAGCTGCATGATAATTTTGTAGTATTTTGAATTATAAGAATATAGTTTTTTTATTGCACAATACGTATGAATTTCTATTCAAAACTCTATTTTTCTATCTACTCGCTATTATCCCATTGAGATGATTAAAATTAAGTTTTATCTCGTATTTGTATTAAATATGAACGTTAATTTAAAAATTAAGTGATTTTTATAAATAAAGTTTGCATTGTCAGGTGTAGGGGCGTATAAAGCTAATTCGCTGATGCGGGGTGGAGCAGTCTGGTAGCTCGTCGGGCTCATAACCCGAAGGTCGTTGGTTCAAATCCGACCCCCGCTTCCAAATTAATATTGCTCTGTGATGTATTAAAAGTTGTTGTTTATTATTGATTAAGCAGTAGCTGAGTTAGCTTAAATAACCTTAAATAAAGCTAAAAATTATTAAATTCTAGTTATGTAGCCTTTTCCCTCATCTAGCATTGTAGTAAATTAGATCGATCACTTGAGCTCAGTAATGAGTATTTAAGTTTTGAATATTATTAGTGAATGGCATGTCGCCACTGCCACAAATGGCAATGAAATTAGTGTGCAAATTATCCCACTTAAACGCCAACAAAGTACAATGGATGGTTTTAAATGGGTAGAAGTAGGTAAAAAGATACTTTTGCAGTCTGGTCAAGAAATTGAATTTAACCAAGACGGAAAAAGTTTCTATACTTCGGTCAATAAGCTATATCGTTTGACCTAAAATTTGGTATGCTTGTAGTATCTATTTAAGCAAAATAGATAGAGTTAAAATCAGAAGCAGTTTTGTTTCTAGTTTGGCTTTTTTTTTAAACAAAAGATTTTAAAGGTTTAGGTTTTATGTCTGAAACTGTTAACGGAACTGTAAAGTGGTTCAACGAAACTAAAGGTTTTGGTTTTATTCAAGCTGACTCAGGGCAAGACGTTTTTGCTCACTTCAGCGAAATCCAAAGCAGTGGTTTTAAAGTTTTACACGAAGGTCAACGCGTTAAGTTTGAGCTTGGTCAAGGTAAAAAAGGACCACAAGCTACAAACATTACCGTTATCTAACAGAAGTCATTCGGTAAAAAAGAAGCTCACACAAGTGGGCTTTTTTATATTTAAAAAAAATCATCATGATTTTACAAAAATCCATGAAAATATGGTTGGTTAGGTTCCATAAGTAATGAGAATGGAGTTAACAGTTTTTTTCTATTAAGTTTTTGAAAAAATGAAAAAAATAAACAGTTTGTTTCTATGAAAAATAGATTGGTTTTGAAATATCTATGTTTTTGCTATGTTGTGGGCGATGTGTTGCATAGAAAAAGTAAAGTGGTGTATAGTTAAAGACAACTAGAAGAATAACACTGTTGATTCAACAAATCTTTTCATTTCGTAGTTTAATCAAACCTTTCGTTTTATCAGATTTAGTTTCATAGTTTATTATTTCAAGTTAATTGCGATTAAGCATCTAAAAAATTTTTGAAAAAATAGGTTAAATATATGTCTAATACTGTGACTGGTACGGTTAAGTGGTTCAACGAAACTAAAGGTTTTGGTTTCATTCATGCTGACTCTGGACAAGATGTTTTCGCTCATTTTAGCGAAATCCAAAGCGATGGTTTTAAAGTTCTACATGAAGGTCAACGAGTGTCATTTACTATTGCTGATGGTAAAAAAGGCCCTCAAGCAACAGGTATTACGGTAGTTTCTTAAAACAAGCCGTATGACTTGTAAAAAAAGCTCACTTTGGTGAGCTTTTTTGTTTTTGGCTTTTACTTTTTTAGAAAATAGAATGCATAGAATAAGAAAAGGTGAATATGTACCAGTGGTATGGTAAATGCAACAATGCTTACATTTTCTAATCAGTTGGTATTTATGAAGCACTTTTGTTTCAAATCATAGACATAAAATACAACTTTTTTTGTTATCTTTATTTTTTTTGCAAGAATATAAACATATGAAAAATTTTTTATTTTTAGGTTTAATCCTGACTTCACTTGCAGCGTGTTCATCAACACCAAATCAAGAACTTACGCCACCAAAAATTGGTATGGCAAACCCTGCTAGCAAATTCTGTGTTGATCAGGGCGGTCAGTTGGAAATTCGAAATGAGGCGAATGGTCAGGTTGGTTACTGTAAGCTACCTAATGGTCAAGTAGTAGAAGAGTGGGAGCTTTTCCGTGCGAATCAGCCAAAATGTTTAGCTGATGAAGCACAAAAATTGATTGGTCAAACAGGTCTAAGTGAAGCGCAGATTAAAGAAAAAACTAAATCTGAAATTGTACGTAGCATTGGACCAAACCAGCCAGTAACGATGGACTATCGTGAAAACCGAGTGACGGTCACAGTTGATCCAAAATCTAAAAAGATTACCAATGCAACTTGTGGTTAATCATTGAGGATAGTCGGAGCGCTCAATTAAACAGGTTTTAATTGAGCGCTTTTTTATTTAACTTGCTTTATCAGCCTTGATAATTGAAAAAAAGCACCCATCATTTTATTTACGATGATTTTTTATTTGCTGTGCCAGCTTTACTTTTATACACTCTGTGCTGCACATTTTTTCAATTTTCTGAGATAGACGAAGCTTTGACATGAATCTACTTCTTATCGTGGTATTTGGCACAATTGCTGAAGTTTTAGTATGGATCGGCGTGGGCGACCTTGTAGGGAGTATGTGGTACGTATTCTTTTGGTTCATCTTCGCATTCTTTATTGGTTTAAACCTTGTCCGTTCAAGTACATCAAGTATCATGCCGCAATTGCAGCAGATGCAAATGACTGGACAGCTCGGTGCTGATCCAGCTGTCACTAAAAAACTGGCACTTGCAGTGTGTGGTTTTCTATTACTCATTCCAGGTTTAATTTCGGATGTGCTTGCAATCCTCGTGCTGATCCCTGCTGTTCAAACAGCACTTCGCAATGCCTTGATGAAAACTATGGCAAAACGTCAACAAGCCATGATGGAACAAATGATGGGTGGTATGGGAGCTGGCGGTGCCGCTGGACAGAATCCCTTTGCAGATATGATGCGTCAGATGCAAGAAATGCAGAATCAACAACAGGGTGGTGGTCAATATCGTGATTCTACGATCATCGATGGTGAGGCGCGTGAAGTAAAACCAGATCAGAAGAAAATTGAGTTCAAAGATGTAAATTAACAATGACACAAGGAATCAAAGAAACACGCTTTTTAAAAGCGTGTTTTTTTATGCGTCTTGTTCAGATGTCTGATCGTTTCTTTGGTCAACTTGGATCTGTTTATCTTTTTCTTTATTTGGTGGTTGATATTCACTCGGTGGGAGTGTCGTTATCTCATTTTCCGAATGTTTATACTTACGACTGCGGTTGGCTCGTTCACGGAATCCACCTTTGTTGATCAATTGAGCCATGTTGAGATTTCCGTGGTTTTAAAAGCATATTCTAACAAATTATATAAAAGATCAAAATTGTCATGTTGCTGAGGTGACTGAGGTGTTCTAAGAAATGCATTTAGCTGTCATATAATTGTGTTACTTTTAAAGTATTGGTTCTAAAACAAGATTGTATTCTCGATTTTTTTCTCATAGGATAAAACTGTAACGGTAAAATTGTTATGAGAAGAAAATAAAAAATAATAAGTGGGAGGATTAAATGATGTTATCTCAATATCATTGTGCATGTTGTGACAAGGTTGTTGCATCAACAGATAAGGCTTGTCCTTATTGTGGTTCTCAGCATATCCGCAGCCCTTATGGTTTATGGATGCTCTGTGTTGCAGCTTGTTTTGTGGTTGTGGTGATTGTCAAAGTTGTGCATATATATTTACAGCAACATCATGAAGATCAAGCAATGCAGAAAAACTCATTGTTTGAAATATTTAAACACGAGAGTGTAAATCCTAAAAAATAGAAACTCATAATAGTTCTAGATAAAAAAAGCCCACAGTTTTGTAGCTGTGAGCTTTTGCTATAAAGTTGTAACTGGAGATTATAATCCAGCAGCATCCTTCAAGATGTCAACCTTATCTGTTTTTTCCCAAGTAAATGCAGTATCTGAACCTTCGCGACCAAAATGTCCGTAAGCAGCTGTTTGCTTGTACATCGGTTGAATCAAGTTCAACATACGTGTAATGCCATATGGACGTAAGTCAAAGTGTTCACGAACAAGTTGAATAATCAACTCTTCTGATACTTTGGCTGTGTTAAACGTATTGATCGAAATTGAGGTTGGTTCAGCAACACCGATTGCATAACTAACTTGAATCTCACACTTATCAGCTAAACCCGCGGCAACGATATTTTTAGCGACATAACGACCTGCATAAGCAGCAGAGCGGTCAACTTTAGATGGATCTTTACCTGAGAAAGCACCACCGCCGTGACGAGCCATACCACCATATGTATCTACAATGATTTTACGACCTGTTAAACCACAGTCACCAACTGGACCACCAATCACAAACATGCCAGTTGGATTGATATGGAATTTAGTTCCTGAATGGAACATTTCAGCTGGGATGATCGGTTTGACGATTTCTTCAATCACAGCTTCTTTGAGTTGAATTTGAGAAATTTCAGGATCGTGTTGGGTCGATAATACAACTGCGTCTAAGCGAACTGGCATGCCATTTTCATAGGCAAAGGTCACTTGGCTTTTTGCATCTGGACGTAACCACGGTAAAGCACCTGAGCGACGTAACTCAGCTTGGCGCTCCATTAAACGATGCGCATACGAAATAGGAGCAGGCATAAGGACATCAGTTTCACGGCTGGCGTAACCAAACATTAAACCTTGGTCGCCTGCACCTTGATCTTCTGGTTTTTGACGGTCAACACCTTGCGCAATTTCAGGTGATTGCTTGCCGATCATATTGATGACCGCACAAGTTGATCCATCAAAACCTAAATCAGAGTGATGATAGCCAATACCATTTACGGTTTGACGTACAATCGCTTCAAAGTCGACATTGGCTGTCGTTGTGATTTCACCAGCAAGAACAACCGCACCTGTTTTTACTAATGTTTCACAAGCGACACGCGCATACGGGTCTTCTTTTAGGATTGCATCTAAAATTGCATCACTAATTTGGTCAGCCATTTTGTCTGGATGACCTTCGCTTACAGATTCTGAAGTAAAAACAGCATACTCGCGCATGAACGTCCTATCACTGGTATTTTCAAAAAGACAGAGTATGTTACATCGACTTAGCGGATAGGACTAGCACAAGCTGACTAAAAAGCATGAATTTATTTCATTTTCATCGTGTTTTTATTGATATGTGTATCAATAAAACTAATATACATGCTTTAGTCTTTATCAAATTTCTGGTGGGTCATTCTTTTATTCTGGCTGTGGTGATTAATTTTTTGCTTAAGGCATGAACATTTGTACTTATAATGCGAGATGTGTGAATGAAAAATAAGAAATATCGTGTATTAGGCTTTACCCCATGTCGTTTTTTTAAGACAATAGTCACAGCTTTTGAAAGATGATTTCTCATCTTCTCTCCTCAAATTTATTGAATGTGGATTCTGACCTATGACGACCCCTTTAAATGAACGTCGTATTGCAAATGCAATTCGTGTCTTGGCTATGGATGCTGTGCAACAAGCAAACTCAGGGCATCCTGGTGCTCCAATGGGGATGGCAGATATCGCTGATGTAGTTTGGCGTGAATTTTTAAATCATAATCCAACAAACCCACAATGGGCGAACCGCGACCGTTTTGTATTGTCAAATGGTCATGGCTCTATGTTGCAATATGCTTTATTGCACTTGACGGGTTATGAATTATCAATTGAAGATTTAAAACAATTCCGTCAATTACACTCTAAAACACCAGGCCATCCAGAATTGGGTTATGCACCTGGAATCGAAACAACAACTGGCCCATTAGGTCAGGGTATTGCGAACGCTGTTGGTTTCGCCTTAGCAGAAAGAACGCTAGCTGCACAGTTCAACAAAGACGACTTAAATGTTGTTGATCATTTCACTTATTGTTTCCTAGGTGATGGTTGCTTGATGGAAGGTATTTCCCATGAAGTATGTTCACTTGCAGGTACTTTAGGTCTTGGTAAATTAGTTGTTTACTATGATGACAACGGTATCTCGATTGATGGTGAAGTTGAGGGTTGGTTCAGTGACGACACAGAACAACGTTTTAATGCATATGGCTGGCAAGTACTTCGTGTAGACGGTCATGATGCTGCTGCGATTCGTCAAGCGACGATTGACGCAAAAGCTGAAACAAATAAACCAACCATTATCATTTGTAAAACAATTATTGGTTTAGGCTCACCAAATAAACAAGGCAAAGAAGATTGCCACGGTGCGCCACTTGGCAAAGACGAAATTACGTTAACGCGTGAAGCTTTAGGCTGGAAAGAAGACGCATTTGTTATTCCTGAAGACGTTTATGCAGCTTGGGATGCAAAAGCAAAAGGTCAAAGCTCTGAAGCAGCTTGGAATGAATTGTTTGCCCAATACCAAGCAAAATATCCAACTGAAGCGGCTGAATTATTACGTCGTATCAATGGTGATTTACCTGCTGAATTTGCTGCACAAGCAGATGCATTTATTGCTGAAACCAATGCCAAAGCAGAAACCATTGCGACACGTAAAGCAAGCCAAAACACTTTACAAGCATTCGGTCCATTACTTCCTGAATTATTAGGTGGTTCTGCTGACTTAGCTGGTTCAAACTTAACACTTTGGAAAGGTTGCCAAGGCGTACAAGAAAACCCAGCGGGTAACTATGTGTACTATGGTGTACGTGAGTTTGGTATGACTGCCATCGCGAATGGTGTGGCTTTACACGGTGGCTTTGTTCCTTACGTTGCTACATTCTTGATGTTCATGGAATATGCACGTAATGCAGTACGTATGTCGGCATTGATGAAACAACGTGTGATTCATGTATATACGCATGATTCAATTGGTTTAGGTGAGGATGGTCCTACACATCAACCTGTAGAGCAAATCGCATCTTTGCGTGGTACACCAAACTTAAATACTTGGCGTCCATGTGACACCGTTGAAGCAGCGATTTCTTGGAAATCTGCGCTTGAGCGTAAAGATGGTCCGACAGCGTTAATTTTCTCTCGTCAAAACTTACCATTCCAAGCGCGTAATGAAGCTCAAATTCAAAATGCTGCTAAAGGTGGTTATGTGCTTGCTGAAGAAAAAGGTGAGTTAAAGGCAATCATCATCGCAACGGGTTCTGAAGTTTCATTGGCAATGGAAGCTTATGCACAACTTGAAGGTGTACGTGTCGTTTCTATGCCATGTGCTGAAGAGTTTATGAAGCAAGATGCTGCTTACCGTGAAGCGGTACTACCTGCGCATATCCGCGCTCGTGTTGCTGTTGAAGCGACTCATGTCGACTACTGGTGGAAATTTGTTGGCTTAGACGGCAAAGTGATCGGTATGACCACTTATGGTGAATCTGCTCCAGCGAAAGACTTGTTCCAATTCTTTGGTATTACGACTGAAGCGGTTGTTGCTGCGGTTAAAGAACTGACTGCTTAATGATTTAAGTGGTATTAAAAAGCGCTCTGATGAAGAGCGCTTTTTTATGTATGTAAATTGAGTTTCTCAAATCAATGTTGATATATAATTAAAGCAATTATTAAATAATCTCTTAGTTTTATAGGTTAATAACAATTATTATGACTTACATACCACCACATTTATTCTCAATGATTTGTAGAGTCGCTGCCAACCGTGCTTATTATTTTGAGTTTGATGACTGGCGTTTAAAACTTAGAAATGCTTTATTTGAGCAAGGTGCTATGGCTGAACTCAATATGGGTTTTGATACGGAAATTCTTTTCACAGAAGACCCAAAACAGAATTTATGTAAATATCAACTATTTAAATATACAGATTGTTTAATTCAGAGTTTGCAAGAAATCGAAAATTTATCCAATTGGCGATTCTTTGGAATTGATTGTATTAATGAATATGAAACAAAATTTTTGAAGATAGCAAGCTTAGATATGGTTCATAATTTTGAAAAACCAGAATTTTTTCCACAGAATAAGACTAAAATTATAGAAATGATTAACATTCTTTTAACCAATAAATACGGTTATGAGTTAAGAAGTATTGATGAAAAATACATTAAATTGGACCAGAAACAGGGGCTTTTCTACTGTCCAGATGACAAAAGTGAAGTGAATTGGTATGACTTAACTTGTATGATTATAAGTCCAGAAGCAAAACAAATCATTCCTCAAAATATGTTGGAAGAATTTGAATGTACGGAACTGAATTATCAATTAAATATTAATTTTTTATAAATATGGCTTTTATAATAAAAACCATATTTATATTACTCATCCAATACTTAACTCTGTCTGAATCGAAATATTCGACGTTAATAATTTATGAACAGGACAGCTTTCTGCAACTTTAAGGAGTCGCTTGTGCTGGTCTTCGGTAAATTCACCTGTTAATACGATTTTTCGTTCAATATTATTTTGACCTGCTTCAGGTTTGCCATTTGGATTTAGAGCCAAGTCGACTTGAACATGAGTAAGCACAATACCTTTATGTTTTGCATACATCTCTAACGTAATGGTTGTGCAAGCCCCTAAAGCAGAAAGCAAGATTTGAATTGGGTTTGGTGCAGTATCTTGACCACCTTGATCTGCTGGTTCATCTGCATACCAGTGATGACCAGAGGAATCTGTTAGCGTGACACGGTAGGGCGTTGCGGTGCTTTGGGCTTGAACGGAGTGAGTCATACTTTACCTTGTTATCCATTTGATGATTTTAGCTGTGTTAATAAATTCTAGCTTGAAAAAAAATAAGAGCAACAATGCTCTTATTTTTAGCTCATTAAATCAATAGCGGACTTTAGCTAATAAATTGATATTATCATCTAAAAAATCACCACTTAGGAAGTTAGCTTTACCACCATGTTGAATCACAATAGATAAAACATCATCTACAATATCATCAGTATTGGTGGTCTTAGAATTAAGTTCAACACTTGAGGTTTCCTCATCAATTGTTGCTGGTTGCACATAACCTTTACGGATAAAGATCTGATCAACACGACCTTCTTTGGCAGCACGATAAATCGAGGAGAGGTCTTCTATTAATAGATTTTGACTTTTCGCCTGACTGATTTCAGCTTGTGATGCTTGCTGAAGCGTTGTTCTATATAAGTTAACTTTATCCTGAGCATCATCAATCAATAGGCGAGCTTCGGATTCTAAATTGGTGCTATTGGTTACCGTTGCAAAGATGGCACTTGGATTATCACAAACTTGTTGATAGTAAGAGACGATCCGTTCGTCACCGACGACAAGAATAGGCAAAGGATTTTGCTTATAAACCTCTTGCACACTTTTATCGATACGGTTTAAAAACTCTTTTATATAATTTTCCTCTTTTATTGCATTTGAGCGGTCATCAGAGTTGGTTGTATAAAGATGCGTGTTTTCAATTGGAAAATTTAAACCTTGTAATTCATCGTCTTGATTAAGTTCTCGTACTAATTGGTCATTGAACACTTCCAATAAACGTCCTTGGTTTCTTGAAACAACCACTAAATAATAGTGCACAGCATTATTTAGTTCACGAAGAATATCTCGTGTTGAAAAATGCTGATCAATGATAACTCTTGGCTTAACTTTAAAAGGGAAATTTAGAATTTGTGTATCTTCAGCAGTTGCGAAAATAGCCAAAGTATCCAAGTTGTAGTTATGGTTGTGATCGGCAAGTTTTTGCTCGATTTGTTGCACAAGTGATTGCGCTTCACGTTTATCATAATTTTCAGATAGTCGTGTTTCTAACTCTTTCATTGCATTCTTTAAAGCAATGGCGTCTTGTTGATTGTCAGGAAAAGTTCGATGGGTTGGAACAAAAATGCTGATAGCAGGATTGGCTTGCGTTATGTTTAATTGATCAAATATTTGTTGTAAATTCATGCTACTTCCTCCAAATAAAAAATATAAATTTTTTTAAAGTTGATTATTTTTTATAACATTGTTTACTAAGTACGAAGGTTAAAAATTGATAAGTTTTGTACAGGCTAAATTTAATCTAGTTGTCATTAAGATGCGTTCTAAGTGATCGCGTTATTTTATTAAGGCACTTCGTTGCAAAAACAAAACACTGTGTCATAAATCCCCACACTCTATTGTTGTCTTTTTCTAATACAATTTACTAAATTTAAAAATGAATTGAGGAATACATGAAAAACTTAAAGGCTTTATCATTCGGTGTATGTTTGGTGCTAGGTTCAACATTGGCTCAAGCAAAAGTTGTTGACTATAAAATTGATCCAACACATACAGCTACTGTATTTAGCTGGAATCATTTTGGTTTTTCTACACCAAGCGCTAACTTTACTGACATTCAAGGTGTTATTAAAGTAGATGAAGCAAAACCAGCAAATTCATCAGTAAATGTGACCATTCCTGTAAGTAGTGTAAATTCAAATGTTGTTGCGCTTGATAAAGAGTTTCAAGAAGAAGCTTGGTTCAATGCTGCAAAATATCCAAACATTACTTTCAAAAGTACCAAAGTGGAAACAAAAGACAAAAAACACTTTAAAATCACAGGTGATTTAACTGTGAAGGGTGTAACTAAACCCGTTGTGTTGGATGCAGTATTGAATAAACAAGGTGAGCATCCAATGGCAAAAGTTCCTGCGATTGGTTTTAATGCAACAACTTCATTTGATCGTTCTGCGTTTGGTATCGGAAGTTATGTACCGAATGTTGGGGATAAGATCACTGTAAATATTACAACTGAAGCGACTGCTGCGAAGTAATATTTTTAATTATTCAAGATGTTAAAAAACTCACGATGCAACCATCGTGAGTTTTTTATTGTTTATGCACTTATCTGATATGGATTACATACTCATTTATTTCTTTGACTGTTTTTCTTTTAACAATAAATAAGCCGGTACTGATTTCTTTGCTTGTCGACGCAGCATCATTTTGATGTACAACACAATCGCAAAACATGCCGTTGCGACCGTGAGCATCAAGCTATTCATATAGCTCATCATTGAACTGACATAACCAATGGTTGCAAGCCGTCGTTGCATACGTTCAACTTGCGTGCTTGATTCAACGCCAGTGATGGCCCATGTACATAAATGTTCGCAGTTGTTAATAATCAAGTGATAGTGATTTTCATGCATACGTGAACGCATACGACGAACCACAGCTTTGGCTTTATAGCGAGGCGAAGGATAGTTTCGAATATAAATCACTTTATCCCGCGAGAAACGTTGCAATGATGTTATTTCGATCGGATGTTTTTTAAAAATATGGGCAAAACCTGAATAATGAATGACTCGTCCACGACCTGCATAAATCCCATGATGACTATACCCAAAGTGTTTGACAATGAGATGAGCACCAAGTGGGTAATGTGGATGTTTTTGCTGCATACGGATACAAGGTTTTTGTATTTACAAGGCTATTCTAATCAAAAATGGTGAAGCAATCGAGTATATTTATGCACGTATGTAGAAGAATATATGTTGAGTTTGTGTCTGTCCTTTTATGCTGAGCGCAGTGATACAAGTATAAACTTAGGTCAATAGGAATACGGGGAGTTCAGATGAAAAAATGGCTTTTGACAGGATTGATTTCTTTTGTTGTTCCCAGTATTCATGCGATGCAACATCAAACAATGCATGCCGAGCAAGTGACATATGATGTAATCAAAGTGACAGATCTGAGTCAGTTGGAGCTTTATTTAAAAAATCCTCAAACGAATCGTTATTATCAGAAATTTTCAAACATTCACCAAGAGTTGCCTAAATGCGCGCAGCTTAAATTCGCAATGAATGCAGGTATGTACCATGCCGATTTTCAACCAGTTGGGCTCTATGTGGAAAAAGGGCAGCAACTTTCAGTATTGAATGAAGCTAAAGGCGTTGGAAACTTCTTTATCCAACCGAACGGTGTATTAGCTTGGAATCATCAGCAAGCCATAATCAAAACGACAGTCGACTATAAAAATCAGGAATTTAAGCCATTATATGCAACGCAATCAGGACCTATGTTGCTTTATAAAGGAGAAATCAATCGCAACTTTTTAGTCGAATCGAATTCTTTGAAGATGAGGAATGGGGTTGGTATTAAAAATAATCAGCTGTATTTTGTGATTTCTCAGCAGCGAGTTAGTTTTTATCAATTTGCACAATTTTTTAAACAACAATTAAATATAGATCATGCTTTGTATTTGGATGGTTCAATTTCTAGTCTGTATTTAGCGTCAACACAACAGCACGATAATGTGTTTAATTTAGGACCTATCGTCGCGGAAGTTGATCGCAGTGCATGTAAAGAAAACCCCTAATCACTTTTTTAAAGAGACTAGGGGGTATTTTTATTGAATTGGTGGATTGATCATTTCAAGAAGTTCTTTACGACTATAACCTCGAGAAAGAAGTACTCTTTTGATGCCTTTAATGACATCTTCATCAGTGGCTTTAACTAAAGCATCCAACAATTGCTCATTCGATTTACGTGAACAATCATTCTCGATGCAAGCGGTTTGATTTTTGTGTTCATTATACTGTTGTTCAGCTGAGAACAGTTTTTGCCAAAAACTCATAGAGCCTTTCTTATCGAAACTAACATAGATCGAAATATAACCAATCTAAAATAAAATACAAGCCAAAGGCTGTGATAAAAGCAGCAGTTGAACTCGAATTTTTCCGATGAACATGGGTGAGGTCAACGAAATTATGACAGCTTAATGACTTGATCTTTATAAAATAATGTTTATTGGTTTGAAATCTAATTAAAAAACAAGGAGTTCCTAAAATCCTTGTTTTTTAATGTTACATAGAAATAATTTGTTTAAATTTTTTCGAGTAAAACACCTGACTCAACATGGTGAGTAAAAGGGAATTGATCGAACATCGCAAACTTGGTTATTCGATGTGTTTGAGCCAAGATTTTTAAATTTTCATGTAAGGTATCGGGGTTACAAGAGATATAAATAATACGTTCGAAACCTTGTAGTAATTTAAGGGTTTCATCATCAATCCCTGCACGTGGTGGGTCAACGAAAACGGTGTCAAAGTCGTAGCTTTGAATATCAATATTCGCCTCTTGCAAGCGCCTAAATTCACGTTCACCTTGATAGGCTTGAGTAAACTCCTCAGCGGATAAACGTGCGACTTGAATATTTTCAATATGGTTTTGTTCGATATTCCACTGCGCTGCATATACAGAAGACTTGGCAAGTTCTGTTGCGAGGACACGATTAAACTTTAAAGAAAGTGGTAGGGTGAAGTTGCCGTTGCCACAGTACAGTTCTAAAAGGTCTTTTTGAGCGCTCTCCGCAGCGTTACACGCCCACTCAAGCATATGCTGGCAAACTTGAGCATTTGGTTGAGTAAAACTACTTTCAATTTGTTTGTATTTAAACGTTCGTCCATGTACGTTGAGTTGTTCAACGACATAGTCATCACCAATAATGACTTTTTGACCGCGACTACGACCCATAATTTTAATATTGAGCTTTTCAGCTAAAGCTTTCGCAGCAATTTCCCAATCTGCATCTAATTTACGATGATAAATCAGCGTCACCAACATTTCTCCACTCAATGTTGAGAGAAAGTCAGCTTCAAAAATACGTTGAGATAAAATTGGGGTTGCTTTTAATTCTTGTAGTAATCGTGGCATGAGTTCGTTGATACTACGATCTGCAATCGGGAAATCATTGACACGAATCACGTCTTTTTGTTTACCATCTTCAGCACGTTCAAACATGGCATAGAACAAATCGTCTTCTGTATGCCAAAGGCGAAACTCGGCGCGCATACGAAAATGTTGTTCAGGTGATTGAAATACTTCTAAAGTAGGTGGATTGAACGAAGCAAATTGTGTGGTGATTCGTTCAACTTTCTCTTGAAGTTGCTGTTGATAAGATACGGTCATAACTAGCAAAAATACAAAACAAATTTAGCTATGAATGGTATCAAAAAAGCTGTACTAGGTGCAGGGGAATTATAACAATCAGTTGTTTACTTTTAATTATTTTGATTAAGTACTTGTTGGATGAAGTTGGCTTTTATCGAGCGGTATTGGTCTTGTGATAAACCGATACATTGCTGCTTTAGTTGATTATATTCCTGAACCAGATGAGATGATTCTCTTAATCTATCTCGGAAAACTAGAAAATTTTGGAATTCCGATCCATTCGTCACAATCTGAAGCGCGACATCATCGTCAAATGACTCCAACATACAAAGATCGTCGGTACGTAACGTATCAAGCTTTTCTCTAAAGTTGAGTCTCTGAAGCTGGTTAATAGTATCTAAGAAATATTTTGCTGGAACTTCAATATAAATGTCTAAATCACCTTTAGAAATTGTATGAGGGATTGCAGATGAACCAATATGCTCGACGATTGCGTAAGGTGTAAGTTGTAATATTTGGACTTTATATTTTTCAAAAAGTTGTTGGCAGCGTTGTTGATATTGATTTGCTGGAAAGAATTGCATTTAAAATTTCTCATTTTATGAATGGATTTAAGTCTAGCAAAGTAATAAAAAACCCGAACCATGTAAACATGATTCGGGCTAGGAGATTGAGGACTAAAACTAGTCTTCAGATAAAGTCATCAAACTTGCATTACCGCCTGCTGCCGCAGTATTTACGCTAATGGCACGTTCGATGACGAGGCGTTCTAGAGGAATCTGTTCATCTACTTGCAGATGAGTGATACCTACGATTGCTCCAGAACGGTTCGCAATTTTATGTTGTAAGGTTTGTAGTTGCTCAACTGAACCTTGGTGCAATACGGCATCAAAGTGATCTGTTTCAACACGCGCAATAACTTTAATTGCGGCTAATACTTCTTTTGGTAGAGAAGCTTGGTGTTTAGCCAAGAATACGTTGTCTTTCAACACTGCCGCTGAACTACCAACCGCAAAAATTGCGAGAAGTTGTTGTAACTGAGCACGTTCATCATCTGCGATTGAGAGGACGCGATGACGAGGTAAGATAATGTATTGATTACTCTCACCTGTAGGGCCTTGCAATTCGTAGAACTTACCCACACCAAATGCAGGAATTGTTGTTATGGCTTGAGGCATATTTTGATTCGCCCAAGACAACAAGTTTTGGTAAGCAACATTTGATACTGCATCAAAATTTGAAATTTCAGCTTTCATTGCAAATGGCGTTGCCAAAACTTTCTCAGAACAATGTTCCATCAGGCGGTACATATAAAGGGGACCACCAGCTTTGGGACCTGTACCTGATAGACCTTCACCACCAAATGGTTGCACGCCTACGACAGCACCAACGATATTACGGTTGATGTATAAGTTACCCACTTCAGCACGTTGGATCACGGTATTAATGGTTTCATCAATACGTGTGTGCAGCCCCATGGTTAAGCCGTAGCCTTTTGCATTAATACGATCAATTAATTGCTCAAGTTCACCATATTTATAAGTGATGATATGCAATACAGGACCAAAGACTTCACGCTCTAAGTCATCAAGGTTTGGTAATTCAATCGCTGTAGGTGGAACAAATGTACCTTGCGCAAGTGCTTGTTGACTAGCGGCATCATTAAACATCAATTGATGAACAGGGTAGCCCTTAGATTTCATCTTTTGGATATGAGTATCAATTGTTTGCTTTGCTTCTTGATCAATCACAGGACCAATGTCAGTTTTCAAGATAGCAGGATGACCTACGATCAACTGTTTCATTGCACCTTTCAGCATTTGGATGACGGTTGCAGCACTATCTTCTTGTACACATAAGATACGAAGTGCAGAACAGCGTTGACCCGCACTGTCAAATGCAGAGCTTACAACATCTAACACAACTTGCTCAGTAAGTGCAGAAGAATCTACGATCATCGCATTTTGACCACCCGTTTCCGCGATTAACGGAATTGGTTGCCCATTTGCTGATAAACGTTTAGCGACAGTCTTTTGCAAGATTTTTGCAACTTCAGTAGAGCCAGTGAACATGATGCCTTGGATACGATCATCTTGGCTGAGTTGCGCACCAACTGTTTCACCACGGCCTGGAAGAAGTTGAACGACACCGTGTGGTACGCCAGCTTCCCATAAAATTTGTACGGCTTGAGCTGCGATGAGAGGAGTTTGTTCCGCAGGTTTTGCAATCACACAGTTACCGCTGACCAATGCTGCCGCAATTTGACCAGAGAAAATTGCAAGCGGGAAGTTCCAAGGGCTGATACACAGTACCGTACCCAATGGTTTTACTTGCGCATTTACAGGTAAGTTTTCAATTTGAGTAGCATAGTAACGCAAGAAATCTACAGCTTCACGAACTTCGGCAATTGCATTGGCATAGGTCTTGCCACTTTCACGACAAAGCAGAACCATAAGCTCTTGGATACGTGCTTCCATCAAATCAGCAGCACGTTTCAAGCATGTAGCACGTTCGATTTTATCTGTTACAGACCAACTTTTTTGTGCTTGTACGGCAGCTTCCAAAGCAAGCTGTACGTCGGCACTAGTCGCTTCATTGACATGACCCACCACTTCACTGTTTTGTGCAGGGTTTGTAATTGCAATCGAATTGCTAATGTCATGAACAGTCGATTCAAACCCAAGTAGTGGTGCACTTTTCCAAACGTGATGACGTAGTTTTTGTGCCGTTGCATCTAAGTCTGCTAATGGTTGATCGTTGTTTAAATCAAAACCATTCGAGTTTGGACGTAATGGATATAAATCGTGCGGAAGTGGAATCGCATGGTGCTTTAAACCTAATTGACCTTCTTCTTTTGCCGCAGTTTGAATATCTTTGATTGGAGACTGGATGAGGTCTTCAACTTTTAAAGTTTTGTCTGCAATACGGTTTACGAATGATGTGTTTGCACCATTTTCCAATAAACGACGTACTAGATAAGCCAATAACGTTTCATGGTTACCTACTGGTGCGTAAACACGACATGGAATACCCAGTTTATTGTCTGCTTTTGAACCAACCACTTGCTCATACAATGGCTCACCCATACCGTGTAAGCATTGGAACTCGTACTGACCCGGATAATATTTGCTTGGGTCTGCAAGCGTGTAGATCGTTGCAAGTGACTGTGCATTGTGTGTTGCAAACTGAGGATATACTTGCTCAGGTGCAGCCAGTAATTTTTTAGCACAAGCGATGTATGACAAATCCGTGTGAACTTTACGTGTAAACACTGGGTAATCAGTCATGCCATCAATTTGTGCTTTCTTGATTTCGCTATCCCAATATGCGCCTTTCACCAAACGAATCATTAAACGTTTGTTACTGCGTTTTGCAAGATCAACAATATAATCAACCACGTAGAAACAACGTTTTTGATAAGCTTGAATCACGAAACCAATACCTTTCCAGTCGGCAAGTTTTGGTTCAAAACATAAACGCTCAAGCAATTCGAGTGAGATTTCCAAGCGTTCAGATTCTTCGGCATCGATGTTTAAACCGATGTCGTAGTGTTTTGCTAGACAAGCAAGTTCAAATACTTTGTTGTAAAGTTCATGGTGAACGCGGTCGATTTGCGCACGTTGGTAACGAGGGTGTAGTGCAGAAAGCTTGATCGAGATACCCGGACCTTCATAAACACCACGACCATTGGATGCTTTACCAATCGCATGAATTGCTTGAGTGTAATCATCATAATAGCGTTCAGCATCATGATCAGTCAGTGCTGCTTCACCAAGCATATCGTACGAGTAGCGGAAACCTTTGTGTTCTAGTGGTTTAGCATGTTCAAGCGCTTCTTCAATAGTTTCACCAGTGACAAACTGTTCGCCCATCATACGCATTGCAACGTCAACGGCTTTACGAATGATACCACGCCCACTACGCGCTAGAAGACCTGTTAACACGCTCGACAAACTGGTTTGCTTCGGTGTTTCCATGAGTTTGCCAGTTAACATCAAGCCCCATGCAGCAGCATTAACGAACATGAGGTTACTTTGACCGAGATGTTCTTTCCAGTTGCCTTGGTTGATCTTGTCACGAATCAACAAATCACGGGTCGCTGTATCTGGAATACGAAGCAAAGCTTCCGCCAAACACATGAGCGCAACGCCTTCTTGAGAAGACAGTGAAAATTCTTGAAGTAAACCTTGAACGATACCAGCTTTACCTGTTGAGCTTTTACGTTCACGTAAATTATGCGCAAGGTTAAACGCTAGTTCATAAATTTTTTGATCAAGATCAGGAGAGATATTTGCTGCTTCAGCAAGTTCTGCTACTGATTCAGGTTCTGCACGTCGCCAAGCAGTATTAATACTTTGCTCAAACTCACTTTTTTCTTTAAATTCGGTGATATAACCACCCTTGTCGTGAGTCGTGTCCATTTGTGCGTGGGTATCCAATGTATTCATTGCTAAATTCCGATAACAATACTCTATTGAGTATAGAGGTTTAGATAATTTATGATTACAGAATAAAACCCGTATAACTCACTATAATTAACCCATTTTTTAGAGGAAAATTCAGTTGGATAGCCCTATTTATACATTGGATCGTACTGATTTGAAAATTCTGGATATTCTTCAAACAGATGGAAGGATTTCTAACAGTAAGTTGGCCGAGTTAGTGAATCTTTCACCAACAGCGGTTATGGCACGTGTACAGAAATTGACGAAGGACGAATTTATCTTGGGCTATGAGGCAAAACTCAATCCCAATAAGCTCAATGCAAGTTTTTTAGTCTTCGTAGAAGTGCTTCTAGATAAAACTACGCCAAACGTATTGGAAGATTTTATTGATGCAGTGACGCAATACCAAGAAATCATCGAATGTCACATGGTCAGTGGTGGCTTTGACTTTTTAATCAAGTTGCGTAGTGCTGGAATGGAGGAGTTTCGCCGTATTGCGGGTCAGATTTTATGGCAATTACCAGGTGTAAAAGAAACGCGAAGTTATCCGGTTATGCAGGTCATTAAGGACAGTTCTAAAATAAAAATCAAATCGCGAAGCAAATTTTAAAGCAAAAAAAGGGGCTCGAAAGCCCCTTAAATTTTATCTAAAATGATTATTTCATTTCTCTTGCATAGAGTTCATCAGCTTGTTCAAAGCGACTTGTTACATTTGAGTTCGGTGCCTTACCAAGTAAGCTCACCACAACGATACTGATCAATGCGAAAAGGAAACCAGGGATGATTTCATAAATGCCTGTATCGCCAAAGAAGTTCTTCCAAACGATGACTGTGACTGCACCGACGATCATACCTGTTAACGCACCGTTTAAGGTCATACGTTTCCAGAACAATGAAAGAATAATCAATGGACCAAATGCAGCTCCAAAGCCTGCCCAAGCATAAGCAACTAAGCCGAGAACTTTACTTTCTGGGTTTTGTGCTAAGAACAGAGCAAGCATAGCGACAGCAAATACCATCGCACGACCAATCCAAATTAACTCTTTTTGCGAAGCATTTTTACGGATCAAGCCTTTGTACAAATCCTCTGTCAATGCACTCGAGCACACCAATAATTGGCAACTCAATGTACTCATTACCGCAGATAAAATTGCGGCAAGAACGATACCAACTACCCAAGGATTGAATAAGATCTTGGTCAGTTCCATGAACACAGTTTCAGGGTTAGCGCTGACTGCTGCTGCAAGTTCTGGATGTTGTTGGAAATATGCGATACCAACAAAACCTGAACCAACTGCACCCGCTAGACATAAAATCATCCATGTCATACCGATACGACGAGCAGCAGGGATTGATTTAACTGAGTTGACCGCCATAAAGCGAACGAGGATATGTGGTTGACCGAAATAGCCTAAACCCCAAGCGGCCGCTGAAAGAATAGCGACTAAGCTTAAGTTTGAAGCAAAATCATATGCCTGAGGACGTGCTGTTTCAACTAATGCAGTAAACTGAGCAGCACCTGCATCCAAAGAGAGATAGGTGATGATCGGGAGTAATAGCAATGCAAAAATCATTAAGCCTGCTTGGAAGGTGTCGGTCCAACTGATTGCCAAAAACCCACCAATACAAACATAACCAATTGTTGCAAATGCGCCTAACATCAAGGCTGTGCCATATGGTAATTCGAACAATGTTTCAAATAAACGTGCACCAGCGACCATGCCAGAAGCACAATAAATCGCGAAGAAGACCAAAATAATCAATGCGGATGTTACGCGTAAGATTTTTTTCTGATCATCAAAACGACCTGTAAAATAATCAGGTAGTGTGAGGGCATTATTCTGCACTTCGGTATGTACACGTAACCGTCCTGCAACGAGATACCAGTTGAGCCACGCACCAATAATCAAGCCGATCGCAATCCATGCTTCAGATAGTCCAGCCAGATATATTGCGCCAGGTAAACCCATGAGTAGCCAGCCACTCATGTCTGATGCACCCGCCGATAAAGCGGTGACAAAACTACCTAAACTTCGTCCTCCAAGAATATAATCATCAAGACTTTTGGTAGAAAAATAGGCGTATAAACCTATACCCAACATGGCAATAATATATACCACGAACACAACAACAGTGGGATTAGAGAAATTCATAATGGATGCTCATCCTTATATATCCATAACGGTACAATCCCATCTGAATAGCCCAAAAATGATTTACTATTCTAATAAGATTGATAAGGTGACAGATTCAAGCACGATTGTTTTTTGAAACACTGTGATATACGTGTATGCTATTTGTATACTTTGTATAAATCAACATAGGTGATTGAATATTAGGCTTTTAATTTAAAATAACAGGTGGTTTTGTATAAAAATTTAGCTCTATCTATAAATAAATAAGTAAATAATTTTGGATATTTACAAATAAAGACGCTTAGATGATCAAAATATGGTATTGGAGGCGCGAAATATAGCTGGAATATATGAAATATGAAGTTACAAAGGTGGGGATTCAGAGAAATTCCATTGTAAAAAGCAGCGAATATTAAGCAGTTTTGCCAATGAAAAGGTATTTTCTACCTTTTCACAATCGCAAGGTTAAGAGATCTTGCCTTGAAAAAATTGTGCTTAGAAGTAGGCGCAATTTCAATTGATTTGGAATTAGAGTTCTAATCAAAAAGCCTAGTTTAATTTAAACTAGGCTTTTTGATAGATCAGTCTATAAAGGCTTATAGGCCTGATTCGTATTCTTCATTGGATAGAAGTTTTTCAACATCAGCCATATTGTCTGGTTTGATTTTATAGATCCAACCTTTGCCGTATGGATCTTCATTGACAAAATCAGGATCATCTTCAAGATCAGTATTTACTTCTACAACTGTACCTGAAACAGGTGCATGAATATCTGAAGCTGTTTTTACAGACTCAACAATACCAGCTTGTTCTGATGCAGTGACTTGGCTATCGAGTTCAGGTGTTTCTACATAGACTAAATCACCCAACTCATCTTGTGCATGGTCAGTAATACCTGTCACAACTAAGTCGCCTTCAATTCTTACCCACTCATGTGTACGCGCATACTTCAAATCTACTGGATGATTCATGACAACTCCTTAATAATCCATCTCATCATTTTTGTTTCGTTTTATACAGGGTTTTGATTAAAAACAAAAGTTTTATCAATTAAGCCCGATATTACAAATACGGATCTTTACGCCAGTTACTTGGACTACGACCACTCCAGCGTTTAAAAGCACGACTAAAATTTGCAACATCGGAATAACCTAATTCATCAGCAATTTGTTCTAGGCTATAATCTGTTCGTGAAAGTAGGGAAGTTGCATGACGATAGCGTACTTCATCCACCAAGGTTGAAAATGATGTTCCTTCCGCTGCAAGCTGACGTTTCAATGTACGATCTGACATATGTAAACGATCAGCCACGTTTTCAATACTTAGATAATGTTGTTCAGAGTTGGTCAGAATATCACGGACACGCATCGCTAAACGGCGGCGTTCACCCAAAGCAGATAACTCAGTTTCACACTGGTTAATCGCAATTTGGCTGGCAATAGGATCTGCATTCACCATTTTCAAGCCTAGATATTTTTTATCAAAACTTGATATCAAATGTGGCTGATTAAAGCGAACCGTACTGGTCAATTTGTCACGATATTTATCAAACCCATCTGGCTCAGGAAAATCTAAATCGACTTCACCACTTAAGTCTTCTATTCCTGTCAAAGCTTTAGCCATGGTCATGATACCAATGGTTAGCCCCAGAATAATTTCAGTTCGCAAAGGCTCAACTTCGATGTCACATTGTAGTTGTAAAGTTGCTTTAGGACCGAAAGTAGAAAAATAAAGTTGGAGAAAAGGCAAACGTAATTGAATAAAACGACTCGCAAGTGCAATCGCATCAGTGATGTCATGGGCGGTCATAATTGCATAACCAATGAAGCCATGAATCGAGATACGCATTTGCGTACCTAAATGAAAGCCAAGTGTACTTTCACCGGTGAGGCGTAAAGCATGCTTTACCAATTCATTGGCAATCGGCGTTGGAATTCGATAGTTTGGATCAGCCAGTTGTTCGCTCGTTAAGTGAAACGGAGCAAATAAAGTTTCATCGCTATAGCCCCAGCGTGAAACAACATCTAATAACAATAAGCCATAGACGCCTGGTATTCCTTGATCTTGTCGAGTTGAGGTCGTTTTCATGTGCTATCCGTGGCGGCTCATCGATCTTTACAAGTACTTTTCAAACATCTTTGCATGAAATAAAAGAATGAATCATAAAAATTGTTGGACAAGAGAGTCACCTAATCCTCAAAAATCAAGTTGGTTTTCTAAAGACCATAATTTTGGTTGTAGATATTAATAGCACATCGCCGTGTTGGTTCAAAGCTTGTGTGACATAGCTAACGATACCACGATCAAGTTTAGTTTTAGAGGGCACAATGGCGGTAATTTCAACATCGACATGGATTTTGTCACCAACACGGGTGGGACGGGGCCAGCGTAGACTAGATTCAGTACCCAATAGCCCTCCTGCGATTGGGAAACACTCAGTCCATAAACGCATCACCACAGCGGAAGTATGCCATCCACTAGCAGCTAAACCTTGAAAGATAGGGTGCTGTGCTGCTGCCTCTGCATCTAAATGGAAAGGCTGAGGGTCAAATTGACCTGCAAATTGTTTAACTTCCTCAAGGGTTATTTCATATTCACGACTGATGAAACGATCACCAATATTCAAATCTTCTAAATACAACATTATTCGGTGTCCTGAGTCACTCTTTGTTC
Source organism: Acinetobacter halotolerans (assembly GCF_004208515.1). GTDB lineage: Bacteria > Pseudomonadota > Gammaproteobacteria > Pseudomonadales > Moraxellaceae > Acinetobacter > Acinetobacter halotolerans. The sequence goes on from NZ_SGIM01000003.1 coordinate 48,790, forward strand.
AACTAAAAAGCCACCTGTTTGGCGTTTCCAAAGTTGGGCATACAAACCATCATTCGCTATCAGTTCTTCATGTGTACCTTGCTCAGCAATTCTGCCTTGATCAAGGACGATGAGACGGTCCATTTGTGCAATAGTAGATAAACGGTGCGCAATTGCAATGACCGTTTTGCCAACCATCAAGTCATTTAAACTGGATTGAATAGCAGCTTCTACTTCAGAATCAAGCGCGCTGGTGGCTTCATCAAGGATGAGAATAGGGGCATCTTTAAGAAAAACACGTGAAATAGCGATACGCTGGCGTTGTCCTCCAGAGAGCTTGACACCACGTTCACCGACATAGGCATCAAATCCGATACGACCTTTTTGGTCACTCAGTTGAGGGATGAACTCTTCAGCACGTGCTTTGCTCACTGCTTGTTGAATTTCAGCTTCACTTGCATTTGGACGACCGTATTTAATATTCTCTGCCACAGTACGATGCAAAAGTGAGGTATCTTGAGTTACTAATGCGATATTGGCACGTAAACTATCTTGAGTGACGTTTTGAATATCTTGCCCATCAATCAAAATACGGCCCTGATTAATTTGGTAAAAATGCAGTAGTAGTTGAATTAATGTTGATTTACCAGCACCAGAACGGCCCACAATACCGATTTTCTCGCCAGGTTTAATGGTCAAATTAAATTGATCAATCACATTTTTCTGATTATAAGCAAAACTCACATTTTCAAAACGAATCCCACCCTGTTGAACTTTTAATTCAGTCGCATCTTTTTTATCTTGGATCTGTATCGGTTTGCCTAAAGTTTTCATTCCATCTTGAATGGTACCGACATTTTCAAAGAGCATAGTGATATGCCACATGATAAATTCAGCTAGGCTATCGAGCTTCAACACCATGGCAGTTGTTGCGGCTATTACACCGATCGCGGCTTGACCTTGAGTCCATAACCATACAGAAGTGCCAATGACACCAATAAAAAGAAAAGCGCTCAACAGGCGAATACTAATTTGGTATTTCACTCCTAAACGCATTTGCTTATAAACAGTCTCCATGAATTCTTTCATGGACTCTTTGGCATACTGACTTTCTCGACCTGCATGTGCAAAAAGTTTGACGGTTTGAATATTGGTATACGCATCTGTGATACGACCTGTCATGATAGATCGTGCATCTGCTTGTGCTTGAGAAATCTTCCCTAGACGTGGAATAAAATAACTGGCAATCGCAATAAACAACACTAACCATATAATCAATGGTGCGATCAAAATAGGCGATATAGAGCCAAGTACAATACTGATAGTAATAAAATAAATCACCACATAAACCAGCATGTCACCAAGAATCATCCAAAACTCGCGTACAGCTAACGCTGTTTGCATTACTTTGGCTGAAAGACGTCCTGCAAAGTCGGTATGGAAAAAATCCAAGCTTTGTTGCAACAATAAATTATGAAAGCGCCAACGCATACGCATTGGAAAGTTACTAAACAAAACTTGATGTTTAATAATGGCTTGTAAGCTAACAAAGAAGATATTGGCAAATAATATACTAATCAGAATGGTTAGGTTTTGCTGATTGGTCGCAAAAAACGTATTTGGTTGACTGTTACTAAGCCAATCAACCAATTTACCAATATAAGAAAAGAACAGTGCCTCGAAACAAGCTGCTGCGGCAGTACAGGCGACCAGTAAGAATAAATAGGGACGAATGCCTTGCGTCGCTTTCCAAACAAATGCAAAGAAAGTGGTGGGTAATGGTTTGTTTAAGTCTTTGCTTGGATATGGATCGACTAATTTCTCAAACCACTTCAGCATTGTTTTTTTCCTTTAGGTTTAAAAAGTATAAACGTATAGTCATTATAGAATAGCAGAAAATTTAAGTTATAAACGTGAAAAGTGAACTTGTGCGCATTCTAAAGAGCCTAAAGTTGATTGAAATTCATTATTATCTAATATGAAAAACTAATGAAATATAACACTTGAGAAATATGATATGAAAAAACAATTTGAACACCTACAAGATTGTAATCTCATTATTGAAACTTCATTGATTGATCGTTTTCATCCTAAATATTGGCGGATTGATGGTCCGCAAACGATGTCTTTTGCGATCACAAATTATCAAAATGGCTTTGAAGCATCATTTCGATCTCGCACCACGACTGATTTAGCTGGTATCGTTTGGGATTCTCATGATGCTAAAGACCATAAATTTCTAGCATATGAAACAAAGTACGATTACTCAGGGGTGATTTGGGATTTTGATATTGAATTATCCGCTTCAATGCCAACCCTTAATCATGAAACACTTACACCTACTTTGACGGTCCATTACCTTGATCATGGTGAAGATAAGGTGGCTTATATTGTCTTGTTTAATTATGCCAACCAACCCACGGCTCGATCAGCACATATTCAGATCAATTGGGATACAGTAAAAGCAGGTTTCTCAGCCACAGACCATTTCCCTGTCACCAATATTCAGCGGATTTCCTTTTCAGCTTATACAACCACATATAATGGACATTCAACACTTCCACTCGCTCAAGCTGAAGATGGTTATATCCGCATATTCAACTCTATCACTACAGGGCCAAATGCAAAGCTGACTTTAAATCGAGTATCTGTACCACCGCATCATTATGGCATTTGTACCAGTTATGATGACCACTATGATCTAAACCCTCAGCGGCTTGTTGATAATATGAAAGCCTTGGGCTATCACGGCTTTATGAATCATTATTGTGGTATGTCTAAATATCCAGAGTTAATTTGGAAAAGTGATCTGAATAAGTGGCAAATTCCAGATACGCTTATGACACTTGAAGATGTGGTAAATCCATGCACGCGGATATGGCATCAACATTTTGCAAAAGCACTACATGATGCAGATATGCAGCCAGTATTTGGTGTGAGTTTTGAAATGTACTCATTAGGTGCAAATGAGTTTTGGGCTCAGCGGGACTGGAATAGCAATCTAGGTCGTACAGGTTATGAACCACCGAGTTATTTTTTTAGTCCATGTGATCAAAATGCACTAGCGTATTTACATAAAGTGTTTATTGAGTTTGCAGATATGATGGCAATAGGTGGGTGTGAGGTAAATATGCAAATTGGTGAGCCGTGGTGGTGGTATAACCAAGGCACAGACCTACCTTGTATTTATGATTTCCCCACCAAACTCGCTTTTAATGCGGATACTGGATTATACGCACCAGATTTAGGCACAATCTATGACGCTGTGCATAAGACAGGTACACCGTATGATGAGTTTAAAGTGTGGTTAAGAAATAAATTGGGGCACACATGTCAAAACATTCGTGCTGTGATCAAAGCAAAATATGCAAACGCTCAAGTCTGTCCATTAATTTTCTTTCCCACGATTCGGACGCCAATAGAAACTCTTGCGACGGACATTAACTATCCTCGTGAGCATTATTCATATCCGAATTTTGATTACATAATGACGGAAGCTTATGATTGGATTTTGGAAGCAAAACTGGATTTGGCCCATCAAGCGGTAGCGGAGATCTCAACACAAGATTTGAACTATCCCGAAGATAGAGTTGCTTACTTAGCTGGATTCGTCCCAGATTCTTCAATTGCACATCTCTATGGCTTTGATCACACCAAGCCTTATAGAGCACCCATCTGGCAGCGAATTTTTGGAGATATGCAGAATAATCATCCATTAGGACTGATGAAGCAGTTTATTTGGGCATATCCACAATTGATGTCGGATTCAATCACGATTGATATTACGCAAGCGCCAAACGGTTTCTTTGTTGGAGAAGTATTTTATTCTCCAATTGCTGATGACGCTCCATATCCTCCTGAGATCTATTTATAAGTAAGTTGATTAAAAGCCTTTATGTAGAGGCTTTTAATCATCATTGACCAAACACATAGTAAAAAATTAATAGTGTGCATTTTGCTACTGATTTTTAGTTTAAACAGTGTTATCTATTTGAAATATAAAATGATGATAGGGTGGTAGTGCTCAATTTCACTAAAGAGAGATGATGAGCGGTCATAATAAAGCGATAATAATACTAGAACTCTGTATGTAAAACAGCAATAATTGTGATGCGCTTCACGAATATATGGATGTTAAATGTTAAAAAAAGTCGGCAATTTAAGTGTTTGTTTGTTGTTCATCGCTAGCATGTTTTTTCTTATTCGTGGTGCTCCATCTATTGATATTGTTTTAATTACTATTTCACTGGGTTTGATGATGGCAGCATATTTGTTGGCATCGGAATTTAATTTGAATTTACTGAAGTGGACCAAATAATTTTATAAAATTTGAAATTTTGTAAAATAGATGACTAGAGAAAGGGTTTAAGAATAAATATACCTAGCTAGCTGTCGCTATGAAATTTTTATCTATACCTCAATGGCTTGAAGTTCTGCGTCTGTCCATTCATTTGGATCGAGTGAGAACTTCAGGCCATTGTGGTTTTATCTAATTGATCTTTTCGGCATTTACTTCTTGAATAAAGCTCTGAAAGTCATGTCCTGATGGTGCTTGGTAAATTCTTAAACCGAACTCAGGGATAATAGCAATCAGATGGTCAAAAATATCAGATTGAATTGCCTCGTAAGATGCCCATGCAATCGTATTGGTAAATGCATAAATTTCCAAAGGCAAGCCTTCACTCGTTGGTTGCAGTTGACGAACCAAAATTGTCTGATTCTGTGCAATTCCGTGGTGCTGACGTAAGTAAAACTCAACATAAGCCCTAAACGTTCCCAAGTTGGTTAAACGTCGTTGGTTATATCGGGACTGATTACTTAAATGCGTATTGAACTCTTCAATTTCCGATTTTTTAGCATCAAGATATTGATCTAACAACAAAAAATCCTTGAGTTTTTGTTGTTCTTCATCACTCATAAAATGAACACTACTTTGATCAAGGAAAAGTGAACGTTTCATTCGACGGCAACCTGCGTTGCTCATTCCACGCCAATTTCGAAAGGTATCTGTTACAAGTTTGTTGGTGGGAATAGTGGTAAAGGTCTTATCAAAGTTCTGTACAGTCACGGTATGTAATGACATATCAATGACATCGCCGTCTGCGTTTAAGGATGGCATTTCAATCCAGTCGCCTATACGAACCATATCATAAGAGGTGATTTGTACACTGGCTACCAAAGAAAGAATTGTGTTTTGGAATACGAGCATTAACACCGCTGCCATTGCCCCGAAGCCAGCAAGCAACGTGAAAACATCTCTTTTCAGAAAGGTACCTAAAATTAATAGACCACAAACCACAAATAAGACAAGCTTAACCAGCTGTAGATAGCCTTTAATGGGTTTATTTCTTGATTTAGGGTTACGTTGGTAGATAAGGTTGAAGATATTGAGTGCTTCACTGATCGAAAGTGCGATGGTGAGGAAAATAAAGGCCTGAGCACCCATTTGCACAAGACTGATCACTTTCTCTGGCAGATGAGGAACAGCGGTGATGCCGTTCATGATCACAATAGCAGGGATGATATTGGCAAATCGACGAGTCACACTATGTTGTGAAAATATTGTTTGATTTGGAGATTTGAACTTGGTGATTAAATGACGAATACCACGAACAATAATTCTTTTCGCAATGAAATTTGCCAGCGCTGCAAATAAAATTAAAACGATGAGGGCAAGTAACATCTCTAGCCAAGGAAAATGGCTTAATTCCGCTCGAATATCACGTATAAAATTTAAATAATCCAAAACCCAAACACCTTAAAATTCTTTAATCGAGAATTGTAAGCTGTAATAGGGCTTTAGTTATTTTTAATCACAGTTTATATACGATCTGTAAGGCGTTTTTACAGAGTTAAATGATTTACCACATCAGATCATCAGGAATGACATAGGCTGCGTATGGATCTTCTTCATCTGTAGTCTGGCTATTATTTTCAGTATTGTTGTTAACTAAGATGAATCCTTGCATTTTCTGATCAATTTTCTCGGCTAATTCTTTAGGAAGACAAGCATAACTGTCTTGATCTTTTGCAATGACCAGTGAGCCAGAAACCAGTGCGTTATAGACCTGTTGAGCAAGGTAGATTTTCTTAATTTTATTATCATCAATAAATTGATAAGCAATATCGCCATCAGTTTGCTGTACTTTGTGTTGTTTGATCATTTGGATAATTGAAGCTTTAAGGGCTTTTTCTTCCAAGATACGTTGTTTCTCTGAATTGAGCGCTTGGTCTTTCGCTATTTTTTCTTGTTTGGCACGATCAATCTCAGCTTTAAATGTTGCATCATCGTTTTGCCCTGTACGTTGCTCATGTTGCACTTGTTTGGTTAATTTTTTCGCTTTTTTATTATCCACCAAACCCGCTTTTAATAACTGAGCTTGCAATGCATTTTTAACCATAATTCAATCCAAATTTAAGTTTGATGAAGAACGAAAATAATAAATCCAATATGCCATACTCATCACAAGGCTTAAAGCGGTAGGGATGAGAAAGGTTTGTAATTTTAGATAGGGATACAGCACGCTTGCAATCAGCCCGCCTACTAAAAACCCAATAAAGATAAGGAAATGTAGAACGATACGACGTTTTTCAACTGTTAATCCGCGAGCCTTATAACCTAGAGCTAAGCCAATATCAGTGAGCACACCAGATAAATGGGTTGTGCGAATGATAGCACCTTTATAATGGCTGACCATGGCATTTTGCACGCCCATTGCTACGCAGGCCCATAATAAGCCATAGCGAGGAAAGTAAGGGATGAGCAACCATGCTAAAAACAGGAAAAATGCCACTAAGCTCAGTGGAAATCCGTAATGTCGTCCTAGGGCTAGATTGCCATTTCCAAGAATAAGACCGCTATAAAAGGAACCGATTACAAAACAAATAACGACTAGGCTTAAGTAGATTAGATGATCTGGCTGCCAATCCAGTATATTCATGGCCAATAAACTAACATTACCCGTCATATGAGAAACGGATTGATGCAGGAGGGTAAATAAACCCAAAACGTTCACCATCCCTGCATTCAATGCCAATAAAAAAGCACCCAGTTGAATCCAATTTGGTAAACGTTGAAATGGCATATAAACCTATGAGTTTAGACGGTCTCTGAAATCTACAGCAGCAGTGAATAAAACATCTGTTGATGAGTTGAGTGCTGTCTCGGTTGAATCTTGTAATACACTAATGATCATACCAATTGCAACGACTTGCATCGCAACTTCTGAGGATATACCAAATAGGCTACACGCAACTGGAATAAGCAATAATGAACCACCCGCTACGCCAGAGGCACCACATGCAGAAACCGCTGCAACAACAGACAGAATTAACATTGTACTAAAATCAACATGAATGCCAAGCGTATTGACAGCAGCGAGTGTTAATACAGTCACTGTTACCGCTGCACCCGCCATGTTTATGGTCGCGCCAAGCGGAATAGAAACTCCCGCAGTTGCTTCATTAACGCCTAAACGTCGTGCGAGGTCTAAGTTCACAGGAATATTTGCTGCTGAGCTGCGAGTAAAGAAGGCAGTAATCCCACTTTCTTTCAAACATATAAATACGAGTGGGTAAGGGTTTGCACGCATTGTAATCGCAACAAGAATTGGATTGATCACCAGTGCTACAAAGATCATTGTGCCGATCAACACCATTAATAAATGAGCATAGCTTGTCAACGTTGCAAAACCAGCCTCAGCAAAGGTCACTGCGACTAAGCCAAAAATACCGATTGGTGCAAAACTAATCACGATATGGATAATTTTATTTACGGCATTTGAAACATCATTTAAGACTTGTTTCGTTGATTCAGAACTGTGACGTAGGGCTAAACCTAAACCAATTGCCCAAGCTAAGATACCAATAAAATTGGCATCACTGATTGCTTGTACAGGATTGGCAATAAAGCTAAGCAGTAGATTTTTTAAGATCTCAGCAAGATTACCAGGTGCTTGTAATTCAGACTGAGCGGCGATATTCAAAAAAAGCTGGCTAGGGAACATGATACTTGCAATGACGGCACTGAATGCAGCGAACAGCATTCCGAGGACATACAAAGTCATGACGGGTCTTAAATTAGAATTTTGACCCACTTGAAAGTTTGCAATTGAAGAAAGTACGAGTACAAAAACTAAAATTGGTGCAACAGATTTCAAGGCTTTAATGAATAACTCACCTAATAAACTTAGATAAGGTGTGAAACTAGGGAATAGCAATGCCACGCCAATCCCTAAAAAAATAGCGATAATAATTTTGCTAACTAAACTTAAGCGAGACAATACATTAAACATATGAAGGCCTTATAAACCTATGCACGATTTAAGGTTAAACAAGCGCCGTATTCTATACCTAAGCGCCCTGAATATTAAAATTTTTTTTGCAACCTAATTACTTTAAAAATACTGTAAAAAATAACGTAATGTTTTTAAAAAGTATTTTAGAAAACTAGGGGATATCTTTTTGAGTGAAAAAACAGCTATAACGTATTTGTTTCAGTAGTGGGCTGAGGGGAAAGCGCTTGTATTGCTTGGTAATGTGATAGAAATATTCGACCACTCAGCTCATTTATCAGTTCAGATTTGGATAGCTTATCGATTACAGGTCCTTTCACTTCTGATAGGTGTAGTTGGATCTGTAGTTGCGATAATTCTTGATTTAAATCCTTTAACATTTCAAGTGCACTGAGATCAATATTGCTAATACTGGAGCAATTGATGACGACATGTTCTATCTGTGGATTTTGACTAAGCTGTGTAATTACATGACCTTTTAATATGTGAGCATTTAAAAAGCTAAGATTTTCATCAACGCGAAATGCCACAACGTTTGGTGTGGTAATAACATCATATCGTGATACGTTTCTAAAGTGCTGAGTGCCTTCGATTAATCCAATGACTGCAATATGCGGGCGGCTTATCCGCCAGAGTAATAAGACAAACGTTAAAACAATACCAATGATAAGTCCTGTCGAAATATCAATGCAGGTCACACCTAGAAAAGTCACCCACATCGCCAAACCATCAGCTTTTGAATAACGCCATGTGTCAATGAAAGGTGTCAGCGTCACAAGTTTCCATATTGAAACAAAAATGGTGGCAGCTAGAACGGCTAAAGGTAGATTTTCAAATAGACCCGTAAAGTATAAGCTTACGAGGATCATTAATAATGAAGAAAGAACACCTGAGATCGGTGTTTTTGCACCGGCATCTGCATTGACCACCGTTCTAGATAAACTGCCAGAAACCGCAAATCCTGAATTTATGCCTGCTGCAATATTTGCTAATCCTAATGCGATCAGCTCTTGGTTACTGTTTAAATCATCACGCTTTTGTAATGCTGTTGCTTGAGCAATTGCCAATGACTCAATAAAGCTAATCATTGCAATCATAAAAGCACTAGGTAGTAGTTGCTGAATTAAAGTCCAGTTCCATGTTGGAAAACTCAGGCTAGGTAAAGCTGAGGGAATGGCACCAACAGTTTTAATACCGTGGTGGTCTATCCCTAAAGCGGAAATAAATACAATGGATAAAAGTAATAGGAGTAGGGGAATAATTTTATTTATAAAATGGGATTGAATAAATTTAGGGAGTAAGACCAGTATGCCAATCGCTATGATTCCAAATCCAAGGTTTGTAAAACTAATGTTCTGGAGGTTTTGAGATAGGCTTACGAAGAATTCAGGAATATTGTTGGCTTGTAAGGGAATATCGAGTAAAAACTTGAATTGACCAAGTGCGATTAACAATGCGGATGCAATGATAAAGCTTTGAATAACTGGGTGGCTAATCAGCTGAATTAAAAAACCAAAACGAAAAACACCTAAAATGAGTGATATCACACCCACTAAGACAGCCAAAAGACAGGCAGCTTCTATATAGGCAGCTGAACCCACTGGGAATAGTGGATTTAAGGCTGCAAAAACCATCATAGAAATAATGGCAACAGGACCAATGGACAGCGTGGAGCTACTACCGGTAAAGGCATAGACAATCATAGGGAGTATACTTGCGTATATTCCCATGATTGGGGGTAAGCCCGCCAACATGGCATAGGCCATACCTTGAGGAACAAGCATCGCCAAAACAATTAAAGCAGCTGTTAAATCAGACCTAAAACTGGGGAGCTGATAGTTGCGTAACCATTTTCTTGCAGGAAATAGTACAGTGAGGCCTTGATTTAACTTTTTCATGTCTAACATTTTAAAGCATAAATTCGTATATATTATGCAGAAAAAATGCTAAAGAAACGAGTGTTTGTTCTCTTATGAGGGCTCTGTTTCAGAACAGTAATGCTCATACAATGTATTCAAGATGATATTTAGCTTTGGATCAAGAATTGAATAATAAATTTGTTTCCCGTCACGACGCGTAGAAACAACGTTACTTTTGCGTAGCATCATTAATTGTTGTGAAAGTGTCGGTTGAACGATGTTTGTGAGTTCAGCTATTTGTGTGACATTGAGTTCTTTTTGGGTCAAATGACACAAAATAATTAACCGATCGGTATTTGCTAGAGATTTAAGTACATTAACAACGCTACCTGCAGACGCTCTCATCGCCTCAATTTCAAGATTTTTTTGCATACTCTACCTGCTACCAGAAAACCGAACCAAGTATAAGATGGGTATTTAAAAGAATTGTTGTAAAACTGAATAATCACAATGGTTTTTAATGACATCGAATATCAGAAAAATTGATAACCATAAGCAATAATGATAATGTATTAACTATTTTTGTAATAAATGCAAACTGATTAACATTTGGTGTGGTGAGGGGTGAATAAAGCTATAAATTTATATTAATAAGCTATGATTTTTAAATTTTACTTCACAATAAAATTAAGTGGTTAATATAACTAATGAATATTAAAAAAATTAAAAAAATGGTTGTGCTTTGAATAAAAGTCTATAGAATTGCGGCTAGGACAGAATAATCTGTCTGCATAAAAAGGAACGGAAGTGTGAAAGCACAACCGCCAGAGGGTAATAATACTTATTATTTATTTACACTTAGACGCAAGCGTGAGCTAGAAAAAAAATTATAAATCACGCTTTATTTTTTTGGTCAATTACTTCATCACAATAGATAAAAAAAATCCCTTTATGTCTAAAGGGATCAGTTCGTTATACCTTTTTCTTAATAATTCATGCCCACTTTGTATTTTTCCTAGCAGGATAAACAAGAGGGTTCTATAAAAAATTTATTTAGGCAAGTGTCTGTTCAAAGCTGATCAGGTGTTCTACGCGCTTCCAATACTCGTTCATTTCAACCGAGTGCTTATTTACGTGTGCTTGAATCGTCATACCATCTAAGATACTAACAATCAAAGTTGCTAGGTGGATTGGCGTAGGAATACCTATATTTTGTAGTAAATCTTGCACTAAGGCAGTTAACCAAATTTTATATTGAGTTGCAGGTTCTAAAGTTGAAGGGTAGATTTTTATAACTTCTTCAAGCGCTTTTTGAAACATGCAACCATTAAAATCTTCGGTGTTAAACCATGCTGAGTACCATTCAAAAATTCTTTTCAACTGCCCCATATGATCATTTGGATCGCACTCAGTTAAAGCACTGTTTAGCGAAGCTTGTAGATTTTGGTTGCGTTGAATGAGACATTCTTGAATCAGTTTTTCCTTGGATGGAAAATATTTATAGAAAGTCATTTTTGCAACGTTTGACTCGCTGATAATTCGATCGACTCCAACCGAGTTGTAGCTATGCGAGTTAAATAGTCGTAATGCTGTGCTAATAATATCTTCTTTTTTTGACATATAACGCCTCGAGTTTGCTCTTCGCCAAGAGCATTTTTTGCATTTCATTATGCAATTTTGGCAAATATTTTACATGGTATTTGAGAAATATCATAGGGGTAAATAGCAATATTTATTTACTTGATTTTTAAATTAGCTCCCCATGTTCTCAGTTAAAATCAGCAGTATGAGTTTATATTTGTAATAAAAATCCGTTATAAAAATATTTGTAGTTATTAATCAGTATAAACTGCTTTGCGACAAACCTGATTTGAATAATCCTGTTGTTTTGACATTATCGTCATTTGACAAGTTTTTAAGTAATTAAAATTGATAATCATTTTCATATGATTGGTTGGGATTTTGATGGATGGAATGGTCAATTATCAATAAATAATAACTGACCAAATTTTATTTAAGTGGTTATTTAGGTTGTTGTTTCGGTAGGCTTGCAATGAGTCGAGCAAAGTTTTTGGAAAGTGTAGATGATTGTGTTGGTGTATATACTGAGCGTTGAATCATTCCTTTATCGGTTTCAATGGATAGCTCAACGTTTTTCGCGCTTCTCAATTCATAAAGAAACGAGCTTGGGAGAACAAAAGTATTGGCTGAGTGTTTAGGAATAAGCTTATTTATATATTTCTGTTGAGTTTTCTCAGTAGGACGGTAGTTAATTGACTTGCCATCAATTAAGAAAGTCATACCTGTTATATCGTAATATTGATAAGTACTTGTCAACGCAACATCAACTTTTAGCTGCTCTTTTTGTTGTTTATCCCATTCGACAATCACATTCGGGCAGATTTCATTACTCTTACAAATTAATGAACCTGCTGTAGCCAAATGGTCAAGAGTGGCCGTTGTTGTTGGCGAATTCTGCAAACTTGTACAACCAGCTGCCATTACAGCAATACTAAGTAAACACAGTGTTTTTTTCATATTTAAGTTCTCTAGTTGATTCTAAGTCTAGACGTTTATTAATGTGATGCTGAACCAAGAAATTCAAATGGTTTCGCTATTTTGAATTGATTGGTCGCATCACCGGCAAAGGTATTTTGCTGGTCTTTTCCAAGATCAAGTTTACGTGTAACACCATCTTTAAAATTGATTTTCTTTAAATCAATCCAAAAAACATTCGGGGATACAGCTGATTCAAAGAAATAAAGTTGTTGTTTGTGATCCGCAACTGTTCTCCAACGTGTTGATGAGATATTGGGTTCTTCGGCTGTATTTAAACCAAATGGTACGGATGCATTGCGAATAACGCTAAATACTGAGGCGATCGCTTCTTTCGGATTATTGTTTTTAGGAATGGCATTGATGTAAAAAGAGGCGCGTGCAAAGCGATCTGCGGCTCTATTGGTGCCTGGTAACATCACGGTGCCACCAATTTGCTGCCAGTAGGTGTTAAGTGCAAGTTGTTGATCAAAGGTTGGAGAATTCGTCATGACTTGATATTTTTTACTATGGTGAATGACCTGTTTGCCATTGATGTATTCAATGATTGCACTATCACCAGTTTTATCAGAAAGAGATAAGTGTAGTGTTGCTAAGCGTTGTTCACCGGGTACATTATCGGTAATGATGATAAAAGGTTCTTTTTCTAAGGCACGAACAGCTTCAGCAACAGTTGCATAATTATCAAGTACGTACTGTGCCCATGCTGAAATACTTAAATGGGGTTTGTTTGATTTTTTTGAGTCTGGATATTGAGACTCAACTAACCAAAGCACATTCGCGACAAGACCAACTTCGTTCATTCCATCTGTGGTGGAAACATCATAACCTGAAGCGATTACGCTGCCATATTTTGATTTCCATTTTAATGATTTTGGACCTGCATTACTATCTCGATCTGCGCCACTGGGCATGATCCATAGATTGCTACCGACATCGACTTTCCAGTCCATAGAGCGAGCAGTGATGACATGATTGTCATTGCCCAAATACACAGCTCTCGTGCAAGCTTGAACAGTTTGTAAGAATATAGAAGAAGCGATAAATGAACAGAATAATGTTTTTTTAAACATGTTTTGGCTCCGTTTTAAGTCAAAAATTTATTTAGAAGAAAGATATATTTTTAAATTATTAATAAGTAGTTTATAAATTTTTTATTGGTATTCAATCATTAAAATGTAATTGTTATAAAAATAATCACTTTGATATTTCCAAGTATAATTAAACAACTGTAGAGAAAAGATTAATTTAATATATTTTCACATATCAGCATTAATTAACTTGGAAGTATCAGTAAAAAGGATTAGTTCGGTGGTAATAACATCACAATCGCATTATTTAGCAGTTGAGCGATATCTTCTAACATTTCAGGTGCATTGAATTGCTCATCGAATATTAAGCTTTGCCCGTCAGCGATTTGCTTTAGGTGTCGTTCAAAAGCCGTTGATACACAGACGTTTTCACCGTTTGCCCAAAAGTCGAGAGATTCACCTAGTTGTCTATAAAGCAGTCTCGATGCTGGTTCAAGGATTAACTGGAATCCTGTCCCAATGATTTCAGTTAAATCATTGGCTTCAATTTCCTCTGGTTCTGGAATATTGTTTGGATAGTTCGATTCACTCATATAAGACATGATCGCTGCATCGAACTCAGGTGCTTGAGTGAGATAATCAAGTAGTTGTGTTTTTAAGTATGAAAACTCGGTACTGTTTACTTCACCCACTTGTGCTACCTGTTGGCGGGGAATATCCAGTAATGGTTTTTTGAGTATTTCATTTTCAGCAAACTTATCGCTGACTTGATCAATCATCTCTGATAGGTTTGGCATACGGAAGCCGAAAGAGAAGGTTAAACAATCATCTTCTGCGACCCCATAATGCGAAAGACCAGGTGGTACATATAATAAATCACCTGGAGCAAGCACTTCATCAAAATGAATATCCATTTCAGCTAATAATTTTAAAGGCTGGTCAGGAACAAAAGCTGTAGATTCATCACACATTTGACCGAGTTGCCAGCGGCGATGACCATGGCCTTGCACCAAGAAGACATCATAAAAATCAAAATGCTTACCGACTGAACCACCTTGTGGTGCATAAGACACCATGATGTCATCCCGACGCCATTGGGGAATAAAAGGAAATTTTTTCCAGAGTTCAGCGATATCAAATGAATAGTGATCAACCGCTTGAACCAATAATGTCCATAGATTCGGTAATTTTTGAAAATCACCTTTGGTGAGCGGAGAAGACTTTACATGCCATTCATTTGGATTTTTATTCTTTTGACGAATCAGGCGAGCAGTGACATCTTCTTCCAAAGCAAGTTCTTTCACATCGTCTGGCTCTAATAAGCCTATAATTTCAGGCATTGCGTTACGCACCAGCAAAGGTTTTTTTTGCCAATATTCTGTTAGAAATTGTTCTGCGGTGATACCGCCTAAAACCGTTAAAGATTGTTGAGACATAGGGAGCAAGCCAAAATATATAAATTTGTTGCGTATTGTCTATGGAGTTGAATATTGGCGCAAGTGTTCCGCGATGTAATCAGTATTGAAATAAATAATACGGGAATGTATTTAATCTTGATCAATTAGAAGCAGATTCGTTTACAGTCCTTTCAAAAAAACAGTATGCTTAGGATGCAAAAAGGGAGCATACATGTATCAAGTACTGGCAAGAAAATACCGTCCACGTAATTTCAATGAGTTAGTGGGGCAAAACCATGTTTCTCGTGCTTTAACGAGCGCATTAGAACGTGGACGTTTGCACCATGCTTACTTGTTTACAGGGACGCGTGGAGTCGGGAAGACGACGATTGCCCGTATTTTAGCCAAGTGTTTGAATTGTGAGACTGGGGTAACCTCAACGCCATGCGAAGTTTGCGCAACGTGTAAAGCTGTTAACGAAGGTCGCTTTATTGATTTAATCGAAATTGATGCTGCATCACGCACCAAGGTTGAGGACACACGAGAACTTCTTGATAATGTTCCTTATGCTCCCACTCAAGGACGGTTTAAGGTTTATCTGATCGATGAGGTTCATATGCTTTCAACGCATTCATTTAATGCGTTGTTAAAGACATTGGAAGAACCACCTGAACATGTAAAGTTTTTATTTGCGACCACGGATCCTCAGAAATTACCGATTACTGTAATTTCTCGTTGTTTGCAGTTCACCTTGCGTCCTCTGGCTGTTGATGAAATAACCACGCATCTCACTGAAATTTTAAAGAAAGAGCATATTGATGCTGATCAAGATGCTATTTGGCAAATTGCTGAATCTGCACAAGGCTCAGTGCGTGATGCGCTTTCCTTAACAGATCAAGCGATTGCGTATGGTCAGGGTGCTGTTCACCACCAAGATGTTAAAGACATGCTTGGATTGATTGACCGTACGATTATTTATGATTTGATTTTAGCGATTCATCAAAACCAACAAGCCCGAGTCAGCCAACTGCTTTTACAATTTAGACAACAAGCTTTAGATGTGTCTTTGGTCCTAGATCAGTTGGTTTCAACATTGCATGAATTGGCTTTGTTGCAGTATTTGCCAGATCTTGCATTGAAATACAGCGAAGAAATCAATCAAAAAATTCTGCAACTCTCAAAATTGGTTTCAGCTCAAGATTTGCAACTTTATTATCAAATCGCATGTAAAGGGCGTGCTGAACTGCAACTGGCGGTAACGCAAGAGCAAGGCTTTGAAATGTGCGTCTTACGTTTGCTCGCATTTAGACCTTTATCTGTGAGTGAGATCACGGTTGTTGAGGCAAACCCACATCATGTTGAGCTATCCCGAAAAGATGTGGTTTCGGCTGAAACAATCTCATCAGATACTCAGCAGTTGTCACAAGGTACTGTAGTTGAAGAGCCGCTTGCCGTTCAGCAAGAAATGGTTAGCGTTGAACCTGAACCTGAACCTGAACCTGAACCTGAACCTGAACCAATCGTGCAGGAAAATCGTGAGGTCATGGTTTTTGATGCAGCGGATGGGCAGCTTATCGGATTAGACAGTGTCTCAGATCAACAGGATTGTCAGTTGGATGTAGCTGCATCTGATGAAGTTCTCGTTTTCCCTGTAGAGTCAAAAGCGCAGACTGATCAAACTGTACATCAAGATATTGAACAGAATCGTTTACAGGTCGAGCCTGAGTTATTCGATGAAGTTGTTGCGGTCGAGCAAATAACGGCACAACCGGCCGAGATTTCGACAGATATTCAACAAGCTGCTGTTGAAGCAACGGATTTGATGCCACAAGACATTCTAAAACTTCATGAACAGGTGCTAGAGGGTGAGTGGAATTTGGAGAAGTGGGAGTATTGGTTTAGAACCAGTCAGCTTTCTCCAGCCGTTCAGGAGTTAGCCCAGCATGGAGTCATGCAAGGTGAGATAAATGGTGTATCAACTTTTCATATCCCTCAAGAATATGAAGGAATGCTATCGCAGTTACAACATGGTTTAGAGGATGCACTCAACTCACAATGGCCAAATACCCAGTTCAATGTGCAGTATGGTGAAGTGCACTCTAATACACCTTTGGCAATACAAAACAAGCGTAAAGAAAAAGCCTTTAATCGAGCAGTGGAATTATTGCAACAAGAACCAACTCTCAAAAGCTTGATCGAGACTTTTGATGCAGAACTACACAATATTCAATTGAAGTCCTGAGCGAGGACAAAGCAACGCTTTGTCCGAGCGCAAGACGAGAGCAAGGCTCGAGTGGCGGAATTAAACTTAGCTTTGGCCGAGCGCAAGACTCGAGTGGCGGAACTAAACTTAGCTTTGCCCGAGCGCAAGACGAGAGCAAGGCTCGAGTGGCGGAACTAAACTTAAAGCAACGCTTTAGTCTGTTAGCAGATATGCGGTAAGGACATCTCGCATTTGTTTGGGAATTGTCGTGCTTTTTCGATTTATACGATCTACAAAGACATGAACAAAATGTCCCTGTGCGGCGGCTTGCTGTTGGCCTTGTTTAAAAATCGCCAGTTCATAACGTAACGATGAATTGCCAATTTTTCCAATTGCTACACCCACTTCAATGGTTTCTGGAAATGATAGTTCTTGTAAAAAACTACAAGCTGAATCCACCACCAGACCGATCACGTCGCTGTGATGAATATCAAAACCTGTTTTTTGAATGAGCAATGAGTTAGCTGCGGTATCAAAATAACTATAGTAGGTCACATTATTGACATGGCCATAAATATCGTTGTCTGCCCAGCGAGTTTGTATATCCAAAAAGAATTTGAATTGCTCACGGTTTTTTAAAATCGGTTTACTCATGCATAAATCGCCTGATAAATCTGTAAAGCATCTTGTTCGGTCATTGCTCTTGGATTATTTTGCAATAATCGCGTTTGAAGCATGGCATCCTTCGCCAGTTGTGGCAATTTTGCTTCTGCAATATCTAAGTCTTTTAATTTAAGCGTTAGACCACTTTGATCTAAATGATTTTGCATATGATCAATAAAAAGATCACATAATCCATCCGTACAGCCTGTACTGCGTGGATCGAGCAACTGCATTAGCTCGGCGTAATAATGTTTAGCTTTTGGCACATTGAACTTTAATACTTCAACCAGCACCAAAGCATTGGTATGTCCATGTGAAAGATGGAAATGTCCACCCAGAGGATAAGCAAGAGCATGCACAGCGCCGACAGGTGCATTCGCAAAAGCTTGACCTGCCAACATGGATCCGATCAGCATATTTTGACGAGCATCTAAGTCGGCGCCATTTTTGAGTACTTTGGCTAAATTTTGATTGAGTAATTGAAGTGCATTCTTCGCTAATATATCGGCATAAAAGTTTTTTTTGATATTTGAGGTATAGGCTTCAATCGCATGTACCATCGCATCGATACCCGTTGCTGCTGTGATGTGCGCAGGCAGCCCTTCTGTAAATGTGGCATCTAAAATGGCAACATCAGCATATAAAATGGGAGATACAACACCCATTTTGGTTGTCGCACCTGTCGTGACGATTGAAATCGGCGTGACTTCAGAGCCTGTTCCAGCAGTCGTTGGAACTAAAATAAGCGGCAAGCGAGGGGCTTTCGCCTGATTTACACCATAGATTTCACTGAGGTGCTGTTGTTGCTTTGGGTGTGCGAGTAAAGCAATGATTTTAGCGACATCCATTGAACTGCCACCACCAAAACCGATAATCACATCAATCTTTTCTTGTTTAGCAAAATCAACTGCTTCTAATACGATATGTTCTGGTGGATCGGCTTGGATATCAGAGTAAATGATATAGTCGAGAGAGATTTGATTGAATATTTGTATGATAGGCTGATGTAGTTGATGTTGGATCATACCCGCATCTGTCACTAAAAGCGCTTTGTGATAATTATGTTGTGTTAAAACATGTTTAAGTTCTTGTATCGAACCTAGTCCCGTAATAATGTTCGGAACAGTTTGAAATTGAAATAGATTCATAGATACATCCTTATACTTGAACTTTATTTACATTTTATAAATCAATTGCGCGCTAAGCTAAAATATTTTCTCCCACAATCATAGGTGAAATGTTAATAAACCCTAATAAATACAACATTTTTATATAAAGTGACTATAGGTTTCATTGCTTAAATAAATTACCATAAGACGCTGTTAAAATGTGTAGCGTTGAGGTGATTATGCCGTCCCAAATGCCCTATAAGGTGTTATGTGTCTGTTTAGGAAATATTTGTCGCTCACCCACAGCTGAAGCGATTCTCAGACATTATTGTGATGCGCATGGTTTAGCGGTGTTGGTCGATTCAGCTGGAACAAGTAATTATCACCCCAGTAAAGCGCCAGATGCTCGTAGTCAGCAACATGCCATACAGCGCGGCTATGATCTGTCCACACAAAGAGCCAGACAATTGCGATTAGAAGACTTCATTGAGTTTGATCTTATTTTAGCAATGGATCATGAAAACTTTAATGATATTCAATCACTCATGACTAAAGCCGTTCGACAATTTGGGGCTGATCAAATCCGTGCAAAAATAGCATTGATGAGTGAACACGATCCGTTATTTACCCAACAAGCTGTTCCTGACCCTTATTACGGTGGGGCTGATGGTTTTGACCGAGTGCTTGATCAATGTGAGTCGAGTAGCCAAGCATGGGTGAATATTTTTAAACAGCAAATCAAAGCAGGGTAATAGGATCTCACTCAACATGTATGTACAACAGCAAGTTCAGCTTAAACATTTAAATACCTTAAACCTGAATGCGATCGCTTCACACTATGTTCAAATTCATCAGCCGCATGATGTCATTGAAGCTTTGGTATTTGCTGAACAACAAGGTTTAAATGTTTTGGTTTTATCTGGTGGCAGTAATTTATTGTTGCCGCAGCAACTTCAAGCGTTGGTAGTGCACCTCAATATTCAAGGCATTGATCTGCTTGCTGAAGATGAAAATACAGTGACTGTGAAGGTTGGCGCAGGTCAGGTGTGGCATGATTTTGTTTTATATAGCACACAGCAAAACTGGTTTGGTTTACAAAATTTAGCTTTGATTCCTGGTTTAGTGGGCGCTTCACCTGTACAAAATATTGGTGCCTATGGTGTTGAGGTCGGTGAGTTTATTGAATCTGTTCAAGTCTATGATCGCGAATTGAAGCAATTCGATTCAATTTTAGCTGAAGATTGTCATTTTGCTTATCGTCATAGCATTTTCAAAGATCAACCCAGTCGTTACATCATTGTCAGCGTAACTTTTAAATTGTTGAAACATGCAGATTTAAAGTTAAATTATGGCGATCTTAAGCAAGCAGTTGGCGATGAACTGACGGCAGAGAATCTACAAAATCAAGTGATTCATATTCGTCAGAGTAAATTGCCCGATCCGAAAGCATTTCCAAATGTGGGAAGTTTTTTTAAAAATCCAATTCTTACACAAAATGAATTTGACAAAATTGCTCAACAATTTCCAAACATTCCTCATTATCCACAAGCAAATAGCAATGTTAAAGTGGCAGCAGGTTGGTTGATTGATCAAAGCGGTTGGAAAGGTAAGCAGCTTGGATCAGTTGGTATGTTTCATAAACAGGCATTGGTGTTGGTGAATTATGCAGAAGCGACTTTAGCTGATGTTAAAAACACCTATAATGCAGTACAAAGTGATGTAAAACAAAAGTTTAGTATTCAATTGGAACCTGAACCTGTGTTATATAGTGAACAAGGTTTAATCCAAGCCCACAGTGAATGAGGAGATTTATGTCTAAAGTACATTGGATGGTCAGTTTAGTGCGCGTAATCACAATACTATTCGTGCTATTGGGCTGTTTTGTACTTTTTTTATATTCACCCTTTTACTCTCAACTGATGGTAAAGAGCTTAAATCACTTTGTTTCAGTGGATGTCAATGAGGTTGCGGCTCAAAGCCAAAAATCTGCTGCTTTAAGTGAACATGAAAATTTAGAGCCAGGTTCCAATTTATGGATTGCTCGACAGGCTTATCTCAAATTAATCGAAAAGCGCTTTCAACCAGAAGCAACTGAAGATTTAAAACTGATTCAAGCACGATATAAGTTATTACAACAGCTTATTGTTGAGGAACAAGAAAAAGAAAATGAACAGGAAAAAAAGCCAATTATTCCGTTAAGCAAGGAGCAAATGGAACAAGAGCGTGTCGCTGCTGCGAGCACACCTATTGATTTTCTACAATTTAATACACCTGATAATCAGGTACTAATGGAAAAGTATGTCGCCTTTCTAGAAACGTATCCGATTGAGTTACCGATTGTTGCGGAGCAAGAAGGACCAAGTAAAGAAGATTTAATTGAGCTTGAAAAAAATAAAGACGGGGCTGTTGAAGCAAAAAAAAGCACTGAGCCTTATGCGATTGTGGTCTTGGGCGGTGGTTTAACGCTTGGAGCAAATGGCAAAGATATCGTGGTAAATAATTACACGCGGTTACGCTTAGAGCGAACATTGCAAATTGAGAAGCAATATGATTTACCTATCGTACTTAGTGGTGTGGAAGCGCCGTATATGCAGGCATGGCTAGAAGAGCGTGGTATCGAAGCAAAATTACTTGAAAATAGAAGCATGAATACCTGTGAAAACTCTCGCTTTAGTTCACTTTTGCTTCAAAAGAAAGGTGGGGCACCTAAAGTCATCTTGATTACTGATGAATATCATATGCCTCGTACTCGACGTTTATTTGCATTGAATGGTATTGAGACTGTTCCTGTTGTTGCACCGATGCCAACCAGCTTAACGCGCTGGCGTCCAAGTGAGAAAAACTATGATCATAGTCGCCGTGCCAATTATGAGATGCTTGCCACGATTCGTGATGTGTTAGTTGGTTCAAGTGATTGTCGGGAGATACCATAATGTCCAATATTCCATTTTTAAATCCGACAATTTTAAAACAGCTTGATTTACCTATTCCAAATCGGGAAACTACGCCTCAAATCCTTGAAGCTTTGGATCTCGATAAGCCCTTTGAAGCACCGAAAGCATTACTTGCCTATCAAAAATTGTATGGATTGGACACACTGGAGTGTGATCAATGGCAAGGTTATGTAGAAATGCCATTGTTTCGTGTCCATGTACAAGTTTTTCAACCGAAGCAATCCGAAATACAAGGTAGCGTTTGCTTGCTACATGGGTATTTAGAACACAGTGGAATTTATCAGCCGATTATTAAAGAGATATTGGAGCAAGGGTTTAGTGTCATTACTTACGACTTGCCCGGGCATGGATTAAGCGATGGTTCAGCGGCAAGTATTCAAAACTTTGACCACTATCAACAGGTATTACATGCGGTTTATGATGCGGTTCGTGATGCAAAGCAATTGCCCAAACCATGGTTGGGAATAGGGCAAAGTACCGGTGGTGCGATTTGGATGCATCATTTATTGGAATTTGCACAGCGTAGGGAAGATCCGATCGTCAATCGGGTATTGTTATTGTCCCCTTTGATTCGACCTGCGAAAACAGCATGGTGGCATAACTCAGTGGGATTAGGCATTATTCGGCGCATTAAAAGCCAAGTGCCACGACATTTCCGCCGCAATAATCATAACCCTGAGTTCCTCCGTTTTATTCGACTTAAAGATCCTTTACAGCCTCGTATGATGGGGATGGATTGGATACTCGCAATGTCGAAATGGATGTTGGAAATGGAACAGCGACCAGCTTGTCGTATCCCTGTTTGGTTAGCACAGGGAGCGCTCGATCAAACTGTGGATTGGCGTTATAACATTGAATATATTAGACGTAAGTTTAGATTGCAGACTTTATTAATGCTAGAAGAAGGCTCGCATCAATTGATTAATGAGCGTGCCGATATTCGTGCTGCACTGACAGGGCTCATTCCTGCATTCTTACATGCCAAACCAAATCACCAC
Source organism: Acinetobacter halotolerans (assembly GCF_004208515.1). Lineage (GTDB taxonomy): Bacteria > Pseudomonadota > Gammaproteobacteria > Pseudomonadales > Moraxellaceae > Acinetobacter > Acinetobacter halotolerans. The sequence continues at coordinate 71,833 of NZ_SGIM01000003.1, forward strand.
TATTACTAGTGGTGATTGCTATTTAGCTTAATTTTTATTAAAACTTAGTGGCATCTGCCATTTTCCACATCCGATAGTAGAAATTCTCATCATCCTCTAAGTCACTCTGTAGCAATTCTTTTTCTTTGAGAAAGAAATGAATTTGTGCATAGTTTTTGATTTCTCGATCATTCATACGTTGTGCTAAATGATGGGCTTTGATCTCTGAAGGATGGCTTAAGCCTGCGGCTGCTATCATTTCAGATAATGCATGTAAGGTGTTTTTGTGAAAACTAAACACGCGTTCGGACTTACTTGGCACATCAATCGCTTTTTGGCGATCAGGGTCCTGTGTGGCGACTCCGACAGGACATTGGTTGGTATGACAGCTTTGCGCTTGAATACAACCAACTGCAAACATAAACCCTCGTGCGGAGTTGACCCAATCAGCGCCTAAAGCAAAAGTGCTGGCGATATCAAATGCACTGATGATCTTTCCACTTGCACCGATTTTGACTTGGCTGCGTAAACCAGCACCGGTCAAGGTGTTGTGTACGAAGCGTAAACCTTCTCTTAATGGTGTGCCGATGTAATCACTAAATTCAATCGGCGCAGCACCTGTACCACCTTCAGAACCATCTACTACCACAAAGTCAGGCACAATCTTTGTTTCGAGCATAGCCTTCACGATACTCATAAACTGCCAAGGCTGCCCAATACACAGCTTGAAACCAACAGGTTTACCACCAGACAGCTCTCTTAGTTGCTGAATGAAATGCATCATTTCAATTGGCGTGCTAAAGCTTGGGTGTTTAGATGGGGAAACGCAGTCATAATCTCTCGAAATACCGCGAATACGTGCAATCTCTTCCGTGATTTTATGCTTGGGTAAGATCCCGCCATGGCCAGGCTTAGCGCCTTGTGAAAGCTTGACTTCAATCATTTTAATTTGTGGATTTTTAGCTTGTAAAGCAAACTTCTCAGGATCAAAAAGTCCATCAGGCGTGCGACAGCCAAAATAGCCACTGGCAATTTGCCAAACAATATCACCGCCATTTTCTAAATGGTAAGGGCTCAAGCTGCCTTCACCTGTATCGTGATAAAAATGCCCCATTTTTGCGCCCAGATTCAATGCTCGAATTGCATTTGCGCTTAAACTTCCGAAACTCATTGCTGAGATATTCATAATGGAGGCACTGTAGGGTTGAAGACATTGAGCATTACCAATTTGAACACGAAAAGAGGCAGGATCAGCAGGTGGACATGGTGCGATGGAATGGACAATAAAACGATAGTTCGGCTCATATACATCGATAATTGAACCAAATGGTTTATCTGCATTTTCATTCTTGGCGCGTTGATAAACTAAGCTACGCTGCATTCGTGAAAAAGGTAATGCGTCTTGATCTGCTTCAATAAAATATTGACGAATTTCGGGACGTACGTCTTCAAAAATGAAACGAAAATGACCCAAAATTGGATAGTTTCTCAATATGGCATGTTTCTTTTGCAGCAAATCATATAATCCCACCAGACTGAGTAAGGTTGTTACCAGCCAAAGTCCATTGAGAATGGTGTCAGAAATAAAATAGTAAATGGTATGGGGAGTATAGGTTGCTTTGAACCAAGTAATACTTAAAGCGATAAAAATACAAAGAAACCAAACAGAATGTCTTGAAAAAAATGTGTTGAGTAATTTATGTCTTATAGCTTGTGCTGGACTAGCCATAGGCATGAGATTCCTATCATTAAACAATGAACAAACCATGCCAAGAACTAGTGATAACCACAAGTAACGAATTGTTATACTTGAGAATTATTCTCTTGAATTGGGGTGTGGGTTTTCATAAGAGTGTCTATATATATCATTATCTTGAATAAATTTTGTGGAAAAACAGATTTTAATATTTTTACATTTCAATAAGTCATTTTTTAGATTTTTTGCTCTTTATTTGCTGGATTATTCATGTTTTATTGTATTGAGACCATGGTCGGATTTAGATATAAACTTATTTATCGTTAAATCACGCTGACCCCGCAATATGGGGTGTTCGATTAAGCAGAGTAGAGTCCGTATAAATCGTGATAATTACACATAACATAATCAAATTATGTATTGCATAAATTTAATCTTTCTTGTAGCATGAATTTTAAGTTGGTAGCCAATACTTAAATACGTTTTTAGCGTTGTATTTGGTTTACTTAAGGAAAGGGAAAGGTTTTGACACGGATGCTTTTGATTGACATAGAGAAACGCCGTATACCTTTTCTGTTAACGCTTACACATGTTGTGATCTTTTAGGTCGGTTTAACGATGATAGTCATGGTTAAATGATTATCTATAGATCCATATCAGCGTGCTTAGCATTAAAACGGATGAATTTATCTCAATAAGGATAAGGGAAACTAGATGGACATTTTAGATAACCCATTAGAACTTTGTGGATTTGCTTTTATTGAGTTTGTTTCGACGGAAAATGGATTAGATCAAATTTTTGAGACAATTGGTTTTTCAAAAGTCGCAAAACACAAATCTAAAAAAGTGTATTTATGGCGTCAGGGTAATATCAATATCATTTTGAATTATCAACCTGAATCTTATGCTTCATTTTTCTTTAAAGAGCATGGTCCTTCAGCATGTGCAATGGGTTTTAGAACTCGTGATGCTGCAAAAGCCTTTAAGAAGGCAGTCGAGCTAGGTGCAGAACCGATGCATTCTCAATCAGGGCCAATGGAACTGAATATCCCAGCGATTAAAGGTATCGGTGGTATGCCGATTTTCCTCGTAGATCGTGATATTTATGAAAATGATTTCATTTTCTTTGATGATGTTGAGCGTAATCCACGCGGTGCTGGTTTAAATGAAATTGATCATTTAACCCATAATGTCTATAAAGGACGCATGGATTATTGGGCTAATTTCTACGAAAAAATCTTTAATTTCCAAGAAATTCGCTATTTTGATATCAAAGGTGAATATACAGGTTTGACCTCTAAAGCCTTAACTGCACCAGATGGTTTGATTCGTATTCCATTAAATGAAGATTCTGACAAAGGCAATGGTCAAATTGCTGAGTTCTTAGCAGATTTCAATGGTGAAGGCATTCAACATATTGCATTCATTACCGATGATCTTATTTCGACATGGGATAAATTGAAAGGCTTAGGACTTAAGTTTATGACGCCACCGCCAGAAACCTATTATGAAATGTTGAAAGAGCGTTTACCTGAACATGGTGAACCGACGGATGAATTACAAAAGCGCGGTATTTTATTAGACGGCAATACTAAGGATGGTCAGAAGAAGCTGTTGTTGCAGATTTTCTCTGAAAATATGCTTGGACCAGTTTTCTTTGAGTTCATTCAACGTAAAGATGATGATGGCTTTGGTGAAGGTAACTTCAAAGCATTATTTGAATCGATTGAACGTGATCAGATCCGTCGTGGTGTGTTAGAAACCAAATAAATATCTCGGAAATCTATACTAAAAAGCCAAGAATCGATTCTTGGCTTTTTTGATTTTTTAGGATGAAAAGATGATTTAAAAATTAACGCGTTTTAATGTACTGATTGATTGCTGCAACTTCACGTTTGAATAATTCGAGTTTTTCACTGCCTGCATGTACAGGTAGGAACATTTCACTATCCAAAGCAACAATACAAAATTCCATGGCATGTTGTGCATTAAAAATAGGTAGACCAACCGCATTAATGCCCACCAGCAGATCACCTTGTGCGATCGCCATGCCATGCTGTAGCGTGGTTTCTTTGAGTGCTAAGAATTCATCCCAGTTCGATGGTTTAATTGGATAGTGGTTTTGTGCCGCTTTTTCCCATTCGGCATACATCAACGGCTGAATCACAGCTTCAGGCAAATAAGATGCAAAAATACGACCTGCCGCAGAGTTGACCAAAGGCATGGTTGATCCGACTTTGGTCACAATTGAAATCGGGTGGTTTGATTCAATCGATTGTACGACTAACGGACCTTTAGGTGACCATTTACTGATCTGAATACCGCAGCCAATTTTACTCTGTAGGTCATAGATCAGATGCTGAACCAGTTGTAGAACATCAGTATGTTGAATACAGCTAAGCCCTAAACGCCAAGCTTGGTCGCCTAATGCATACTGACCACCTTCCAGTTGTTTTGCATAATTCATCCGGATCAAGCTGACCAGATAACGATGTACTTTGGCTGGATGCATATCAAGTTGACTGGACAGCTCTTTTAAAATAATCGGTTTATTATGTTCCAAAAGGGCATTGAGAACGGATAATCCCACCTCAAGTGATTGAACCCCACCAGATAACTTTTCTTCAATCATTCAATAACCCTTCATCTACAATTCATCTAGCAGTATTGGTTTGATCTTGGTATTCGATTTTACGAGTTCTGCACATAATGCCTGAGCATGCCGCAAAATAGAAATCATCTTTTTAAATGACTTAAATAGGTGAATCGTATAAGCATACATTTGTTTTCGCATGGAATTGCATTTCGTTTGTATCACTGCAGAATATGCCTCTCATTTATCAATTTGCCTATATTTAGATAATAAAAAATCGGCATTGAAGTAAATATATCTTCAATGCCGATTTATACATTGTTTATGCTATGCGTCTATGCTGAAAACGTGCCTTTTTACTGGCATTATCTTTCAGCATTGCATTTGCATAGCACATCTCTAAGCACCTAACTCATCTTCATGTAAGAAATGGGTATGATGCGGGGCACGTTTAGTACGGCTCCACTCGTCGAGCATTTCTAACTTCATTTCTTCGGTAATACGCGCAATTTTGGCATCGGCATGTATATCGTTATAAGTGAGTTCTAGCCGATGACCATTTGGATCAAAGAAATAAATTGAATGGAAAATACCGTGATTGGTCACACCTAGTACTTTCACATCATGGGCTTCAAGATGTGCTTTTGCATCTAATAAGGCATTGTGGTCTTCAACCTCAAAAGCGATATGTTGCACCCACTGTGGTGTATTTTCATCGCGGCCCATTTCAGGCTGCGTTGGCAGTTCAAAAAATGCCAAGACATTGCCTTGACCTGCATCGAGGAATAAATGCATATAAGGATCAAAGGCTTTAGTGGAAGGGACGTGATCTTCTGCAAAAGCTAAAATGAAGTCCATATTCAGCATGGTTTTATACCATTCCACGGTTTCTTTCGCATCTCGACAACGGTAGGCGACGTGGTGAATTTTTTTAATTGCAAAGCTCATCATAAAACTCCTTTTATCTTTATTCCCAATCTGGTTGTTGTTCTGGGGCTGCGTGCAAGAATGCAGGAAGCGTTAAACAGTGTTGATAAATGGATTCAATCTTTGGAAACGCAGCTAAATCAATTTTGAAACGTTTTGCGTTATAGACTTGAGGAATCAAACAACAGTCAGCAAATGTGGCTTGTGTACCAAAGCAAAACTGCCCATTAGAACCCTGAAGCTGTGCTTCTAAACTTTGAAAGCCGAGCAACATCCAATGCTGATACCAGTTACTTTTTTGCTGATCATTTAGCCCAAGATCCTGTTGTAAATACTTCAACACCCTTAAATTATTGAGTGGATGAATATCACAGGCGATGGCTTGAGCAAAGGCTCGAACTTTAGCTCGTTCAGCAATATTCTTTGGTAATAAAGCAACCTCAGGATAAGCTTCTTCCAAATATTCCAAAATACTGATGGATTGCAACAAGGTTTGATCCACATCAACTAGCGTCGGTACCAATTGGCTTGGATTCAGTGCTTGATAATCTGCCTGCTGCTGTTCATTTTTTACTAAATGAATCGGCTGAGTTTCATAGGCAAGCTGTTTTATATTCAACGCAATCCGTACGCGATATGCAGCGGAACTACGGAAATAGCTATACAGTTTCATAGCTCTCTTCCTCAGTTTGATTAAATTCAAACTTATGTGCTGCAAGGATGGTATTTTCGACTTGACCAAAACCAACCCGAATCCCATCTTTCTCACAATAACCTTTCATCACGACGCGATCGCCATCTTCTAAGAAACCACGTGTTTCACCATTTGAAAGGGTTAATGGTTTGGTGGTATTCCACGTTAGTTCAAGTAAGCTGCCGTACGAGTCTTCGGTTGGCCCTGAAATGGTACCTGAGCCCATCAGATCGCCAACTTGCACATTACAGCCTGCGATGGTGTGATGTGTCAGTTGTTGCGCCATCGACCAGTACATATATTTAAAATTGGTTTGGCAGATCACTTCTGATTTTTGCGATTGTGGAGTTTGTACTTCGACACTGAGATGAATGTCGTAGCTATTGGCTATATTTTCTTGTAAATAACGGAGTGGTTGTGGTTGCTGCGTCGGACCTTTGACTTTGAACGGTTCCAGTGCTTCCATCGTTACCACCCATGGAGAAATAGCGCTAGCAAAAGTTTTGGCATTGAATGGCCCTAACGGTACGTATTCCCACTGTTGGATATCACGTGCTGACCAGTCATTGAGTAAAACCATACCAAAAATATGATCTGATGCATCTTCTATCGAGATAGGCTGACCAAGCTCAGTCGCTTTGCCCACGATAAATGCAGTTTCCAATTCAAAATCGAGTTTGCGTGTTGCTGAGAATATTGGACGTTCGCTATTTGGGAGTTTGATTTGTCCAGAAGGGCGAACAATATCTGTACCACTAACGATGACTGAACTCGCCCGTCCATTGTATCCAACTGGAAGTTCGCTCCAGTTAGGAAGAAGGGCATTTTTAGGATCTCTAAACATGGTACCGACATTGGTGGCATGTTCTTTAGATGAATAGAAATCGGTATAGCCAGGTACATGGATCGGTAAGTGTAAAGTTACAGCATTTTGTGGGTGAAAAACCGAATGACGTAGTTCAGCATTATCACGTAGTGTTGGGTTATCTACAGATAATAAGTTTTGTAGGATTTGACGCACTTTTTGCCAGTTTTGTTTTCCTGACTCAATAAATGTATTCAATGTCGGCTGATTGAAATAGTTTTGATTTCCATCAAGTTGCAACAAGCCGTGTGTTTCTAATACCGCAAGATCAATCACCCAGTCGCCAATGGCAACACCGACGCGTTTATTAGCTTGAGCTATTTCACTAAAGATGCCATACGGCAAATTATGCATTGTGAAATCTGATTGAGGGTCAATCTCAAGAAAAGAAGTTAAATGCTGTGTCATGATTTTGCTTTCCTTGTCTTAATTTTTTCAGGGTTTACCTTTAAGCTTCTCACTTTGTTGATCAACTGATTGAAATATATAGATATATTTAAAATATTATAAGTTTCTTTCAGCTTGATCTCGCAAGAGGAGTGAACGTTATGATTTCTATCATACTGAAAATAAATAATTACGCAATACATAATTTAATTACATATAACATAATTATTGTTATTTGTTGAATTTTCTGCTTATATGCGCGGTTACGAGAAAAGTAAATTAATTATTTTTCGATCAACTATAGGCATTTTGGATTAATTTATGATATACGTAATTTAATACAAGAAAATTACGTGACAAGGATGAGAATAATCATATGTCAAAACAATCGCAAGGAAACCTGAAACATGGTTTGAGCAATCGGCACATCCAGCTTATCGCGCTAGGTGGTGCGATTGGTACAGGACTGTTTCTTGGTATTTCACAATCTATTAAGCTGGCAGGTCCGTCAGTGATTTTAGGTTATGCAATCGCAGGCTTAATTGCATTTCTAATGATGCGACAGTTAGGTGAGATGGTGGTTCAAGAGCCAGTTAGTGGCTCATTTAGTCATTTTGCGAATAAATACTGGGGTTCGTTTGCAGGTTTCATGTCTGGCTGGAATTATTGGGTACTCAATATTCTCGTCTGTATGGCTGAGCTAACAGCAATTGGACTCTATATTCAATATTGGTGGCCTGAAATCCCAACTTGGGCATCGGCATTGGCCTTTTTCCTCTTAATCAACGGCATTAACTTATTGCATGTGAAGCTGTTTGGAGAGATGGAGTTCTGGTTCTCTATCGTCAAAATTTTAGCCATCTTAGCCATGATTGGCTTCGGTTCTTATTTGCTTGCAACGGGCACGGCAGGTCCACAGGCTGGTATTAGTAACCTTTGGGCATTGGGTGGTTTCTTTCCATTTGGTGTTGAAGGCTTAATCATGGCGATGGCTGTGATTATTTTTGCATTTGGTGGGATCGAATTGTTTGGTATCACGGCAGCTGAAGCACGTGATCCTGATAAAACCTTACCTAAGGCTGTAAATCAAATTATTTACCGTATTTTGATTTTCTATATCGCAACGCTGTTCATCTTGTTTGCATTATTCCCTTGGAATCAAATGATCGAGGGTGGCAGTCCATTTGTGATGGTATTTGCGTCTTTAGATAGTCACGGTGTGGCAACCATGTTGAACTTTGTCATTTTGACAGCCGCAGTTTCTGTTTATAACGGAACAAGCTATTGCAGCAGTCGTATGTTGCTCGGTTTGGCAGAGCAGGGCAATGCACCAAAATTTTTAAAGCATATCAATAAACGTGGTATCCCAACCAATGCGGTTCTGGTATCTGCTTTCGTGACGGTCTTGTGTGTATTGATCAATTATCTATTTCCGCAAAAAGCCTTTGCCTTATTAATGATGTTGGTGGTTGCTGCGATTGTGATTAACTGGATCGTGATCTCATGGACACATCTTAAGTTCCGTAAAGCAATGCAAATGCAAGGGCAGACCACCAAGTTTCCAAGTATTGCTTATCCATTTAGTAATTATCTTTGTATCGTATTTATGCTGGGTATTCTTGTGGTGATGTCACTTTCACCAGATATGCGTATTGCGGTGATGATGATTCCTGCGTGGATCCTCTGCTTAATGTTGACTTATGTCTTTAAGCTGAGAAAATTGAAAAATGCAGAATCTAGTATGGCTTTAGGAACTGATGTCTAAAGACTATTTCTGAGTTTTTATATCAATAGGGTTGAATTCGTTTTCAGCCCTATTTTTTTGTAATGGCTAAAATGTAGCTACCAATGTTCGTAACAACAAATCGTCCATGCTTTGGTTGAAGTATTATTGTTTTATCTAAGCTAGAATTGTTGATTCATCAATCTAAAATAAGTTTGCATTTTTGGCTTGATATCACGTTGTTCATCAAAAGGCTTTTGAATTGTTTCCTTCTTTAAGTATTCAAACTCGATTGGGTGGTTTCTACCTATTTTATTATGCAATCGTTGGAACATTCATGCCTTATTGGAACCTGTATCTGCAAGATCAGGGCTTCAATTATCAAGAAATCGGTATTTTATCTTCTATTGCAATCATTACTCGTTTTTTTGCGCCGCTGATTTGGGGTTGGATTGCAGATAAATCAGGTAAACGAATGCTGTTGGTGCGTATTGCCACATGGATGGAAGCTTGTATCTGGTTTGCTATTTTTGTAATTCCAAATAGCTTTCAATCCGTGGCATTGCTGATGTTGATCTTCAGTTTTTTTCAAAATGCGATCTTGGCGCAGTTTGAAGGTGTGACGCTCTTTTGGTTAGGTGAAAAGCGCGCTGAATTGTACGGGAAAGTTCGTAAATGGGGTTCAGTCGGTTTTATTGTTGGGGTATTTGCAATAGGGGCACTATTAGAAATCATCCCCATCTCAATGCTACCTATTTTACTTTTAGCGATTTCATTTTTGGCTTTTCTATGGTCATTCAGTATTAAAGAACCTGAGCATGCACCAAGTTCTCAGAAAAAATTAGAACCTTTATGGCCAGTTTTAAAAAAACCACTGGTTGCAGCGTTCTTTACAATTGAATTTATTCTGCTATTTTCTCTTGCGCCATTTTATAGTTTCTATAGCAATTTTCTCAAAGAAATCGGGTTTAGCACAACTCAGATAGGCAGCCTATGGGCAATGGGTGTTATCGCTGAAATTGTGATGTTTGCGGTGGCACAAAGACTATTTTTCACTCGTTTTTCATGGCGGAACTTGGTGGTTATTTGTCTTTTATTTACCAGTCTTCGCTGGTTTCTTGTGGGAATATTAGACACCAATTTCATCGGGCAACTTTTAGCACAATGTTTGCATGCCTTTAGTTTTGGATTATTTCATTTGATTGCGATGAAAGTGATTTTCCAAAACTTTTCAGCTGAGCAACAAGGTCGAGGTCAAGCGTTGTACAGCACGATGTGGGGATTGGGCGTTGCTTCGGGAAGTTTGTTGGCAGGATATTATTGGCAGATTCTTTCAGGTCCGACCATTTTCTTCTGTGCAAGTGCAGTTGTATTAGTTGGTTTAGGTCTGGTGATGTGGCTGCCGAATCAGGTAGAAACGGCAGCGAAAAGTTAGATTAGAGTTGAATGTTTTTATACTGTGGCATCCACGGTTGTTCTTGCTCAAGTTGTGCGGCGAGCTGCAGCAAACGATCTTCACATCCAAAAGGTGCGATAAATTGACTGCCTAATGGCATACCTTTTTTATTCCAATATAGCGGTACGGACATGGCTGGTAAGCCTGTGACATTGGCTAATTGTGTGAAGGGTACCCAACTTAAATTATCTTGCACCATTTTCTCGACTAGTTTGCCTTGTGCGAGATAATGCGCTTTTCCAACTTTTAATAAAGCTTTCAAAATGGGCTTTTGCCAAGCAGGTGTGGCAACTTCACCATTTTTAGGCGCGACCGATGCAGTTGTTGGGGTTAGGTATAGGTCGTATTTTTCAAAGAAAATATTCATTTGGGTGCTATACAGTCCCCAATTGTTGAGTGTGTGAATATATTCGGTTGCAGTTGTTTTTGCACCAAAGGCAGCTAAGGCTAATGAATCAAGTTCGAAATCAGCATCTGTTGCGCCTGACATATGTTTAATTTGTGCTTGCATATAAGCGAACTGACTAAACCATGTCGTGACAAAATCTTTTGCCAACTCCAAGCCATCTATTTTTGGTCGATCTTCGACCACGATATGTCCTAAAGATTCTAAAAGTTTAGCTGTTTGTTGAACAGCTTCAACGGCATTTTTTGAAACTTGAGTGCCAATCGGTGATTGGGTACTGAATGCAATTTTAAGTTTTCTTGGTGCTTGTTGGATCACATCCAAATATTTTTGTCGGGGTGCTTCGATTCTAAAAAGCGAGCTTTGTTCAGGACCTTGAACCGCATCTAGCATAGCCGCACTATCGCGTACGGATTTACATAACACATGCTGCATCGCTGCGCCATGCATGACTTCACCTGATTGAGGTCCCCAAGGTGTGCGACCACGGCTTGGTTTTAGTCCAAATAAGCCACAATACGATGCAGGAATACGAATTGATCCGCCACCATCACCAGCACCAGCGATCGGGACGAGACCCGCAGCGACGGCTGAGGCAGAACCACCTGATGAACCACCACTATTGTGTTTTAAATTCCAAGGGTTGTGACATGAACCCCAAGCATCAGGTTCAGTAATGCCTTTAATTCCAAATTCTGGGGTATTGGTTCGCCCAAAAGTCATAATCCCTGTTTGTTCCCAGCGATTGACGATTTCCGCATTAAAGTCAGGGGTATAATTGATTTTTTTAAGGGCATGGCTGCCAAAAGAAGTGGGAATACCTTGATATTCTTGAAATAAATCTTTTACTAAAAATGGCACACCCGCGAATTGACCTGTAAGTTGTTGTTGTGAGCGTTGTTTAGCGTGCTCATACATAGGAATAATGATAGCGTTCAGTTTAGGGTTGATTTGTGCAGTGCGTTGTAATGCGATCTCGAGTAGCTCTGAGGGGTGAACTTGTTTATCTTTGACTAATTGAGCTAAACCCAAACCATCATATTGAAGGTATTCTGAAAATTTCATGGCTTTGATCCCTAAAGCTAAACTTTTATAAATTAAAAACTAAATATCTGTAATCAATAAGAATACCTTAAAAAACTGATAGAACAATCAAATAAATTTCAGCACAAAAATATTGTGTTGATATGGTTATGATTCAGTGTTTTTACTCAAAAATATGCTAAGTTAAGGTCAAGGAATGTTTAGATGACAACTTAAATTAAATCTATGAAAAATATTTATATTATTGGATTCTTATGCGCTTGTTCGACATGGACATTGGCTGAAACTACAGCGAATCATAATGTTGTAACAGCACCCCAAATGGCAACAGCGAATAATATACGTGTCACCAATCGTCCCGAGATCATGGGGCTATGGGGAATGGAAATACCCAATAATAAAAAATGTGTTGAATACTATAATTTTCGTGGGATGAATGAGGTTGTGGTGAAAAGCGGCAAAGAATGGTCGTATGGCATGTATGACTATCAACCCTCAGAGGATCATAAAGAGCGTTTGCCTGCACTGATTCTACAGATTAAATATGATAATAATGAAGTTGATTGTTCAGGACAGCAAGTCGATCAAACTGGGGAAGTTTCTCAATATTTTGTAAAATGGTCGAATCCACATACCATTGACTTTTGTGCGAATGAGCAAGGTGAAAAGTGCTTTGCAACATTGCGTCGTGTATTACCGTAAATCGGGCTACTCAATAAAAAACCTCTTATAATTTATAAGAGGTTTTTTATTGCAGCTTTTTTCTAAGCCTTTTCAGCTTTAGGTTCCAGCTGTTTCAGTAAATGCTTTTCAAGATAATGAATATCCATTGCTTGTTCACAGAAATTCTTATCTTTCAAGATCAAGTCTTTGTGCAACGGAATATTGGTTTTGATACCTGTCAAAATCATTTCATCTAATGCCTGACGCATACGTGCCAAAGATGTTTCGCGATCTTTGCCGTGTGCAATGAGTTTAGCAATCATTGAATCATAGTAGGGTGGAATACTATAACCTTGATAGATATGAGAATCTAAACGGATACCTGCACCACCCGGTGCATAGAAGTTGTCAATTTTACCTGGAGATGGCAAGAAATTGGTTGGATCTTCAGCATTGATACGACACTCGATCGCATGGCCTTTGACTTCAATTTCATCTTGTTGAAGCGCTAAACCTAAACCACCGGCAATACGAAGTTGCTGCTCAATAATATCAACCCCCGTCACCATTTCTGTGACAGGATGTTCAACTTGAACACGCGTATTCATTTCAATAAAGAAGAACTCGCCGTCTTCAAATAAAAACTCGAAAGTACCAGCACCACGATACTGCATTAGCTTACAAGCATTGACACAAGCTTCTAGAATATCTGCACGTGCTTGCTCAGGTAGATTAGGCGCAGGCGCTTCTTCTAATACCTTTTGATGGCGACGCTGTAATGAACAGTCACGATCATATAAATGAATCGCATGCCCATTACCATCTCCGAGAATTTGTACTTCGACGTGACGAGGTTTCTGTAAGAAACGTTCCATATAGACGGTATCGTCACCGAACCACATTTCTGCATCACGTTGTGCAGCTTGAACAGATTCAAGCAGCGTATCCACACGTTCAACAATACGCATGCCACGACCACCACCACCTGAGGCAGCTTTTACGATCAGTGGGAAGCCAATTTCTTTAGCTTCAGCAAGTGCATTGTGAATCGTGACAGCATGGTCACAGCCGGGTACAGTTGGTACACCAGCCTTTTTCATTGCAATGATTGCAGAAACCTTATTACCCATCAGACGGATATGTTCAGGACGAGGACCGATAAAGGTAAAACCTGAATTTTCAATGATTTCAGCAAACTCTGCATTCTCAGATAGAAAGCCATAACCCGGATGGATCGCATCCGCACCAGTGATTTCTGCGGCAGTAATAATTGCAGGAATATTTAAATAACTTTCACTTGTCGTACCTGGTCCAATACACACGGCTTCATCTACAAAGCGTAAATGCATTAGATCTTTGTCAGCATCAGAATAAATACCAACGGTTTTAATACCAAGTGTTTTGCAAGCCCGAGTAATTCGTAAAGCGATTTCACCACGGTTTGCAATTAATACTTTTTGCAACATAGAAATCCCCAGATTTATTAGGCGCGGTAGCGGAATAGTGGTTGACCGAATTGAATGACGTCACCGTTTTTCACTAAGATTTCTTCGATTACACCGCTTTGAGTTGCCTCAATTGGGTTCATGATCTTCATTGCTTCAATGATCCCTAAAGTCTCACCTGCAGATACTGTTTGTCCGATTTTGACAAACGGTGCTTCACCAGGACTTGGTGCAGCATAGAACACGCCAACCATTGGGGAAGTTTCAACTGCGCCACGAGGGGTTTTAACAACTGGCGCTGCTGGAGTCGATGCAGCTGGTGCAGCAGCGACAGATGCATAAACAGGTGTTGGGCGAGTCAACGAGATGGATTGATCACCTTCCTTAACTTCAATCGCTTGTAAGTCAGATTCAATCATCAGGTCGATGAGTTTCTTGATTTTACGGATATCCATGAGTGAGCATTCCTGAAATGTTTAAATTAATTAGTAGATTGAATTTTTTCGATAGCGTAATCGAGTGCAAGAGAATAACCCTTCGCACCTAAGCCACAAATCACGCCAATGGCTTTATCGGATAGATATGAGTGATGACGGAATGTTTCACGTGCGTGAACATTTGACAAATGAACCTCAATAAATGGAATTGCAACACCAAGCAAGGCATCGCGTAAAGCAACTGAAGTGTGGGTTAGGGCAGCGGGGTTGATAATGATCAATTGAACCCCTTCAATTTGTGCCTGATGGATGCGATCAACAATCGCACCTTCCCAGTTGCTTTGGAAAGTATCTAGTGTAAGTGACGCATCTTGAGCTTGGGCGGTGAGTTGTTGGTCAATATCACTTAAAGTGAGATGTCCATAAACTTCTGGTTCACGCTTTCCTAGCAAGTTTAAATTCGGTCCGTGAATCACCAAAATGGTTGAGCTCATTCAGCCTGCTCCAATTCTAAAACTGCAAATGTGTTTTGCAAGATGTCTGCAAAGTTTGCTTATTATGGCACAAAATTCTGCAATTTTTTTATAATTTCTTTTCATCAATTAAGAAATTTGCATACCAAGCATGGTGCATATAATGAAAACTTTGCAAGGAAATGGCAATGTTAAAAAATGACAAAATTCACCTTATTTTATTTTTTAATATTCTAAACTGAATTACACTAATTGGTTCATGGGATTTGTGTAACTCATCAGTCAATATTGATCAATTATACTGATTTTTAATTCATTTAATCTTTACAGACAAATATAACACCCCCATGTTTAAAAACAGGAAATCAGCTTGAATAATATTAATTATCCCATTGTTTTTGTTTGGTTTAATGGGTTTTATTAAATGCAGTATTATCATATTTATTTATATCTTTTTATATATAAGTGTTTAGCTTAATACATGATATTGCTAAATAGGCAGCTATATTTAGCTGAATATGTCAAGGTGATGGTTTGTTGGGCAACACACGGCATCAATGAATTGGCAAAAGTGATGCATTTCTATATTTTGGATGGCAGTTAATGACATGAAAATGTCCGAAAAAGATAAGCTTTATTTGAGTAATATCACTATCACTTAAGAGACTGCTTTGATTGGCGTAGTCTCTTTTGGGTCTTTCAGAGCTGCCTTTGTATTTAAAGGCAGCTTTTTTTATGCTAAAACTTTATCGTTTCATTTAATGCGGCAGAGTAAATGTCTAATAACAGGCAGTTTTGTGCTGGATCTGTAATTGTGACTGTCTTGATAGTTGGACTATGCCATTTTTGCATTTGTTGAAATAACCATACAAAGTCTTTTTGCTTGGGTTCGGCATCATCTTGAATGAAGTTTCGTATGATATTTTGAATATTAAAATACTTTTCAACATGAACCTCGGGTGAGCAGTGGAATTGAATCACTTCAAATTCGATTAGAAGCTGCCAGACGGGTGCAAAATCTTCTATTTCTCGTAATTCTCGCTGCGCTCTAATAATGGCACTGGTTAAAGCGATCAGTGTATTAGGATGCTGCTGCGCCCAGTCTTGGGTAACGGCCAATACTTTATCTGCAACGTTTGGAATAATATCTTGGCTTGAACAAACAATATGGCTTAATCCAAGCAATTCAGGTTGAGTATTCCATGGCTCTCCGACACAAAAACCATCGATTAAATGATTGTTAAGCGCTTCAGCCATATAAGGCGGTGGAAGCGTTTTTACCTGAATGGAGTGTGCTAATTCTGCATCGGCCAAGGCTAACCATTCTCTCAAACAATAGTGGTGAATAGAGTGTTGAAATACATGTGCTAAAGAAACAGTGTTATTTGCTTTTATTTTTTGCACCAATTTTTGTGCAGAAGTCTCAGCTGAATCTTGTTTTTGAATATTTAATTCATAACAAAGTTTTTGACTTAAACTGATAAATGCACGATTTTCACTCAAAACTAAAGGGGTTTGTAGTGGGATGCCGATTTGATCAGCTGCCACAGCTGCGGCGGGTAGCATTGCAGATAAGCAATGAGCAGCATCAAGTAAACCGAAAGCAAGCCGATCACGTAGGCTTGCCCAAGAGGCTTCTTGTACTAAGCTAATATCTAAGCCCACATCTTCAAAGAAACCACGTTGTTTTGCCCAAAGTAATGCTACACAGTCAAGTAAAGGGATATATCCAAGCTGTAATTTGTTTTTTTCTAAATGGCCCATCTATTCATCCTTTAATTGGTTGTTTAATAGTTGTTGCGCATCGAGTAAACGACGAGCCATTTCACCAATAGTCATACGATGACTCATGGCATTTTTTCTCAGCAACTGAAAGGCAGTATCTTCACTTAAACCGTGCAATTTCATTAACAACACTTTGGCTTTGTCTATATCTTTACGGTCTGCGAGCTTGGTTTTTGCATCTTTAAGATCACCTTCAAGTTTTTTATGCTTTTTGTATTGCTCAATGGAGATTTCTAAAATCGTGTGTAAACGTGAGGGGTCAATACCATCAACGATATATGCTGTAATCCCCGCATCAATCGCTTGTTTAATAGTGTCCTTATCCGTGTTTTTGGTAAAGAGCACCGTAGGTAAGTCAAAGCTGCTGACACAGTTCTCGATCACATCACGATGCGGGTGATCCATATCAAGCAGAATGACATCAGCTTGAAGGTGTTCGAGCTTAAAAATATTGAGATGATCTAAGGTAAAGCAAGCGACTACATCAAAGTCATGTTCTGTTAAACAGGTTTTAATGTATTCCGCCCGATCCTGATCATCGTCAATAAGTACGATTTTGAGTTTTGGCATAAGTATTAAAGTCAAACTGTCGGTATATGCACATTCTGAATAAAGTGCTGTGAGTAGGGGCTGTTGAAATGCTAATAGACCCTATTATTTTTTTAAGCAAAATTAATGCCATAAGAAAATTTCTTATTCGGTGCAAGTGTTCCCGAAGTAGATAGTTTATGCGCTTTATTGTATCGCTGCTTGTTTATTTGAAAAAATGAAATCTGTTTTTTTAGTGTTAAAAATTCAAAGATGCGCATTTTTGGTGCGTAAAAAGTGTTGTTATGAAGCAAGTTGAATAGTGCTTTAAAACAGGTCATCCATCTTTTAGGGGGTAAAAGATGTAATTCACTTATGCAGATAATATGTTTGAAATTGTAAAAAATACATATAAAACAATGTCTAATGGTACATTTGTTATTTGTTTTAATTTATTGGCATAGTATTTGCTGATTACTTAGTGAGTCAAAGACGACTTTTCAAAAAAAATTGTAAGACGGCCAACGATGTCCGATCTGATCGGTTTGTTTACACAGTGCTTGTGTCAACAACACAGTATACGTTCAGCTGAGGAGATGGCAATGTCTTTAGATTTATCGGCCAAAAAAGCCACATCAATTAAGTTATTCAACTTTTCCGCACCAGCGATGCGTGCCTTCCACATGAGCTGGCTTGCATTCTTCGTTTGTTTCTTTGCTTGGTTCGCTTGTGCTCCTTTGATGCCAGTCATTGCAGGTGAGTTCAATTTAACTATAGATCAAATTGCCAATATCAATATTGCAGCTGTCGCGATCACGATTTTAGTTCGTCTTATTGTTGGCCCACTGTGTGATAAATACGGTCCACGTAAAACCTATACCGCTTTATTGCTAATCGGGAGCATTCCTGTATTTGGTGTTGCTTCAGCAAATAGTTATGAATCTTTCTTATTTTTCCGTTTATTGATTGGTGCGATTGGTGCCAGTTTTGTGATTACGCAATACCACACTAGCATTATGTTTGCGCCGAATGTGGTGGGGACTGCTAATGCTGCTTCTGCTGGTTGGGGTAATGCTGGTGGCGGTGCGACTCAAGTTTTGATGCCATTGATGCTTGCAGCGTTGGTGATGTTTGGCGTTGAACAAGCAATGGGGTGGAGAATCGCACTACTTGTTCCTGGTCTGTTGATGGTCATTGTCGGGGTGCTTTACTGGAAATACACCCAAGATTGTCCACAAGGCAACTTTAAAGAGCTTCGTGCACAAGGTATCTCAGTTGGTAGTGATAAAAAAGGTGGGATGGCGATTTTGATGCACGCGGCGCGTAACTATCGTGTGTGGATCCTATTTGTCTCGTATGCAGCTTGTTTTGGTATTGAGATCTTCATCCATAACATCATTGCAATGTATTACGTCACACATTTTGATTTTGGTTTAAAAGAAGCTGGTTTAGCGGCAGGTATCTTTGGTTTGTTGGCATTATTCGCTCGTGCTTTAGGCGGCATGGTTTCAGACAAAGTCGCATTGAAGCGTGGTTTGGATGGGCGTACCAAGATTCTATTTTTACTGATTTTAGGTGAGGGGCTGTTCTTGATTCTTTTCTCTCAAATGAACAGCGTTACTTTAGCAATTTTGAGCATGACCATCTTCGCATTGTTTACTCACATGGCATGTGGAGCAACCTACGCACTGGTCCCATTTATTGATCGTGAAGCTTTAGGTGGTGTGGCAGGTATTATCGGTGCAGGCGGTAACGTTGGTGCTGTTGCAGCAGGATTTTTATTGAAAGGTATGTTGGATATCCAAACATGTTTAATGGTTTTAGGCGGCTTAGTTGTGATCACTGCGGGTTCTGTGATGTTCATTCGATTCTCGGTAGAGCATAAAGAAAAAGAACAACGCTTATTTGAACAAGCTCTTGTAGAACGCCACGCAGAACAAAACAGCGCAGCTTAATCGAAATCAGATTTTAGGAGAAACACAATGAAATTAGTGATGATTGGTCACGGCATGGTAGGTCATAAATTCATCGAAGCCATTTTAGAGAAAGCTGATGATGAGTTGGAAATCACCATTCTTGCAGAAGAACCACGTATTGCTTATGACCGTGTACATTTGACTGAGTACTTCTCTGGTAAATCGGCAAAAGACTTGTCACTTGCACGTTTTGATTTTGCCGATGCACATGGTATCGATTTACGCTTAAACACCAAAGCAACTGCAATCGATACTATTGAACAAACAGTGACGACGAATCATGGGGAAGTGATTCACTACGACAAGTTGGTGTTGGCAACAGGTTCATATGCTTTTGTTCCGCCAATATCAGGTAATGATCGTGAAAATTGTTTTGTCTATCGCACCATTGAAGATTTGGATGCGATTCGAGCAGCGAGTTTAAATGCCAAAACTGGTGTTGTGATTGGTGGTGGCTTACTTGGTTTGGAAGCAGCGAAAGCATTACGTGATCTAAACTTAGAAACACATGTTGTTGAATTTGCACCGCGCTTGATGGCAGTCCAAATTGATGATTTAGGCGGTAAAGTATTACGTCGTAAAATTGAAAATCTTGGGGTGAAAGTTCACACCCAAAAAGCAACCTCGTCTATTGAAGCAGGTGCAGAAGCAACGCATGTGATGAAGTTTGCTGATGGCAGCGAGCTTGAAACCGATATTATTTTATTCTCAGCAGGTATTCGTCCGCGTGATGAATTGGCTCGTTCGAGTGGTTTAGTCCTCGGTGAGCGTGGTGGTATTAAAATCAACGATTACTGCCAAACCTCAAATGAAAACATTTATGCGATTGGTGAATGTGCGCTGTGGGATAACAAAATTTATGGTCTAGTTGCACCTGGCTATGACATGGCACGTATTGCAGCAAAACATATTCTGGTCGAAGAAACACATTGCTTTGCAGGTGCTGATATGAGCACCAAGCTAAAGTTGATGGGTGTGGATGTTGCATCAGTCGGTGATGCTCATGGTATGACTCCAAACTCTCTTAGCTATTTTTATGCTGATGAAGATGCATTGGTTTATAAAAAGATCGTGGTCGATGCTGATAAAACCAAACTGCTTGGCGCGGTTTTGGTGGGTGATGCAGCCGAATATAACGATTTATTGCAAATGATGTTGAATGGCTTGGCATTACCTGAAACGCCTGAAAGTTTAATTATGCCGGGCTTCTCTGACACAGGCGCGAAAGCTGGTGGGAGTGGTGTTGACTTACTACCTGACAGTGCAACCATCTGTTCATGTAATAACGTGTCTAAGGCAGATATTTGCCAAGCAATTTGTGATGGTTCAACCTCACTCGGTGCTTTGAAAAAATGTACAAAAGCAGCAACTGCTTGTGGTGGTTGTGCGCCACTCGTGACACAAGTATTGAAATCAGAATTACAACGCCAAGGTGTTACGGTTAATAACCACATTTGCGAACACTTTCCGTACTCACGCCAAGAGTTGTATCACTTGGTCCGTGTCAATGAAATCAAAACTTTTGATGATTTGATTCATCAACATGGTCATGGCTTAGGCTGTGATATTTGTAAGCCAACGGCTGCCAATATTTTGGCATCATGCTGGAATGATTTTGTACTTGAACCAAGTCATGCTGGTTTGCAAGACAGTAATGATTACTACTTGGGTAATATCCAAAAAGATGGTTCTTATTCTGTTGTACCACGTATGGCTGGCGGTGAAGTTACACCAGATGGATTGATTGCGGTCGGTCAAATTGCCAAGAAATATAATTTGTATACCAAAATCACTGGCGGTCAACGTGTCGACTTATTCGGTGCGCAAATCCATGAACTTCCATTCATTTGGGAAGAGCTCAACGCGGCTGGCTTTGAGTCTGGTCACGCTTACGGTAAATCATTACGTACTGTGAAATCTTGTGTGGGTAGCACATGGTGTCGTTATGGCGTCGATGACTCTGTAGGCTTAGCTATTGAACTTGAGAATCGTTACAAAGGTTTACGTTCACCACATAAATTGAAAATGGCGGTTTCGGGTTGTACGCGTGAGTGTGCCGAAGCGCAAGGTAAAGATGTGGGTGTCATTGCAACTGAGAAAGGCTGGAACTTATATGTCTGTGGTAACGGCGGTATGAAACCTCGCCATGCTGAGTTACTGGCATCAGATTTAGATACCCAAACATTGATCCGTTATATTGACCGCTTCTTTATGTTCTATATCCAAACAGCTGATCGTTTACAACGTACCAGTGTATGGCGTGACAACATGGAAGGTGGTTTAGATTACTTGAAAGCTGTAATTGTCGATGATTCATTGGGTCTAGCAGAAGAACTTGAAAATCGTATGAGTCATGTGATTGGTACGTATCAAGATGAATGGCGTACTGCGGTGGAAAATCCTGAAATCCGCAAACGCTTCCAAACTTATATTAATGCAAGTGCAGATAAACAAGCTGATCCACACATTCAGTTTACCCAAGTACGTGATCAAATCCGCCCGTTGAATGATGCTGAGCGTTCAGTTGATCGTATTCCAATGGTTGAAGCATAAGGAGAATTAAAAATGACGAACTTAAAAGATTTAAATATGCTTCCTGAAGATCAATGGGTCGATGTGTGTGCTTTAAATGACATTACACCCAATACCGGTGTAGGGGCATTGGTGGGTGAGCAAGCGGTTGCTTTATTCCGAGTCGGTCATGAAAAACGTATTTATGCATTGAGCAATAAAGATCCGTTTAGCCAAGCAAATGTGATGTGTCGTGGCATTATTGGTGATTTGCAAGGTGAACGTGTGATTGCATCGCCAATCTATAAGCAGCATTTCAGTTTAGCAACAGGGCGATGTTTAGAAGATAAGGATCAAAAGCTGTTAGTATTCCCAACTAAAATTGAAGATGGTCGGGTGTGGGTGAGTCCTGTTCCGCAAAAAACTTACATTACCAATAACGGTCCGTCGCAAGAAAAGTTAAAACTTGTGCTTATCGGCAATGGTTTGGCTGGGATGCGCTGTCTTGAAGATTTACTCGATATGGCGCCTGATCGCTATGAAGTAACCGTGATTGGCGAAGAACCTTGGGGTAACTACAACCGCATTATGTTGTCGCCTGTACTTTCAGGTGAGAAAACCATCGATGATATTATGCTGCATCCACACGCATGGTACAGCGATAAAGGCATCAAGTTTATTGCTGATGATCCTGCGGTAAAGATTGATCGTACACGTAAAACAGTACATACCCAAAAAGGTGAAAGTGTTGATTATGATCGTCTGATTATTGCGACAGGATCGTCGCCATTCATTCCGCCAGTTCAAGGTGTTGATCTCAAAGGTGTGATCAGCTTCCGTGATATTTACGATGTAAATACCATGATCCAATACGCTGAAAGTAAGAAGAATGCAGTGGTGATTGGTGGTGGTTTACTTGGCTTAGAAGCCGCGTATGGTCTGGTGCAACGCGGAATGAATGTCACAGTATTGCATCTAATGGATCGTATTATGGAGCGCCAGCTTGATGGTCGAGCAAGTGCAATGCTGCGTCATAGTATTGAACAAAAAGGTATCAATATTATTACTGAGGCAAATACGGAAGCGTTGATTGCTGATGAAAATAGCCACGTTAAACAAGTTCGTTTAAAAGATGGAACTGTCTTAGATGCTGATCTTGTGATCTTTGCCGTCGGTATTCGTCCGAATATTGCTTTGGCGCAAAGTGCAGGATTACGTTGTAATCGTGGTATCTTGGTGAATGACACCATGCAAACCTTTGACCCAAGTATCTATGCGGTGGGTGAATGTATTGAGCATCGTAATCAAACCTTTGGTCTGGTTGAACCACTATGGGGGCAAGCATTTATCTGTGCTACCCATTTGGCAGAGCATGGTAGTTTGACCTTCAAATCACCAACTGTTCCAACACAATTAAAAGTCAGTGGTGTCGACGTCTTCTCAGCAGGGAATTTTGAGCCGAAGGAAGATTTTGAAGACATCATTTTGAATGATGAGAAACGTCAAATTTACAAACGTATCATCATTCAAAAAGACAAAGTGATCGGTGCCGTTTTATTTGGTGATACCGAAGATGGTATGTGGTACGCCGAACTGATTGCAGATCAAACACCAGTGTCGACATTTAGAAATAAATTGTTATTTGGTAAAGATTTTGCAATGAAAAAAGCTGGGTAATCCTCTTTGGCTTAGGAGGAGGTTCCTCCTAAGCTGAAAATAGAATGTGAAATGTTGGCAGAAATGAATTAGGTAAAGGGGCAGTCATGAACAGTATTCAAAATTTAGAACACAGTCGCTCCGATCATGTAGAAACAATCATTACAAAAACAACTTGTCCATATTGTGGTGTGGGCTGTGGTGTCAATGTGGAAGTGCAACACAAAACGCACAGCACCGCAGTGCAAGTCTCTGGTGATACAGAACATCCAGCAAACTTTGGTCGACTGTGTATTAAAGGTAGCCGTCTAGCAGATACCCTCGGCTTAGAAACCCGTGTTTTGAATCCTATGTTTGGGCGTAAAAATCACCGTACAGTTACTACTTGGGACGCTGCAGTAGAAAAAATAGCAGATCAGTTTCAGGCCTGTATCGACCAATATGGTCGAGACAGCGTTGCATTTTATGTGTCGGGACAGTTATTGACTGAAGACTATTATGTAGTCAATAAATTCGTTAAAGGGTATTTGGGTACAGCCAATATCGATACCAACTCACGTCTATGTATGTCCTCTGCTGTCGCCGCACATAAGCGTGCCTTTGGTGAGGATATCGTTCCTGCAAGTTATGAAGACTTTGAACATGCAGATATGGTGGTCTTAGTCGGTTCAAATACGGCATGGTGTCATCCAGTTTTGTATCAACGTATCATGCAGGCAAAAATAAAAAATCCAGATTTATTTGTGGTTGTGGTTGACCCACGTTTTACTAGTACCTGTGAACAAGCGGATTTGCATTTACCTATTTTACCAGGGCAAGACGTTGCGTTATTCAATGGTTTATTCCAACACCTATATCAAAATGATTATGTAGATCATCATTTTGTTGAATCCTATACAGAAGGTTTACAAGCGCTTTTAGACGCCAGTCAGAGTGAACAAGATTTTAATGCCTTGGTCAAACGTACAGGGATTTCAGCAGAAAAATTACAACTGTTTTTTGATCAGTTCGCCAATACTGAAAAAGTTGTCACTTTATTCTCGATGGGAGTAAATCAGTCTTCTCAAGGGGTGAATAAAGCCAATAGCATTATCAATTGCCATTTATTGACAGGAAAAATTGGTAAGTTGGGGGCAGCGCCGTTCTCAATGACGGGTCAACCGAATGCAATGGGTGGGCGTGAAGTAGGTGGCTTGGCGAACATGTTGGCAGCACATATGGATGTGGATAATGCCGCACATCAAAATTTAGTACAAAGCTTCTGGAATAGCCCAGTTATCGCCAATCAAGCAGGCTTGAAAGCGGTGGATTTATTCCAAGCGGTAGAAAGTGGCAAGATCAAAGCGATTTGGATTATGGCGACCAATCCAGTAGTGAGCCTTCCAGATGCTGATCAAGTGAAACGTGCTTTGGAAAAATGTGAGTTTGTGGTTGTTTCTGACATCTGTGCCAATACCGATACGACGGCTTATGCAGATGTATTATTACCTGCCTTAGGTTGGGGTGAGAAAGATGGCACTGTCACTAACTCAGAACGACGTATTTCACGTCAGCGTGCCTTTCTACCTGCACCTAAACAAACCAAAGCAGATTGGTGGGCAGTGTGCGAAGTAGCGAAAAAGCTTGGATTTAGTGGTTTTGATTTCAAAAATGCCTGTGATATTTTTAACGAACATGCCGCTTTGTCTGCCTATGAAAATGCAAGCTTAGATCAGCGTGATCTGGTTGAAAACTTCCGTTATTTCAACTTAAAAGGTTTAATGAATTTAAGCATAGATGAATATAACCAATTACAACCTATTCAATGGCCTGTTTGGGAAAAAGGACAGAGTATTGCGGTTGAGCAACTTTTTGATCATGGACGCTTTAGCCATAAAAATAGCAAGGCTAAATTAATCCCAACAGTCGCGATTGATCCTGTCAATACGATCTCTGAAGATTATCCGTTGATATTGAACACAGGACGTATCCGTGACCAATGGCATACTATGACACGGACAGGTTTATCAGAGAATTTGACCACTCACCGAGCTGAGCCATTTTGTGAGATTCATCCTAATGATGCCTTAAAATTCGGTATTCGTGATAAAGCTTTGGTTGAAGTCCGTTCAAGCTGGGGGAGCTGTGTATTACGTGTAACGTTGGCTCAAGGTGTCCGCCGTGGTCAAATCTTTGCACCGATTCATTGGACTGAGCAAGTAGCTTCAGATGCCAGAATTGGTAAAGTTGTCAATCCAGTGGTAGATGCCATTTCAGGTGAGCCTGAATTTAAACACACACCTGTGGCGATTCAACCTTTCCATACTACTTGGCAAGGGGTGTTATATGTTCGAGAGGGATTTGAATCTCATATCAAAAACTCGCTTGAAACCTGTGCTTGGTGGGCCAAGATTAAAACAGCCAAAGCAATGCGTTATGAGATTGCAGACCGTCATAACTTTGATCAAACTCAAAGGAATCTTAAAAACTTCTTACCTTTTGTCGATGAAACCTATGAATGGTTAAGTTTGGACGATGTTTCAGCGCAACTGAGCCATAGTGTTATATTGAAAGATGGCATTCTTATCGCGAGCTTATATATTGCACCCCCAGAGTTGTTGCCTGATCGTGACTGGGTCGCTACGCTATTTAAACGCGAACGTTTAAGTGCATTACATCGTAAAGCTTTGCTGGCTGGTATGCCGATGTCAGCGGCGAACAACGATGGGCCTTTGGTGTGTAGTTGCTTTAAAGTAGGTAAAAATAAAATCATTGAAGCCATTAAAACCCAAAATATTATCCATGAAAAGCAAGTCACCGCATGTTTAAAAGCAGGTGGCAATTGTGGTTCATGTTTACCAGAGATTCGTGGCTTGATCAAAACCTGTCAGTTGG
Organism: Acinetobacter halotolerans; assembly: GCF_004208515.1. Taxonomy (GTDB): domain Bacteria; phylum Pseudomonadota; class Gammaproteobacteria; order Pseudomonadales; family Moraxellaceae; genus Acinetobacter; species Acinetobacter halotolerans. The sequence continues at coordinate 97,951 of NZ_SGIM01000003.1, forward strand.
AGGCAGAAGTATGAATATAGAATTTCCCGCTACAGATCTGGTGATCTTGGCGGGAGGGCAAGCGCGCCGTATGAACGGTATGAACAAATTATTACAACAATTTGATGACCAAGTGCAACTCTCAAAGATTTGCCAAAATTTTAAAACTGAAGTGCAAAATATTTGGGTCAACAGTCATCGAGATAACTCGATTTACAAGCATATCGAGCCTGACATTCAGTGCTATGCAGATGATCAAAGTGGTTTCCTAGGTCCTTTAATGGGAATGAAAAGTGCTTGGTCACACGTGCAATCAGACTATGTTCTATTCGTCCCGTGTGATGTGACTTATATCCCCAGTCAGGTGTTGGCAAAACTTCATCGAGCTTTACAGAAAAATGCTCAGGCGCAAGTGGCTTATGTCATGATCAATGGTGATGCTTTATACCCATTTTGTTTGTTGAAAAGAGTGAGTTTGCCAATATTAGAGCAACAAATAGCCGCTGATCGATTGAGCTTACGAGCGTGTTTTAAACTTTTACATGCACAAAATGTCTCATTTCAGAAGCAAAGTTTATTTTGTCATAGCATTAATTCATTAGATGAATTGCAGCAATATCAACAAATCAAAGCGTTCAAGCAGTTGCTCATTTCGAATTAATTATTTTGTTTTATTTGTAAAGTGATTTTGTTGTCACCTTGAGATTTTCGTAGTAGATTGAAATAAGGTTATGAGTCATTTAATAACGTAGTGAATGGGTGATGCATGGAAGAATCTGAGCACTCGTTCTATACTGGTATATTTTAATTTATTGATTTTGTTTTGAAAAAATTATTGTCATAAAATAGTCACAATCTCGTAGCATAGTGCATACGATTTCATAAATAGTTTATATCGAGAAGAGTCTAATGTCTTTAAGAGTTGGTATTGCTGCTTTCGGGTTATTGTTCAGTGGTTCAGTTTTTTCAGCGGTTACCATCACTGCACCTGAGGAAATTGTGATTCTTGCTGTAAATGGGCAAGAAGTGAATTCAGGATTACTTCCTTCAAGTAAGAATAACTATCAAGTTGATGCCGGTGACTTAACGGTTAATGTTCGTTACCGTGAATATTTTGAACATTTAACGGGTGAGCATGACATCGTCAAATCTGGTGTAGTCACCATTCAAGCCCAAAACTTAAAAGATAATCAAAGTTACAGTTTAGGTTTGGTCAATGCTCCAAAAAACTTTGATGCAGCAAAAAAATATGCTGAACAGCCAACTGTTGCCTTATATGATCAAAATAAACAACTTGTGGTACAACAAACGGGTGCAAATAATGAAGCAAAGCCTTGGTTCTCGGGCAATAGTTTATTGAGTCGCACTTTAGATCTTACCCAAAAAAATAAGAACAATACGGCAAATCAACCAGCACCAGTTACGGGTAAAACACAAGTTGCAGTTGCTAGTGCACCAGTCGCTGTAACTACAGCTGCCTCAGTGGGTGCAGTAAAAACGACAGATCAACAAATGGCTGAACTGTGGCAAAAAGCCTCTAAAGCGGAACGTCAGAAATTTATGGCTTGGTTGGCGGGCCAAAGTAATTAATAAATGAAATGATGGTGATTAAACCGATGTTATCATCGGTTTTTTATTGAGTGCATGAAATAGAAATGTCTTTAAATATTAGAAAAGTAAAAAATGATGACTTAGATCAGCTTGTAGCATTAATTAACATCGCCTATAGAAGCGAATCAAGTCGTAGCTGGACAACAGAAAAATATTTTATTGCTGGTCATCGCATTACCAAACAACAATTAAATTACGAATTAGAACAGTCTTTATTTGAGTTGTTTGTTGCTGAAAATGAACTTGGAGAGATTATTGCCTGTATAGGGTTAACTTTTGATAAAACGAGTGTTGAAATTGGCACCTTTGCGATAGATACGACAGTGCAAAACTTAGGATATGGACGTGAGATGCTTCACTTTATTGAGGGATACGTGGTTAGATATTATCCTGTAATTACCAGATTAATAATGTATGTATTAGATGTTCGTTCTGAGTTAATTGCTTATTATCAGCGACGTGGATATCAAGTGACTGGACGAAAGGAATCTTATCCGATAGAGGCAGGTGTTGGGCAACCCCTCGTAGCAACACAATTGATTGAATTGGAAAAAGTAATAACTAGAAATATATACGAAAAATCATCAAGAAAATTTTAACGATTCAAATGTTTTGATAGGATGTCTGTTAAAAATCATTCCATTGTAATGACAATATGGTGGTGTTTAGACGTGCGTGAAATATTTTTAAAGATTACTTGGGAATTTATATCAAAAAAAGGAAGCAAATTTGCTTCCTTTTTTATGATCTTGAAGAATTAATTACCGATCCAAAGAAAGTAACCTAAAACCATTAAGGGCCATGCGATATAAGGACTGAATAACCATTTCCACAACCAGAATCTTGGTATAAACCCAACGCCATGAATGAAGCCCCCTGAGATACCAATCATCACCAACATGAGTAAGCTATGATTATAGTGTCCGTTCGCATCGAGCATCAGTGATGGATGTACCAATAAAATAGTAGCAAGGGGCAATGCCAACAAAAACGAAACGGTCATTGCAAGCACTTGAGCTTTACTATTCTTCGGTGTTGCCATTGCTTTCGCCATTCTATTATTCCTCATCTAAATTTTGATGATGTTCGATATATAGTGCGCTGAGCACCCCTGCGAAACATGCCATCAAAATGCCTAGAATCCACGCAAAATACCACATTTCACATCTCCTCGATTAGTACAAACTATGTGAGTTTTCTTCAACGTGTTTGTTGGTGATGACACCCCACATTTTGTAATAAGACCAAGAGGTGTAAATCAAAATGAGAGGAACAAAAATACATGCAGCAATAGTCATTACACCTAATGTCTTATGACTCGAAACCGCATCCCACATTGTCAAGCTTGCAACTGGATCTATGTTCGATGGTAATAAGAATGGAAATAATGCAAAGCCCGCAGTTAAGATTGCACCCACAATCATCAGGCTAGTACCTGTAAAACTTAAGGCTGCTTTATGTTTGGTTGCACTGAGAATCACCAATACGGCACCTAGAATTGCTGCAATTGGTGCAGCAATTGTGATTGGAAAAATCGTATAGTTATTCAGCCAACCGTGATTGGCATTGGTCAGCACTTCTTTTGCAAGCGGGTTCAGAGCAATATTCGTATCGACCACTGTAGCATAGCTATATCCTTCAATATTTCCGAAGAATAACCAAGCACCAGCAGCTAAGAAGCAAATAAGGAAGACGATTGCCATCATGCGAGTGGCTTTTGCAGAGCGTTGATATAAAGCTCCATCTGTTCGTAGCATCAACCAAGCACCACCGTGAGCACACAGCATAGACAAGCTTACAACCCCACAAATCAAAGCAAATGGGTTGAGTAATGCAAAGAAGCTACCCGTGTATTGCGAACGTAAAGTGCCATCTAAACCAAATGGGAGGCCTAGAAAAAGATTCCCAAATGCAACACCAAAGACGAGTGCAGGTACAGCACCACCAATACATAGCCCCCAGTCCCAAGAGTTACGCCATTGGGTGTTTTCCAACTTGGAGCGATAGTCAAATCCTACAGGTCTTAAGAAGAGGGCAAAAAGTACCAGTAACAGCGCCCAATACATGCCTGAGAAGGCAACCGCATAGACCATTGGCCATGCAGCAAAAAGTGCACCCCCAGCAGTAATAAACCAGACTTGGTTACCATCCCAGTGTGGTGCAATGGTATTGATCGCAGCGCGGCGCTCAGAATCTGTTTTACCTACAAATGGCATCAGTGCCATAGAGCCCATATCAAAGCCATCCGTTAGGGCAAAGCCGATCAATAAGACACCAACCAATACCCACCAGATAATTTTTAGTAGTTCGTACTCGATCATGGCTGAGCCTCCACTGTTTTCGCTTCGTGTTTTTCAAAGTGATATTTACCAGTATGTAAAGAGCTTGGGCCTAGACGCGCAAATTTGATCATTAAGTACATTTCAATAATAAGCAGTACGGTATAGAACGCCGCAAGCGCGATAATTGAACCCCAGACATCACCAGCACTAACACTCGAAGCCGATAGATGGGTTGGTAAAATTTCGCCAATTGACCATGGTTGACGACCACCTTCAGCGACATACCAACCTGTTTGTGCTGCAATCCATGGGAGTGGAAGCGAGAGTAATGCAAATTTGAGTAACCACGGTTTTTCTTCAGCATTTCGTTTAACAACCGCCCAAGTTGCTAAAAGGAAGAGTAATAGCATCAGGAAGCCAGAGGCGACCATGGCGCGGAAAGAGAAGAAAAGTGCGGCTACATTCGGAATGGTATCTTTAGTCGCAGATTGGATCTGTGCTTCGGTTGCATCAACTACATTTGGAGAGTATTTCTTCAATAAAAGACCATAACCTAAGTCTTTTTGATTTTTTTCAAATGAGGCAAGAAGTTCAGGTGAGCGATCACCCGCACGAAGTTTTTCTAACTCACTATATGCCACCATACCATTGCGAATACGGACTTCATGTTCTTTCATCAAGTCATGTAAGCCAGTGACTTCTTTATCTGTTGATCGAGTTGCGATAAGCCCCATTGCATAAGGAATCTTAATCGCATAGTCGGTACGCATTTCTTTTTGGTTAGGAATACCAAATAAGGTAAATGCTGCTGGGGCTGGTTCAGTGTGCCATTCTGCTTCAATTGCAGCGAGTTTGGTTTTTTGAACATCACCCAACTCATAACCTGATTCATCACCCAGTAAAATAACAGAGAATGTTGATGCCAAACCAAAGATTGCTGCAATCGCGAAAGAGCGACGTGCAAAGGGTAAGTCACGTTTCTTTAACAAGTAATAGCTTGAGATTGCGAGAACAAAGATCGCGCCAGTAACATAGCCAGCTGAAACGGTATGCACAAATTTGACTTGCGCCACAGGGTTGAATATCAACGCACCGAAATCCACCAATTCCATTCGCATGGTTTCATAGTTAAATGCTGCACCGACTGGGTTTTGCATCCAAGCATTCGCAATCAGGATCCACAAGGCTGACATATTTGAACCAATTGCAACCAGCCAAGTCACGCCTAAATGCTGAAATTTAGAAAGTCGATCCCAACCAAAAAAGAACAAACCAATAAAAGTGGATTCAAGGAAGAATGCCATTAAGCCTTCAATTGCGAGGGGTGCACCGAAGATATCGCCGACATAATGCGAATAATAAGCCCAGTTAGTACCGAACTGGAATTCCATGGTTAAACCAGTGGTGACACCCAAAGCGAAGTTAATCCCAAAGAGTTTTCCCCAAAACTTAGTCATGTCTTTATAAATTTCTTTGCCTGAAATCACATAGGTGGTTTCCATAATGGCAAGAATAAATGCAAGACCTAAGGTAAGTGGAACGAAAAGAAAGTGATACATCGCAGTCATTGCAAACTGGAACCGCGAAAGATCAACCACGCTTTCTGAAATCATCAACGTGTCTCCTGAGTGTTAGATATGTTGCCAGCAATACGCTCGGCAACTTGATTGTCAAAATCTTTTGGAATTGTTGGTGCATCAAACCAAATATGTTTAATGACCAAGAGAAGGATTACTTTAATAATAAGAATGATCGTGATTTCATGAATTAATCGCCGATTTTGATCTTTAGAACTTATGTTCATAGAACCACATTTCATATTAATGGGGAGATAGTATTTATTATTAAATAAAATGCATTGAAAATAAACTTTATGGGATTTTTAACTATTTATTTTAAATAAAATATTTGAAAACAATGGTATACATTTATTATATTATTATTTTTATATTAACCAACTAAAATGGTTTGATTTTGTTTTTAAATCCGACTAAAATGCTTATAATTAAAAAATGAAAACCAATTAAAATGATATGAATTATTTTACTGCTGATAGGCATTAAGTCTATTAAAATGGTATGAATTAAAAATATATAATATTTACATGAGGTTGTGAGGGCTGGTGCGTAAATAGACGAGGATAAAAATAAAATACTTTGATACCCTAGTATTTCAGTATAGATTTTTAAATAGAAATAAGATGTATTTCCATTTAGTCTTTTGGATTTGATCGGGGAATTGGGTTAGAAGATAGAAAAGCTATTTTTTAGTAAATTTATTGTATCATTTTGTAAAAAATGCATTGTATGAATGTAATAATCAAGATTAAAGGTTAATCAGGAGTAAATAATTTATTTGAGATTGATATTTTTTTCGCCAAATAATATGCATTTGATTTTTGGCTGATGAGAAGAACTTGAGACTGCAATTCTAATTCGCCATATTCAGGTTCGACTTGTACATAATACAATTGACCAAATTCATCACGTACACGCGCTTGTGCGGAGAAACCAGGACGAGCATTTCCGGTGGAGATCGTTGCTAAACGACCCACGAGATTGGCATGAGTGTGATTGACTTTTGGCTTAATCACTTGATCTAGGCAATGGATCATAAACACTGTAAAGAATATGTCGATGATTAATGCAGGTATAAAGAGGTAGTAAGGAGAAATGAAATAATGCTGAATAGCAAAAAAAGAGAGTTCGAGAAAATATCCAGCAAAACTAAAATTAATCAGCAGAAAAACAACGATTAAATATTTAGAAAATTTCACGTCTAATAAAGGTGAATTTAAAATCCACTCAGGGGTGAGTTTCTTGACCAAATAACTTGGACGTAAACCAATAAAAATTCCAATCGTTTCTGCAATGCTGAGCAAAATCAAAGCAACCACGCTCATGTGAAATGGCATAAGGTAGTAATTAAAGAAAAACTCAGTCATCGCAGAATTCTAGCTTAGGTATCAATCAATGATATAAATACCACCATCGGAGTGGACTTCCAAGTTTACTTTTTCAAGGAAGTCACCCAGACATGGTCCAGAAATACATTCGCCCGTTTCAACAGAAAACAAGGCACCATGAGTAGAGCATTGAATATATTCACGATCTTGATCTAAAAACTGATTTTCTAAATACTCAAGCTCTGTTTGCAAATGCGGACAAACATTTTGATAGGCATAAAAATTGCCATCTTTTTGAGTAACGAAAATGGTTGTTCCTTTCAAAGTATCGTATGCACGAGACTCACGTTCAGGGACTTCCTCAGTCATGCAAATCTTTTCCATGTTAAGCACATTCCTGTTGCGATGTTTTAAATTGCTCAAATAGTTTAGCGTAGTTTTCGACGGCTAAACGAGGTCCAAATTGGGCAACAACTTCACTCGAAATCAGAATGGCGAGTTGAGCTGCAGCCTCTAAGCTTAAATCAGCATTAATTGCATATAAAAATGCACCAGCAAAGGCATCGCCAGCACCATTGGCATCCACAGCTTCAACATGACGACCAGCAACATGAAATTGCTGTGCAGGGTCAATAATCATTGCGCCATTTGCACCTTGGGTAATAACGATATGTTGATTATTTAATTTTAATATTTCAATTGCAGCATCAAGATTTTCAGTGTTCGTAAACATCAATGCTTCTTGTTCGTTACAGAACAATAAATCAACGCCATCATCCAACAACTCTTCTAAACCTTGACGTGCGTATTGCACCATCGCAGGATCGGAAAGCGATAGTGCTATTTTTACACCGTGTGCTTTGGCTATTTCACGGGCTTGCTTTACTGCTTTGCGAGCAGTATCACTAGTAGATAAATAACCCTCAATGTAGAGCCATTTTGCTGTTTTTAATGGTTCAAAATCGATTTGTTCAGCTGTTAGTTCAGCGGTGATGCCGAGATAGGTGTGCATGGTGCGTTCTGAGTCTGGGCTAATCAGGACCATACATGTTCCCGTTACACCTTCACTGATAGATCGTTTGGTCGTTTTGATTCCAGCATCATTTAAACCTTTTAGGTAAATTGAACCAAGTTCATCGTTTCCAACGCGACACCCATAAAAAGCTGTACTTCCTAATGCACTGAATGCAACCGTTGTATTAGCTGCTGAACCACCACTGGCTTGACCTTTATAGGTCTGTGTATCTTGTAATTTTTGATATAAAGCCGCTTGGGTATCACCATCAGCCAACTGCATCGTACCTTTTTGCAATGCTTGTTGAGTTAAAAACTCATTTGAAACTTTAAATTCTTGGTCAATGAGCGCATTTCCAATTGCAAAAAGATCAACAGTCGCCATGTTTGTCATCACAGTAAAATCAAAAACTAAAGTTTACACCAATGCTCAGGATTACTGTAGTTTGTTGAAAAAAATTCAGGTGTTAAGTTCATTGACGTAAACAGAAGATCGAATTAAACGCTTACCACTCGCTGAATTTTTCTACAAAAATAGACTAATTTACATGGATATCCATAGGTATTCTTCGGTAGACTCTCTACTATCAATCGTCGTTAATTAAATAGATAAATTGGAGATCACATGACTGTAGATGTTTCTGAAAGCATTACTCAAACTATTCACCCTGCGTTTCAGCTATTACGTCAACACCATGTAGAAGCACTCGATATTCATGTTTCAGAATATAAGCATAAAGTGACAGGTGCCGTTCATTATCACTTGGCAACAGAGCATGATGAAAATGTATTCTTAGTCGCTTTTAGAACACAACCCATGGATTCAAAAGGCGCGGCACATATTTTAGAGCACACCGCTTTGTGTGGCTCTGAAAAGTTTCCAGTACGTGATCCATTCTTTTTAATGATCCGCCGTTCACTCAATACGTTTATGAATGCGTTTACCGCTGCAGATTGGACTGCGTATCCGTTTGCGACTCAGAATAAGAAAGATTTTCAAAACTTATTGTCTGTGTATTTAGATGCGGCATTTGCTGCGAATCTGAACCCTTTAGATTTTGCTCAGGAAGGTATACGTATAGAGCTTGAAAATGATCAAGCCGTTTACAAAGGTGTGGTGTTTAATGAAATGAAAGGGGCAATGAGTTCTCCGACAGATCAGCTTTACCACCAACTTGCACACCATCTATTCCCAAAAACGACTTATCACTATAACTCTGGTGGTGATCCGAAAGATATTCCTGATCTGAGTTATGAGCAGCTTGTTGATTTCTATAAAACGCATTATCACCCAAGTAATGCAGTATTTATGACTTTTGGTAATCAAAGTGCTTATGATTTACAAGAGCAGTTCGAAAAATTAGCATTGCATAAGTTTTCTCAGGGTACGACCTTATATTCAACGCCAGAGCAACGCTTAGCTGCGCCAGTTGAAGTCACTGAAAGCTATGCTGTTGATAGTGAAGATTTAAAAGATAAAACCTATCATGTTATGTCATGGTTGTTGCCTGAAACCAGTGATATCAAACTTCGTTTAGGGATGCGTTTAGTTGAAGGGATTTTATTAGAAAACTCGGCATCGCCATTACGACATTACTTAGAAACCTGTGGTTATGCACAATCAACAGGCCCAATTATGGGTGTAGATGATAGTAACTTTGAAATGACCTTCTATTGTGGCGTTCAAGGATCAAATGCTGAGCATGCTGAAACCTTTAAAAATGGTGTATTAAATATTCTAAAAGATGTTGCATCCAAACCAGTAAATACTGATTTGGTCGATGCTATTCTTCATCAAATTGAATTGCATCAACGTGAAATCAATGGAGATGGAACGCCTTATGGTCTAAGTCTAATTTTGAATGGTTTGGGTTGTGCAATTCATCATTCCGATCCAATTCATGTCTGGGATGTGGATGCAGCGATTGAACAGGTGAAGGAAGAGTTGAAAGACCCAATGTGGTTGTCCAACTTGATTCAAACACATTTGTTAGATAATCCTCATCGTGTGCAAATGACACTAGTGCCTGACGCAACTAAATCAGTAAAAGAGCAAGAAGCTGAACAAGCACGGTTAGCTGAAATCACTGCAAATCTAACAGATGCTCAGAAAATTGAAATTCAAGAGAAAACTGAAGCGCTGAAAAAACGCCAAGATACGCCAGATGATTTGGAGTTGTTACCTAAAGTTGGTTTAGAAGATGTACCTGCTGATTTACAGATTGTGCAAGGTCAGTTACGAGAAATTATCTGTAATCGTTTAGATACACCATTGAATCTATATCATGCTGGTACGAACGGAATTTATTATCAACAAGTCTTGATACAAGTGCCTGATGAAATCGTACACTCACCTTATTTCAACTTGCTCTCTATTTTGATGGGTGAGGTTGGTGCTGGCGAATATAACTATCTCGAGTTCCAACAAATTCAAACTGCGGTCAGTGGTGGTTTAGGCATGGGCGCATCTTTGCGTAGCAAGGTTGATGATAAAGATCGTATCAGTGCTTGGTTAACTTTAACGACTAAATCGCTCACCCAAAAACTCGATACGATTCAGCTATTGAAGCTTGCTTTTGAAAAACTACGTTTCGATGAGAAAGATCGAATCATTGAGTTGTTGCAACAACGTAAAACGCGTTGGCAGTCGCGTTTGTCGGGTTCTGGTCACAGTTATGCAATGCAAGCTGCTTCGCGTCAAATGAGTGCTTTAGCACGCCGTGACTATCATAATACAGGTCTAGGTGCGTTAAATTGGCTCAGTGATTTAGTCACTAAAATTGATCAAGATGACACGGCTTATCAAGCGTTAATTGAAGAATTGAAAGCTATTCATCGTAAGCTTTTGCAAGCACCGAAACAGTTCTTATTGGTCTGTGAAGAACATCAGTCTGATCGTTTGGTTGAAGAAATCCAAAATGTTTGGGATAAGTTAGAGGTTGATCAGACACCAGTCACTTTAACTCAAGTTGAACAAGTAAATACCAGCACTGATGAGGCGTGGTTGATTCAAGCCAATGTACAGTTCTGTGCATCTGCTTATCAAGCCGTGGATGTGGCACACCCTGATGCAGCGCCATTAATGGTCTTGGCAGCGTATCTCCGTAATGGATTCTTACACAGTGCAATCCGTGAAAAAGGGGGAGCATACGGTGGTGGTTCAAGTTACGATGGCAATGCTTGTTCATTCCGTTTCTTTAGCTATCGTGATCCGCGTTTGGCAGAAACATTTAATGATTTTGAAGCAAGTGTGCAATGGTTATTTAATACTGAACAGCAATCATATCAATTAGAAGAGGCGATTTTAGGTTTGGTTGCAAGTATGGATAAACCTGGCTCACCTGCTGGCGAAGCGATTACTGCATGTTATTCGTGGTTGCATGGTCGAACACCGAAATTCCGAAAGTTGTTACGTGAACGTTTACTCAATGTGACTTTCGAAGATTTACAACGTGTAGCGAAACAATATTTGCTTGAGCAAACACCAGTGAAAGCAGTCGTTGCCCCGTTCGCTAAGCGCGAGGAATTGCAGAAACTTGGATTTGAGATTCAACAGGTCAATTAAAAAATAAAGACTGGAGATATGTATGGCGTTCAAATCTTTTGAGCGTGGCTATTTTGAGCCAAGTATATTTGTAATACTTGGTTCTTTGACCGCTTCGTTCGCAAACGCGCAAGAGTTTGCTCCAATAAGCCCAGCCACAGCTGAGGCGTGTGTTGCTTTAGCCTCGAATGCTGATCGTTTAGCTTGCTATGACCAACTTTTTAAATCACCCACACTGATTCAGTCACAAGCGGCGATTGCTGAGCCTGAACCTATGACAGTTACAAAATCAGTGGTGGTTGAGCGTGAGAGTGAAGCCAGCCAACCTGAGTCATTAAGAGATAAAGTGGTTCAAAAGGTGAGTGACTTACATATCTTAGGTGCTGCGCCAAAGTTTGACCCAAATGTTTCTTTATTAGATCGTCGTTGGGAACTTTCTGAAGAAAGTAAATTAGGTGTCTGGAATATCCGAGCCTATCAGCCAGTCTATTTACTGCCCGTTTTCTGGACCAGTAATAAAAACGAATTTCCAAATAGTCCAAATCCACAAAACACGGTGGAAGAGAAACAGGACTTAACGTCAGCAGAGGCTAAGTTTCAAATCTCATTAAAGACCAAAGCTTGGGAAAATATTTTTGGTAACAATGGTGATCTTTGGGTGGGATATACTCAGTCTTCACGTTGGCAGGTTTATAACTCAGAGGAGTCTAGACCGTTCCGTGAGACTAATTATGAGCCTGAAGCAAGCCTCATGTTTAGGACCAATTACAATGTATTGGGTTTAAACGCAAGGTTACTGGGTGTGACATTAAATCATCAATCAAATGGTCGTTCTGATCCATTATCTCGTAGTTGGAATCGTGTGATTTTTAATTTCGGATTTGAAAAGGATAATTTTGCATTGATGTTGCGCCCTTGGTACCGTGTCGAAGAAGATGCTAAAGATGATAATAATCCAGATATTAAGGATTACATCGGACGTGGTGATTTAACTGCTTTTTATCGACATAAACAAAATGATTTTTCTTTGATGTTACGTCATTCACTGAAGGGTGGTGATCGTTCCAATGGTGCGGTGCAGTTTGACTGGGCATTTCCGATCAAAGATAAACTGCGCGGACATTTTCAGATTTTCGACGGTTATGGTGAGAGCCTGATTGATTATAACCATCGTGCAACGTATGTAGGTTTAGGCGTATCCTTGATGAACTTGTATTAAGTTAATTTAAGTCTAAAAAAAAGCAGATGAAATCATCTGCTTTTTTTTATTATCCAATTTGAATGTTGGCAGGAGGGTGTTTTAAACGGCTCTTCTTCGGTGTTGCAATTAAATAGGCTAAAGTCAGTGGCCCAAGCCGCCCCGTAAACATGAGCAAACACAGCATTAATAAACTACCATCTTGTAGTTCACCCGTCACACCTCTGGAAAGTCCAACAGTACAAGCAGCGGATAAGACCTCAAACATCAGATCTAGAACATCTAACTCAGGTTCTAGGATAAGTATGATAAAGCCACCTATAAAAATTAACATGCCTGTAATAGAGGCGACAGCTAATGCTTTATATGTTGTTTCTGGAGAAATAGCATGGTTGAAGACGCGGATTTCATCATTACGCCTCAAGAACGCTACAACACATAAAACCAAGATCACAAACGTGCCAATCTTAATCCCACCTGCTGTACTGAGTGAGCCACCACCAATAAACATGAGTAACATGGTTAATAATGTGGTGCTGTTATTCATCGAGCCTGTATCAAGCGTATTAAAGCCTGAAGAACGTGGGACAGTTGCTTGAAACCATGAGTTAACGGCTTGTTCACCCAAACTCATATTACCTAAAGTCATCGGATTGCGCGCTTCAAGTAACCAAATCGCGATAAAAGCAATAATATTGATAATGATGATTGTGCTGATTACTAACTTACTGTTGGGGCTAAGTTTTCGCCATTTCTTATTCTGTTTTATGTCCATTAAAACCAAAAAACCAATTCCACCACAAATATAAAGCAGGCTAACAACCATACAAATAAAATAATTGCTATAAAAGTTCATCAAGCTATTATCAAATAATGAAAATCCTGCATTATTGAAAGCGGAGATACTATAAAAGATGGAATAATAGATTCCTTTGGGGATCCCGTAGAGTGGAATAAACGTGGTAGCTAATAGAATAGCCCCAATTAACTCAAAGAAAACTGTATAAGCAACAACCCCTTTAGCAATAAAGGTCACTTTAGATAAGCTGGTTTGACCTAAACTTTCTTGTGCCATCATTTGTTGTCGCAAGCCAACTTTTGGAGACAAACTGAGCGCAGCTAATATCGCAAAGGTCATAAAACCAAGTCCACCAGACTGAATCATTAATAAAATGATCAATTGCCCAAAATGTGTATATGATTCGCCTACATTGACAACAGACAGGCCCGTGATGGTTACTGCTGAAGTTGCGGTGAAGAACGCATCCATCCAAGAGACTTGTCCTGTATGTGCGAAAGGAAGTTTGAGTAGAATCGTCCCAATCACGATGAAGCTTAAGAAGCCAATCGCGAGTAAGGAGGGTGGGCTCAGATTAAAAATCCTTTGTTTTTGTACTTGTGTATTCGTTGTCATTTTATTGGAAGCACTCAGACAGTTTTTTTAGATTTGGCAATAGTCCCTCAAGGATAAGTACATCGCCTCTATGTAAGGTAAAATTGCAATCTGTCTCGTAAAAAATTTGTTGATTCCGTTTGACCAATAAAAGTTTGACATGAGGCGCAAGCTGCATCAGTCCTGATAAGTTAATGCCATGTAATTTGTCAATAATTGGAACTTTAATAATAAAGTGATCATCATCCAATGCCATATAGCGGCTTACCATTGGGTAATTAAGCGCCTGTGCTACCCGAACCCCCATATCTTCTTCAGGATGGATAATTTTATTGATATTTAAATGTGACAGAATCGTATGGTGGGCTTTGGTTTTTGCTTTCACCCAAATTTTATCAATTCCTAAATTTTTTAGGCTCAGCACACAAAGGATACTGGCCTCAATGTCTTCACCAATCGCGACCACAACAGCATCACAGTTTTGTACGTTTAGTTCATCAAGAACGTGCTCATCAGTTGCATCTGCGATAACTGCATGTGTAATTTGATTAGCGAGATTCTCGACATTCCGCTTTTGGATGTCGATACCAATAACATCATGATTCAGTTTAGTCAGCTCTAAGGCAACTGTTGCACCAAAACTCCCTAAGCCAATAATTGCAAACTGTGCCATGCGTACCCCTAAACCAATGATCAGAAAATATTTTTATTCATTTTATTGAGAATTAAGAAGGGTGTGTGTAATTTTTTTTAGAAAAATAAAATTATCGGTATTTTGGGAGGCAAAAAAAGGATTGAGCTCGGTAATATAGAGCTCAATCCTTTTGGTCGAGTTGTTTTATTTCAAGAAACGTTGATATCCAATGTTATTGGTAATCTCCGCATATGGATAAGTAATTTGTTCTAAGGTTTCAATCAGTCCATCTGGGTTTTGCTTCGCATCAGTGGCTTGTAAAGCAACCAGTACTCGACCTTCGGCAGCGCCGTGATTACGATAGTGAAATAGCGTAATGTTATGGGTTGGGCCTAAACGCTCTAAAAAGGTGAGCAGAGCACCTGGACGTTCAGGGAATTCGACACGGAATAAACGTTCATTTTCCAGATTTGCATGGCCACCAATTAAATAACGGATATGTAGCTTTGCGACCTCATCATCAGATAAATCATCGACTTCATATTGTTGTTTGAGCAACTCATGAATCTCATGGCGTTCGATTTCACCACCTTTTAAGCTAATCCCAACAAATACCTGAGCTAGACCGCTATTGCTGGCACGATAGTTAAACTCAGTAATATTGCGACCTTGTAAAGCGCGACAGAATTTTAAAAATGCGCCTTTTAGCTCAGGAATCGTCACTGCATAAATGGCTTCTTTGCGCTCACCTAATTCGGTTCGCTCAGCAATATAGCGGAGGCGATCAAAATTCATGTTTGCACCACAAACAATCGACACCATATTTTTATTCGTCAAATGATGTTGCGCCACATATTTCTTGATCCCTGCTAATGCCATTGCACCAGAAGGTTCAACAATACTGCGGTTCTCGTCATAGGTGTCTTTAATTGCTGCACAGATTTCATCTGTATCGACGGTCACTACATCGGGTTCAACAATTGGACCTGAATTGTCAGATTTACGCAGTTTGACCATTTCAAATGGTAACTCACCAATCTGTGCTACCGCCGTGCCATCTGCAAATAAACCGACATGCGGTAAAATCACACGTTCATTGGATTCAAGTGCAGCTTTTAAACAAGCCGATTCTTCATATTCCACGCCTATAACTTTGACGTGAGGTGCGACTTCACCTAAATATGCTGCAACACCTGCGATTAAACCGCCACCGCCAACAGCAACAAAAACATATTCAACATCACGCCATTGACGAAGTAATTCATTGGCAATGGTGCCTTGTCCAGCGATAACGAGTTCATCATCATATGGAGGAATAAAAACTAAACCTTCCGTTTCCGCGCGTTGTTTGGCGTATTTATTGGCAACATCAAAGCTATCGCCATGTAAAACCACTTGACCACCTAAACTTTTAACTGCCTGAACCTTAATATCAGGTGTTGTGCTTGGCATCACAATAATAGCAGGAATACCGAGTTTTTTACCTGATAAAGCAACACCTTGAGCATGGTTGCCAGCAGAAGCGCAGATTACGCCTCGATCTAACTGATCTTTAGGAAGTTGGCTGATGCGGTTATAGGCGCCACGCAGTTTAAAAGAAAATACAGGTTGTAAGTCTTCGCGTTTAAAGCGAATGTTATTATTAATTTTTTGACTAATTCGGGGAGCTGCTTCAAGCGGTGTTTCAATCGCAACATCATAAACCGTTGCTTGTAAAATTTGTCGTACCACACGAGACAGCATGTTCATCTTCCCTATAACAGTTTAAAATAGGGGATCATTGTAGCAAACCCCTGTACATTTGCGCTGTTTTCTTGCAGCAAATGTCAAAATAGTTGAGTGAAGTCATGAGTCTATATGCAACCCAAGATGAAAAAAAACAAGCAGCCGCAAAAGCCGCTTTAAAACATTTACCTAAAGGCGGCATTTTAGGCGTGGGAACTGGAAGTACGGTTAACTTTCTCATTGATTTATTGCCTGAGTTACAACTTGAAGCGGCTGTTGCAAGTTCCAATGCAACTGCAGAGCGATTAAAAAAACTTGGAATTGACGTTGTTGATATGAACTCAGTTGGGGGCTTAGATGCTTATGTAGATGGTGCTGATGAAATTGACCGTCACATGCATATGATTAAAGGTGGTGGAGCTGCATTGACTCGTGAAAAAATTGTTGCCTCAATTGCAAAGAAATTCGTATGTATTGTCGATGACTCTAAATGGGTAGATCAATTGGGGAGAGATTTCCCATTACCTGTTGAAGTTATTCCAATGGCACGTTCAGCTGTTGCTCGTAAAATCGTCGCTTTGGGTGGTGATCCTGCTTATCGTGAAGGTGTAGTGACTGATAATGGAAATGTCATCTTAGATGTATTTAATTTAAATATCTTAAATGCCATTGATGTAGAAAAAACCATTAATAATATTCCAGGCGTAGTAACGAATGGTATTTTTGCATTAAACCCAGCGAGCATTGCAATTGTTGCAACAGACAATGGTATTGAAGAGCGTACTGCTCAATAATGCAGTCAGTTTCTTTGCAAGCATTGTTACCTGAAGTAAAAGTTGTTCGACATGCAAGGGCGAGAAATTTGCGTTTGCGTGTTGAGCCAACGGGTATACGTCTCACTGTTCCTCCATTTTGTACTAAAACTCAAATTCACCAATTTTTAAAACAGTCAGAACAATGGTTGATCGATACTTGGTCGAAACAGCAGCAACAGTTAAATCAAACGAATACTTTACCTCAAGAATTGTATTTATTCCGTCATTCGCAACCTTTTCATGTTATTCAACAGCAACAACGTTATATTTTTAGGTTTGATTGGGATCAGCAAATTTTATTTATTCGTAATCAACAAGCTGAACAAGCCTTGCAATCAGCAGTTTTTTCATATGCAAAACAATTCTTACCTGAATATTTGAATCAAGTTAGCCAAGAAATTGGCTTGCCTTACCAAGCGTGTGCAATCCGAAAACCAAAAACACGCTGGGGAAGTTGTAGTTCAAAGCATGACATCATGTTGAATGCAGCATTGGTACTGATGCCTGAATCTAATGTGCGGGCGGTGTGTGTACACGAATTAGCACATACCAAGCATTTTGATCATAGTGCCGCATTTTGGAATGAGGTGGCTAAACACGATCACAATTATCTAGAGCATCGCAGGCAGTTAAAACAGATACAGCTACCGCATTGGTATTATAAAAAAATATAAGTTAGGGCTCTGATTAGACATTATAGAAACGGCCGCATTGAGCAGCTAACACAATGCAAATATGCCAAGCTTGCAACAAGCTTGGCATATTGTTTTTAAAACACTCACATACGCAATTGAAAATATACTCAGTTGCTTGTGTGCAGAGGTGATCTACGAACTAAAACTACATTGTAACTGCGTGCTTTGTAATTGATCAGGTGCTTTGCGAGAATCTAAACCAGCACTTGCACCCAATACTTGATTGGCTTTGATATTCACTTGCACAAATTGGTATTGTAAGTTGTTATTACTTGGCTCTGGTGAGCTACTATTTAACAGGTATTCGTGATTTTCTTTATCTGCCTGTAGTATATTGTCTGTACTGTCTCCATCTAATTTCGATCGAAATTTCTGATTATTCTTGGTGAGTTCTAGCCAGCCATCAGCACGAATATTAAGGTGGCAATCTTGACTATTATCTTTATAGTGACCAATCAAATATTCGATAGAAGGCAAACTATGATTTATGTTGTTTATTCCTGTAATCCCTTGTTTACATGGATAAATTGAACCATTGCATGTTGCAGTTGTGTCTGAAAAACCAACAGCACGACGGTAATCACCTGCACCAGCGATACGAACATTATGTGGGATCGATGGATTCGCTGATGGCACAACACCCGAATAGCTTCTTTGTTGTAATTGGGTATAGTGAGATGGATTAGAAGTCTTTTGATTATAAACATCTGCAAGTTGCAACACCGCTTGTCTTAATGAGGCGGCATATTGTTCTCTGGTATTTTTTTGATTATTCGCAATATCGATGATGGTGTTTTCAGCAGGGTTAATGTTATCTGGTGTTGTGGGTACAATAGCAGTCAAAGCTTCTTGATCACCACGAATTTTTTTTGCATCAAGATAACCATCCCTTAGATCAATAGCTAAGTTTTTAGAGAACTCTCCGAAGTCGCTATTGGGATATATATTAGCCCATTGCTGTAAGTAACCAAAACTCAGATAGGTATTTAAATATAATCCAGTATTTACATCGGTACTTTGTGGTGAGAATACATTTAGTATATTTGATGGGCTCACGTTGGTGATGTTGAGATATTTAAAGGCACTCAATAACGCAGTTTCAACATCTGATGTAGCAAGTTCAAGCTGTCCTGCTGTGACGGTCATTGCATAGTTGCTTTCATCACTTGGTAACTGTCCCGAACGAACTAAAGCACGTTGATAAATTGCCTCGCTGCTGGGATTGATAAATATCGTTTGCGTTAAATCGCTGACATCAACTTTGACTAAAGTTCGCAATGTCAGATCAATTTTTTTATATTGGCGGCTAATAAAATCGTATATCAAAGAATTAGGCGTGGTTGTTAATTCAACTCGATATAAGCGGTTTTTATTCAGAATCTCAGGCAGGGTAATCGCCAAATCGGTGGTTGTGCTAAAATTTTGTTCTAAGACTAATCGGTCATCAACGTTATCAAAGACTTTAACAACAACTTCACGTATTTCGACTGGTACTTTAATATTAAAGTTTTTCGGTTTTTGGGCGATGACCTCTTCAGGTGGAGTACTCTTACGTGCTTCACTCTCACCACTACCACAACCAATCAAAGCTGAACTAAGTAGAAGTGTACTCAACCCTAAGCAAATATGATGATGTAATCTTTGTTCTGACATCAAAGAAGGCATTCCAGCTCTCCAGAAATTTTGCATCCATGAAATTTTTTATTACCGCATCGTTTTATTCTATGCGAATCCTATACTGATTCAATAGTCTTTCTTGACCAATGGTAAAATCAGCTCAAAATAAAAGAATACCTTTTCTCTTTCTATATATCTGATTTTTGCAATATAAGCCAATTGATTCATGTTAATTTGACGATTACTACTCGTTTTATTTTCTTATAAGTTAGAGACTTGAAGATTGTGTAAAACAAGCCAAACTGCCATACTATTTGCCTAAATGAAAGTTAGAGGTGTGACACGTGATTTCTGTTGGTATTGTTGGTGGAACTGGATACACTGGGGTTGAACTTTTACGTCTATTGTTAAGACATTCACAAGTTCAAGTCAGTATTCTCACTTCTCGTACTGAAGCTGGAAAGCGTGTTGCAGATATGTTCCCAAGTCTACGAGGACATACTGATCTTAAGTTTTCTGATCTTGATTTGGATCAGCTTAAACAGTGTGATGTGGTCTTTTTTGCAACGCCGCATGGTGTTGCCATGCAGCATGCTGAGGATTTGGTTGCTGCTGGTACGAAAGTAATTGATCTTGCAGCAGATTTTAGGTTACAGGATTTAGCTCAATTTGAGAAATGGTATGGCATGCAACATCATTGTCCAACTGTACTCAAAGAATCAGTTTATGGTTTAACCGAATTGAATCGCGAGAAAATCAAACAAGCGAATGTGATCGGTAATCCTGGTTGTTACCCAACCACGGTTCAGCTCGGCTTGGCACCCTTATTAAAAAATCGTTTAATCAATACGCAAAGTATTATTGTTGATGCGAAATCTGGTGTGTCGGGTGCAGGACGTAAAGCTAGCCTCGGTATGATTTATAGTGAAAATGCGGATAATTTCAAAGCCTATAGTGTTGCAGGACACCGTCATCATCCAGAAATTGTTGAAGCCCTTGAGAATATTTCAGGACAAAAAGGTCAGTTTGATCAACTAATTTTTGTTCCACATTTGGTTCCAATGATTCGTGGTATGTTAAGTACGATTTATGTTGATTTAACTGAGTTGGGTCAACAAACAGATCTACAAGCATTGTATGAGAGCTTCTATCAAAATGAACGTTTTGTAGATGTGATGCCTGCCAATAGTTCCCCTGAAACACGTAGTGTCCGCGGTGCAAATGAATTGCGTATCGCAATACATCAACCTCAACCGAATAAGTTAATTGTGCTCGTTGCACAAGATAATTTGGTGAAAGGTGCAGCAGGTCAGGCAGTTCAAAATATGAACTTGATGTTTGGCTTTGATGAAGCAACAGGTTTAGAAGGTATTGGTTTATTACCATAAAAAACGCTTTTCTACTTCACACACATTTAAAATTGGATTTAAATGTGTGCTTTGATGTAGATCGTAACGATAGAGATAATGATGGATAACGTTGAACCAACGACTTCACCAGAAAGTTCGGTTGAGAAAAACAAATTCTTAAAGACGAATTTACCTTTACTTATTGCTGCAACTATTCTTATTGGTAGTAGTTTTATGATTGGTTATACAGTTGGGCACCGTCAAGGATTAACCGTTGTTGGTTATGATGCTGATGCTGAACAGTTGGTAGATGTTGTTCAAAAGCAAAAGACAGCATTAGACTCTATCAACAAAAGCCTGAATGCCGCTGTTCAAGAGCGGGATATGGCTGTGGGTAATGCTGATGATCTATTCAAAGCGGTCAATCAAGCCAACGCTGATAAAATGCAGTTTGAGGGCATGAATGCTATTTATCGGGATATTTTAAGACAGCGTGGTGGTGTGAGTTTGACGATTCAGAGTTTGGCGATTAAGTCTTTACCTGAAAACGCTTTCGAATACCAAATTGACCTTGTTCAAGTGAGCCCGAATAAACGCCGTGCAGCAGGATCTGTTGAATTGCGTCTAATTCGAAATACTGAAATTTTGGATGTACCATTAGAAGATAAAAGCTTTAATTTTGATGACTTTGAGCGTTTAACTGGACGTTGGACCATGCCAAAAGGATTTACGCCACAGTTTGTCGAAGTGCGTTTATCGGGTAGTGGCACACCAGTTATTAAACGTTTTAGCTGGCAACGTGGTCAACCTGTTGATTTAAACTCTGCTTTTGTGTCAGAAATTCCTCAAGCTGAAGCAAATGCTCAGTAAATTTATAGATTAAGAACCGAATATGCGAAGATATCGACGTCAAATGAATTTAAGTGAAGTGAAAAACTCTTTTCATCAATCGGGTTATGTTGACTGGCACTTAAATCCTCGTTTAAGTGATTCGCAAGAGGATCATGATGGTGAGCTGGTCGTGCAAACAGCTCCACCGGCCGTACAGCGACCACCATTGTATGCAGTTGTTTTGTTGAACGATGATTACACCCCAATGGATTTTGTGATTGATGTACTGCAAAGTTATTTCTCTATGGACTTGGATCAAGCAAGTCAAGTGATGCTAACAGTCCATTATGAAGGCAAGGGCACTGCGGGTATTTATCCTCGAGATATTGCTGAAACTAAAGCAAATCAAGTTAACAATTATGCGCGTGCACAAGGGCATCCATTGCTTTGTCAGATCGAACCTGAGCAGCGTTAAGAAAAGCAACGCTTTTTAGCTGCGCAAGACGAGGGCTATGCCCGATTGGCGAGTAAAGAAAAGCAACGCCCTTGCGGAATATATTCCTCATGCACAAGACGAGCACCTATGTTGCGAATGGCGGGATAAAACTTAAAGCATCGCTTAGAGGCTTTATCCTAAGAAGTTTTTAAAGCAACTTAAAAACCATAGCTTGCGGGATAAATGGCTCATACGTTCGTGTGGCGAGTAAAAAGCGAAGCCTTTGAGGGTATACCCATACGCCAAACCTTGCGCCATATATGTCTCATATGCTCAAGTCGCGGACGTAGCAAAATATAATCATACGTTCACTTAAAATTTGAATGGATGATGAAGGAAAGTAACGGTTAAACAACAAGTATGTTTGTTTTTTAAACAATTGAATGGTTCATATTCTCTTTGTAATTAAATTTTTACAACAATACTTTGTTTTGAATCTTGACCAATACACTCAACTAATGCTAACAGTAGACTATGAAGCAAAGAGGCTTGTAAACGTACGTTAGATAACGATTGCAGATACTCAAGCGGATTAAGTCCATAATTGGCTTTTTCATTTAAAGATACGTCTTTTCTTGATGAGGCCCAAAATATAAGGGGGTTACATGCTCAGTCGTCAATTAGAAGTATCGTTACGTTTGGCTGTAAGCATGGCTCGTCAAAAGAGGCATGAGTTTCTGACAGTTGAACATCTATTGCTCGCTTTGCTTGATAATGATTCAGCTGTAAACGCACTAAAAGCATGTGGTGCTGATATCGTTACTTTGCGTAAAGAGTTAGAGGAATATGTAGAGCAACACACCCCAAAGCTTGGTGATAATAGTGAACAAGCACCACATCCAACAGAGAGTTTTGACCGAATTTTGCAGCGTGCAATTTTTCATGTTCAATCAAGCGGTGGAGATCGTACCGTTGAAGGGGCAGACGTATTAGTTGCCATGTATTCTGAAAGAGATTCTTTCGCTGTTTATTTATTGAAACGCCATCAAATTAATCGTTTAACTTTAACTCAGTACTTATCTCATGGAACACGTAAAGAAGAGATTCAAGTTGAAGAGGAAGTTGAAGATATTGATGGAGAAAGTGCAGCTTCTGCAAATGCAGGACCTTTAGAGCAATATACGCTAAATCTCAATACTGAAGCGCAAAAGGGTAAAACTGATCCTTTAATTGGTCGTGAGAAAGAAATTGAACGTGCGGCACAAAT
This sequence comes from Acinetobacter halotolerans, assembly GCF_004208515.1. Classification (GTDB taxonomy): domain Bacteria; phylum Pseudomonadota; class Gammaproteobacteria; order Pseudomonadales; family Moraxellaceae; genus Acinetobacter; species Acinetobacter halotolerans. The sequence continues at coordinate 121,246 of NZ_SGIM01000003.1, forward strand.
CTTATGCCGTCGTCGTAAAAATAACCCACTTTTAGTGGGAGATCCTGGTGTTGGGAAAACTTCGATTGCCGAAGGTTTGGCATGGTTGATTGTAAATGGAAAAGCACCTAAACCATTAGCGAATGCTGAGGTGTATAGCCTTGATATTGGCGCATTGGTTGCGGGAACAAAATATCGCGGTGACTTTGAGAAGCGTTTAAAACAATTGTTAAACGCGTTAAAAAAGAATCCAAATGCGATCCTATTTATTGATGAAATCCATATGATTATTGGTGCTGGTTCAAGTATGGGCAGCACAATGGATGCATCGAATCTAATTAAACCTGCTTTGGCAAATGGAAGTTTACGTTGTATTGGTTCGACAACTTTCCAAGAATATCGTCAAGTATTTGAAAAGGACCATGCATTATCACGCCGTTTCCAAAAGGTTGACGTAAGTGAGCCTAGCATTGGTGAAACGATCGAGATATTACGCGGTTTAAAAAGCAAATTTGAAGATTTTCATCACGTTGAATACGACGACAAAGCGCTTGTAGCTGCTGTAGAGCTTTCTGCAAAATTCATCAATGACCGTTTTTTACCTGATAAGGCCATTGATGTTATCGATGAAGCAGGTGCGGGACGTCGCCTAAAAGCGGAAGTAGATGGCTCACTAATTTCTGTCGAAAACATTGAGGATATCGTGTCTAAGATTGCGCGTATTCCACCTAAAACAGTCTCGAAAGATGACAAGACTGTGTTGGAAAATCTTGAGCGCGATTTAAAACGTGTGGTCTTTGGTCAGGATGAAGCAATTACTGCATTATCTTCAGCAATTAAACTTTCTCGTGCAGGCTTAAAAGCACCAGACAAGCCTGTTGGTAGCTTTGTATTTGCTGGGCCTACAGGTGTTGGTAAAACAGAAGTTACCAAACAATTGGCAAAACTGTTAGGTGTGGAGTTTGTCCGTTTCGATATGTCTGAATATATGGAACGTCATGCAGTTTCACGCTTGATTGGTGCACCTCCAGGTTATGTTGGTTATGATCAAGGCGGTTTGTTGACCGATGCGATTCATAAAAATCCACATTGTGTCTTGTTACTTGATGAAATTGAAAAAGCACATCCAGATGTATTCAATTTATTATTACAAGTTATGGATCATGGGGCTTTAACCGATAATAATGGTCGAAAATCTGATTTCAGAAATGTGATTATCGTATTAACAACCAACGTGGGTGCGGAAAGTATTTCTCGTGCAAGTATTGGTTTTACTGAACAAGATCACAGTGCTGATAACCAAGATGCGATGAAACGTGCATTCTCACCTGAATTCCGTAACCGTTTGGATGGTGTGATTCAATTTAAATCATTACCAACAACAGTCATTGAATCTGTGGTTGATAAGTTCTTAACAGAACTCCAAGCGCAGCTAGATGAAAAACAAGTGGTGCTTGAAGTTGATCAAAGTGCACGTGACTGGTTATCGACCAATGGCTATGATCGCCTCATGGGTGCTCGTCCAATGCAACGTTTGATTCAAGAGCATTTGAAAAAACCACTTGCTGAGATGATTTTATTTGGTGAGTTAGCTGAACATGGCGGTAATGTCGCTGTTTCTGTCAAACATGAAGATGGCAAAGACGTTGGTTTGAAATTGGAAGTATTTGAAGACCATATCAATCCGAGTGCTGAACCCGCCTAATGTTTGAACTCTCTTTTTCTATAACCCGAATACTGAGCGTATTCGGGTTATTTTTATTAACTGCAATTGCTGAAATACTCGGTTGTTATTTTCCTTATTTGATTTTGAATCAAGGAAAATCGCATTGGTTATGGATACCCACAGCATTGAGTTTAGCGGTATTTGTGTGGCTACTCACATTGCATCCAGCTGCATCAGGTCGTATTTATGCAGCTTATGGTGGTGTTTATATTTTCACTGCGTTGATGTGGCTACGTTACGTTGATCAAGTGATGTTAACGCGTTGGGATGTTTTGGGCGGGATCATTGTGCTCTGCGGTGCAAGTTTGATTATCTTACAACCGCAAGGATTGGTACGTTAAGTGCTTAAGCATAACAACAATAGTGTTGTTATGCTTATTTCTAAATATAAGAAAGAATACTATCGCAATAAGTAAGCTTCTGAAATTCCGCATTCTTCTACGAAAGATTCATCATGGGATACCAGTATCATAGCACCATTAAAAGAGCGAATTGCCAGAGCAAGTAATTCGCGTGATTCGATGTCGAGATGATTTTCTGGTTCATCCAAAAGTAATAGTTCTACAGTTTGTTGTTTCAACGCAAGCAACGCTACTTTTAAGCGTTCGCCACCACTTAAAGTTGCTAAAGGAGCACGTGCTTTATCTCTACGGATTTGTAAATTTCCCAGCAAGGTTCGCGCTTGTTGCTCGGTTAAATTTGAATCAAAACTACATAAATAATCAACGCCCGATATACTTTCGTCAAGCAATGAAAGATTCTGATCTAGATAAATAGAACTTACTTTGCAATAAATTTCTCCTGACGCTGGAGGAATTAGACCGTGGATGGTCTTTAGTAAAGTTGATTTACCAATGCCATTTATACCTTTTAAATGCAATTTCTCTCTAGCAGAGATTGCAAGATTAAGGGGAGTGGTATTCGCAAAAGCCAATTTAAGCTGATGACAGCGTAAGATTTCCCCTGATGATTTTCCCGAGATTGGAGTAAATTCAAAAGATTGTGGTTTCAAATGTTCCAGTTGAGTTTGCTTATGCAGCAACTCGTCTTTTGCATCGGCTAATCGTTTGCTCTGTTGCTTACGTAGATGAGAGAGTGATTGCTCGGCTTGCTCTTTTTTTGCGTCCAACAAGATTGGAGCTTGCGAACCAGACGACCTTAACTTTTCACCAGTTTTTTTGCGTTTTTGTGCTTTGATTTGGCTGAGGTGTTGCTGTTCCTTAAGATGCTTCAATTCTCTTTTTTCTTGCTGAACAGCTTGTGACAAGGCTTTGACTTGGAGGTTATGCTGTTGCTGATAAAGTGCATAATTCCCACCATAATAATTTAAACCAAATTGATTTAATGCAAAAATACTTTGTACATGAGCCAATAGCTGCCGATCATGGCTGATGATGAGTCCACCTGGAGTATGTTGAGCCATTTGGTCGATTAGCCATTGACGACCTTGACTATCTAAATGATTACTGGGTTCATCAAGTAGTAGATAATGATCTTTAAGTAGAAATAAGCGACAAAGTGCAAGTTTGGTTTTTTGACCTTCACTTAAATGTTGAATAGGTGTGCTGAGATCTGTGGGTAAGCCAGCGCTTTCTAAGAGCTGCTGCCATTGCATAGGCAAATGCCACCGATTTTCAACTTGTTCATAGTCTGCAAATGAAGCGCTACCTTGTTGAATACGCTGAAAACTTGAATATAAATTTTCAATCTCTAAGGCGTGTGCAATGGTCTGTGCTTGCACACGCTGAAGTTGCGCCAAATATTGATGTGGGCATTGCCACGTAATTTGACCTGAATAGGATAAGTTGCTGGCTGCTTGTCTATGCAGAATAGACATTAATACCGATTTACCTTGGCCATTACGACCAATCATTCCAGAAAATTGTTTTAAGGGGAGTTGAAAGGATAGGCTTTCAAAGAGCTTAAGCTGAGATAGTTCTAGCGTTAGATTGGTAATGATACATGCCTGTTGAGTCATAAGAACCTCATAAACAGGATATGCAAAATAGAATGAGATAGAGAATTTTTAAAATACAAATCACTAAGGGATAGATAAGTCTATTTTGCACATCAAAAAAGAAAATGAACTTTGATGATAAAAATAGAACTTACTTCATCGGCGTGATCTCAAATGGGTTTATTTTTACACTATTCTATTGATGGATGGGTTAAAGGTCAAATTTCACTCTTTTAAGCTCTGTTTAAAAAAGGAGAAAAAAAACTTGTCAAATGCTCCAATAGTGCGTAGTTTAGTAAGGAAGAACAGTTTTTTAGATATTTGAAATAATGATGTTAAAGCATACTGTAAACACCAACGCTTATTTTTATTTTTGGCAATATATTTAGTTGCCTGAAGCGTTTCGGGCAACAAAAGGTTGCCCAACCAGTTAACACCTGATCGGCAACCCCGATCAGGTTTTTTTATGCTTTAACATTCATCACTTTAGGAGAAATAGCATGTACATATTTAACGTTTCATATTTTAGCAAGACTTCTTGGTTTTACTTTGCAAAGAAATCAACATCGCTTAGATCACACTTGCTCAAATAAATATTGGGACTGTGCGACAGTCCAAAGGAATTGCCAATGAACGCTTTAAATACTGCTTTAACACAATCAAAAAGTCATACAAAAGAAACAATGCTCAGCTTACCTTCGCAACTTAAAGCGCAGTATCCCTTGTCTGCTACTTTAGCGCAGCAAATTTCAAAACATCGTCAAACGATTCAGAATATTTTATCAGGACAAGATCACCGTTTAATGGTGATTACAGGTCCTTGTTCGATTCATGATCCTATCGCCGTTCTAGAATATGCTGATCGTCTACAGCAACTACAAGAACAAGTAAAAGATCAGATATTTCTTGTGATGCGCGCATATATTGAAAAACCACGGACAACAGTGGGTTGGAAAGGTTTTTTGTATGATCCAAATTTAGATGGATCATCGGATTTACAACTTGGTTTAGAAAAATCACGCGCGCTTTATTTACAGTTGATTGAGAAAGGTTTACCAATCGCGAGTGAAATCCTCAGTCCTATGGCAACTGGTTATTTTGATGATTTACTCGCTTGGGGGGCAATTGGCGCCCGTACCAGCGAATCTCAAATTCACCGTGAGATTGCCAGTCATATGCCATACAGCATTGGCTTCAAGAATGGTACGGATGGTTCGATTCAAATTGCCTTAGATGCAATCCAATCTGCGGTACATGGTCATCAATTTTTAGGAATGACACAACAAGGTTTACCTGCAATTTTGCACAGTGAAGGTAATCCATTACCGCATTTAATTTTACGCGGTTCAAATCACGGAAAGAACTATGATCTAGCTTCCATTCAGGCAATGCATTTTAAACATAAACATTTACCTGCATTGGTGATTGATTGTAGTCATGGTAATAGTGGTAAAGATCCTTTGTTACAGCCACAGGTTTTGCAGCAAATTATTATTGAGCGTGCTGAATCTAAAGTTCGTGGTGTCATGTTAGAAAGTCATTTGGTTGATGGGAATCAGAAGATTTCTTGTGATATGACCTATGGTCAGTCTGTTACAGATGGCTGCTTAGGGTGGGATAAAACCGAACAAGTTTTATTAGATGTTGCAGAGCAAATGCGACATAAAAAATAATTTTTCTAAAAAAGCCAGTCTTAATTAGACTGGCTTTTTTATTTTTAAAATATTACAAGACTGCCGATATAGACTGAGCAGTAAGAAAATACCCAATTTCCTGACTAAACTTTCTAGGTTCGGTAATCAGCGGCGTATGTCCAGAACGTTCAAAATAAACTGTTTTGGCATTTGCTACACTCTTTGCAATAAGTGTCTGACCTGTTTCAGGGTAAAGGCTAGATTCACGACCGATAAAAAAGGTAGTTGGACAGTTTACTTGGCCAATGGCTTCTCTATAGTCTTCATTGTGATTTAAATAATTTTCAACATACCAAAGCAAGTAATCTAAGCGTTGAATCGGCAGTAAGTATTTTTGTAGGAAAGGGCGATTCAGTGCGAGTCTAAAAATTTTAGGGCTATAGGTATTGCTACTTTGTAGTTCAATAAACGCTCCCCATAAACTTACCAGTTTATAACGTATATCACTTGGTAGATCTTCAAGCTTTTGTGCATGCTTATAATTGAGTAAAAGTGTTTGAATATCGAGAAGCAGATTTTTGAATTGAGCATGCTTTTCTCCAAACAAGCCATAATGCCAAGAGTCGTCTACTGAAATCTTAGGGGTTTGGTCAATATGAAGATAAGCTTTGAGTTTTTCTGCTAAACCACCATGTTTCATGCCATGCATCGCTGTAGTTGCACCCATGGAGTAGCCCATTAAGATAAACTGATCTAATTTTAATTGTTTAATCAGATGGGCAATATCATTCCAATGACTAGAAATCGCATCCGTCTCGGGAATTGCACAATGCTTAGAGCCACCAAAACCGCGCCAATCTGGAATAATAAATTCATATTGCTTGCGATTCGTAAATAAGAAAGGAAGCCATTGCCAGCTTTGCATACCTAGCCCAGATAGAACGAGCACAGGTTCTCCTTCACCAACGCGTCGTACAAATAATTTTTCTTGATCAGGCATGGTATAAAACGGCATTATTTTTCTCCTTTGTCTAGTTCTTCAAACTTTTTAAGTTGAGGAATCATTTGTTCTAACCATTTTATCCATTCATTTTCTTTAATGATACCGAGTTCAAGAATCATTTTATGGATAAACAAAACGCGATTGGTCGGTTCAGTATTTTTAAAGTCTTTATCATGTATTGCTTGATACAGACTTAATTTTTCTTTGTGTAATTCTAGATGTCTCTCAAGTTCGGGTAGGATGTTATTACCGCCCAATTGTGCTTCAGCTCTTAATCTGACCATGAGGTCATCGCGTAGTTGTGCTGGTTCGCTTTGTTGTTCAATCCAAGCTGCGAGCTGTATTCTTCCAAGTTGTTCGATTTGATAAGTTTTTTTTCGACTATTGGCTGTTTGCTCTTCTAAGGTGGAGATCCATTCTTTTTTCAGCATACCATTGAGTTCGCGATAAATTTGCTGATGAGTTGCATTCCAAAAAAAGCCCATTGAACGATCAAAACGACGAGCTAACTCAAAACCTGTGCTTGGTTTTTCTAATAAGCTGGTCAATAAAACATGGGCAAGTGACATAACCATCCAAGAAATAAAAAGTGACTCTTTAGATTATGCAAAATGTTGCATAAAAATCAAATCTTGTTTATAAGTTTGTGCAACAAGTTGCATTAGCAAGTAGATTGCTAGCCAAAGGAGAACACATGTCAGCTTATCCGCATTTATTAGAACCACTTGATCTAGGTTTTACTACATTGAAAAACCGTGTACTGATGGGATCTATGCATATTGGTTTGGAAGAAGCACCGCAAGGTTATGAACGTATGGCAGCGTTTTATGCTGAACGTGCGAAAGGTGATGTTGGATTAATTGTTACTGGCGGCGTTTCTCCAAATGATGATGGTGTGGTATTTGCGCATGGCACTAAATTAGATACACGTGAAGAAGCTGAAAAGCATAAAGTGATTACCCAAGCTGTACATGATGCTGGTGGTAAAATTGCGATGCAAATTTTGCATACAGGACGCTATTCATATCAAGCTGATAACGTTGCACCATCTGCAATTCAGGCACCAATCAATCCAGTTAAACCTAAAGCCTTATCTTCAGCTGAAGTTCAGCAGACGATTGATGATTTCGCCAACTGCGCCAAATTAGCTCAATATGCGGGTTATGACGGTGTTGAGATTATGGGTTCTGAGGGTTACCTCATTAATGAGTTTATTGCCGCTCGTACCAATCATCGTGATGATGAGTGGGGTGGAAGTTATGAAAATCGTATTCGTTTTCCAATCGAAATCGTAAAACGTACCAGAGCTTCTGTTGGTGAGAATTTCATTATTATCTATCGTTTGTCCATGCTTGATTTAGTTGAAGGTGGTTCAACGTTAGAAGAAGTGGTACAACTCGCCAAAGAAATCGAAAAAGCAGGTGCAACGATTATCAATACGGGTATTGGCTGGCATGAAGCACGTATCCCAACGATTGCAACCAAAGTACCTCGCGCTGCGTTTACATGGGTAACTGAAAAGCTAAAAGGCACAGTATCAATTCCATTAATTACTTCTAACCGTATCAATACACCAGAAATGGCGGAGTATGTCTTGGCTTCTGGGCATGCTGATATGATCTCTATGGCACGTCCGATGCTTGCTGATGCTGAGTTTGTATTGAAGGCGAGTGAAGGTCGTAGTGATGAAATTAATACCTGTATTGGTTGTAACCAAGCATGTTTAGATCATATTTTCTCAATGAGTATTGCAACATGCTTAGTTAACCCACGTGCATGTTATGAAACTGAGTTAATTTTCAAAGAAACCAATGCGGTGAAAAATATTGCAGTCATTGGTGCAGGGCCTGCAGGTTTAAGTTTTGCGGTATATGCTGCAAGTCGTGGTCACAAGGTAAAAGTGTTTGATGCAAGTAATCAAATTGGTGGTCAGTTCAATATTGCCAAAACCATTCCAGGTAAAGAAGAATTCTATGAAACCTTACGTTATTTCAAGCGTCAAATTGAATTACAACCTAATATTGAATTGGTCCTGAATCATACTGTGACTTATGAAGAGCTTAGCCAAGCAGATTACGATGATATTGTGATTGCAACAGGGGTTACGCCACGTCAATTACAGATTGAAGGGATTGATCATCCAAAAGTATTAAGCTACCTCCAAGTATTAAAAGAGCGTATGCCTGTTGGTAAGCGTGTCGCAATCATTGGTGCTGGTGGTATTGGCTTTGATACAGCAGAGTATTTAACCCATGAAGGTGAAAGTGGTAGCTTAAATCCTGAAAAATTCTATGCAGAATGGGGCATTGATACCACTTATGAGCATGTTGGTGGTTTAAAACAACCTGAACTCGAAAAGTCTGAACGTGAAATTTACTTATTACAACGTAAGAGTGCTGCCGTTGGTTCTAGTTTAGGTAAAACTACAGGGTGGATTCACCGTACTGGTTTAAAACACCGTGATGTCAAAATGATTGCTGGTGCTAGTTATGACAAAGTCGATGATCAAGGATTGCATATTACTGTGAATGGTCACAGCACTGTTCTTGAAGTCGACAATGTTGTGATCTGTGCGGGTCAAGAGTCTTATACAGCAATGTTTGATCAGCTTAAAGCAGATGGTAAGAATGTTCATCTGATTGGCGGAGCGAAAGAAGCAGGTGAATTAGATGCGAAACGTGCGATTCGTCAAGGTGCTGAATTGGCTGCGGTGCTATAAATAAATTTTATGGACATTTTCTCTTAGGGGGAAATGTCCATTCCATTAAAGATTAAAATCCAAGGAAATATAACAATGGCGATTGAAACAACAAGAAAAGCTGTACAACTTTGGCATCAAATGATTAAAACAGGTAATTTGTCCATTTTAAGTGATTTACTTTCAGAGGAAGTGGTTTTTCGTTCACCCGTCGCATATAAGCCTTATGAAGGGAAACAGGTTGTTTTCTTTATCTTGAGTAATGTCATTCAGGTTTTTCAAGATTTTGCCTATCATCGAGAGTTTTATACCGACGATAGCGAAAGCGTCGTACTCGAATTTAGTGCCAATGTAAGCGGAAAATCATTAAAAGGCATTGATATGATTCGTTTTAATGATCAAGGGGAAATTACTGATTTTGAGGTCATGATTCGTCCAATGAGTGGTTTAGCAGCGTTGGCAGAACAAATGGGCGCTCGATTAGCAAAATACCAAACTGCTCAACCATAAATAGCCTAAGTAACTTAGAGATCATTAAAATGTGGCTAAAACTTTCAACGATTGCTTTATTCCCTATACTGATTGTACAGGGAACGCGAGTTCGTAAGAATACACCACAGTTGTCTGAACCTAGTGGCGAGCGAGAAGGGTGCGTTGGTCAAGGTCATTCCCTTTCTCTTTTGATTTTAGGCGATTCTGCTGCGGCAGGCGTTGGTGTTGAAACACAACAGGAAGCTTTGTCTGGGATGATTATCTCAGAATTAAAAACGGAATATGCTTTGCAATGGAAACTTCACGCAAAAACGGGTAATACCACTAAACAGTTATTTCGGGCAGTACAGGGTTTAAACCAACAACAATATGATGTTGTGGTGACTTCGATTGGTGTTAATGATGTCACTAAACTGATTTCTGCCAGGACTTGGATAAAACAACAAAAACAATTATTTACCCAAATACAGCACCACTTTCAGCCAAAATTGGTTATTGTATCAGGAGTACCACCTATGCAGCATTTTCCAGCACTGCCTCAGCCATTGGCTTGGTTGTTTGGAAAATATGCAGAGCAAATGAATAAAACCTTACAACAATGGCTCGCTACACAAGAACAATTTAGATTTATTGCATACGATATCGAAGCTTTACAGGCTCTAAATTTTCCGATGGCAAAGGATGGTTTCCATCCTAGTAAAGAAGTTTATGCAATTTGGGGGAAACAAGTCGCAGATTTAGTGCGACAGTCGTTTAGGCCCTAGTAGAGGGAGGAATGAAGTATGGGTATATTCACTCTAAATAAACTTAAAAATTTAGGTTTGAATCTATTTGATTTGGCACTCGGTGCCGAACCACCAAAAATGTATTATCACCCAAAAGGCAAAATTAAAGATGTTCTGGAGAAGTTACCTCAATTAAAGCAAAAGTATCGCCCGACACCTTGGTTGAGCAATACACATGTCCATCTTTTATATTTTGATATTATTAGAAAGAAAACAATCAAATTAGAATATGATCGTATTGACCAACTTACCATGCAAGATGGTGGTGTTACTGCGATTGCTTGGTATGGTTATCATCTGCCTGTCACTACACCCACTGTGGTGATCATGCATACGATTACAGGTACGCCTGAAAGTATGCGAGAGTTGGTCAAAGATTTACATCAATACACGGGATGGCGAATTGCACTTTGTCTACGCCGTGGCCATGCAGGTTTACCTATGCCTGTACCGCAAATTTCATTATTTGGTTCAACCCGTGATCTCAAAGAACAACTTGATCATATCCAGAAACTGTTCCCAAGTTCTGATTTATACGCAGTGGGATCTTCTGCGGGAACAGGCTTATTGGTACGTTATTTGGGAGAGCAAGGTGAAGATACGCCATTTAAAGCAGCTTTCGCTATGTGTCCTGGTTATGACACAGAAATTGGCTTTAAAAATGTTCATCCTTTCTATAGCAAATTGATGACCAAAAAATTATTTAAACATTTTATTTACCCTTATCAAAATATCTGGAGTCGGGTTGCTTCTCTTGAAAAGGTATTGGCGACAACAAGCCTAGAAGAATTTGAAAAAGCCTATTTTGAAATGGCTGGCTATCAGGATTATCAAACTTATTGTAAAGCCATAAACCCAATTTATGTGTTTGAAAATATCAAAATCCCATTAATGATTCTAAATGCAGAGGACGATCCGGTTTGTTCAATTAAAAATTTAGAGCCGTATAAGGACAAGATTCAGCAGATGGATAATATGGTAGTGATCACTACGAAAAAGGGAAGTCACTGTGGCTTCTATGAGAGTTTAACGGTGAAGTCTTGGGCATCTCGGTTGATGGCAGATTTCTTTAAGAATTATTAGAAGTTTTTAATATTCTATATAAAAAAGCCAGTTACATTTAACTGGCTTTTTTAAACGCTTATTTTAAGAGATTAATTATTTAATGCAGGCGTTGCAGCAGCAATTGCAGCAGCGACAGCATCTTCTTCACTTTGACCAGAAGTATTCGATTTAGATGGTTTTGGCTGTTCAACTCTTGGTGCACTCGGTTGTTCTGTACGAGGAGCTTCAGATTGGGCAGCCGTATTATTTGTGCTTTGGGTTTGAGCAGGTCGAGTTTCACGACGAATTTCAGTGGTCGTATTTTCAGTTTCTTCACGCGTCGTTTCAATTACAGGAGCGGGAGCTTCTTCTGTATTAATACTTTCTAAAGACTCAAACACTTCAGTCTTGGCAGCTTCAGGCTGTTGCTCTGTCATTTGTGTCTCAGCAGCCTGTTCAGTTTGCTCTTCGTTCTTCGGTTCTTCTTTTTTCACACAAGCTGTAAGTAAAAGACCAGTCGCAAGTGCTGCACAAATTAAAAGTTTTTTATTCGCCATCGCTAAAACAACATATCAAATAAGGACGTTGAGGATTATAACAGCAAACTTAACTGAAAAAAGCACTAGGTTTTATTGAGTTTGTTGATATTTTATAAATGCTTGCATGAGAGTAGCTATTTTGAAGTGACGAAGCATTGAGGTTAGAAGGGGATTTTTCTATAAAAACGGGGTTTTTGATTTATTAAAAGTAAATTATGTATGAAATCTCCACAATACCCATAAAATTTTATTGAAAATGCTGATAGAATAACCAGTTGTTTATAGTTCTTTGAATTGAAGCGGTTTGACTTTGCTTTATAGGGGCAGAGTACAGTAAAATTGCCCAACATTGTAGGCCGATTTCGGCTCGATTGTACGAGAAACTTAATGACCCATTTTATTTTTGTCACTGGTGGTGTGGTTTCATCACTAGGTAAAGGTATTTCTGCTGCTTCTGTTGCCGCACTTTTGGAAGCACGTGGCTTAAAAGTCACGATGGTAAAAATGGATCCATATATCAATGTCGATCCAGGTACCATGAGCCCATTTCAGCACGGTGAAGTTTTTGTCACAGAGGATGGTGCTGAAACTGACTTAGATTTGGGATATTACGAACGTTTCCTACGTCGTGCAAAAATGACGAAGTTGAATAACTTTACCAGTGGACGTGTTTATCAAGACGTTTTAAACAAAGAACGCCGTGGTGACTACCTCGGTGGTACAGTCCAGGTTATTCCACATATTACAGATAATATTAAAGAACGTGTTTTACGTGCTGGTGAAGGTTACGACGTAGCGATCGTTGAGATCGGTGGTACAGTGGGTGATATCGAATCACTTCCATTTATGGAGTCTGTGCGTCAGCTTATGGTTGAGCTGGGTCACAAACGTACCATGTTGATGCATCTAACTTTATTGCCATATATCAAGTCAGCTGCTGAACTCAAAACCAAACCAACCCAGCACTCTGTGAAAGAGCTTCTTTCGATTGGTATCCAGCCAGATATTCTTATCTGCCGTACTGAATATGATGTCGATGCAGATACTAAACGTAAAATTGCATTGTTTACCAATGTAGAAGCACGTGCAGTTGTTGTATGTAAAGACGCAAAAACGATTTATCAAATTCCGCGTAATTTCTCTGAGCAAAACGTGGATGATTTAATCTGCGAACGCTTTGGGTATAACGATCTTCCAGAAGCAAATCTTGAAGACTGGGATAATGTGGTTGATGCATTATTAAACCCAGAATATATCGTGCGTGTTGCAATGGTCGGTAAATATGTTGAATTGCCAGATGCTTATAAATCTGTAAATGAAGCACTTTTACATGCAGGTATTCAAAATCGCGTTAAAATACAAATTGATTATGTTGATGCTGAATCCTTAGAAGGTCAGGATATTTCTGTACTTGAAACTGCGGATGCGATCTTAGTACCAGGTGGCTTTGGTGAGCGTGGTACTGAAGGTAAAATGCGTGCGATTCAATATGCACGTGAAAATGGTGTTCCATTCTTAGGTATCTGCTTAGGGATGCAATTGGCGGTGATTGAATATGCGCGTAATGTTGCAGGACTGCCTGAAGCAACCTCAACTGAATTTAATCGTTCAACTAAGTATCCACTGATTGGTTTAATTACAGAATGGCTAGATGAACGTGGCGAATTACAGCATCGTAGTCTTGAGTCAGACCTAGGCGGTACAATGCGTTTAGGTGCACAAAAATCAGAATTGGTTGAGGGTGCAAAAATCCGTGCCATCTACGGCCAAGCTGAAATTGTTGAGCGTCATCGCCATCGTTATGAAATGAATGATCGTTTTATTCCAACACTTGAACAAGCTGGAATGAAGGTCTCGGGTTATTCATCAGTGCAACATTTAGTTGAAACTGTAGAAATTCCTGAACATCCTTGGTTTATTGCTGTACAATTCCATCCGGAATTTACAAGTTCACCACGTGATGGACATCCATTATTTGCTAGTTTTATTGAGGCTGCAAAAAAACAGCATCAGAAGTAAATAATGTAGGCTTTAAATAAACTGGGAAAGTTTAGATGTCACAATTAAAAGCACAAGAAGTTGTACGTTTAGGCGATATACAAATGGCAAATCATTTGCCATTTGTATTATTTGGCGGAATGAACGTACTCGAATCAAAAGATTTAGCCTTTGAAATCGCTGAAACTTATGTCGATATTTGCAAGCGCTTAGATATTCCTTACGTGTTCAAAGCTAGCTTTGATAAAGCGAATCGCTCAAGCTTAAATTCATTCCGTGGTCCGGGTTTGGAAAAAGGACTCGAATGGCTTGCAGACATAAAAAAACAGTTCAATGTTCCGATTATTACTGATGTGCATGAATCTTATCAGGCTGCACCTGTTGCGGAAGTTGCGGATATTATCCAATTGCCAGCATTTTTAAGTCGTCAGACTGATCTTGTTGAAGCAATGGCAAAGACACAAGCGATTATCAATATCAAGAAAGCCCAATTTCTAGCACCACATGAAATGCGTCATATCTTGCATAAATGTTTAGAAGCTGGAAATGACAAATTAATTCTTTGCGAACGTGGCTCTGCATTTGGTTATAACAACTTGGTTGTTGATATGCTGGGTTTTGACACGATGAAAGAAATGAATGTACCGGTTTTCTTTGACGTGACTCATGCTTTGCAAACACCAGGTGGCCGTTCAGATTCTGCTGGTGGACGTCGTGCGCAAATCACGACCTTAGCACGTGCTGGCATGGCAACGGGTTTAGCTGGTCTATTCTTGGAAGCTCATCCAGATCCTGAAAATGCAAAATGTGATGGACCTTGTGCATTGCGTTTATCTCAGCTTGAGCCATTTTTGGCACAATTAAAAGAATTGGATACTTTGATTAAAGGATTCAAAAAGTTAGATACACATTAAACCAATCTTTCCCCTTTGAGTTCCTCTATAGAAGGGGAATGCTAAGGAAATATGGGTTTAATTTATTATTCATTCAACAGAGGAATTGTTCATGAGCCAAATCGTTGATATTCGTGCGCGCGAAATTTTGGACTCTCGTGGTAACCCAACCATCGAAGCAGACGTAATTTTAGAATCTGGGATTGTTGGTCGTGCATGTGCACCATCTGGTGCTTCAACTGGTTCTCGTGAAGCTTTAGAACTTCGTGACGGTGATAAAGCACGTTACTTAGGTAAAGGTGTTCGTACAGCAGTTAATAACGTTAACACACTGATTCGTGATGCTTTGTTGGGTAAATCAGTTTTCGAGCAAAAAGACATTGATAATACAATGATCGCGCTTGATGGTACTGAAAACAAAGAAAAATTAGGTGCTAATGCAACGCTAGCTGTGTCTTTAGCGGTTGCACGTGCTGCTGCTGACGAAAAGAAAACACCGCTTTTCCAATACATCGCAGATCTTCGTGGCCAAACAATTTTGACTATGCCTGTTCCAATGATGAACATCATCAATGGTGGTTCACATGCGGATAATAATGTAGATATTCAAGAGTTCATGATTGAACCAGTCGGTTTCACTTCATTCTCTGAGGCGCTACGTGCAGGTGCTGAAATTTTCCATTCTTTAAAATCCGTTTTAAAGAAACAAGGTCTAAATACAGCAGTTGGTGATGAAGGTGGTTTTGCGCCGAACCTTCGTTCTAATGAAGAAGCAATTACTGTTATTCTTGAGTCAATTGAAAAAACTGGCTATAAAGCAGGTTCTGATATTATGCTTGCGCTTGATTGTGCATCATCAGAATTCTACAAAAATGGTCAATACATTCTTGCGGGTGAAGGCAACAAAGCATTTACTAGCAATCAATTTGCTGACTACTTAGCGGGTCTTGTAAACCAGTATCCAATTATCTCAATCGAAGATGGTTTGGATGAGTCTGACTGGGAAGGTTGGAGCTACCTCACTTCAATCCTTGGTGATAAAATCCAATTAGTTGGTGATGATTTATTCGTAACCAATCCTAAGATTTTACAACGTGGTATTGATGAGAAAGTAGGTAACTCTATTCTGATCAAATATAACCAAATCGGTACTTTGACTGAAACTTTAGATGCAATTTACCTTGCTAAAGCAAATGGTTATAGCACTGTTATTTCACACCGTTCAGGTGAAACAGAAGATTCAACTATTGCTGATTTAGCAGTTGGTACAGCAGCAGGTCAAATCAAGACTGGTTCACTATGTCGTTCTGACCGTGTTGCAAAATATAACCAACTACTTCGTATTGAAGAATTAACTCAAGCAGCTTACCGCGGTAAAGCTGAGTTTAAAGGTCTAAATTAAGGTCAATCTCAGCTATGTTGAATTCTCCTGACCCTCTTTCTTTACAAAAGAGAGAAACTTCACGAATTCAGAATCCTATAGAATTCGTGACTGATCTTCCTTTAAAGAGGGATATAGGGAGTTTTTTATGTTAGAGATTTTTCGATCTACTTCAAGTAAGTTGATTCTGTTACTTGCAATCGTTTTGATTGCAAGTTTACAGTATCGGTTTTGGCTAGGTGAGGGCGGATACGTTCCTCATCAGGCTTTAACCCACCAAATTCAACAACAAGCTGAAATCAACACTGAGTTAAAAGAGCGTAACCGCATTTTGGCCGCAGAAGTTTTTGATTTAAAAAATGGAAGTGAGGCAATTGAGGAACATGCACGCCTAGATTTAGGTTTAGTCAAACCTAATGAAACCTTTGTGCAAATGAGTACCATCAGTACCCATTACAAACCCATTTATATTGATCCAAATGCAAAAGTAGATACCGCAACCAATGAAAACTAAGCTGTGGGCGGTTGTACCAGCAGCAGGTTCGGGCAGTCGCTTTTCCAAAACGGAACTCAAACAATATCAATACATCCAAAATCAAACTGTACTTGAGCATACGGTCAACCGTTTAAATACATTGAATTTGACCGGATGTGTACTTGCAATTGGTGAGCAAGACAATCATGCGGAAACACTTGCTTTCCGACATTCAAAAAAATTGCACTTTTGTTCAGGTGGAGCAGAACGCGTTCATTCAGTGCTTAATGCCTTAATTTATTTATCTGATATTGCAGATGAAAATGACTGGGTTCTGGTACATGATGCCGCAAGACCATGTGTAACAACAGCGTGTTTGGAGAAATTAGTACGATCATCGGTACAAGCAAATCAAAGTTCGATTTTAGCGATACCAGTGCGCGATACTTTAAAATATGTACATGCTAATAATCAGATCGAAAGAACCGTCAGTCGTGAGCATTTATGGCAAGCACAAACACCACAAATGGCAAAATTAAAAACGCTCAAACATGCGATTGAGGCTGCTTTGGCAGCCCAAATCAATATCACTGATGAAGCAAGTGCCTTGGAATATATCAGTGAGCCTGTGCAGGTTGTACAGGGGCGTTCAGATAATATTAAAATCACTTATGCCGATGATTTAGAGCTTGCTCGATTAATTCTTCAGTCTCAAGCAAATTAATTCAATTATTCAACAGGTGATGATTAAATCCCAAAATAGCCTAAGTAAAAATTAGATGAAATTTATAATTTTTCTACTTACTTAAATGACAAATATTTCACAATTTGTTAAATTTAAACAACATTCTTAATAATGGATCAATAAATGAAAAAATTATTACTTGCAGGTCTTTTTAGTTTTTCTTTAGTTGGTTGTGCAACAACAACTCAACAGCCTCAAGATACCGTACAGGAAACGATTCGTTACTCAACGAGCCCTTGTTTTGGTGCATGCCCAATTTATTCTGTTGAAATTTCTCCCTCAGGAAAGGTTCATTTTGACGGTAAGCAATATACCAAAGTTATAGGCACACAAGATATTACCGTTGATCCTTCAGTTTATAGCAAGCTTCAACAAGAGCTGAAAACTTATCGCCCTGAAACTGGTACGAGTGTAAAAACTACAGCTTGTGAGGAGACTGCAACTGATCAACAGAATGCATATTTTTCATGGTCACGTCCAGATGGTACAGTAACCAATCTAAGTCACTACATGGGCTGTATTTCGCCAGCAAATGCTGAGTTAAACAAATTGATTGAGAAATTACCAAAATTGATTGGCGTTGAAGATTTAGTTAGTTAAAAAACGTTATTTTATTTGCCCCGATATATCGGGGCATTTTTATATGAGAGTTGCCATTTTATGCTGGCATTGGAAATTCACCTTGTTGTAAAAACTGTGATAATTCAAAACGAACAATGCTTGAATCTTCAACGGCTTTAAATATAACTTCATCCGCACCAATATCACAGAACCATTGCTCTCTATCTTTGGGGCTATTTTGGCTAAAGCACTCAGCAGTAAATAGTCCTACACAAGCGGCATGATTATTTTCACGGGCAGATGGATATTCAAATATCTCGATGCCTGCATTCCGCATTGCTGTACCTAGTTGCTGGGCATAACTATAGTTTGTCGGGTGAGCGATGAAATCAAGATATTGGTCAAATGGGGGAGATTGTAGACGAACTCCTTTGATACATTGATAATCGACTGAGAATAAGGTGTGCTCGGTACGTATCGTGTTTTTCTTAGGTTTTCCATCCATTGAATGCCAAAATACAAAGCGATAATAAGCTGATTCTGCCAGTGTGACCGCGATGTTACATCCGCCATAAAAAATACTTGGTTCAAATGTCCGACCAAAACGTGAACCCCATTTTAATGGCGGGTAGCGAAAAGGCGTCTTAAGTAGATAATGTAAGTGGTCTGAGTTTTGAGGATAGGGTGGTTTAACCAATTCCAGCATATCCTCCAATAGTGCTTGTTCTTCTAAGGTGTCAACTAATTGTCGTGTCGCAATTTGTTCTTGGCTCTCAACTAAACGATATAAAGTACCAGATAGAGGCGTTATTTGTTGATTTCCTTCACACTGTTGCCATAGATTTTTTTCAATGGCCGTCATACTTTACCTCGAATTGCATCAACAAATTGCAGAACAGACACCAGTCCACTCACACTTTCGATTTGTTCAACAGGAACGCCACCAGTCACACGATTTGGTGTATTCATAAAGTGACGCATCCAGTCCGTGTCTCCACCAGTCAAAGCATATAATGCCCGTGATAGACGAATAAGCAATAGCGCCAATTCACCTTGTTTAGAAGCAGGATCTAGCTCAGGATTGTTTTTTAATCGGCTGATCGCTGTACGGTGTACACCTAAAATGGCGGCCAATTGTACTTGTTTTAGGTCAAGTTGCTCTGCCGCATTGAGGACCGCTTTAGCGAGGACTACTTTTTTGTCTGCGGGTTGTTTTAGTAATGCACTCATGATGAAACCCTCATGTTGTATATGCACTTATTATAGTTCAATTGTGCAATATGCACAACATGATGCTTGAGTAATGGTTTTTTGTCAGTATGATAGAAGTAGAGCTTGATCAATGATTCTAAATTTTGAGGAATAAAGACAGATAAATCAATTATTACATTGGGTAAAAAATAGCTTATATTATTATGCTAAATAATATATTATAAAAACACATAATGTTGAGGTGAGATATGTATAGCATTTTGATGGCATTGTTTGGTGGTGTTCTTATTGGATTAGCAGTCGTTGGTTATTTATATGTGAATGGTCGTATCGCAGGTATTAGTGGTTTGATCGCCCAACTACTTCAACCCAAGTCAATGCTTAAAAGTTCTGCCTTCTGGTTTTTGTTAGGTTTGCTTATCACCCCATTTATTTATCAATTTTTTATTCAGCCTGAAATTATCTTAGCGTCATCGCCGATAGCCTTGATTATTGCTGGTTTATTGGTCGGTTTTGGTACACGTCTAGGGTCAGGTTGTACCAGTGGACATGGTATTTGTGGGATAAGTCGTTTATCTATCCGTTCAATAATCGCAACGATGATATTTATGTTTGCTGGGATCGTAACGGTATATATAGCTCGTCATCTAGTGGGAGCGATGTAATGAAAAATATTTTCGCTTTTTTCTTTGGTGGTTTATTTGCTTTAGGTTTAATGATTTCTGGGATGTCAAATCCAGAAAAGGTTTTGGGTTTCTTAGATATCTTTGGTCAGTGGGATATTAGTTTAATGTTTGTGATGATTGGAGCAATTGCCGTTGCGATTATTCCTTTCCAAAAAGCAATTCGTCATCCAAAAACATTATTTGGAGAAAAAATTACTTTACCAACGAATACTCAAATTGATAAGAAACTTGTGATTGGAGCCTTACTATTTGGTATGGGGTGGGGAATAGCAGGTGTTTGTCCTGCGCCTGCAATTACATTGATTGGTTTGGGTTATTCTGAGATTTGGTATTTCATTATGGCAATGCTGTTTGGTATGTTTATCCATTATGTATGGGTTGAACGGTCGGAGAAATAAAATGCAACATCCTCAAGTTAAAGCTTTTTTTGATCAAGATACCAATACATTTAGTTATGTAGTGAACGATCCACAAACGAACTGTTGTGCTGTAATCGATAGTGTATTGAATTATGATGCTGCATCAGCTTCAACCTCGACTGAAAGCGCGGATCAAATCATTCAGTATATTGGGGATCATCAATTAAAAGTTGAGTGGATATTGGAAACACATGTACATGCAGACCATCTAACGGCTTCGCAATATTTAAAATCAAAATTGGGCGGAAAAGTTGCGATGAGTCAAAAGATCAGCATTGTTCAAGAAACTTTTAGTGCGATATATGGCATTGATATAAAGTATTTTAATACACATCAAACCTTTGATTATTTATTTAAAGATAATGAGCATTTTAGCATTGGTAACTTGGATGCATTTAATCTCCCGACACCTGGGCACACACCTGCATGCTTGAGCTATGTAATCGGTGATGCTGTGTTCGTAGGCGATACACTATTTATGCCTGATTACGGTACGGCACGTTGTGATTTTCCCAAAGGCAGTGCAGATACTTTATTTGATTCTGTACAAGCTCTATATGAGCTTCCTGATCAAACACGAGTTTTTCTCTGCCATGATTACAAACCTGAAGGAAGAAGTGAATACTGTTATGAAACAAGTATCAATGCACAAAAACAGAGTAATATTCATATAGATGCTAAAACCCGCAGACAAGATTTTGTGAATATGCGACAAGCACGAGATGCGACTTTAGCTATGCCTAAACTGATTTTGCCATCTATTCAAATCAACATGGATGCCGGACGTTTTCCAGAACCTGAGTCCAACGGCATACGTTACTTAAAGCTGCCTTTAAATTTCTTTAAGCAGTAACCAACCTGTGGTAAATATGCTAAATGGTGAAGTTGATATACTTTAAAATAGCCTAAGTAAATTTAATGATTTTATTGATGAAATTTACTCCATATAGTTAGCTAATTAAATATTTTGCACAACTAGTCAACGCTATGATAAAACTGAAATCAATTTTTAAAATTGCTGAAATTAAGGTGTTTAAATGACCATCATTTATCTAGTCAGACATGGTCAGGCTTCATTTGGTAAAAGTAACTATGATGAACTATCTGAAAATGGTGAAGCGCAAGCAAAACTTTTGGGGCAATATTTTAAGCATCTTTTTACTGAACCGCCTTACATCGTTTCAGGAAGCATGAAACGTCATCAGCAAACCACACAAATTTCACTGAAGGAATGTTTTCCTCAAGCAGAATACAAAATTGATGGATTATGGAATGAGTTTAATCATCAGCAAGTATTTTCGTTGTATGAACCACGATTTGCTCAACCAGAAGTCTTAAAACAAGATGTCTTTCAAGAAGTAGATCCAAGAGCTTATTTATTTCAGATTTTTGATCAGGCGATTGCTCGTTGGACAAATGAAGAATTTCATCATGAATATGACGAATCTTGGATCACTTTTAAAATGCGTGTAGAAAGTGCATTACATAATTTGTGTACTGAATTGGCGAATAAACAACCTCAAGAAGCTGTTGTTTTCACCTCTGGTGGAGTGATCTCAGTTGTAGTCGGTAAATTACTTGAGCTAAGTGTGCAACGTACTTTCGCGCTAAGCTGGTCGATTGCGAACACAAGTGTTACTACCTTGAAGTTAGTCAATGGTGAACCACAGTTGCTGAGTGTGAATGAGCATCAATTTATCAAATCTAAAAATCCAGATTTGCTAACTTGGTTGTAACTTGGAGAAAGCATCTATCGAATCATCTGAAAAGAGAGGTTTGCTTACTAAGACTTTAATTACTGTGAGTCTATAGCAGTGGGACAAAAAATAGACAGGTACATGTGTTTTGAGTGGGTTTTTTGAGTTTCTGTGGTATAAAAATATCTCAACAATTTAACTTGAGAATAAGAAATGTCTGAACAAAAATATCATTGGTATTTAATTGGTTATACTTTTAATGATAAGAAAAATAGCGGTAATACAAGGAATTTTAGTATTCAACTACCATTAGAAACCTTTTTACCACCAGTTTCCAAATCAAAATTAAATGAGCTTGGTGTAATTGGTCTGGAATGGCTTAGAAAAAATGACCCTACAGCAGAACCTGAAAACCTATTTGCGCTGTCCATTTGTTATTTAGGTGAAATGTCTATGCAGGAATTCAACACATAAAAAATGAATTTTTTGGAAAGCCCTTTCAGGGCTTTCCATTTCTGTAGTGTATAAAATTTTTTGTGAATCCTACTTTAGTGACTTAGAAGGAAAAGAAGAAAGTTAAAAACCATAAAAGGGAATTGTAATTTTGATCATCACACTCGTATACCTCGTTGTTCTACTGCCTTGAACTCGTAATAAATGGGTAGTACGAAAAAGAGAAAACCGAGCTAACTACTTAACTCGGTATAGAATTAAATTCTATCCATCTATTTAAGGAACTGATTTAATAATATTTTTCGTTTTAGGTTTTCACTCCATCTTGTTCAATTTTTATGGCCGCTTTCCAACTAGGTAATAAACTTAATCCTTCGACATATTTTTGAATATTTGGGTAATTTTTAGCTTGTTCCATTTGATGGATTAAGGCATGAAGTCCAAACCCCATCATAAAGTCTGCTCCAGTTAAACGATCTTCCACTAAATATGACTTATTTTCTAAATACTCGTTTAGATAACCAAAAACTTTATCAAATTCAACTTGAGTATAGTTCTCTAGGAATACCAACTGCGTACCTTGCTTAGTCTCTATCTCATTAAAAATTTTTAATAGAAATGGCAACATAGCAGAGCTTTCAGAGAAATGAATCCATTGTAGATAGTCTACATAACTAGCATCGTCGATGTTTGGCGATAAGTGAGGTGCAAATTTCTGAATTAATAACTCTACAATGGCACCTGATTCTGCAATGATTTTACCTTGCCACTCAATCACAGGAGATTTACCTAAAGGATGAATGTTTTTTAAGGACTCAGGTGCTAAATGTGTGGTTAAATCACGATAATAGCGCTGTAGTTGATATGGCTGTTTGATTTCTTCAAGTAACCACAAAATTCGAAAAGAACGTGATTGATCTAAATGATGTAATGTAATCATGATAATTCCTGTTAACGAGTTTTACGGTAATTTTCCCACACTTTTCAAGTTTCGATAAATGATTAAACACGTTGAAATGTTGCTATACGAAAAGGCACAAGCAGAAAACAAGAAATTTCTATAAAATGATCAGAATTATTCACTTAATTTTAAATTTGGTTTTTTATATAAATGACTGACATAGAAATAGAAACACATCCTCTACTACCATTTTTACCTGCCAATGCAAAACTGCTCATGTTAGGAAGTTTTCCACCGCCTCAAAGTAGATGGAAGATGGATTTCTATTATCCAAACTACCAAAATGATATGTGGCGAATATTTGGATTAATTTTCTTTAAAGACAAAGACTATTTTTTAGACCTACCGAATAAAAATTTTAAAGAACAGCTTATCCGTGACTTTTTAACCCAAATTGGTGTTGGAATATTTGATACCGCCTATCGAGTTAAACGACTGCAAGGTAATGCTTCGGACAAGTTTTTGGAAATCGTTACACCAACGGATTTATCGCAATTGCTAGCAAAAATTCCAATGTGCCATACCATCCTGACCACAGGGGACAAAGCAACTGATACTTTGATGCAGCATTTTCCAGCGCCAGCAGTTAAGCCGATGATTGGTCAATCGGTTCAAGTAAATTATGCCAATCGTGAGCTCAATTTATACCGCTTACCGTCATCATCAAGAGCATATCCTTTAGCCTTAGAGAAAAAAGCGGATGCTTATCGACAATTTTTTAAGGAAATTGATTTGGTTTAATATCACTACATCATCCATTCCACTGGAAAATAAGACACAACATTCATGCTAAATCTTTGGAATTTTGTGCTCTCAGGGTCGTGGTGATGTTCGATTACCTGACCATTTTCCTTATGTTCGAACCAAACAATATTGCCATCTGAATCAAGTTTAAGTTGATAGGCGACTTGGAGTAAATGCTGATCGAGCATCGCTGTAATTTGATCTTGCAAATGATTCGATTCCACGACCAAACCGACTTCAGTGTTTAAATGCGCAGAACGAGGGTCAAAATTAAAAGAACCAATAAAAACTTTACCATCTACATCAAAGAATTTTGCATGTAGGCTTGAGCGATTTTTACCTTTTACAGGAATTACGCTACCCGTTGCGATTTCATACCACGTCCGTTTTTTTCTTTCGATATTGGGTTTGAACTCGTAAAGTTGTACGCCATTTTGTAGAAGTGTTTTACGGTATTGACTATAAAATGAATGTACCACAGCGACATCATTAGCGACCAAACTATTGGTGAGCACCCTAACTTTGATACCGTTATTCGATAATTGGCTTAAGTATTCTGTTCCACGTTGAGTTGGCACAAAATAGGCCGAAACCAATTCCATGTGCTGCGTGGGTGTCCCCATAATCTTTAAGACTTGCGAATATAGCAGTTCTTGATCATTAGCTTGACCTGACGCCTTATTTGGACGATCCGCAACAAAATGCGCTTTTGCCCATTGAACTGGATAGTTTTGCAAGCGTATCTTTAAATAATCTTGTGCCGCTTCGAGCTTTTTTTCGGTGAGCGTGTTTTCTTCATCAAAAGCCAGATAACTTTGTCTTATGTTTTCAAATTGTTGCGGTGTACCTTGGCCGATCAACTGTTCGGTAGTATAACTTAAATCACTATTCCAAAATTCGTTAAAGACCTCTACGGCATGATCGACAGACGCTCCATAAAATAAGATGTCCATATCACTAAATTGAAACTGATCACTTGCATCAAAGTATTCACTGCTAATATTTCGCCCACCTGTCACTGCAATTGATGAATCAGCAATCGTGAGTTTATTGTGCATTCGATGATTAATTTGCTTTAACCTAAAAATATAATCAATGAATCTCAAGTGTCTAAATTTATAAGGATTAAAAATCCGGATTTCTAGGTTTGGATGTATGGATAACGCTTTGATAGTTTTATCAAGTTTGACGCCATTTTGATCATCAATCAGTAATCGAATTTTTACCCCTCTATCCGCAGCATTGAGTAATTCAGACAACATTAAGTTGCCAATGGGATCGTCATTCCAAATATAATATTGCAAATCAAGGTGGTATTTAGCATTCCTGATTAAATGGATACGAGATGCAATACTTAAAAAAGCATCATCCAAAGCTAAAAATGCAGTTAAACCATTTTCAATATTAAGATCGGTTTGAGGATCATTTATCCATTTTGTTTTTGTTTGCAAGGGATTACTCCGATCATGGTTTTGATTTGGGGGTAAAGCACAACTGCTTAATCCTAATACAACAACCAACGTTATCATTCTAAAGTGGTATGCATTCTTTATCATTTTTTGCGTGAAATGTTGTCTACTTATGTAAAGATAGCATTACATCTATTTGATGATGTTGAATATCAGCATAAAATCAGAGGAATGTTACATAAACATAAAACATGGGGTTTGTTGACATTCTAATCATGCATTGCGTTTAAGCTCTAACAACATGAATAAGACATGAAACACAGGCAATGGCGACTTCCTTTGTCAAGTTTCTGTGAAACGTCAACTGACCCTCAATCAACTATAAAGGATGAAGGTATGAAATCTCGTGCAGCCGTTGCTTTTGCCGCAGGTGAACCGTTACAAATCGTAGAGCTTGATGTTGAGCCACCTAAAGCAGGTGAAGTCCTCATTAAAATCACGCATACAGGTGTTTGCCATACTGATGCCTTTACTTTATCAGGTGATGATCCTGAAGGTGTGTTCCCAGCAGTATTAGGTCACGAAGGGGCTGGTATTGTTGTTCAGGTTGGTGAAGGGGTCACTAGTGTTGCGGTCGGCGATCATGTGATTCCGCTTTATACGGCAGAATGTAAAGAATGTTTATTCTGTAAATCTGGCAAAACCAATCTATGTGTAGCGGTTCGTGCAACTCAAGGCAAAGGTGTGATGCCTGATGGCACGACTCGTTTTTCTTATAATGGCCAACCGATTTATCATTACATGGGCTGTTCAACTTTCAGCGAATATACGGTTGTGGCTGAAGTATCTTTGGCAAAAATCAATCCTGAAGCAAATCATGAACAAGTGTGCTTGTTGGGTTGTGGCGTAACCACCGGTATTGGTGCGGTGCACAACACGGCGAAAGTACAAGAGGGCGACAGCGTTGCGGTCTTTGGTTTAGGTGGAATTGGTTTGGCTGTAGTACAAGGTGCTCGTCAGGCTAAAGCTGGGCGAATCATTGTGGTGGATACAAATCCAGAGAAATTTGAATTGGCGAAACAGTTTGGTGCAACGGATTGTTTAAATCCAAAAGATTATGAACAACCTATTCAGCAAGTGATTGTAGAAATGACAGGTTGGGGCGTTGATCATTCTTTTGAATGTATTGGCAATACCAATGTAATGCGTTCTGCGTTGGAATGTGCACATCGTGGTTGGGGACAATCAGTGATTATTGGTGTAGCTGGTGCAGGTCAGGAAATTTCGACACGTCCTTTCCAGCTGGTCACAGGTCGTAAGTGGATGGGTACAGCTTTTGGTGGGGTGAAAGGTCGTTCGCAACTCCCGAAAATGGTAGAAGATGCGATGAAAGGTGAAATTCAACTTGAACCTTTTGTAACGCATACCATGCCGCTTGAGGAGATTAATGAAGCCTTTGATTTGATGCATGAAGGTAAATCTATTCGTACTGTGATTCATTTCTAATTTTTAAGTTTAGATTTGATGGTGCGAAAAGTGCCATCAAATCATCTATGAGCATCTATTCATGACGCAAGCACGTTTAAAATTTCATGTTCGTATAATGGCTGAAAATGAAATTGCTTTTGGACCAGGAAAAGCTGAGTTACTTGAAGCGATCCAACGAACAGGCTCAATTTCTCAAGCAGCAAAATCCATGAGTATGAGCTATCGACGGGCATGGCAGTTGGTGGAAACAATGAACCAATGTTTTCATTCCGATCTAGTGGAAACCCAAACTGGAGGAACGCATGGTGGTGGTGCAATGGTCACGGAATTAGGACAATTGGTATTAAATAAATTTAGAATAATGGAGCAACTTGCGATTCAGGCAGTCGAATCAGAATTTGAAGAACTTTCTAGTTATATGAAAATAAATGATTAATACCATGTCCATCTAAACAGATGAAATATTACAGTGCATTTTTTTCAACTTTCGATCCATATCTTATTAGATTGCTGAATAATGGAGCATGTGCAATAAATCAATGCCTCTTTAGCACCAGAGCAAATCAATTAAATTATAACGATACGGCATAAATATAATAAATAATTAATTTATATAACGAAAATTATTCTGGCACACTTTCTGCATTTATAAATTCAAACTTGTATACAAGATAGGATTCATAAAGTGCACGAAATTAAAACTCTAGGTTGGACAATTTCAGAATGGCAAAGCGCTTATTTGAAAAAAGAGATTCAGCTCGAAACTTTAAAAGAATTGGTTGCATCAATCGATCATCTTGATCGTGCTTGGATAACAGTTGCTACGGTAGATCAAATTGAACAGCAAATCCAAGTATTGAATCACTTAACTCAAGATGCTGAGAATCTGCATAAACAATTTCCACTTTATGGCGTACCGTTTGCCGTGAAAGACAATATTGATGTTGCAGGATTTGCAACAACAGCTGCATGTAAGGCACTAACCGTAATAGCAGAGAAAGATGCGGAAACAGTACGTTTGTTAAAACAAGCTGGTGCGATTGTGATTGGTAAAACCAACCTTGATCAATTTGCTACAGGTTTAGTAGGTACACGCTCACCATTTGGCGCAGTACCAAACACATTTAATTCTAAATATGTCAGTGGTGGCTCAAGTTCTGGTTCAGCAAGTGTGGTTGCTCGTGGATTTGTCCCATTTGCATTGGGTACAGATACAGCGGGTTCAGGTCGTGTACCTGCGGCATTTAATAATATTGTTGGTTTAAAGCCAACCAAAGGGCGTTTTTCGAATCGTGGCTTAATACCTGCGTGTAAAAGCCTTGATTGTATTTCGATTTTTGCTTTAACCGTTGCCGATGCAGATCTAGTTGCTCATCAAATTGAAGCGTATGATGCTCTAGATAGCTATTCACGTAAACATCCTAAAAACGTCCCAGCGCATTTTTCTAGCAAATTAAAATTTGCCATTCCAGAAAAACTGAATTTCTTTGGTGATCAGCAAGCCGAAAAAGCATTTCAACAAACTGTGCAATTGCTGGAAAGTTTAAACGCTGAAATCACCAAAATTGATTTTTCAGATTTTGATAAATTAGCAGCGCAACTCTATCAAGGTTCGTGGGTCGCAGAGCGTACTGCTGCTGTTGAAGATTTACTCAAATCTAATCCTGAAGCTTTTGATCCAACCGTATTGGAAATTATTAATAATGGTGAGAAATATTCAGCAGTTGATGCCTACAATGCAGAATATTTAAAACAAGACTTAGCGCGAAAAATTCAAGCGAAACTTGCTGAGTTTGATGCCTTAATCGTACCAACAGCACCAACCATTTATACCATTGAGCAAGTACAGCAGCATCCGATTGAATATAACGCTCATTTTGGTACGTATACCAACTTTACCAATTTAGCCGATCTAAGCGCATTGGCCTTGCCAGCAGGTTTTAGAGCAGACCATTTACCTTTTGGCATCACTTTAATTGCACCAGCTTGGCACGATGCCGCATTGGTTCATTTCGGTAAAGCATGGCAAAACTACTTAGCACTGAAATTAGGAGCATTGGATAAAGTTCAGCCTTTAAGCTCAGCAACGCTTGTTTCTCCACATCATATTCGTGTTGCAGTCGTCGGTGCGCATCTCACTGGGATGCCATTGAATTTTCAATTAACCACACGTGATGCCGTGCACATCGAAACCACAAAAACGTCTAAAAACTATGCGCTTTATGCCTTGAATGGCACTGTTCCGCCAAAACCCGGCTTAGCACGTCAGCAAGATGGTCAAAGCATTATTGTTGAATTGTGGGATGTTCCTACTGCTCGATTTGGTGAATTTGTGGCAGAAATTCCAACGCCTTTAGGTATGGGCAATGTCGAGTTAGAAGATGGTCGTTGGGTTAAAGGTTTTATCTGTGAGCCTTATGGCATAGATGATGCAGAGAATATTAGTCATTTTGGTGGATGGAGAGCCTATATCCAGCATCGTAACAGCCAAGCAGCAAACACAGCGAATTAATTGGGGGAAATCATCATGTTTAAAACTGTACTTATTGCAAACCGTGGTGAAATTGCTGTTCGAGCGATTCGCACTCTCAAAAAATTAGGCGTGACCAGTGTTGCTGTGTATTCGGATAGTGATCGTTATGCGCAACATGTTGAAGATGCTGATATTGCAATTGCATTAGACGGTTTAAAGCCTGCCGATACTTATTTGAGTATTGAAAAACTGATTCAGGCAGCTAAAGAAACTGGTGCTGAGGCAATCTTCCCGGGGTATGGCTTTCTTTCTGAAAGTGCTGATTTTTCCCGTGCCTGTGAGGAAAATAATATTGCCTTTATGGGGCCAACAGCTGAGCAAATTCTAGAATTTGGTTTAAAACACCGTGCTCGTGAATTAGCTGCTGCTGCCAATGTACCAATGACACCGGGAACTGGATTGTTGGATAGCTTAAAAGAAGCCCTTACGGCTGCAGATCGTATTGGCTATCCAATTATGCTTAAAAGTACTGCTGGCGGTGGTGGTATTGGTTTGACTCGTTGTGATACGCCCCAAGCCTTGACCGATGCTTACGAAAGTGTAAAACGTTTGGGCGAACAGTTTTTCAAGGATGCAGGCGTATTTATTGAATGCTTTATAGATAAAGCTCGTCATGTTGAAGTACAAATTTTTGGTGATGGAAAAGGGCAAGTCGTTGCATTTGGTGAGCGTGATTGCTCTTTGCAACGTCGTAACCAAAAAGTGGTAGAGGAAACACCTGCAGCAAACTTGCCTGAAGCTACCCGTAAAAAACTACATCAAGCAGCGGTAGAATTGGGTAAATCCGTTAATTATCGTAGTGCAGGAACAGTGGAGTTTATTTACGATGCCAATCGAGATGAGTTTTATTTCCTAGAAGTAAATACCCGTTTACAGGTTGAACACCCAGTCACTGAGATGGTGACGGGGCTAGACTTAATTGAATGCATGCTCAAAGTAGCTGCTGGTGATGAGCTTGATTGGGAATATCTCAGCAATATTAAGCCTAAAGGTGCAGCGATTGAGGTTCGTGTTTATGCCGAAGACCCTGTGAAAAACTTCCAGCCTAGTCCGGGTGTACTGACAGAGGTTGCATTTCCAGAAGATACACGTGTTGATACTTGGGTCAAAACAGGCACAGAGATTTCCCAATACTTTGATCCGATGATTGCCAAAATTATTGTGCATGCTGACGATCGTGCCAGTGCTATTGAAAAATTAAAGAATGTATTGGCTGAAACACGCTTAAATGGGATCAGCACAAACTTGGATTACGCACGCGTCATTGTTTCAGATCAGCGCTTTGAATCTATGCAGATTTGGACACGTATGTTGGATGATTTCAACTATACGCCAAACGTAATTGAAGTGGTTCAAGCAGGAACGTTGAGTTCAATTCAGGATTATCCGGGTCGTACAGGCTATTGGGATATTGGTGTACCTCCATCAGGCCCAATGGATGATTATGCATTTCAGCTTGCCAATCGTATTGTTGGAAATGATGCTAAAGCCGCAGGTTTTGAGTTTACCTTAGTTGGGCCGACTTTAAAGTTTCATGCAGATACAACCATTGCTTTAGCTGGAGCCAGCTGTACAGCTTTATTGGATGATAGAAAAATTGATTTTTGGCAACCAGTTGATGTGAAAGCAGGTCAAATACTAAAGATTGGTCAGGTAAATTCAGGTTGTCGTACTTATTTAGCGGTAAGAAATGGTTTGGATGTTCCTGTTTATTTAGGCAGTCGTTCTACCTTTGCGCTCGGTAATTTTGGTGGTCATGCTGGGCGTACTTTACGCGTTGGCGATATGATTAAACTGGTTGATCCAGCATTTGCCAGTATAGAACTTCCAATTGCAACTGACGTGCCTCAAGCATTATCGGCTGATCTGATTCCTGAATATGGCAATGAGTGGGAAATCGCAGTTTTATATGGCCCACATGGCGCACCTGACTTCTTCAAGCCTGAATATGTGGAGGAGTTTTTTGCATCGGAGTGGACAGTACACTTCAACTCCAACCGTTTAGGCGTGCGTTTGTCAGGACCGACACCAAGCTGGGCGCGAGAAAATGGTGGTGAGGCAGGTTTACATCCATCCAATGTCCATGACTGTGAATATGCGATTGGCGCAATCAACTTTACTGGTGATTTCCCTGTTATTTTAGCAAAAGATGGTCCGAGTCTAGGTGGCTTTGTATGTCCTGTAACCATTGCCAAAGCAGAACTTTGGAAAGTTGGGCAGTTAAAGGCGGATGATAAAATTCGTTTCTACCCAATCACGGTAGAACAAGCCAATGAATTAGAACGCAAGCAAATTGAAAATATCCAAAACTTTGCCGATGCGACCAAAGTCGTGGAGACGATTGAGCCAACTCAAGATGTGCTAACAACAATTTTGGCACAACGTGAACCAACCGATTTATCACCAAAAACAGTTTATCGCCAAGCTGGGGATAGCTATATTCTTTTAGAATACGGCGACAATGTTTTAGATTTGGCGTTACGTTTACGTGTGCATCAATTGATTCAAATGATTCGTGCAGCAAATATCGATGGCATATTAGAACTGTCACCGGGTGTACGTTCGCTGCAAATTAAATATGATGGTTTAGTGATTCCACAATCAAAACTGATTGCTCAATTACTTAAACTTGAAGAAGAAATGGGCGATTTGAGGCAGTTAAAAATTCCATCTCGAATCGTACATTTGCCAATGGCATTTGAAGACAGTGCAACTTTAGGGGCTGTTGAACGCTATCAAGAAAGTGTTTGTTCAAAAGCACCGTGGTTGCCAAACAACGTAGATTTCATCCAACGCATCAATGGTTTGGCAGATCGAAATGAAGTCAAAGATATTATTTTTGATGCGAACTATTTGATTCTTGGCTTAGGTGATGTGTATTTAACTGCACCATGTGCCGTACCAATCGATCCACGTCATCGTTTACTGAGTTCTAAATACAATCCAGCACGTACCTTTACCGCAGAGGGCACAGTGGGGATTGGTGGTATGTACATGTGCATCTATGGCATGGACTCACCGGGTGGTTATCAGTTAATTGGTCGTACTTTACCGATTTGGAACAAGTTTAAGAAGAACAAGCAATTTGGCAATAAGCAATGGTTCTTGCAATTCTTCGATCAAATTAAATATTTTGAAGTCACTGAAGAGGAATTAAATCAGTGGCGTGCTGATTTTGAAAATGGTCGTGCGCAGATTCAAATTGAGGAAACTGAGTTTGATTATGCAAACTATGTAAAATTCTTAGAGAATGAAGCGGAAAGTATTGCTGAGTTTAAAGCCAAGCAGCAACAAGCATTTACCACTGAAGTGAGCCGTTGGAAAGAAGAGTTTGCCGCACAGCCAGAAGAACAGATTGAACTTTGTAACAATGTGGACTATAGCCATCTTTCATCCCTCAACGCATCGATGACTGGCAATATCTGGAAAATCTTTGTTGAAAGCGGTCAGGAGGTTAAAAAAGGTGAGACTATTGCTATTATTGAAGCAATGAAAATGGAACTTCCTGTTTATGCAGAAGAGGATGGCATCGTGAAAGCCATCATTTGCAGAGCAGGGCAAACCGTACATAGTGGCGAGCCACTGGTCTATATGGAATAAGGCAAAGCTGCATGAAAGAAACCAAAATAAAAACAACAAAAAGCTCAGACAATTTGTCTGAGCTGGTTTACCAACGCATCAAGAATGATATTTTTGATTTCAAACTAATGCCTGGTGAACGTTTCACTGAGTCCGAAGTTGCAAAGGCTTATGATGTGAGTCGCACCCCAATCCGACAAGCCTTGTATCGTTTGCAGCAAGAGGGTTATGTCGATGTGAGTTTTCGTAGCGGTTGGCAAATCCGACCGCTCAATTTTCGTTATTATGAAGAACTCTATGATGTGCGGATCGTGTTGGAAAAAGATGCCATTCGGAAGTTATGTCATATAGATCATCAAAACTCAGTCGAACTATCGGTTTTAAAAGACTTTTGGATGGTTGAACCGAATCAATACCTAAAAGACATTAAACAACTCTCGCAGCAAGATGAAGATTTTCATTGTGCTTTAGTTCGCGCCTCTGGAAATAATGAAATGGCTAGAATTCATCGTGATTTGAGTGAGCGAATCCGTATTATTCGTCGTTTGGATTTCTCTAAAGATTATCGTGTTGAAGCGACTTATCAAGAACATCAAAAGATACTCGGTTTGATTTTTGATCGTAAAGTAGATGAAGCCATTCAGGCGATCGAAGCACATATTATGCAAAGTCGCGATGAAGTGAAAAAAATTACTTTGCAAATGTTAGATTCGAGTCAGTTTTATTGAGATAGAAATTATTAATGGCTCATATCATTTTGAAAAGTAATAAGCTGGGAGAAATAAATGCAGGAAGAGTTACTTTTACTTGAGCAAGGTTATAAATTAGTTTATGACCTAAAAGATTGGTTGATAAATAAGCATTATGATATAGAGCTTACTCATAAAATCACCTTAGACACTAATAGTATTGGCGGATTAAAAGGAAATTACGGCTTATATGCAACAGATGAATGGTGGAGAAATATTGATAATGGAAATATTGAAACATATGTAACCAGTGGAACTATAATTGGACTAAATGAAGAAAACACCTTCATGGAAACTAATAAAGTTACCACAATAAAATTAGATAATGAGGAAAGAGAAATATATGGTGGAGTTGATTTCACAAATGAAGAAATAGAAATTAGATACAGAAATCTATTTAAGATAGGCAATAAAATAGTTACCTTTTATGTTTTGGATAAATTGAAAGAGGACGACACATGGAATGACATCATTGAAGGAAGATTAGGTATATTGCCTTTAGTTAATAAAATATATATTAAAGATTATTAGGATTCTGTGGTTCTTTTATACAACTAAAAGCATGAATCTCTGGGTGCTAAGAACTTAAATTCAATATCTTATCAAAGTGAAACTTCACAAAACTCTTTTTTCTATGCCTAATCCTGCATAAAAGTAACATCTTTCATTACTTTTCTATTTAATAATAAAGATCAAACTTCCAATCATCAGATGAAACATGATGAATGATCAAACACTGACTGCACTTTTTCTAAAAATCGTTCAAAAAGAAGGCTTTTTTACTACAGCAATCGATGGCATCACCTTGATGCGTGTAGATCACAACACACCACCACTTGCAGTATTACAAGAACCGACTCTAGTTTTTGTTTTACAAGGCAAGAAACGTGGCTACATCGGAACAGAAACCTATACATTTCAACAAGGCGAATGTCTAATCGTTTCAGTATCTATGCCATTTGATTGCGACACGATTGCAAGTCCTGAGTCACCTATGATCGGTGTGAGCATGAAACTTGAGGCGGATACTGTCAATGAATTACTAGCAAAAACCTATTTTGAAAATGATGAGTTTAAGCCACTCACTACAGGTATGAGTGTAATTCAATGTGATCAAACTATTGCAAATGTACTGATACGATTATTGAATACACTTACATCAGCGCAAGATATTTTGATTTTAGGTGATCAAATAAAACGAGAACTCTTATATCGAGTGATTCAACATTCAGGTGCAGATGCTTTAAAAGGGTTAGTGGCTCAAGGAAATTTAAGACCAATTTATAAAATTTGTGAATATATTCAGCATCATTTTACAGAGAAGTTAACAGTAGAAATGCTGGCTGAGCAAGCCAATATGAGCATTTCTGCTTTTCATAAAGCATTTAAACAAGTCACCTTACATTCTCCATTGCAATACCTCAAAGTCGTTCGATTGCATAAGGCCAAACAATTGTTGCAAAACGAAAACCAAAGCGTTGCGCAAGCAGCTTATGCTGTTGGTTACCAAAGCTCTTCACAATTTAGTCGAGAATTTAAAAAGCAGTTTGGTTTCCCTCCTAAACAAGCTGAATTCAATACTGATAAGGAATAAGCAAATCATGAATCAAAATAGTGTAGATCAAATGAAATATATCGAAATTACTCAAGCGGGCGGTCCAGAAGTATTAAAAGTTGCACAAGGTGATCGTCCAGAGATTAAAGAAGATGAAGTGCTCATTGAAGTCTACGCAACAGGTATCAATAGGCCTGATATTTTGCAACGTCAAGGACTTTATCCAATGCCGAAAGGCGTAACACAAATTCCGGGGCTGGAAGTTGCCGGCGTTATTGCACAAGTAGGAAATAAGGTAGAAAAGTTTAAAGTCGGCGATAAAGTGTGTGCACTTACCAATGGCGGTGGATATGCAGAATATTGTGCTGTACCCGCAAATCAGACCTTATCAATTCCCAAAAATCTGAGCTTTGTAGAAGCAGCAGCTATTCCTGAAACTTACTTTACGGTATGGGCAAATCTATTTCAGATCGGGCAGTTAAAAAATCATGAAACTGTCTTAATTCATGGTGGCGCAAGTGGTATCGGTTCAACCGCGATTAGTCTATGTCATGCGATGGGAATTCAAAATTTTTCAACAGTTGGCAGTGATGCCAAGATCGAAAAACTAGCTTCAATGTCTCAAGTCATCAATTATAAAACTCAGGATTTCGAAAAAGAAATTTTAGAACGTACCGATGGTCAAGGTGTCGATGTCATCTTGGATATTATAGGTGCATCTTACTTCAATCAAAATTTGCGCTTACTCAAACGAGATGGTCGACTAGTCATTATTGGCTTTATGGGTGGTCGAAAAGTCGATGGTTTTGATATACAAGAGCTAATGCTCAAGCGTGCGGTGGTGACTGGCTCAACCATGCGTGCTCGAACCAATGATGAAAAAGCAAAAATTACTCAGGAATTAGAACAGTTTGTATGGCCGCTAATTGAAACCGATCAATGTAAACCGATTATTTATAAGACTTTTGCTTTTGAAGATGTTGCAGCAGCACACCAATGTCTTGAAAGTAGTCAACATATTGGAAAAGTGGTACTCGAGATTAAATCGTAATTTTGCCTAATTATATTCATCACATGCCTATTTATGTGCATTACTTGAGAACAACTCAACTCTTGAGCAGTATGTGTATAAATTAAACACCCCTATGAGGATACTCAAAATGACAACAAATACTGATGATCGTAACCCAACGCCTGATGTTGCTGAAAATAATGCTTTTTTCCCATCGCCTTATTCATTGAGTCAATATACATCTCCTAAAACTGATTATGACGGAACCACGTATCCGAATCCTTATCAGGGCGATAAGAAGATACTTATGATCGCAACGGATGAACGTTATATCTTGATGCAGAATGAAAAATTCTTTTCTACAGGTAATCACCCTGTTGAAATGTTATTGCCTATGTTTCATTTAGACAATGCTGGTTTTGCTTTTGATATCGCAACGCTTTCTGGTAATCCAGTAAAGCTAGAAATGTGGGCGATGCCTAACGAAGAACAAGTGGTTCTAGACACCTATAAGAAGTATGAGAAACAACTGAAAGCGCCACTTAAGCTAGCAGATATATTGGATAGAGTACTCAGTAAGGACTCTCCTTATGCAGCCGTATTCATTCCGGGTGGGCATGGCGCAATGGTAAAAATACCGCACAGCAAAGAAGTTAAATCCGTGTTGAAGTGGGCAGTTGAAAATGACAAATATGTGATCACACTTTGTCATGGTCCGGCAGCCTTATTGGCGGCAGCAGTTGATGAAAATCCAAATGATTAC
The DNA here is from genome assembly GCF_004208515.1 of Acinetobacter halotolerans. GTDB lineage: Bacteria > Pseudomonadota > Gammaproteobacteria > Pseudomonadales > Moraxellaceae > Acinetobacter > Acinetobacter halotolerans. The sequence goes on from NZ_SGIM01000003.1 coordinate 158,416, forward strand.
CTTTTTAAAGGTTATCAAGTCTGTGTATTCCCTGATGCTTTAGATACTGGTGCCAATATTGATATTGGTTATATACCGGGCCCACTACCGTGGTTGGTTGGTGAAAGTTTAGAGAAACTCGGTGTGGAAATCCTAAATAAAGAAATTACAGGTCAAGTTCATCAAGACAGAAAATTATTAACAGGTGATAGTCCTTTGGCTTCAAACAATTTAGGTAAGCATGCAGCGAATGCTTTATTAGCAGATACAAATATTGTTTAAAGGAATACATCCCCAAACGAATAAAACCGCCTTCAAGTTGGTGATTTGTCAAACTTCAAGGTGACAATAAAAAAACAGCGTATCACTTGATACGCTGTTTTTTTATTAAAGAATAAATCTATTCGGGTGTGGAGACCGCATCTTTAGGACCAAAGCGAGTAACCCATATCCCAAAAATAGTCGCAAAGATATACATGAAAATAGAATAGACCGCAGCAGGCATTGCAATGGTGGTACTTGCCATCACCGTAAGCGCAATCGTCATTGCTAACGTACTGTTATGGATACCAATCTCAAAAGCACAAGCACGTGCTTGAAATGAACTAATGCCGAGCAGACGAGGAACAAAATAACCAACACATAGACTAATCGCACAGAATAGAGCAGTAGCTAAGCCAATTTGGCCAATGTACTCTACTAGATTTGCTCGTTCTGTAACAATTGCACCTAGAATAATAATCACGAGGAAAATGACGGCAAAAATGCGTACAGGGCGGTTCAGTTTTTCAGCAAAATGTGGCGCATAGTGACGAACAAGCATCCCAATACCAACAGGCACTAAAATAATTAAAAATACCTGCATTATTTTAGAAAACTGTAGTCCAACTTGTTGACCCTCATTCATAAAATGTAGGATTGAGAAATTGACGATAAAAGGTAAAAAAACGGCGGCGAGTACAGCATTGATCGCAGTTAGGCTAATATTTAGTGCAATATCACCTTTATATAAATAACTAAATAAATTTGCGGTCGTTCCACCAGGTGAGGCCGCAAGGAGCATCAAACCAACAGCCAATAATGGCGGTAAAGCTAGGATTTTACAGATTAAAAAGGCAATACCGACCAATAAGACCAATTGACAGAACAGTGCAATCAGTACAACTTTGGGATGTTTACTTACTCTGGCGAAATCTTTAACCGTTAATTCAAGCCCCAAACCTGCCATAACAATGGCGAGGGCAATAGGTAAAAAAAGTGTGACCAATCCTGAATCCATAATCATTTTGTCCTTTTAATAAATATTATTTGCATGAATAGATGTTGTTTGATCGTACCCATTACGAAATCGAATCCTTCGATTTGTATTACTCTTGGGAAAGCTGGTACGACGCAAACAACATACTTAAAAAACCAATACATTATGCAATGTGAATTTAGTTATTTTTACTAAATAATTTCACTTATTAATACGATGCATTTTTCTATTGGAATTTGTCTACTCTACGACAAATTCATAAAATTTTAATATGACACTTTTAGACTGAGCATTCATTTTTGATGCTTAGTTACATTTTTACAACTAATGAAAATGATGGCAGTTTGATCTCCATACGAGGACAAGTAGCGCCATATAGCATGATTTCAAATAATGTAAAAAAAATATTATTAGGCTTAATCATTATTATTAACAGATAGATATGTCATTTTTTATGAGGATAAAACCGCCAACCCAGAAATGGTAATGATTATCGTTTAATATTATTTTTAGCAAAAGTAATTGGCATAAGTGCACAACTGTATCTTAATTGTGGTCAATGACACTAAATTACATCGAGCATGATAATTGCCGCCAATTTGATACTTGTAACTATTTATTTAGTTTAAATAAGTGAAAGTTATAGAAATCTTTGACTCGAAATAAAAGAATTTATATTACAACATGTGGAACAAAATATGGATACCATAGCTCGTGTAGAGGTGGGGACGGATACGAAGGTCCAAAAAAAGCAAAAAGTCACTTGGATCGTTTTTTCGCTACTTTCGCTATTTTTATTGATTGGGGTAATGTACTACTTTTTTGTTTTTCGGTTTTATCAATCTACCGATAATGCTTATATCCAAGCCGATGTGACATGGGTCATGCCGAAAATTTCGGGTGAAGTTGTTGAATTAGTCATAAATGACAATCAATTTGTTAAACAAGGTGAAACCCTAGCCATATTAGATCAGCGTGATTATCAGGCACGTTATGAACAAGCCCAATCTTTGGTGACATTAAAAGAAGCCGCACTGATTGTTCAACAACAAAATGAAAGGTCTGCAAAATCGACCATTAATGAAGCAAATAGCGGCGTACTTGCGGTACAGGCGGATTTATCTCGTTTGAAAAAAGATTATGCCCGTTACCAAGACCTATTAAAAGACGGCGTGATTACGCGTCAAAACTTTGACAGTATTCAATCCCAATATCTTTCTGCTCAAGCGCAATTAAACAAAGCACTAGCAACCGTCAACTCAGCAGAGGCGCAGCTCGGGAGCCTACAAGCAGGTCGAGCACAACTTTTGGCAGATATTCAAAATGCAAAAGCAAGCTTGGATCTTTTTCAAATTGATTTAGCATCTGCAAAAGTGACTAGCCCAGTTTCAGGTAAGGTCGGGAGTTTAGCGATACAAAAAGGTTCTCGTGTTGGTCCGCAGACAAGATTAATGGCGATTATTCCAGAAAATAGTTTATATGTTCAGGCCAATTTCAAAGAAACACAAATAGAAAAAATGCATATTGGGCAGGAAGTTAAATTAAAAATAGATGCTTATCCAAGTTTAACCTATACCGGAAAAATCGAAAGCTTTTCACCAGCATCTGGTGCAACGTTCTCACTGATGCCACCAGATAATGCAACTGGCAATTTTAATAAGGTCGTTCAACGAATACCCGTGCGTATTGCGATTGACTCCAACGCTCATATCGATCTGATCAAACCCGGTATGTCTGTCAAAGCAACCGTGAATTTAAGAACTTAATCATCACGATTTTAGGTGCTAAACATGGATAAGCGTTTAGATGAGGACTGGAAGTTCCCGACTAAAGTCGCGTGGGTGATTTTTATTGCCATGATTTTTGGCAACTTTATGGCGATTTTGGATATTCAAATCGTTGCAAGTTCTCTGAATGAAGTTCAAGCAGGTATGAGTGCCAGTCGCTATGAGGTGACATGGGTTCAAACGGTGTATTTGATTGCTGAAATCATCGCTATTCCGATGTCCAGTATTATTGCGCGAGTGTTATCGACACGAATTTATTACACGATTTGCGCAGTTGGATTTACGATCAGTTCGCTTTTGTGTGCGATGGCATGGAACTTAGAAAGTTTATTGGTATTTCGTGCAATTCAAGGCTTTATGGGCGGCGGTATGATTCCGACTTCCATGACCGCTTTATTTCTACTATTCCCTGAAGCGAAACGTACTTTGCCACTGGTACTCTTTGGCATGATCAGTACTTTAGGACCAGCTATTGGGCCGACTGTGGGTGGGTGGCTCACCAATAGTTTCTCATGGCACTGGATGTTCCTGATTAATATTATTCCAGGCATCATTATCGCAACCATTATTTTCTCTGGCCCTGATATTGATCGTGCCGATCATTCTTTGCTGAAAACAATGGACTGGATTGGTCTCATTGCGATGGCAATGTTCTTGGGTGGATTGGAATACTTTTTAGATGAAGGCGCTCGACATGATTGGTTAGTGGATAGTGGAGTGCGCATGGCATTTATTATCTGCATTCTGGGCGGTATTACGTTCTTTTATCGGAGCTTTACCCAAGAAAAACCCTTATTGGATTTGAGTGTTTTTAAGAATAAAAATTTTACCTTGAGTGCAATCATTACCTTTGTTATCGGCATGGCGCTGTATGGTTTGGGTTATATGATTCCTGTTTTTCTTGGGCAAGTTCGGGAAATGAACAGTAGTCAAATCGGTCACATTATGATGGTAACAGGCGTAGTCATGTTCTGTTTCGCACCATTCCTTGCATGGTTGATTCCAAATTTTGACACTAGAAAAACGGTCTTTGTGGGCATGATTTTGGCTGGGTTTGGTGTTTGGTTAAATTCGCATTTAAGTATCCATAGTGATTATGACTTTATGTTTTGGCCGCAAATCTATCGTGGTATTGGCTTAATGATTTGTTTGATTGTGGTTTCGCACTTAGCCATGAGTACCTTGCCGATGAGTAAAGTTGCGGACGCCAGCGGTATCTATAATTTGATGCGCAATATTGGTGGAGCAGTAGGGCTTGCTTTAATCAACTCTTCACTAGATTGGCTTACGGCGATTCACGTCACAGAGATAAATCAATATATGACGCCACAGAATTGGATTTTTGTAGAACGACTTGAACAACTTACAGCGCAATATCAAGAAGTAGGTTCAAATGCTCAGCAAATCGCACTCAGTATTATTTATCGAGATATTCATTATCAAGCACTGACATCAAGTTTTAATGATTTACTGCGTATGCTGTCGGTCATTATGTTTATTGCTGCTTTTCTCACATTTTTTATGGATAGGGGGAAGAAAATGAATATGTAAAAATCATATTTGAGGGTAAGTTTTTTAATCAATTAAAAAACTGGAAAGGTGTATATCAATATATGCCCTTTAAATAAAAATAATAGTTATATAAGTATCGAGATGTCTTGGGGACAAGAATACTTATGTATGAATTTAAAGGTTAGATCTATGATTAAGACAACATATAAGCTGATTTCTAAGTTAAACAATAAAGAAACCACTTATGGCCAATACATTGAGAAAGAGAAAATTGATACGGATATGTTGAAAACCATGTTTTCAATTTATGAACAATATTATGAAAATACTAAATTTTCAGTCTTTGTTGAGGATTTCAAAAAGAAAAGTGGTGCAATATTAATCTTCAATAAAGATCGCAATGAAATTGTGGGATTTTCAACGGTTGCTGTTCAACATTTCTATTTTGAAGGTAAGGATTACACGGTTTTATTTAGTGGTGATACAGTCATCTTAAGAGAATATTGGGGAGCGCGTACTCTACAAAGCACAATGTTAAAGCTCATGATGAAGTTGAGAGTTAAATATCCATTTAATGAACTTTATTGGCTATTAATATCTAAAGGATATAAAACATACTTATTGTTGGCGAATAATTATTATGCATATTATCCAAACATAATGGATGAAAACCAACATCTATCTGCGGTAATTGAACATTACTGTGAGAACTTCTTTAGTGAATATTATGACAAAGAAATTGGCTTATTAAATTTTGGTGATGACTACCAACCATTAAAAGGGGAAGTAGCGCCTATTACGGATGAGATGAGGGTCACTAATCCTAATATCGAATTCTTTGAACGGCGGAATCCAACTTGGACAGTGGGAACGGAATTACCATGTATCGGACGTTTAGCTTGGAAGGATCTAGCACGTTTTCCTGCAAAGCTCATCGCTAAACCAATTAGCAAAGGGCGATACGATGCAATTAGAACCCAGCAAATTCACCAACGAGGAGCCAGAAAATGAGATATCAAGAATGGCTAACGTCTGGATCACATTTCATTTTAAAACAATGGTGTCATATTGCAGATCAAAAATTTAAAAAAGGGTTTAACGATCTGGAAGCGACACAACGCCAAATTTTAAGTGCTATTTTGCAGTCATCTACTCTAGCAAAACAAAAAGACGTCAAAGATTATGAACAATTCGTCGCGTCTTTTCCCGCAACACGTTATAGCGCATGGCGAGAAGATATTCAGCAATATCGAGAAGAAAAGTTTTTGCTTTCAAGTAGTAAATTGATCCGTTTTCAACCGACCAGTGGTTCGAGTGAACAAATCAAATTTATTCCTTATACCCAAGCATTCTTAGATGAACTTGATCATGCCATTACGCCTTGGTTAGCTAGCATGTACCGTAAATGCCCGCAATTAAAATCGGGCACTCATTATTGGTCAGTTTCATGGTTGCCTGAAAGCCAACGTGAAGTTTTAAAAGACAAAAACTTAAATGATGACAGTGCCTTACTTGGGATTGGAAAACGGATCTTATCCAAATTCACCCAAGCTGTTCCCAGTAATATCGCCTTTGCAGCAAACGCAGATGATGCCTTGTTTGCCACGATTTGTTATTTGGTTGCTAATCGTAATTTAGCCATGATTTCAGTGTGGAGCCCAACTTTTGCTATACAGTTGTTAGATCGTTTGGAAGCGATGCAGCAAGAAGTCGCCGAGGTTCTTTACAGTGGTTCGTGGGGCGCGCGTCAGCTTTCTTTGCAACAAGTCGACGCACCACATAGTCCAGAAAGTGCTGAGCGTTTAATTCGATGCTCCGATGGCGAGGAAATTGATTTTAAAGCCTTATGGCCAAAACTCAGTTTAGTTTCCAGTTGGGATACAGCAGGCTCAAAAGCTTGGGCGGCTCAATTACGACAAAGACTGCCTGAGGTACAGTTTGAAGGTAAAGGTTTGTGGGCAACCGAAGGTGTTGTCACGATTCCTTATGCTGATCAGTATCCACTTGCGTATCAAAGTCATTTTTATGAATTTGAATATCTAGACGGCGAAAAACAAGGGCAGATTATCCCATCTTGGGCATTGAAACTTGGTGATGTTGTTAGTCCAATCATTAGCTCAGGTAATGGTTTACTCAGATATTGTTTAGATGACTGTTTAATTGTGACTGGTTTCTTGGATCAAATTCCGTGTTTTGAGTTTCAAGGACGTCGTTTTGGTGTCGATCTTGTGGGAGAAAAGCTAGCACCTGAAACAGCACAACAGCTTTTATCTCATTTAAATCAAACGGATTCTAAAGCGATTTCGTTACTCGCGATTGATACGCAGCAGCACGTTAAACCGTTTTATTGTGTATTGTTTGAAGGCGATATTCATCACACCGTTGATCATGACTATATCGACAATATTTTACGTCAAAATTTTCATTATGAATTGGCACGGAATTTAGGACAGTTGGATCAACCTCAGATTCGACAGGCAAAAAATGGTTGGAATGCCTATAAAAAGTTGGTGATGTTCGATGGCATCATTGAAGGGAATATTAAGCCAGAACCTCTGAAGAAAGTGAGCTTGAATAGTTTGGAACAGCTATGAGACATGGAGGATGTAGGGTGCAATGGCTAAAAAAGAAAATGTGTAAATTTCATTCCTTGATGTATGTCAGTGTTTTATTCATGTCGGGGGCAGTCAATGGAATGACTTTAGATCAAGCCTTGAGTGCGAGTTTAAAACATGAAAGCCAACTGGAGTTAAGTCGTTTAAGTGTGAATCAGTCTAGCGCCATGCTGGAACAGGCCAAACAAAGAGATGGGTTAAAAGTCAATCTGGTTGGGCAGTTAGACTATGAAAAAATAGAGACACCCACGACCGTTTTATTTCCAACAGAGGGGAATAGACATGGTCGTAGTTTACAATTACAGATGGACTATCCGATTTACACATCGGGTCGTCATCGTCTGGGAGTGGATGCGGCTAAAAGTCAACTTTCTGCACAGACACATGCATTCTCCGATCGACGATCAGAAACGATTTTAAATACGGTGATGGTCTATACCGATGTACTCAAAAAGCAGTCGATTTTAGCCCTTAGAAAAAAAACACTTTCTAATCTACAGCGATCACTTTATGAGTCTCAACGGCGCTTTGATGTTGGCATGATTACTCGTGCTGATTTGGCTCAAGTCTTGGCGCAGGTCGCTCAAGGACAAGCAGATGTGACTCAAGCACAATCGAGCCTCAGCATAAGCGAAGCGCAATTTTATCAAGTGACAGGTGTTCGAGCTGATCAATTGGTTGCCATCACTCAAATCCCAAATCTATCAAATGATTTAGAAGACATCCTATCAAAAACCAAAAATCATCCAGCATTGATCCAAGCCAAATATCAAAAGCAAGCGGCAGAGCAACAATTCGCCTTAACAAAGCGTGAGCTATGGCCAACAGTGATGTTGACGAGTCGCGCTGGAAAACAAGAAGAAGCGAGCTATATTGGGTCAGAAAGCAACAATTATATGGTGGGCGTACAGTTAAATGTACCGTTATATGATGACGGATTGAATCGCGCCAATATACGAAAAGCACGAACAGATGTGGACTTGGCCAATCAAAAGATCAGAAGTCTTGAATTGGATCTGAATCAACGTGCACAAACGACCTATGCGCAACTTTTAAGCATACGTCAAAATAAAAATGCGCTCAAAAATGCAATCGATGCAGCAGAAATAGCGTTGCTCTATACACGTAAAGAATTTGAAATAGGAACGAAGACAACTTTTGACTTACTCAATACCGAGCAAAAGCTGTTAGACGTTCAGACTCAGAAAATCGTCAATGAGCAAGATGAGATCGTATTTGTTTATCAGTTATTGGATCAAATGGGTGAGCTAAACCATCTGGTATCAAATCAATATCCCGAACAGGTGAACCAACAATGAATATAAATCCATCATTACAACAGCCTGAAAAAAGTCATCTCATTACAAGAGAAGCAACATTAGACGATGACCAAGCATTGAGAGCATTAATCGCTGTTCCAATGACAACAAAAGGTGTTCAAATTAGTTTTCAACGTGAACCAAGCTATTTTAAAGCCTCAGATATTCTGTATAAACATAAATTACATGTTGTGATTGAAGACAGTGCGAGTCAGAAAAAAGTAGCATGTTATAGCAATGGCCATCGCCCATGCTATGTCAATCGTGAAATACAAAACTTTAGATATGCCAGTGATTTGCGCGTTGATCATCGCTATCGCGGCAAATCCTTAGTAAAAGTGCTGGGTGTTCATGTAAAAGATAATATGCATGCACCGAATTTTAGTCAGATGATTATTTTTGATGATAATCATGCAGCTCGGGCAGCAATACAAACTCCTAAAACAGGTATGCCTGATTATTATGATGAAGGACTCATTGAAACTTTAACGTTAACAGATTTAGGCTCACCTAGAAAAATTACGACTTTCTTGAATGATTCAAACCAATATCATACGGACATGACGCAGATTCAATCTTGCATAGCCATGCCAGAACATATACAGGCGATGAATCACTTTATTGCTGAGATGTCTGTTCACTATAATTTTATCCCTGCTTATAATTTCGAAGAGTTAGCTGAGGGAGATTGCTATTTTTCTGGCATAAAACTATCGGACTTTCTTCTGTATTTTAAGGGTGAAAAACTGGTTGGCATGTTTGGGTTATGGGATCAACACAGCCTAAAACAAACCAAAATATTACATTACAGTCCAATGATTGGTGTGCTCAGACCAATATATAACCTTTACACCAAGTTCAGTAAAAGTATGCCTTTGCCCAAACGGGGCGAAGCAGTGAAATACCATGTGCTACATACGTTATTGTGTCACCCAGAGGCTCTCGCTTTGCATCATCAGATGTTAAAAGACGCCTATCATCGTTCTAAGCAACTCGGTGTTGGTGCTGTTAGTTTTACCTTATCGCATAAAGATCCGCGCTTTCAACTGAATCAGTTTTATAAAGGGGAACGATTGACAGGAATGCACGGTTTTATTAGCTTTGAAGAGGATCCGCGTCCTAACTTTGATCAAACACTCATTCCATATCTTGAAGTGGGAAGAATTTGACGCTCAATCAAAATGACTGTGAAATATTTTTATTGAACAGTCATTTTCAATTTAACATGTTTCAATATGGCGGTTTTTTAAGCCAATCCATCTAAATCCATTAGAAAAACCGACAAAAGTTATCAATTAGATAAAATACTTCTATAATAGCGTCCATTATGACTAAAGTTCATGTTCGATACGCTGATCGCATGACTCTAGCCACTCTTTTTAAGTCAATTTCTTATTTGTGATTCGACTTATCTATTCAATATTTTAAGTGTTGTGTGTTGCTAGTGACACATAAGAAAGTTTAGGTGTCTGCATGGAAATCAAAGTTAATTATCTCGACAATCTTCGTCAAGAAGCCAAGTTCGATGACTTTACCGTAATTGCAGATCAACCGATCCGCTACAAAGGTGATGGTTCTGCGCCAGGTCCATTTGATTATTTTTTAGCATCATCGGCACTCTGTGCAGCTTATTTCGTAAAAGTGTATTGTGCCGCACGTGATATTCCGACGGATAATATTCGTTTATCGCAAAACAATATTGTTGATCCAGAAAACCGCTACAAACAAATTTTTAAAATTCAGGTGGAGTTGCCTGCTGATATTTCAGAAAAAGATCGTCAAGGTATCTTGCGCTCAATCGACCGTTGTACGGTGAAGAAGGTCATACAAACTGGCCCAGAATTTATTATTGAAGAAGTCGAAAGTATCGATGCCGATGCACAGGCATTGCTGATGCCAAGCTTAGCATCGGAAAATACGACCTATATCGCAGGTAAGGATCTTCCATTAGAAGAAACCATTGCCAATATGTCGAGCATTTTGGCAGGCTTAGGTATGAAGATTGAAATTGCGTCATGGCGTAATATTGTGCCAAATGTTTGGTCACTGCATATTCGTGATGCCCAATCTCCAATGTGTTTTACCAATGGTAAGGGTTCAACCAAAGAAAGTGCATTGGCCTCAGCACTCGGTGAGTTCATTGAACGTTTAAATTGTAACTTTTTCTATAACGATCAGTTTTGGGGTGAAGAAATTGCCAACGCTGAATTTGTTCACTATCCAGATGAAAAATGGTTTAAACCAGGTCCAAATGGCGAATTACCAAAAGAAATTTTAGATGAATACTGTCTAGAAGTTTATAACCCTGACGATGAGTTACTGGGTACGCATTTGTATGATACCAACTCAGGTAACATCGAACGTGGTATCTGTTCACTTCCATTTGTGCGTCAATCTGATGGTGAGACAGTCTATTTCCCATCGAATCTAATTGAAAACCTATATCTAAGTAACGGTATGAGCGCGGGGAATACGTTAGAAGAAGCGCAAGTACAATGTTTATCTGAAATCTTTGAACGTGCTGTAAAACGCGAAATCTTAGAAGGGGAAATCACATTACCTGATGTACCTGAAGACGTTTTAGCGAAATATCCAAGTATCGTGGCAGGTATCCAAGGCTTAGAAGAGCAAGGTTTTCCAGTATTGGTCAAGGATGCTTCTTTAGGCGGTCAATTCCCTGTGATGTGTGTCACTTTGATGAACCCACGTACAGGTGGTGTGTTTGCTTCGTTTGGTGCACATCCAAGCTTTGAAGTCGCTTTGGAACGTAGTCTGACTGAGTTATTGCAAGGTCGTAGTTTTGAAGGCTTGAATGACTTGCCACAACCAACCTTCCAAAGTGAAGCAGTGACCGAACCGAATAATTTTGTGGAACACTTTATTGATTCAAGTGGTTTAGTCTCTTGGCGTTTCTTTAGTGCCAAATCAGACTATGATTTCGTCGAGTGGGATTTTACCAATGATGGTGAAAACTCAAATGCAGATGAAGCAGCAGAACTGTTTGGTATTCTTGAAGAAATGGGCAAAGAAGTCTACATGGCTGTCTATGAGCATCTCGGTGCAACCGCTTGTCGTATCCTCGTACCAGATTATTCAGAAATTTATTTGGTTGAAGATTTGGTTTGGGATAATACCAACAAAGCTTTATTGTTCCGTGAAGATATTTTGAACTTGCATCGCTTGGACGATGAGCAACTTGAAGCATTGCTTGAACGTTTAGAAGAATGTGAATTGGATGATTATACTGAGATCACTACGCTGATCGGGGTTGAATTCGATGACAATACTGTGTGGGGACAGCTCACACTGCTCGAATTAAAATTATTAATCAATCTTGCATTACAGCAATTTGAAGAAGCCAAAGAACTGGTCGAAACGTTCTTGCAATACAATACCAACACAGTTGAGCGTGGCTTGTTCTATCAATGCATGAATGTCGTGCTAGAAGTCATTCTCGATGATGAGATGGAATTGGAAGATTACGACAAGAACTTCCGTCGTATGTTCGGTGATGAACGTATGGATGCTGTAGTGGGTTCTGTCGAAGGCACTGTTCGTTTCTATGGTTTAACGCCGACCAGCATGAAACTTGAAGGGCTCGATCGTCATTTGCGTTTGATTGAAAGCTATAAGAAATTGCATGCTGCTCGTGCGAAATCAGTGATAGTAAGCTAGGAACGTCAATACACGACACTGGACTGCAAGATGATATTCATTGAGCAGTCCAGTGTTTAAATATCTAGCACATTTGAACAAAAAATTTAAAGAAATAAGAATGATATAAATATTTAGAGTCTGTTGACACTTCAACCATGCATTGCGTTTTTAGCTAACCCCCTTTGATCATTATTTACATCTACTGGCATTTCCTTGTTGAGATAAACAAAAGGAATTTATAAAAGAAGTGTATTGCTTTAGATTATGAATATAATTCATATTTTTACATTAGAAAAAATCATTTCATGCATATCTAAATTGTTTGTAAGCTCGCAGAATAAGATAGAGATGGTCATCATCTAATAACCGAAGCTATTTATGGATGAATAGATACAAAGATGCGTTTATATATAATCAATAGAGTAGAAAAATGAATCCCTTAGATTTCGCAATTATCGATCCACATATACACCAATGGGACCCTTATCACACACCACATTCAGCCGCACTATTGGTCAAAACCTTGGGGAAATATCCCGCGCTCATGGATAAGGTGATTCGTCTGGTTAAGCCAAAGCCGTTATTAGATACGCTCGGAAAGACTGAACACATCTTAAATCCTTATTTACCGATGCATTACCATCAAGACTTAGGCGGTTTGAATGTAGAGAGTGTAGTGCATGTTGAAGCCAATTGGCATCATCATAAAGGTTTTGGCGTTGTTGAAGAAACGAGCTGGTTAAGCCATTTAGATTTTTCTAAGCATGATTTAAAGCTTACTGCAATTGTTGCCACGGCGGATCCAAGTAGCCGTAAATTCGTCGATATTTTAAAAGCTCACCGAGATGCAAGTCCTTTGTTTAGAGGAATTCGAAAGATGTCTTCTTGGCATGAAGATGACGGCATCTATCGCTGGTCTAAAACACCTCATTTATATCAGTCTAAAAAATTCTTAAAAGGATTTGAGCAACTCGCCCAAATGAATCTGTCCTTTGATGCTTGGGGCTATTCAACTCAATTAAATGAGATCACTGCTTTAGCCAAGCAATTTCCAGAAACACGCATTGTCGTGGATCATCTTGCAACACCTGCTGGGTTATTTGGCGAAGTAGGTAAGAGGACTGGGAAAACTGCTGTGCAACGTGATGCAATATTTCAGCAATGGCAAAACGATCTGAGTACTTTGGCAGAACAGCCAAATGTAAGTGCGAAAATATCAGGTCTCATGATGCCTGTATTGGGACATACATTTTATAAAGAAAATCGCACCGCGACTGTAGATGAAATGATTCAATTATTAGCGCCATTGATTCAGCATGCGATTCGTGTCTTTGGTACAGATCGAATCATGTTCGCTTCGAATTATCCAATGGATAAACCTAATGCACGTTTAACCGACTTAATACAGGCTTACATCAAAATGATTGAGCCTTATGGTTCTGAAGCTTTGCAAGCGATTTTTAGAAAAAACGCAATCCATTTTTATCAATTAGACATCAACTAAACAAAGAGCCATGCTATGAAAAATTTTAATCAAAAAGTTGCCGCGATTACAGGTGCGGGTTCTGGAATCGGTCAACAACTCGCTATCTTATTGGCACAACAAGGTACACATTTAGCCCTGAGTGATGTCAACGAGCAAGGCTTAGCTGAAACATTGGAGCTTGTTAAATCTTATCCGATCAAAGTGACACTCACGACTTTGAATGTTGTTGATCGCGCTGCTGTAGAGGAATGGGCTGCGAATACCGCTCAAGAACATGGAAAAATTAATCTCATTTTTAATAATGCAGGCGTGGCACTGGCAAGCACGGTTGAAGGAATGAGCTATGAAGAAATGGAGTGGGTATTTGATATTAATTTTTGGGGTGTTGTACATGGTACCAAAGCATTTTTACCCTATTTAAGGCAAAGTGGTGAAGGGCATATTATCAATATTTCCAGTCTATTTGGCTTAACAGCACAACCTACGCAAAGTGCATACAATGCGACTAAATTTGCAGTGCGTGGTTTTACCGAATCACTTCGTCAAGAACTGGACTTACAAGCCAACGGCGTAAGTGCAACTTGTGTTCATCCAGGAGGGATACGCACCAACATTGCGAATAGCGCACGCATGAGTGATAGTATTCGGGCCTTAGGATTGAATCCTGCAAAAGCCAGTAAAGCCTTTAACAAGGTACTCAAAACCCCACCAGAAGAAGCTGCAAAAGTAATTTTAAATGCGGTTAAAAAGGATCAGCGCCGAGTTTTAATTGGCAATGATGCCAAAATTTTAGATCTAATTCAGCGTGTAGCACCATCACATTATGCGCAAGCATTGAATTTGTTCACCAAAAAGAAAAAGTAAGATTTGAGTTCATCTTTTATTTGATTCACAAAGCTCTAAAGTAAAATGTAATTTAGGGCTTTGTGAATCAATGACTTATGCTAAATATTGAATGTTAAATTCTCTATAAAACATTCCCAAAGCCAATATACCCATCATGAGAGACAGTGTTCTTAATAAAATGGTTTGTACTTTTATATCACTGAGTACTTTCTTTAGATTCCATGAAAAAAAGACATAAAGGCCGCCAATGATGGCAAGCGTGAAGATGGTAATAGATACTAAAAACCAGCTTTGCTTTTGCAATGACTGCGCACCGAAGATAGCAGGTACAATTGCGAGATAAAATGAAATGGTTTTAGGATTACTCAAAGTAATTAACAGCCCATCTTTATAGGAAAAAAGCGTGTTTTTGAGATTTTCAGATGCTTCATTTTCCAAAAGATTACTGTTAAAAAACCAAAACTTATAAGCTAAGTAAAGCAGGTATGAACTTGATAGTAGTATCAAATAAAAAACCAAATGTGGACTGAAATGGTGAAGAGAAGAAAAAAGAAAAATTGAAATCAATAAAAAAGTGATATCTCCCGTGATGAGACCACACAGCATCATCAGTCCATTTTTATATCCCTGTACTAAAGTCTTAAACATAAGACCAGTCATGCCCGGTCCGGGGAGGATCGCGGCTAATCCTAAAGTTAAAACATAGGTCATTGTTTGTGTAAGATGTTCCATGTCAATTAAAACCAAATGAAATCGGATCTCTATTTTTTAATAAATACACAGGTAAATTTGATCTATATGTTCTATAAAATATAAAAAATAGGGTATAAATAACCCTATATTTAAATTTAATAGAAATTTTATGCCTAATTTAAAAATTGATAAAACTGATGCAAGAATTTTAGAGTTGTTGCAAAAAGACTCAAGAACCACAAATGCTGACTTATCAGAACAGTTAGGTCTTTCAACCTCGCCCTGTTGGCGAAGAGTCAAACATTTAGAAGACACCAAAGTCATCAAAGGATACGGCGTTTTACTTGATCGCAAAAAACTTGGCTTAGGTGTGATGGTGTTTGTCCGTGTATCGATTGATAGTCATAGCGAAAGAGAGGCAAAGAAATTTGAAGAAGAGGTCACTGCCTTAGATTATGTCGTTGCATGTTATAGCATTGGAGGCGATGCAGACTTTTTGTTGCAAGTTGTATCACCAGATCTCGATACATATGCTGAATTTTCAATGACGACCATTCGAAGATTGCCGGGAATCAAAGAAATGCAAAGTATGTTTGTGCTGAAGGAAATAAAACCCTTTTTATGTTTTCCAGTAAAGCCTCAGAAATAAACACTAGCGCACTGATTTTGACTGATCGCAGTGCATATAAAATAAAAATGCCTTGTTTTAAGTCAAAAAAGTATGACGAAATAGAAAAATCGTATTACTAAACTGGCACGCCATTTGCTTCATTAATTCCATCATAAAGTGATCTAGGGTTCCGATAGACAACTCCTCAAAGTTGGCTATGACTGAGACCGAGAGTTCACGGTTCGCAAGAACTACACGGAGGGATAAAAGCCCGGGAGGTTGGACTTAAACCTTAAAAGAGGTCATGCGAATGAGCGAATATCATAACAACCAGATCCTTTGGACTGAAAAACTACCGGGTGGTCATCATTGGTCTGGACGAGTTCAGAAAGGGGCAGTTTTACAATTCAAAGCGTTAGCTTCAAACGCCAATGTTTCACTGTTTTGTGTGAATGCTGAAGATAAACTCGAACGTTACAACATGCCAGACACCTTAAAAGGGCAACACACTGCATTTTTAACGACGGGCAATGTTTTGTATTCAGATTTAGGGCGTGTCATGGCATCGATCGTTAAAGATGACCATGGTTGGAATGATACGTTCTGTGGGGCGAGTCGTCCTGAGCAAATCAGCAAACAGTTTGGTCAACGTCGTTTTCAAGATGCACGAAATGAAATGTACCAAAACGGTGTAGATGGCTTATTAGTAGAGATGGCGAAATTTTCACTGTCACAGACTGATTTAAGCGCAACCGTAAACCTTTTCTCAAAAGTGAGTCCCAATGATCAAGGTGCTCTAAGCTATACCCAATCAGACAATACCAGCCAAATCATTGAATTACGTTTTGAAATGGATTGTTTGGTTTTCCTTTCTGCTGCCCCACATGGTTTAGATAACAGTTCGCTCTATCAACCAAGCGATATTCAATTGTCTTTATATAAAGCCAATCCTTTAGCCGACCACGATATTTGTCGTGATGCCTGTCCACAAAATCAGCGTGCTTTTCAAAACAACGCACGTTACTACGCATTGAGTTCAGCATATTAAGCTATAGGAGAAGCATCATGACAAGTTTACATACTTTTGAAAAAGCAACATTAAGTGAAGTTTGTCCTGCGGGTGAAGCGTGGATGTGCGAAGTCAAAAAAGGGCAATACTTTCGGATTATCGATTTAGAGGGCAATCAAGCTGTTGATACATTATTTATCTCAGCAGAAAATCCTGAAGAGCGTTATAGCGCTACAGATACGCTTGCCATGAATCAATATCTCTATTTAGAAAAAGGTACATCTTTATACAGTAACTTTGGACGGCTAATTGCAGTCATTCATGATGATAACTGCGGTCGTCACGATACGTTGGGTGGCGCATGTTCTTGCGAAAGTAATACTGTGCGCTATGCACATGAAACTTATCCTATGCATAGTTGCCGCAACAATTTCATGTATGCCTTAGCCAAACATCCCATCGCGAAAAAGCACAATTTGAATGTGCGCCACATTGGTCCAAATATCAATTTCTTTATGAATGTTCCTGTTACATCTGATGGACATTTGAAATTTGATGATGGTATTTCTGCACCGGGTAAATTTGTCGAGATCAAAGCAGAAATGGATTTAATCGTGCTGATCTCTAATTGCCCGCAACTGAATAATCCTTGTAATGCCTATAACCCGACACCGATCCAATTAGTGATTCGTGATGGTGAGGAGGCTTAGTCTATGTTTGATAAAGTTTTAATCGCCAATCGTGGAGCGATTGCATGTCGTGTTATTCGAACACTAAAAAAATTAGGTATTCAATCCGTTGCTGTCTACTCTGAGGCAGACCGAGATTCATTGCATGTGACCTTAGCAGATGAAGCGATTTATATCGGTGATGCACCCGTGAGTCAGAGTTACCTCAACGTTGATAAAATTTTAGAAGTCGCCAAACAAACAGGTGCGAATGCCATTCACCCTGGTTACGGTTTTCTATCTGAAAATGCTGATTTTTGTGATTTGTGTGAATCACAAGGAATTGCATTTATCGGCCCAAACTCAGCTCAAATGCGTGCATTTGGCTTGAAACATACCGCTAGAGAGCTTGCAATCGAAGCAAATGTGCCACTATTGCCGGGTAGCCAACTTTTGGCTGATGAAGCAGAGGCATTGGTTGAAGCAGAGCGCATTGGTTATCCTGTGATGCTAAAAAGTACCGCAGGCGGTGGTGGTATCGGCATGCGCTTGGTATGGAATGCAGAAGAGCTTAAAGATGCTTTCACAACAGTTTCTTATCTTGCACAGGCAAACTTTAAAGATGCAGGACTGTATTTAGAGAAATTTGTACAGAATGCTCGCCACATCGAGGTGCAAATATTTGGTGATGGTCAAGGACAAGTTTTAGCGTTAGGTGAACGAGATTGTTCTGTTCAACGTCGCAATCAAAAAGTCATTGAGGAAACGCCAGCACCACATTTAAATGATCAACAACGTTCATATATTCAGACTGTTGCAATTCAACTCATGCAATCCGTGAATTATCGTTCAGCGGGTACTGTTGAGTTTGTGATGGATACGGACACGCAAGACTTTTACTTTTTGGAAGTAAATACCCGTCTACAAGTTGAACATGGTGTCACAGAACAAGTATATGGCGTGGATTTGGTTGAATGGATGGTCACACTTGCGAGTGGCGACTGGACAGCACCAACGCAATCTTTGAAATCAGTAGGACATTCGATACAAGTTCGTTTATATGCTGAAGACCCGATCAAAAACTTCCAACCGAGTGCAGGTTTACTGACCTTTGTTGAATTTGATGATCAAGCACGTAATGAAACATGGGTAGAAACTGGCTCGACTGTTTCCTCATTTTACGATCCGATGATTGCTAAAATTATCGTCACGGCAAATGATCGAGATGCGGCTATTCAAGCAATGAATCATAGCTTAGCCAAAACTCAGGTGGCAGGTATCGAAACCAATCTTGAATATTTACAGAATATTATGGATTGTGAAGTGTTTAAAGCGGGTACACAAACCACTCGTTTCCTCAATACTTTTGAGTGGAAAACTCAAAAAATCGAGATATTGCAAGCTGGTATTCAAACTTCCATACAAGATGTCACTGGGCGTTTAGGTTACTGGGATGTGGGTGTACCACCGTCTGGAGCGATTGACCCTTTATCTTTAAACGTGGCAAACCAACTACTTGGCAATGCATCTAATAGTGCAGGTTTAGAATGTACATTGCATGGACCTACACTAAAGTTTCACTGTGATAGCCAAATCGTGCTTGCAGGTGGTGACATGCCGTCAACCTTAGACGGTGAGCACATTCCAATGTGGCAAACGATGAATGTCAAGAAAGGGCAAATTCTTAAATGCGGTAAAATCATCACAGGATGTAGAACGTATATTGGCATCAAAGGTGGTTTGAATGTTCCCAAATACTTGGGTTCACAAGCGACATTTACTTTGGGTCAATTTGGTGGTCATGCAGGACGTAATTTGTTAATTGGTGATATGTTGCCAATCACTTCTTTTAGTTCAGATCAACAAACTGGTTTGAATGCTGAACAAGTCCCGACATTCTCAAACAGTTGGGAAATTGCAGTGATGTATGGTCCGCATGGTGCGCCTGATTTTTTCACCAAACAAGATATTGATGCTTTCTTTGAGCATTCCTTCGAAGTACATTTCAATTCAAGCCGTACAGGAATTCGCTTGATCGGTCCAAAGCCAGAATGGGCGCGTGAAGATGGCGGCGAAGCAGGTTTACATCCTTCCAATATTCATGACAATGCCTATGCTATTGGAGCAATCGACTTTACTGGAGACATGCCAATCATTTTAGGTCCTGATGGTCCGAGTCTTGGTGGTTTTGTTTGCCCAGCAGTCGTTGTTCATTCTGAACTTTGGAAATTAGGTCAATTAAAAGCAGGAGACAAAGTTAAATTTGTTCCTATTCGATATGAACAAGCAACCCAATTAAATCAAACCTATCATCATATACTCAGTACTGAGCATCTTAATGATGTGCAATTCGGTCAAAGCTTTTATGTTGAGTTTGATAGCTTAAATGATGCCGTATTAGATCGTTTAGATGGTCAAGATCATACGCCAAATGTTGTTTATCGCCCCGCTGGTAATAACTACATGTTGGTTGAGTATGGCGAATTGGTTTTAGACCTGAATTTGAGATTCCGCATACATGCATTAATGCAGTGGGTTAAAGATCAAAACATCATAGGTATCATTGATCTAACACCGGGAATACGCTCACTTCAAATTCATTATGACTCACTCAAACTGGATCAACAGAATTTATTGAACCTACTCAAACAAGCCGAAACAGAATTGCCTGATGTGACTGAAATGCAAGTTCCTTCACGTACTGTGTATTTACCTTTGGCTTGGGAAGATTCACAAACGCAATTGGCAACTGATCGTTATATGCAAACGGTACGTCCTGATGCACCGTGGTGTCCGGACAATATAGAATTTATCCGTCGCATTAATGGTCTAAAAGATAAACAAGCCGTAAAAGACGTGGTGTATAACGCAAATTATTTGGTGATGGGCTTAGGTGATGTATATCTCGGTGCACCAGTTGCAACACCGCTTGATCCACGTCAACGACTCGTAACGACTAAATATAATCCTGCACGAACGTGGACACCTGAAAATGCTGTTGGAATCGGCGGTGCTTATATGTGTGTCTATGGAATGGAAGGACCGGGTGGCTATCAGTTTGTGGGTAGAACGACTCAAATGTGGTCTCGCTATCGTAGAAATGCAGACTTTGAGCAAGGTAAACCGTGGTTATTACGCTTCTTTGATCAGATTAAATTCTATGAAGTTTCTGAAACAGAACTCATGCAAATGCGTGAGGATTTTAAGGCAGGACGACTCAAACTCAGAATTGAGGAAGGTGTTTTAAACCTCAAAGAATATAATCAATTCTTATCAGACAATGCTGAAACCATTTCAAGTTTTAAAGCAACTCAACAAGCTAACTTTGATGCTGAACGTCGCCGTTGGCATGAGGCTGGTCTTGCAGAATATGTCTCAGAGAGTTTGGATGCTGTTGATGAAGGTGAAACAGTCATCATTCCTGATGGTGGGTGTGCAGTTGAATCACATATGCCAGGTTCGATTTGGAAAATTGAATGTCAATCTGGTGATATAGTTGAGGAAGGAGCAACGCTAGCGGTCATCGAGGCTATGAAAATCGAAATTCCGATTATTGCGCCCGAACGCATGAAAGTTGAAAGCATTACGATCGAAAAAGGACAAACTGTTAAAACAGGGCAAGTGTTATTTACGCTAGCGCCAGTGGTTTGATGAAAGTAGTGATTTTAAGAGATCTATTATTAATAGGTCTCTTAAAAAGTTTTATATGCACAGCTACACATTGATGCATTTAGCGTACCTAAATGGTGCGATTTGGTACATTTTTTAGGCATTTTAAAATGGGAAAATTATCCTCATTCGTGCTTCCTTTAGCTAAGTGTCTTATTTATCTTTTATTCTGACCGAATCCATACTATCTGATATTTTGGCATGCTTTATGCTTTTATTTATATACAACATAAATAGAGGAGAACAATAAACTTGATCACTAAATCACACACATCGGTTCATTCCAACATGTATAAAAAGAATAAACAGTACATGAGCAGTAACAATGGAATAAACTGATGCCATACAGTACTTTAAACAAGCCCCATCTCAACGTAGTGGGGCTTGTTTATTATTTAATTTAAGTTTATTCAACAAATCTCAATCACTATAAATTGGCACATATTCTGCATTCTAAATAAGTAATACAAAAACTAATTTTAGTAATACCTTTGTAGGAGCTGCGATATGAATGAAGCCAAAACCAACACTGTAGAAAAACACCCTATTAAAAAATTTTTAGTCGATTTATTCAGTGCAAGAGCAGGTCTGTATTTCAAACAAAATCACCAAGTAAGCAAGGTAAAGGGATAAGACGGTGGCCAAGCAAAAGTTAGCTCGAATCAGTATTACCGTACCTGAAACTACATTGAGTGCACTTGATCAAAAAATCGTTGATCAACACTACGAAAGTCGTTCACAAGCGATCTTGGACATGATTAATCGGCATTTAATCGATGATCTAGCTAAAAACGATGAAGTGATGGTTGGCACATTAACATTGTTATATGACGTGAGCTTAAAACCACTGCGAACGCAACTTGTTGATTTGCAGCAACAATACTTAGCTCAGGTGATCAGTTCATTACATATTCAATTGGATGATGACAAAGTTCTACAAGTCATGTTGATGCAAGGTGTGAGTAGTGATTTGAAAGCCATCAGTCAGCAGTTCATTGCATTAAAAGGGGTGATTAAAGGGCATTTGGAATTGATGGATGCCGTCATGCCACCAATCGCACAAAACACTTAGGCACATAAACATTTGTAAAGACGAAAATTTCTCAATATCAGAGCAGAATAGGAGCAAGCATAAGATGATCAAAAAAACACTGATTTCAGCATCTGTGCTGACAGCGATTTTTTTAGGGGGCTGTGACAACACAGCAAAAATTCCAGAGTCTAAAGCAAAAACTGAAGGTAGTACCAACACTAAGCCAATCACGATTGGATACAGTGATTGGCCAGGTTGGGTCGCGTGGCAAGTTGCTATTGAAAAGGGATGGTTTAAAGAAGCGGGGGTAAATGTCGAATTCAAATGGTTCGATTATTCTGCATCAATCAATGCATTTTCTGCCAATCAACTCGATGCTGTTTCTGTATCCAATGGTGATAACTTGGTGATCGCTTCAGGAGGCACCAAAGGCATCATGATTTTGGCAACCGATTATTCCGCAGGAAATGATGTCATTATTGCCAAAAATGGAATTAATAATATTGCTGATTTGAAAGGTAAAAAAATTGCGGTTGAGAAAGGATTGGTTGATCATCACTTACTCAATACGGCTTTAGATGATGCCAAAGTAGCTAACTCTGAAGTGACATTAGTGAATGCAGTCACCAATGAATTACCTCAAGTGTTTGCAAGTCCTGATGTGTCGGCAATTGCAGTTTGGCAACCTGTAGCTAATCAAGCTTTGAAAGCGGTTGCAGGTTCTAAAATCATCTATTCATCCAAAGATAAGCCCGGACTGATTTATGATACTTTGACCGTCAATATGACGCATCTTGCTGCAAATAAGGAAGATTGGAAAAAAATCATTCAGGTATGGGATAAAACTGTTAAATATATCAATGATCCAGCAACACGTGACGATGCTGTGGCAATCATGGCAAAACGAGTTGGTTTAGATGCTGCTCAATATGCTCAATTTATTGACGGAACCCATTTACTTGATCTGCAAGAAAATAAGAAGGTATTTACCAAATCCGACAGCTTTGATTCTATCTATGGCTCAAGTTATCACGTCAATGAGTTTAATTTTAAAAATGGCGTTTACACCACTAAAGTAGATGTTGATGGCGTGATATTCCCAACGCTCGTTGAAGAAATTAAATAATTTCTAAAGTGATCACGGCAATCCTTTGTACATTTGATCAATCATTAAACCTTAAAAATCTCCTTGAAAATAGGGAGATTTTTATACATTCATATATGTGAAAAATAATACTTCGATATAAAAAAGCCCACTTTTAAATGTGGGCTTTGAAAGGTTTTATTCTATTTAACTAAGCTAATCATCGCTTACTTTGGTCATACGAGGAATCAATGGTAAATCTTCGAGTGCTGGATCGAGTTGATCTTCATCGGCATGAACCAGTTGATCCACACGTTGACGCAATGCTTTAAATTCAGGGCAAAGCATTTGATCTGGATGACGTGGACGAGGTAAATCTACTTCGATAATTTCTTTTATTTCACCAGGATTGGCTTTCAGTGCGACGATACGGTCAGCGAGTAAGATCGCTTCATCCATATCATGAGTGACAAAAATAATTGTGATATCAATATTTTGCCATAAATCCATCAAGTGTCGTTGCATCTTCTGACGAGTATGAGGATCAAGTGCGCCAAATGGTTCATCCATCAATAAAATTTTAGGTTCATTCACCAATGCTCTAGCAATCGCAACACGCTGTTTCATCCCACCAGAAAGTTGATGAGGATACTGATTTTCATACTTTTCTAAGCCGATAATATTAATCCATTCTCGTGCTTGAGCCTCGGCCGTACTATCACTTTGTCCCTTCATTTTTGGGCCGAACATCACGTTTTCTTTGACGGTTTTCCACGGAAACAGTGTATATCCTTGAAATACCATACCTCGCTCAGGACTAGGACCCATGATCGATTGTCCATCAATCAGAATTTCTCCACCTGAATAAGAATCAAGTCCAGCAACAATCCGACTGAATGTTGACTTACCACAGCCAGAAGGACCGATCACACAAATAAATTCACGTTTATGAATCTTTAAATCAATTTGATTTAAAACAGTTCGTTCAGTTTTCCCATGTTTGAAGCTTTGCGTGAGTTGTTTCGCTTCTAAGATGACAGCACGTTCATAAATATGATCAAAATACTCACGAGCATTGAAATGGGTATTTGTCATTAGTGTGCTCCTGATTTCCATTTAAAAAGCTGCTGTCCAAGTTTCATTAAAATGACATCACAGATCAGACCAATCACACCAATGATGAGAATGGCTGCATAAACATTGTCAAAATTTTGGTAACGCGCTTGTTGGGTGATAAACCATGTAATACCTGATGTGCTCCCAATCAACTCAGCAACGATCAAATAAGTCCACGCCCAACCCAACAAAACTCTCAAATCTCGATAAATCTCAGGCAAGGCAGCAGGAATCACCACATGAATTAAGCTTTTGGTTTTGTTCGTTCCAAGTGTAAAACCTGCTTCAATTAAACTGCGATCAACTAATCGAGTTGTATTGGCAATAATTAAAATCTGTTGAAATAACGTACCTATGATAATAATGGCTATTTTTGGTGCATCGTTGATACCTAATATAGCAACAGCTAAAGCACCAAAGGCAGGGGCAGGCAAATAACGGAAAAACTCAACAAACGGCTCTGTAAGTTGTGAAATTGTCTTTGAAAAACCGCATAAAATCCCCAAAGGTATACCGATGAGCGATGAGATAAAAAATGCAGTGAAGACCAGTTTAATACTGTGCCAAAGACTTTCATGAAACCACGGCGCATTGGCTTGAACAGGTGGCGTCGTAAACGCTGTAACAAGCGCTTTGGCAACTTCGTGAGGAGCAGGCAAATAAATGGGATTGACTAAGATTCCTTGAGGTGGTTTTAAACCATGATCTACAGCACTTTGTGCTTCAGAATAAAAGACCTCTTTAGCAATACGACTATCAATCTGTAGGTATGCCACGCTGCCTGTATCCGTAATTTTGACTTGTGGGTGCCATAGAAATGGCAAATAACTCACAGCACACCACAACAAAATTGGTATTAAAAATGACCCGAGACCAAATAACACTTTGTTGGTTTGGCTGAGTTCGCGTGCAACGTAACTCATATTGTTTGCCTCTTAATATTACATTTTTTATAAAACGTAATACTAATTAAGCAAAATAAGTGCCAATCAGATTAAAACTAATTTGCGGCGAAAATAGGCAAGCAGAGAAACTTTATTCTTATTCTTTCTTGATTTTACAAATGATAATAATTATCATTTGTAAATACTTTGTTTTTGAGTCAATGATTGTGAACAAAAACCCGATACTCGTTGATGAATTATACAGAAACCATAGCGGGTGGCTTCATCATTGGCTGCGAAAGAAAATTGGAAGTTCTGAGCAAGCTGCTGATTTAGTTCAAGATACATTTATTAAAATCCTTCAGACACGCGATGAGTTGTTGGGCGTCAAAGAACCAAAAGCTTATTTGACTTCAATTGCGAAAAATTTATTGATCGATCAAGTACGACGGAAAAGAATTGAACAAGCGTATCTTGATGGTTTGAGTGAAATGGAATACATGCTTGATGCAGTTATTTCTCCCGAAGAACAGGTGCAAATCATTCAAGCAATTCATCAGTTATGCAAAGCATTAGAAGCGGTCTCTGAAAAAGCCCAACAGGCTTTTATCTTGCATTATTTAGAGGGTTATACGCATAAAGAAACGGCTGAAAAACTCGGTGTTTCGACCAAGATGATCCAAAAGTATTTGGCCAGTTGTTTGGTACAGTGCTATCAAACCCGAATGGATATGGATGTGTTGGTTTAAATGACAAAGAATCATAACCAGCAATTGGTTGAAGAGGCAGCACAATGGATTGTTCAATTAAGCGCGGATGATGAGGTGACTCGTCGTAATGCAGAAGTACAATTCAGACAATGGAAAAAAAATAGTCAGCAACATCAAAAGATTGCCAACGATATTGAACGCTGTCTCGGTTCGATTCAAAAGTTATCACATAATCATCATAAAAAAATTACCAAATCGGCACTCAAAGCTGGGCTGGGATCAGGAAAGGTTTATAAAAACATCCGAACAGGTACAGCATTTGCGATCGTCCTATGCACTTTGGGTGTTGGTACATTATATTTATCAGATACATCGCTAGGTTATATTGCTGCGGATATTCGCAGTAATTCTAGTCAGTGGACCACTCAAACATTACAAGATGGCTCACAAATCATTCTTCGCGGTAAAAGTGCCGTCAATATTGATTTTAAGACGAACCAAAGAGTGGTTGAGCTGGTGCAAGGAGAAATTTTTGTTGATGTTGCTAAAGATCTGCATCGACCTTTTATTGTCAAAACATCTCATGGACAAATACAGGCACTCGGAACAGCTTTTAGTGTTGCTTATCAACCAGAGATAACAGCATTAAAAATGCTGCATTCAAAAGTTCAAGTGCGAGCCAAACCATCCAAGACAACACCTGCAAATAAAGTCAATCAAGCAATAGTGGAAGCAGGGCAAGCAATTGGAATAGATCAAAATGGTTTAACGCCAATTTCAGTACTAAATCGCTATAATGAGCAGCAAAAGTGGAATAAACATCAACTGATGGTTGAAGATCTACCACTTAATCAGGTGCTGAAAGCCTTGGATCAGAACTACAAAGGAAAAATTATTTTTAATGATTCAGCATTGAGCAAGATACACGTTAATGCTGTATTACCACTAGACCAAACACAAGACGCACTTAAACTGATCGGGGCAGTTTTTCCTCAATTAAAAATATATCAAATTACACCTTATGTGATTTTTGTGACGACTTAGCAAATTTTTTTAATTTTTTGGTTCCACTTTTTTGTTACTTGTTCGTCATAGTAAATAGAAGCAATAAATTTGGATCATTTTAATTATTTGTATTGAATGATTCTTATTTCTATTTACTGGGGTGTGTAATGGAAAACTTGGGAAATGGCCAGCAACAGAGAAAAAGTCTGTTTCGACTATCAAAGCTTGCACTTGCTATCTATACCGTGGGAATCGGGAGTTTAGCCTTACCGTTACATTCTGCATATGCAGCAACGACAAATGCCAAATCTTATGATATTTCAGCAGGTACATTGGCAAATGTGTTAAATCAATTTGCAGAGCAATCAGGCACTTCGATTGCAATCGATGCACAACAGTTAAAAGGAAAAAATAGTACTGGCTTAAAAGGAAGTTACTCTACAGAGCAAGGCTTTCAACATATTCTCATGAACACAGAATTTTATGCTGTGAAAGTTGGGCAAGGCTATACACTCACAAAAAAAGCACCACCATTAACAGCCAATCAAGTTGCTTCAGTTTCTCCTATGAGTGATCAGCGCGATTCAATGAATGAAGCCTCAGCTCGTTTAGCTCCCATCGTTGTCTACGGTCAAGAAGATCGTGATACACAAGGTTATAACAAGGTTTATGACGCAAATCATTCTTCAGTGTATGCAGGTAAAGAATATGTAGAGCGTTTTAAAGGTACAAATCCTGCTGATGTATTACAAGGTATGGTCGGGGTGTATAGTGGTGATGCTAGGAATAGCGGCGCACTTGATCCAAGTGTTCGCGGTGTGCAAGGTGTTGGTAGAGTACCATTAACGATTGATGGAACAGAGCAATCGGTCGCTGTTTGGCGAGGGTATAACGGTGTTAACAATCGGAACTATATTGATCCGAACTTGATTGCTGGTATCGAGGTCATCAAAGGACCTTCACTAGAACGTAATGCCACAACATCTGTTGGTGGTGGGGTGTTGGTTAAAACACTTGAAGCTGATGATATTGTCCGCGCAGGAAGAACCTTTGGTGCTGAATTAAAAGTAGAAGGCTCAACGAACTCAATAGATCCATCGCTACCCGACATGAGTAAAGTAGGTCGTGATTATAGTGAGACAACACCATGGATTGAAATAGATCGCGCCCGATATGATCCTGATATTTACAAGAAAAATAGAACCCGAAAAGATAACTCTAATTTCTCTGGCGATGATTTGGCCGGTCGACTGGCACTGGCAATGAAACAAGATCAATTCGATTTATTGGCAGTTTATGCTGTTCGTGAACGTGGCAATTATTTTTCAGGAACACACGGTGCGGGTTATTACAAACGTGCTGAACCCAATAATGACAATTTCGATTTTATTCCATATTTTGCACATGCTTACAAACCGGGTGATGAAGTTCCAAATACATCTAGCCAGATGGAATCTTGGCTTTTCAAAGGAACCTATCGACCTACAGATTTCCAAACCTTAAAACTCACTTATCGAGATACTAAAAATAAATTTGGCGAAATCATGCCATCCCGTATTCAATGGGGAATAACACCTGATTTGGGTGTACCTCAATGGCCCCTCAGTGATATCCGTTCAAAAGCGTACAGTTTGGAATACAAATTTAAACCTGAAAGCAATCAGTGGGTCGATTTTTATGCCAATGTTTGGCAAACCGATACTGAAAGTCAGACTTATACTCGTGGTGGCTGGCCAACCACGATAGACTTTCGTGATAACAAAATTATTAATACCGCAGTCAGTCATTCAGATAATACCCGTAAGGGCATTACAGTGAGCAATAAAGCACATTTAACTGATCAACTCGATTTGACGCTGGGTGGAAGTTTCTTAAAAGAAAAGCTGACATCTGATGATGTCTATGGTGATCATGGTTCAAGCTATTCCTTATACCAAGCTTTACCGCGTGCTGGACGACGTGAAGAGAAAACTTTTGATTTTAATTTTAATTATCGTCCCTTGTCTTGGTTAAGCTTCGATGCGGGTATGCGTTACCGTTCTTATTGGGCTTTTGATGACTTCTTAAATAAATCGATCCGCGATGGGGTTGATCCTACGCTCAATCCATTATTTACCAAGAAAAATAGACTCAAAGAATATAGTTTTGAATATCGAACCATGCCTGAAAGCTATAATGCTCAGCAGCAGCGCATGCTCAACCTACTATCACAACGCTATGCAACGAGCAATCCTGATTGGGATGGTCGCTTAGAGACAGTACCTGCATCCGAGACAAATTTATATAGCCGAATTTGGTCACAAATCAATACGTTGACATGGAAAGCAGATCCAAATGGTCATTTGGCTTTGGCTGACAACATTTTGGATCAACTGAACGCTTTAGATCAGAAATATGTAGTGATCGGAAATGGCTTTAAGCCCGCTGTAATTGAACAAGTTCCAATTGAATCTGTAAACAAAGTTAAAGATAGCGGTTGGGCGCCTCAGTTAAGTGCAGCGATTCAACTGACCCAAAATAACCGACTCTATGCACGATATGCTGAAGAATATCGTTTGCCGAGTTTATTTGAAAGCACTGTCGGTTTTTCAGCAATGATGCCTTATCAAGCTGTTAAACCTGAACATGCTTTTAACTATGAAGTGGGTTATGTCTATGATATGCGTGACTGGTTCAGTTCAGCACGCAATGCTGACTTTAAACTGGCGTATTACTACAACAAAACCAAGAACGTGATCGAACGAAATCAAAATCTGATTTTTACCAACATGGATGAGCAAAAACTTTCAGGTCTAGAACTGCAAAGCCGTTTTGACAATGGTGCTTTCTTCACAGATTTAAGTTTGGCTTATAACCTCAAAAATGAAGTCTGTGATAGCAATAGTGCGATTGACAGGATGATCAATAGTGGCACTGTACAAACAGATCATGGCATTCAATTCCGTGATGCTTACCAACGCTGCGTCGATGACGGTTTTCCCAATGGATATCTGGTGACAATGTCTACACCAGAATTCAGTGCACATGCATTATTCGGCGCACGTTTCTTTGATGAAGCGCTTGAACTTGGGGCACGTGCAACTTTCTATAAAGCTTATGAAAGCCCACTGCGTAAAAACAATGATGATAGCGTCAATAAAGGCTATTACCTCAATGTACCTTTGGCATGGGACGATACATGGATTTTTGATGCTTATGCACGTTATCAAGTAGATACCTACAACACCGTTGAGTTTGTAGGAAATAATCTTTCAAACCGATTTTATATCGATCCGCTTACTCGGAGTGCGATGGCCGCACCTGGTCGCACCCTTAAAATCAGTTGGACCACGAAGTTTTAACTCAGAATTTAATTCCTACTTTTGGTGAGTTGGGATTAGATAGGCGTAAATAATAGATTTGAATGATTATTATTTACATAACTAAAAAGCAGTTTTATAGATTCAACTGCTCATACAACGACATGATAACGATAGCGTTATCCTTATTGAAACAATAACTTATCTTCAAATAAATGGAGTAACAATAAATGAAAATCTCTCAACTGTTCATCGGTCTAGTTGCATGTTCTGCTGTATTTTCTCATGCAGCTATTGATGGTGCTTCTAGCAATGAAGCAAACATCAGAATCGGCACGGCTGCAAATGCTAGCCATCCAGACGGTGTAGCAGCAATATCTATAGAAGCGGCAGGCGCACCATACAATGCATTTACAGGTTTTAGTTCATTAAAAGGCTTGGCACAAGCATTTGCGGCACAAGGTACCAGTAATACCAATGTCACAGTGGGTAGCAAGAGCTTCAATATTTCACACATTCCTGTATCGGCTATGCCACCTTCACATAGTGCTTTGGGTAACTTCAATTTTGGTCAGGTGGGTACGCAGGAAGTATATTTTGGTGAGTGGTGGAAGGCTGGCGATACAGCAGCGAGTGCGAGCCATACCGTCTATTATGCGGGTGACAATAGCAATACCACCGTACCAACAGCAGGTACTGCAACTTATACCGTTGCAGGGATTAATGGATCTGCGACGAATCTGTTAACTGGTAATTTCACTGCGAATTTTGGTACGGGGACGCTTGAAGGTTCTTTAACGGGAACAGGTACAGCGGTTTCAAACTTAACATTGAATGGTGTGACATTTAATCCGGGTACTGCTGAGTTTGCTGGTGCAGCAAGCGCCAATGGTACAGCTGGGTTAAATAATACAGGTATTGTCCAAGGACATTTCTTTGGTGCAAATGCTGCGGCTTTGGCAGGTATCGCCGAGTTTAATAACGCATCTTATAACACTGCATTTGGCGGTGCGAAAAACTAATCGTGGCGAGAGGAATCTACATTTGTAGGTTCCTTCTGTTTTTTATGCTTTGATGATTTTACATTTTGGTTTGCGGTTGATATGAAACGAACATTGCTGTGTTGCTTGGCTTTATGGGGAAATACATCACTCTATGCGGATGATGAGACTCAACTTCGCCTAAATCAGAGCCTAGATCAGCAGTTATTACAACAACAGCGTTCATTTCAAGCACAAGGTACGATTCGGAGCACTGAAAAGTTACCTGAACTCCAAATCAATGGAAAAGTCTATGCCGTAGAGAAAAACCAAGATGATCTAGCTAAAGCGCTATATCTCGCTGTTATGCAAAAACAATGGGTAAATGTTCAAATTTATTTAGTGCATTATCAAAACTATCCTGAGTATGATCAGGCTTTAACTGATTTTGCAGAAGGAGCATTGGCTCGTGCTCAAGGACAACTAAAACTGGCTGAACAAAAATTCCAAAGCAGTTTGAATAAACAACCGAACAATCTAATTTGTGAACTCGAGTTAGCGCGTGTGCTGTTTGAACAACAGAAGAATAAAGAGGCAGCACACCTTTTTCTTTCGATTCAAAATAAATTAAAACATAGTGACTACAGTGTCATTCCACCAGAAGTGCAAAAAACGGTTCAGCTTTTCGTCAAAGCGCTTGCTCAACGAGATGCATGGCAAGGTTCTATTGCTGTCGGTCCAACTTATGCGAGCAATCTAAACAGTTCATCAGAACAAAGTAAAACTTGGACGCTGTATGGCATGGATAAAGATGGCAACATTATCCCAGCTCAAATTACACGAGGAAGTCCAAAAGCAGTTTCAGCAGAAGGCTTGGATTATGATGCAAGTTTGATCAAACGTTTTTCCATTAAAGAAAATCATGGCGTTGCACTACGTGCTCTAGCTTATGGACAGTCTTACGATAACCAAAGCAATTATAATGAATCCACCCTCAACGTTAATGCAGGTTATAGCTATTACGATTTAAAAAACCAAATTAATTTCAGTCCACTATTTGAACACAGACGTTATGGCAACGAGAGTTTGTACGATGCTTGGGGCGGGCGGATTGAATTGATGCGATTTATTTCAGGTGATAAAGCACTCAAACTTGAAGCAGAAATTAAAGATTTTGATTACCACACTTATAAAACCCTCAATGGGCAAGAGCGTTCGGTACTGGCGACTTTTTGGAAAATTTTGCCAGAACAATGGACATTCTTTGGCGGACTTGATGTCCTTGATCGTTCAACACAAGAACAATATATCGCGGCTTACCAGCAACAAGGAATTCGTTTAGGTATAAGTAAACCATGGAATATTGGAATTAATACAACATTATTAAGTTCTTATCGTTGGCGACAATTTGATAAATACGCAAAGGTTTATGAAGCAAGACGACATGATTTTGAACAAAATTATACTTTTGTTGTGCAAATGCCACGCTTCAAATTTTATGGCGTAACACCGAATTTAACGTATCGTTATAACCACAATGATAGCAATGTGGATTGGTTGTACACCTATGACAAGCACAATGTCAGCCTGAAACTCGAACACCGTTTCTAGGAGAGGCTGATGAAACTAAAAAATCTATCTCCAAGTTACAAACAACAATTTCCTCGCTTCTCTGAATTGCCTCCTCATCATTTCGGGAAATGGGGCGTTGCAGGTACGGTCATACTTTTGCATATCGCGGTATTGTGGTTGCTCAGCCATTCGATAGAACCTTATACATTGGATAGCTCACCTAAAGTGAATGCATTAAAAGTACACTTCGTTTCATTGTCCAGTGCCGAACAATCATCACCACGTTCGTCTGGACAAAGTGCTGTTGCAATCAAGTCAGAGAAGCAAAAACGAAGCGTATCAGAGAGTTCAAAAGCAACTGTATCATCCAAACCCGCTGAAAATACTCGCACACTCAGCAGCACACATGCTGATCGTGTGATAACAGATAGCCAGCCAAAACATAATCATAAAAATGAGCAAGCTACCCCAACTCAAGTGGCTGTAGATTCAGAGCCATCTCTGAATAAAGATCAGACGTTAAAAACAAAACAGATCGAACAACAGCTCACATCGAAGCAAAGTCCAAGTGTATCTAAACAACAAGGAGAGAGCCATTCAAAAGCTGGTGGTGTAACAGCACCTGTGACAGAACAGGAACTTGCACGTGCTCCAGATAGCCAAGTTGCTCCAAATGAACCATTACAAGTGAGTCGTGTAGATGTATTGAGTTTTGCAAAACTAAGCTATGACGATCGTGAACTAAAACAACAAGATCGTACTGTTGAACTTCGTATACGCATTAATGAAAACGGTCAGGCGACAGATATTCAACTACAACAAAGCTCAGGCATCAGCAGCTTGGATCAACGTGTCATACAAGCTGCACTTAAATCAAAATTTAAACCTTATCAAGTGAACCGCCGAGCAGTGGCCGTGGTCGTGGACTTCCCAGTCCAACTTAAACTCAGTCGGAATCGTTGAACCATCCGTGATATCTATTTTAGGAGAAAGAAAATGAATGCAGCGACAGAACAGATGATTGCTAATCAATTGTCCCAACGTTTAAAACATGAAACCGCAACTGAACATGAGCGTATGCACAAATTGATGGCTGAAGCAGCGGTATTTTCGAGTAAAGAGCGATATACACAATTCACCTTGTCACAGTACTACTTTCAAAAAGAGATTGAACATCTTTTCGAAAAACAAGGGGTGGCGGAACTCATCCCAGATTTAGGGATTCGTGGACGCTCTCAACAAGCACTTGCAGATTTGCAAGACTTGGGACTACAACCCAAAGGTGAACCTTTACAAAGTAAAAATATCGAAATGCCTGAAGCATTAGGCTGGATCTACGTTTCGGAGGGTTCAACTTTAGGCGCAGCCTTTTTATTTAAAGAAGCACAAAAGCGTTTAGGTTTTTCTGAAACTTTTGCTGCTCGAAACCTTGCTGCCTATCCAGAAGGTCGTGCCAAGGTATGGAAACGTTTTGTACAAGCCTTGGATGAGGCAGGCTTTGATCAGTCTCAACAAGACCGTGTGATCCAAGGTGCATTAGATGCTTTTGGATATTTTGGTCATGCACTCAACCGATTGGATGAAATGCACTAAATCTTTGAGAAGCAATTTTTATTTATCCAGATTGGGGAAATACAAAGCAAAGATTAGAAAATTCTCAAAGCACTTAACTCATCAAACTATGCCTAACTGAGTATGAAACATATGGATCACACAGAGAATAAGTTAAATATGGAACTGACTTCCTCACCACCATCAGAAAGTAAAGTCGCACGTTCGATTTGGTGGCGCATGTTATTTATATGTCTCGCTTGGTTATGCATTGCACTGGGAGTAATCGGGATTTTTATTCCAGGTTTACCAACTGTCGATTTTATTTTATTGGCGGTCTTCTTTGCGGCGAGGGGATCAGAAAAACTTCATCAATGGTTGTTAAACCATCGTTTTATCGGTCCCATCATAAAAGAATGGAGGGAAAATCGTCGCATACCTAAAAAAGCAAAATATATGTCAACAATTAGTATGAGCATAGCAGCAGGAGTGATGATCTGGACGATTCCACACCCTTGGTTTGTCTATCCAGCTATCGCATGTATGTTCATGGTATTGATCTGGATGTGGAGAAAATAGTTATTTTATTCATTCAAATAGATGCAATTTCATTTATTTAGAGGAAAATTAAATCAATTGCAAATGATAATGGTTGTCATTATTGTTATTTTTAATTGTTTTGTGTATTCTTCAAGCACTTTTTAATAATAGATTAAGGTGGGGATGATTTAGGATCATCGCCACTCCTGTTGGTATTGCTATGACTATTGAAGCGTCTGTTCCTTTCGTTACCACGAAAAGTGTCTCCAAAAATCGAATTCAACAATCATCATTGCTTAAATATCGCTTGATGATTTTTTCACGTTTTGTACTGGCAATTTTTGGTGCTTATTACCTTGTAGCCATTGCGGTGATGCTGATTGTTTTTTTATTTCCCTCAGAGCCTTTAAAAGCCAATGCTGTTTTAAGCGTCACTATGCTGGCTTTTATCATTCATTGTGCCTTGTTTGTATGGATATTCATGGTCAAATCGACGCTTAAAGTCTGGCTAGCTGTGGTGTTGCCGAGTGTCTTGATGACATTCATCTATTTATTGTTACAAGGGTGACATCATGCGTGTCGATAGTAAAAATGAAGGTCCACGTCAGTCGATGTCATGGTTGCATACTTGGGCAAGTCTACTTTTAGGCTGGTTGTTATATGCAGTATTTTTAACAGGTACACTCAGCTTTTTCCAAAATGAAATTACCGTTTGGATGAAGCCAGAACTACATCAATCAGTGAATACTGCTTCACAGCAACAACAGCTCAGCCATGCCTTAACATATTTGAATCAAAAAGGGCAAAATGCAGAGAGTTGGAATATTCGTTTTGCCAATGAAAGACAACCCGCCATTATGCTGAATATCCGTCAAGCTGGTGAGGAGCGACGACGTGGTGGAGAGATTTACTTAGATACTCAAACAGGTCAAGAAATCAAGGCTAGAGAAAGCAGAGGTGGAGCATTTCTCTATCGTTTCCATTTTGAGCTATATGGCATGCCGCGTATATGGGGACGCTGGATCGTAGGTGTGGCAACATTATTTATGTTTGTTGCCATTATCAGCGGGATTATCACGCATAAAAAGATTTTCAAAGATTTCTTCACTTTCCGACCCGCCAAAGGTCAACGTTCATGGCTTGATGGACACAATGCGACGGCTGTTTTTGCTTTGCCTTTTCACATCATGATTACTTTTAGTGGTTTATTGCTGCTGATGCATTTGTTTATGCCTTGGGCGATGAATACACATTATGGCGATGTGCGCAGTTTCTATCAGATTCTCAATCAACCTGTTGCTCAAACACCTGAACAAGCCCGTTTACTGGAAGAACAAAAACAAAAAGGAATGCTGACAGGACGAGGAAGTCGTGGTGGTGGTCGTGTTGAATCTGGACAAGAAAATAAGCCTGTCGAGGCGGCAGAAATGGTTAATTTAACTGCGTTGACGAAGACTGTTCAACACGGCTGGTTAAACAATCCCATATCTTCGATCAGGGTCAATAAACCCAATACTGTAGAAGCCGAAATACAATATAACGCTACACGTACCACAACGTTAATGGATCGAGAAAGTATCCCGTCATTAAAATTCAATGCGATAACTGGTCGAGAAATAGACGAGGCGAAACCTGTCAATTCGACTCCAAAAGCGATTTATACCTTAGTGACATGGTTACATATGGCACATGGGGTAGATTCAGTTTTACGTTGGTTGTTATTTTTATCAGGCGTGTTAGGTACGATGATGATCGCTTCTGGACTTATTCTATGGGTGGTTAAACGCGCACCAGATGTCCAAAAAATGGGATATAAACCTGTCGGGCATCGTGTAGTTGAAGTTTTAAATATTGCAGCGATTACAGGTTTACCGATTGCTTGTGCGGCATATTTCTTTGCCAATCGACTGATTCCAGCTCAAATTATTGAACGTTCACCCATTGAAATTAAGGTATTTTTTATCACTTGGTTGTTGTGTTTAGTCCATGCTGCAATTCGTCAACATCGTCCTGCATGGTTGGATCAACTCGCTTTGGCTGCGGTCATGTTTTTATTGATTCCAATACTCAATGTCTTAACTGGAGGTATGCCACTCTGGAAAAGTATCTATCTTGGTCAATGGATGATTGCAAGCTTTGATCTGGTATCGATCACTTTAGGACTGATCTTTATTTACGCTTACTACAAGCTAAAACGGTATCAAGGCTTACCGATCAAGAAAAAAGCGCAGCCTAAAAACAAGAATGCACAGGAGTCTATAGAATGACTGCTTTGCTACTATGGTGTGTTTGTGTGGTTGGATTGTCGAGTCTGGCTTGTACGATGGCGAAGCACCAACGTGAGATTTTCTCAAGCCCAGTCAATCAACGAAATTGTCGTTTATTTCAAATTGTAGGTTGGGGCTTGCTGATTGTATCTGCGGGACTCGCTGCATATTTTAAAGGCATTTCAATTGGTTTGTCAGAATGGCTAGGTTGTGTCAGTTTTGCAGCTTTAGCGGTCGGATTGTTATTGACCTATTCGCCTAAAAAGATATTGAAAGTGAATGCTGTAGTCGCAGTGCTATTTCTGATTTTATTGATTATACACTTGCTATAGCATTGATATATGTACGTCATAAACAAAGCGTTAAAAGCTAAGCTTTTAACGCTTTGAATTTTTCTTTTATAAAGTCATTATTTCAACTTTATTTCTATTTCCTTATTTTTTGAGTGCTAATGACAACTCATCCCAACGTTGCATCGCTGTTTGCATGGCTTGGGTTTTAATATGACCAAAGCCACGTACTTCTACAGGTAACTGAGCAATTTCCTCAGCGACAGTTAAGTTATAGTTTTCAGGTGAAGCAATCAGTGCTTCAACAAATGCGATATAACGATCACGCCAAGCCTGTTCACGTCTGCGTTCTTCATGACGTGCAAATGGATCGAGGAAGGTTTCCCGAAGCAACTGCAAACGAGCCAGCAACATCATTGGGAAACGAATCCAGTATCCGAAAGCACGCTTACGAATATTTTGATCAGCACCTAAAGTCGGTGGAGCAAGATGGTAAGTTAAGCGTAAGCCTTTACCAAAATGGGTTTCAATCGACTCTTTGAATTTTTTACCTGTCAAAAGACGAGCGACTTCATATTCATCTTTATAGGCCATGACGCGATACAGTTGTGTGGCAATGGTCGCGGTCAATTCTTCTGGCAATGTTTTTGATGCTTGTTCGACCAAGCTACGATACTTCATTGCATAGGCTTCATTCCAATAGTCAACCAAACGCGCTGAACGATCCTCGATTAATTCAGCCAATGTTTCAGGCTTTTTAGTTTTTTGCATGGCTGCAAGCAAGCGTGGCGCTAAACTTGGATCACTCGCAAGATGGCATCCAATGCGGAAAGCTTCTAGATTCTTCTCCACGGCAGTGCCATTGAGTTGAATTGCTTTTTCAATGCTTTGACGTAATAACGGTATACGACCTGATTGCCATGCCATACCCAGTAATAATTGATTTGTAAAAATGGCATCACCGAGCACTAAAGTTGCGATGCGTGTCGCAGATAGTGATACTAGTGTGCCTTTGTGGGTACGACCACGTAGTCGATCAACTAAGTCACTGATTGGTGCATACCAGTCACGTGACTCGATAAAGTCAGAAGTTGGGGAAGAATCTTCATTCACGATCACCACAGCATCTTCTTTTAAACGAGAAAGTGCTGCGCCACCACCAGCCACCACGGCATCTGCGCCGATTAAAAGATCACATTGACCGGCTGGGATTTTGGTTGAAGAAATTTGATCATCAGAATTTGCTACTTGGATATAGGAATAAACCGTACCACCTTTTTGAGCCAGTCCAGCCATATCCATCACGCGTGTAGCTTTGCCTTCTAGATGCGCGGCCATACCAAGTAGGGCACCGATCGTCACTACACCTGTACCGCCAACACCACCCACCATAATGCGACTTGGCACATCATCAAGCACGGGAATTACTGGTGTTTCTGGCCAGCCTGCAGCGATGCCTTCAAATTTCTCAGGACGTTTCATGTCGCGAGTATGCACAGTGACAAAGCTTGGGCAGAAACCCTCAACACAAGAAAAGTCTTTGTTACAGGTACTTTGGTTGATCTGGCGTTTTGTTCCCAGTGCTGTTTCTACAGTTTCAATGGATAAACAGTTCGACTTTTTAGAACAATCACCACAGCTTTCACATATATCCGTATTGATATAGATACGTTCTGCTGGATCAGGATAGGCATCACGTTTACGACGACGGCGTTTTTCACTGGCACAGGTTTGTACATAAATTAGCGCAGTAACACCTGAAATATCACGTAATTGACGTTGAACCGCATCTAGTTCATTTCGGTGGTAGATTTCCACATTTGGCGCAATTTCTTCTTCTGCATGAATCAATTCGGGTTCATCTGTGACAATCACCTGTTTTTTTATGCCTTCAGCAGCTAACTGTCTGGTCAGTTGCGCAACACTTAAATGTCCATCGACATGTTGCCCACCAGTCATGGCAACTGCATCGTTGTAGAGAATTTTGTAGGTAATATTAATTTTTGCGGCAATCGCTTGGCGAATCGCCAGATAGCCTGAATGGAAATAGGTACCATCACCGAGATTTGCAAAAATATGTTTTTCATTGGTGAAATGCGATGCACCCGCCCAACTAACACCTTCGCCACCCATTTGAGAATATGTTTCTGTACCACGATCAAGTGAGACCGCAATATAGTGGCAACCAATACCACCTAGCGCACGACTACCTTCAGGCAGTGTGGTTGAGGTGTTATGCGGACAGCCACTACAGAAATAAGGTTTGCGCTCAGCAAGATCAATTACACGGCGAGATTCTTGTTCTGCTTTATGTAATAAGTCCGCTTTATTCTGAATTTGCGTTCTTAACGCTTCTGGTAAATCGAGTCCTAAGAATCGAGCAGCTAGCATCTTAGCAATTGGTTCAGGCTGGAATTCATAATGACCAATGAGTGGTGCATCTTCGATCGATGTACTCCATTCACCTTTGCCATCACAGGCTTTACCAATCACGCGAGGGCGTTTGTCATCTGGCAGAGAATAGAGCTCATCTTTGATTTGGGATTCTAGAATTGGGCGTTTTTCTTCGACCACGATCAGCTCTTGTAAACCTTCAGCAAACTCGCGAATGCCTTGAGGTTCTAAAGGCCAAATCAATTCAACCTGATAAACACGTAATCCAAGTTGTTCAGCCGCTTCACCTTCAATCCCTAAAATACGTAATGCCTCAATCGTATCTAAATAGGCTTTGCCACTGGCAGCGATTCCGATACGCGCATTTTTGCATGGCAAAGTCACACGGTTCAATTTATTGGCGCGTGCATAAGCCAATACCGCAGGTAGGCGATATTTATAGAGTCGTTCTTCTTGTTGTATGCCATGATCTGGCCAACGGATATTGACACCACCCTCAGGAAATTCGACATCTTCTGGGATAATGGGTGTTACGCGGTCTAGTCCGACCTTGACTGAAGCAGAGGTTTCTACAATTTCACTCACCAGTTTCATCGATGTCCAAACGCCTGAAAAACGAGACATCGCAACAGCATGCACACCCAGATCAAGAATATGTTGCACTGATGTTGGATAGAAAATAGGAATACCACAGCCAATCATGACATGTTCGGATTGATGCGGAACAGTAGAAGACTTACAGGAATGGTCATCGCCAAATAGAGCAACAACACCACCATGTTCAGACGTACCGGCTAGATTGGCATGGCGAAGTACATCACCAGAACGATCAACACCAGGACCTTTACCGTACCACCATGAGGTGACGCCATCATATTTACCTTGGCCCGCGAGGTTGGCTTGTTGAGTGCCCCAAATTGCAGTCGCAGCTAAATCTTCATTTACACCTGGTTGAAAGACCACATCATGATCTTTAAGTAAACCGCCTATTTGCCAAAGGAAACTATCGTAATTACCCACAGGGGAACCGCGATAACCAGATATAAAACCTGCAGTTTGATAACCGTTTAAAGTATCCCGACGTGTCTGAGCAAGGGGCAAACGAACCAATGCCTGAATACCAGTCATATAAGCAGTACCGTCATCGCTTATATATTTATCCTCAAGGGACACATCCTTTGTAGCAATCATTCTTGGAGTAAATTTTGTAGCTATATTCATTTATGTCTCCTTAGTATTTTTAGTCGTTCGTGCGACTTTCTTTTCTCAACATCCGAGTTGAAGCTTGGAGCAATTGACATACGAAAAATTAAAATGGGCTGAGCGTCTTTGAAAAAGGGCTGGCTCAATGTATGTACATATTTACCATTGTGGATGATCTAAACTGGTGCAACAATGCGTAATTTAGGAAAAGATATTTACGTTATGCGCAAAAATCACGAGGGCGGACTGTTGCATGCAATGCATGCTTT
The DNA here is from genome assembly GCF_004208515.1 of Acinetobacter halotolerans. Taxonomy (GTDB): domain Bacteria; phylum Pseudomonadota; class Gammaproteobacteria; order Pseudomonadales; family Moraxellaceae; genus Acinetobacter; species Acinetobacter halotolerans. Next base: position 199,721 of record NZ_SGIM01000003.1, read on the forward strand.
CCTGAAAGTGATCGACAGTGGGAGTTTTACCGCAGCAGCTGAGCAGATGGATCTGACCACAGCACAGGTCTCACGTTTGATCAGTGAGTTGGAAACACGCTTAGGAATTAAATTACTGCAACGCTCTACCAGACAGCATGCGTTGACCGATATTGGTGCAACTTACGCAGAACGCTGTCGACAAGTAATTGCAATGATTGATGAGGCAGAGGCGGAGGCAACGGGGACAGCAACAAAGCCAAAAGGTCGATTACGTATCTTGAGTATGGCAAGTTTTGGTCATTACTACGTTGCACCAGTCATGGCAGAGTTCTGTAGAACTTACCCTGAGCTGACTATTGAATATCGTACGTCTCAAAATGCCCCTGATCTTTTAGCGAAAGGGATTGATGTCAGTCTTTATCTCACTGAATCTTTGACAGATTCAAGATTTGTTTCACGTCGTATAGGTACTATATTTTCAGTGCTCTGTGCATCACCGAGGTATTTGAAAAAACATGGCATTCCTCAGTCACCAGATGATTTGCATGAGCATGCCTGTTTACGTTTAGTGAATCCATCCATCACAGCACAATGGCATCTGGTCAGTAAAAGTAGTTGCTCTTATCAAATTGATATTACGGGACAATTAATTGCAGATACGCCAGAGTTATTGTTAGATATGGTTCAACAAGATATGGGGATCGCGCTTTTACCCATGTTTACGGTAATCGAGGCTGTTCGTGCGGGGCGACTTTGTCACATTTTGCCAGATTGGCGTTCTCCAGATATTGGCGTTTATACCTTATTACCATCCCGACATTTTATTGATGCCAAAACACGGGCATGGTTAGACTGGGTAGAACAGCATATTGCCCCAAAAATAGAGGCGGATACCTCTTATTTTTATCAATTAACCCATATCGACTAAGTCTTTATCAGGAAATAAAAACGGCCAATAAAATGCTTCATAATTAAAAAGTGAGAAAATAATAAGATTCAAATGCTCCTTCAACATTTAATTGTGGAGCATTGATTCAACCGTGATTAACGTTATTTATGCGCAATGTTGCTGCAAATAGGTATTGGCATAGCTTGATAAATTTTTTCGATTCAGGGCCTTATTGATATTTTGGCTTGCTCTCATCAATTTCTCTAAATTAATTCCAGTTTCATATCCAATATGAGACAACAGATAATATAGATCTTCGGTGGCGACATTGCCTGATGCGCCTTTGGCATAGGGACAACCACCAAGCCCAGCAAGAGACGAATCAAAAATACGGATACCTTGTTGCAAAGACTGATAGATATTAGCGATTGCCATGCCGTAGGTATTATGAAAATGCCCAGCCAAGACGTTGCTATCCAGTTCAGCTAAGCAGGCTTGCCAAACTTTTTGAACACGGTCTGGTGTCGCTGTACCAATGGTTTCACCCAAAGAAATCTCATAACAGCCCATGTCATAGAGCCGTTTAACCACGCTAAGCACTTGTTTAGGATCTATTGCACCTTCATAAGGGCAATCTACCATACAAGAGACATAACCACGGACACGAACATTATGTGTCTTGGCAGCTTGGAAAATTTCAGAAAACCGTTCTAAACTTTCATCAATCGAACAGTTAATATTTTTTTGGGTAAAACGATCAGAAGCCGCGGTAAATACCGCAACTTCTTTACAGCCAACTGCAAGCGCTGCTTCAAAGCCTTTGAGATTCGGCGTCAGCAAACTCAAGTTTAAGTCAGCGCGTTGCGGCAGCAGTTTATATAACTCATCACTTTGCGCCATCTGCGGAACCCATTTAGCCGAAACGCAAGAACCCACTTCAATTGATTTCAAGCCAGCATCAATCAGGTCGCTAATGAAATTGAAGCGTTGTTCTATGGTCAAGGGCTGCTTTTCGTTTTGTAGTCCATCACGCGGTCCAACTTCCACGATTTTGACAAATTCACTCATGCAACTTCCTCCTCAGCAGCTTGGAACTCCACAAGTTCATCACCGACTTTAACTTGATCGCCGACTTGGAAATAAGCATCCACAATCACACCATCTTTCGGTGCACGGATGGTATATTCCATTTTCATCGCTTCCAATGTCATGAGAATATCGTCTTTTTTCACCGTATGATTCGCACCCACAAGTAGCTGGGTCACTACACCCGGCATAGGCGCTTTCAAGTGTCCTTGTTCAGCTTGACTGTCCGCCTGATTAAAGTCTTTACGAATATAATCAAACTTATAGCTTTGCCCTGTATGGAACAAAGTAATGCCTTGTGAACTTCGATTAAATGCGAGTCTTTGCTGAGTTGCATTGATTTGGATTGAAGCGCTATGTTGATCAATGAGTTCACCAGAGATATGGAAAGTTTGATCATTAAATTCTGCGTTAAAACCTTGTTGAGCCGCGACGAACTTTATCTGAATATTTTGATTTAAATAATTCAGTTTAATACTGTGTTGATAAGCAACATTTAGACGCCACAACGGTTGTGCTTGCCAAAGTTGTTTTTGACTAGAGTGATTGTTGTCGAGTTTACTTAAAAACTCGATAAATGCGGTTGCCACTACCAGTTCAGGTTTGATGTGCGCAGGACTAAACAAGAACTGTTCTTCTCGATGAATCAGATTGGTATCCAGCTTGGCTTGTTTAAAGGAATCACAGCGTACAATCTTTTCTAGAAAGGCTATGTTATTGCCTAAGCCATCGACATGAAATTGACTCAGTGCATGTTGCATTTGAATCAAAGCTGCTTCACGGTTTTTACCCCATACAATCAACTTGGCAATCATTGGATCATAGAAGGTGGTAATTTCATCACCTTCAACAATCCCACTGTCTACGCGCACGTATTGGTTTTGAGTTGGGTAACGAAGATAGTCAATTTTACCGATTGCAGGTAAAAATCCCTTTTCAGGTTCTTCAGCGTAGATACGTGCTTCCAAAGCATGTCCATGAATTTGTAATTCATGCTGTAGTTTTGGCAAAGGTTCACCATCAGCAACACGAAGTTGCCATTCTACTAAATCTTCACCTGTAATCATTTCAGTGACAGGGTGTTCGACTTGGAGACGAGTATTCATTTCCATGAAATAGGCTGTACCGTCTTGCTCGACAATAAACTCCACCGTACCTGCACCGACATAATCCACCGCACGTGCAGCATCAATTGCAGCTTGACGCATGGCATCCAGTTTATCGCTTGGCATTTGTGGAGCAGGTGCTTCCTCTAGCACTTTTTGATGACGACGTTGTACCGAACAATCACGTTCAAACAAATGTACATAGTTGCCGTGCATGTCACCAAATACTTGCACTTCAATATGCCGTGGTTGAATCACATAACGCTCAATGAGGACATCATCATTACCAAAGCTTGATTTAGCCTCTCGTTTACACGAGGCAAGGGCATGTAGGAAATCTTCGCTGCGTTCCACCAAACTCATCCCTTTACCACCACCACCAGCACTGGCTTTGATCAACACTGGATAGCCAATCTCATCAGCTTGCTGTTTTAAAAACTCAGCATCTTGATTGGTACCGTGATAACCCGGTGTTAAAGGTACACCTGCTTTTTCCATCAAAGCTTTAGAGGTTGCTTTTAAGCCCATGGCTAAGATGGCATCGACGGGAGGGCCAATAAAGCAAATATTGTGTTGTTGGCAAGCAAGGGCAAACTGGTCATTTTCAGAAAGAAAACCATAGCCAGGGTGAATGGCTTGGCTGCCAGTATCAATCGCCGCTTGAATAATACGGTCAGCTTGTAAATAACTTTGCGTTGCAGGAGATTGACCGATATAAATCGCTTCATCGGCAAGTTTGACATGCTGTGCATTCGCATCAGCATCTGAATACACCGCAACCGTTGCAATACCCAATTTTTTCGCTGTACGAATCACGCGACAAGCAATCTCACCACGGTTCGCAATTAAAATCTTTTCAAACATTTTGGTCGTCCTTAATTGTTGTTATTGGAATTTGAAATCCATGCAGGAGATTGTTTATTTAGAAAGGCATTTAAACCTGCTTTTGCCTCACTACCTTGACGGACTTGTGCAATATGCTGTGCAGTCTGCTGAAGCAAGAGATCATTCATACTTTGATTGCTGACCATTTGAATCAATTGTTTCGATGCGGCCTGAGCGTGTGGACCACCAAGTAATAATGCATCAATAATCTCTTGAACCTTTTTATCTAAATCTTCCGCATCCGCAATTTCATGTGCCAAGCCAATTTGTTTGGCTACACGTGCTGAGATACGTTCAGCGGTTAAGAAATAGCGTGAAGCTTGTCTTGCTCCAATCGCACGAATCACATAAGGGCTAATCGTAGAAGGTGCAAGTCCCAAACGGACTTCAGAAGTTGCAAATTTCGCATCGGTACTGGCAATACAAATATCACAAGCCGAGGCAAGCCCCATACCACCGCCAAAGGCGATGCCATGAATCCGAGCAATCGTTGGTTGTTTTAGTGTTGCAAGCGCATCAAGCATCTGCGCGAGTTTCATCGCATCAGCTTCATTTTCTGCTGAAGAGGCTTGACCAGCCTGTTTCATCCAGTTGAGATCTGCACCTGCAGAAAAGCTTTTGCCACGTCCAGCCAAAACCACCACTCGAATATCATCACGACTATTTAAGGTCTTAAAGCAAGCATGTAATTCTTCAATCACCGTTGTATTGAAAGCATTGTGTAGCTCTGGTCGATTTAGCCACACAAATGCCACCTGATCGTGTTGTTCCAGTTGTAAAAATTGATAGCTCATAAAACACCTCTTACATGCGGAACACGCCGAATTTGGTTGGTTGAATCGGTGCATTCATGGCTGCTGCAAGGCTCAATCCAAGCACTTGACGTGTTTGAGCAGGATCAATCACACCATCATCCCATAGGCGGGCAGAGGCATAGTAAGGATGACCTTGACGTTCGTACTGATCACGAATCGGTTGCTTAAATTCATCTTCTTGTTGTGCTGACCATTCTGCGCCTTTTTGCTCAATCTGATCACGCTTCAAGGTTGAAAGTACGCTGGCTGCTTGTTCACCGCCCATCACAGAAATACGGGAGTTCGGCCATGTCCATAAAAAGCGTGGTGAATAAGCACGGCCACACATACCATAGTTACCTGCTCCAAATGAACCACCAATAATTAAAGTCAGTTTAGGGACATTTGCCGTTGCAACTGCCATCACCAGTTTGGCACCATGTTTCGCAATGCCTTCATTTTCATATTGGCGACCCACCATAAAGCCTGTGATATTTTGAATAAATAGCAAAGGAATGTTGCGTTGGGTACATAACTCAATAAAGTGCGCACCTTTTTGTGCAGACTCAGAAAATAAGATCCCATTATTGGCAATAATCCCCACTGGCATGCCGTATAGAGACGCAAAGCCAGTGATTAGGGTTGAACCAAAACGCGCTTTAAATTCATCAAAACGTGAGCCATCAACAATACGAGCAATCACTTCACGTACATCAAATGGTTTACGTGCGTCACTTGGTACGACACCGTATAGCTCTTTGGCATCAAATAGTGGCTCATCAATCTGCTTGTTTAAGTCATTTGGCTTTTTATTTAGATTTGCAACGATATTCCGTGCAATCGCAATTGCATGTTCATCGTTTTCTGCCAAATGATCCGCAACACCTGAAAGACGGGTATGCACATCACCACCACCCAAATCGTCACTACTCACAACTTCACCAGTAGCAGCTTTTACAAGTGGTGGACCACCCAAGAAAATCGTGCCTTGATTACGTACAATGATGGTTTCATCTGACATTGCAGGAACATAAGCACCACCTGCGGTACAGCTCCCCATTACCACAGCAATCTGGGCGATACCTTGGCTCGACATACGTGCTTGATTGTAAAAAATACGACCAAAATGATCACGATCTGGGAACACCTGATCTTGCATAGGTAAATATGCACCACCAGAATCGACCAGATAGATACAAGGTAAATGGTTCTGCTCAGCAATTTCTTGCGCACGTAAATGCTTTTTGACAGTGAGGGGATAATAAGTCCCACCTTTGACTGTGGCATCATTGGCAACGATCATGCACGTCACACCATTGACCTGTCCAATACCAGCAATGACTCCAGCAGCAGGGATGTCATCCTCATAAACCTTGTACGCAGCAAGTTGTCCGATTTCTAAAAAGGCAGTACCCACATCGATCAGTTGATCAATACGTTCACGAGGAAGTAATTTTCCACGCGCCAAATGCTTTTGACGGGCATTTTCTCCACCACCTAAAGCGATAGACTGGGCAACTTGGGTTAAATCATTGACCAAGCTTTGCATAGCCTGCTGATTGGTTTTGAAGTCTTCACTTCTGACATTAATTTTGCTTTGTAATTGATTCATACGATGCATCCTAATTTATCGTTATTATTTGGTCTCATTAAACAATTCACGGCCGATCAACATACGACGAATTTCAGATGTGCCCGCACCAATTTCATAAAGTTTCGCATCACGCCATAGACGACCTGCAGGGAACTCATTGATATAACCATTTCCACCTAAGCTTTGAATCGTTTCACCCGCCATCCATGTGGCTTTTTCGGCTGCATAGAGAATGGCACTTGCGGCATCTTTGCGTAAGCTACGGTCATGATCGGCTTTGTCACAAGCGGCACCTACTGCATAGACCAACGCTTTACATGCCAACCAAGTCGAGTACATGTCTGCTAGCTTGCCTTGCATTAACTGAAACTCACCTAATGCTTGTCCAAATTGTTCACGTTGATGCAAATATGGAATCACCACGTCCATACACGCATCCATAATCCCGAGTGGACCCGCACTTAATACTGCACGTTCATAATCCAAACCGCTCATCAGGACTTTTGTTCCATTACCAACACCACCGAGTACGTTTTCAACGGGCACTTCAACATTGTCAAAAAACAGCGGATAAGTGTTAGAACCACGCATTCCAAGTTTGTCTAAATGATGACCATGACTAAAACCTTTCATATCTTTTTCAATTAAAAAGGCTGTCATACCTTTCGCACCCGCATGAGGATCTGTTTTCGCATAGACCACGAGTACATCTGCATCACCACCATTGGTGATCCACATTTTTGAACCATTTAAAACAAAATGATCACCTTTTTGCTCAGCGCGTAATTTCATGCTGACCACATCCGAACCCGCATTTGGCTCAGACATTGCTAAAGCACCAACGAAATCACCAGAAATTAGCTTAGGTAAATACTTCTGTTTTTGTTGTTCGCTTCCGTTACGGTTAATTTGATTGATACATAAGTTAGAATGAGCACCGTAAGAAAGCCCGATGGCTGCTGAAGCGCGAGAAATTTCTTGCATGACAATGATATGAGCAAGATAGCCAAGATTGGTGCCACCATATTCTTCGGAAACCGTTAAGCCGAATAAACCCATATCGCCAAACTTTTTCCAAAGATGAGCAGGGAATATATTGTCTTGATCAACTTGTTGAGCAATTGGTGCGATTTCTTTTGCACAAAATGCGGCAACTGAATCTTGTAGTGCAATGAGTGTTTCATCGAGGCCAAAATTCAAGCTACGTAGGTTCATTGTGTTCATCCCATTGGTTATATTTGTTGTTCCATAAGCATTCTTGTAGGTGCTTAGGAAGTACCATACAATGATTTTTTAAAAAAGTGAATAGAGATTCATAAAATGATTTACAATTCACTTTATTTGTTAGAGAATAAAATTTATGAGCTATAAACGATCATCTTTAATGCAAGAGCGAATGGAGCAAAATCGTAAGGCGATTTTGAGTTCGGCGAGAAAATTAATTTCAGAAGGAGGCTTTAAAGACGCGCAGATACAAACAATTGCTGAGCAAGCAGGCGTTTCAAGTGGTCTGGTTTATCGCTACTTTGACAATAAAAGTCAGGTGCTGATTGAAGTTTTGTCAGAAGCCATCAATACCGAACTTTTGGTGATTGATGCAATCACAGAAAGTGATCTGACTGCAGAACATAAATTGCACAAGGCCGTTGCGACTTTCGTCAAACGAGCATTGAACAGTCCGCAGCTTGCGTATTCACTTATGTTTGAACCCGTTGACTCTTCGGTTGAACATGAGCGTTTTCGGGTTAAGCAGTTGATTAAACAGAGTGTGATTAAAATCCTTGCGGATGGAAATGCAAGTGGTGAGTTTGTGTTGGAAGACCTAAATACCACGGCACTGTGTGTGGTTGGTGCCATGACTTTTGTGGTGGTCGAGCCTTTAGACCCAGCTCAACATACAAAGTTTGATCAGCAACACAAGGACTATTTTTCAAAACAGATTGCTGACTTTTGTGTGGATGCCGTACGGAAAAAGTAGAGCATGCACAACCTGTAAAATTACAAAATAGGCAGATTGAAGAGTAGTTGCAGTAACAACAATTAGAGCGAAGAGAATTACAAAGAATCAAGGAGAATGATTCAATGCAACACGTACAGTTAAGCTATGCCTCTGGGCCAAGTTCGCAACCCCTGTTGGGGATGACGATCGGAGAGAAATTTGACCAAGCTTGTCAGCAATATGCTGAGCAAGAGGCGATTGTGAGTTCGCATCAGAACAGACGGTTAACCTATAAACAACTACATGATGAAGTGAATGCATTTGCATGCCGTTTGCTTCAACTTGGTTTGAAAAAAGGTGACCGATTAGCGATTTGGTCTCCAAACTGTGTGGAATGGACAGTCACTCAGTTTGCTGCTTTTAAAGCAGGGATTATTTTAGTCAATCTAAATCCAGCCTATAAAAGTCATGAACTCGAATATGTGTTGAATAAAGTCTCATGTAAGGGACTGATCATCGCATCACAGTTCAAAACCACAGATTACCAAGAACTGCTCACGAGAATCGCACCGGAGATCAGCTTCTGTACGGATAAAATCATTCATTCCGAACGACTGCCATTCTTAAAATTTGTGATCAAAATTGATGAGCAGCAACACGTAGGAATTCACCGTTTTTGTGATCTTGTCGTCGCACCGACACAAGAACAGCTCGAACAATTACAGTTAGTCGCGCAACAACTGCAATTTGATGAAACCATTAATATCCAGTTTACATCAGGCACAACAGGCAATCCGAAAGGCACGATGCTCACCCACCATAACATTTTAAATAATGGTTATTTTGTCGGTGAGGGCATTGGTTTAACCCCACAGGATAAAGTCTGCATCTCTGTACCACTATTTCATTGTTTTGGCATGGTGATGGGAAATTTAGCCTGTATCACACATGGATCGACGATGGTGTATCCGTCTGCAGTGTTTAATCCATTAGAAACACTCAAAACCATTCACAAAGAACGTTGCACAGCTGCCTACGGCGTACCGACCATGTTCATTGCCACACTGGAGCATGAACAGTTTGATGAATTTGATCTATCAAGTCTGCGTACTGGCATTATGGCAGGCAGCCCATGCCCACGTGAAATCATGCAACGTGTGATTGATCGGATGCATATGTCAGAAATCACCATTTGCTATGGCATGACAGAAACTTCTCCCGTCAGTGTACAAAGTTCGGTGAGTGACACCATCGATAAACGCGTTAGCACTGTTGGTCATGTCCACCCACATGTTGAAATCAAAATCGTCGATCCAGAAGGACAAATCGTTCCTCAGGGAACTTTAGGCGAATTATGTGTCCGTGGTTATTCAGTGATGGCAGGTTATTGGGGCGAAGAAGAAAAAACCCGTGAAGTAATCGATGCTGCCGGCTGGATGCATACGGGTGATATCGCGGAAATGGATGCTGATGGCTTTGTCAAAATCAAAGGACGTATAAAAGATGTGGTGATACGTGGCGGTGAAAATCTATTTCCAAAAGAAATAGAAGACTTTTTGTATACCCATCCTGATATCAGCGATGTTCAAGTCATTGGTTTACCAGACACTCGCTATGGTGAGGAGCTGTGTGCCTGCATCATTCTACACGAGCATCATCAGAGCGATGAAGATGGTATCCGTAGCTTCTGTAAAGCACATATTTCTCATAATAAAGTGCCACGTTATGTCAAATTCTTTAATGAATTTCCAATGACGGCGTCAGGCAAAGCGCAGAAGTTTAAATTACAAGAAATTATGCGTGCTGAGCTTAATTTAACAGGAACGGTATTCGACTAAATGATGTTTTACATGAGCGAGAAAAAACACCATTTTAAAAGTCGTAACAGTAAAGGATAAAACAAAAATGGCAAAAGATTTTAATAGCCCGAAAGTTGTTGAAGAATATGATCAGCATATCCGTAAATTAATTCCGGGTTATGAAATCATCCATCAACAGGTGGATGCCATTTTACAATCAACATTACCACCACACGCACATATCTTAATTGTTGGCTGTGGCACAGGCTATGAACTGGAATATCTACTCAAAAGGCATCCGAGTTGGGAATTTACAGCAGTCGATCCCTCATTAAGCATGCTTGAAAAAGCCCAGAAACTGGTTGCTGATTTAGGTCGATCTGCCCAAGTAAGATTTGTACATGGTGAAACATCTGTTTTACCTGATCATGCCTATTTTGATGCTGCACTTTCTATTTTGGTTGCTCATTTTATTGCTGATGAAAATAAGCCCACTTTTTTTAGCGAGATCTATGATCACTTAAAAGAAGATGGGATCTTGCTGACCTACGATTTAATGACTTGTACAGACCCTCAGCAGCTTCAAGCATTACGTTATGTATGCTTGGCACAAGGCTTGACGGAAGTGCAATGTCAAAAAATGTTAGAACGAATGGCGCAAGAGTTTTTTACGCTTTCCTTCGCTGACTATCAGCAATTGCTCCACGGCACAGGCTTTACGGATGTGCATTCCTATAGCCAAATTTTAATGTATCAAGGATTGATCGCGCAGAAAAAGAGGCGTCAAACGTTTTCTGCACAAGCATCCTAAACAAGGGCTTGCGTCTATGATGGAATAAATATTAAAGGACTCATTTAAACTTATTTTTTACCAAATGGTGAACAGCGACTTTTATAGCCGCTGCTAGATCTTTTTGTCCTAAAAAAAGAACAAGTTTATCAATATCAGTATTTTAAAGGAGGTGAAAACCAAATAAATCAATGTATTAATGCTTTAAAACAAAAAATGCGATGCAGTCATGGTTTCTGCAAAGGATACAACGCAAACAAATAGCGATCTTAAAACGGTATTTAAGATCAAAAAAGAAGGAAACTTATTTTAATGAAAAAGTTCATACTAACGGTGCAAAAAAGCGTGCTGACGCTGTCCATTGTGGCAGTCATGTCATCTGCTCATGCAGCTTCGGAGAGTGCCGAAATTGCACAGCTTCGCCAAGAAGTACAAGAGTTAAGAGCAATGTTGCAACATTATGTACAGCAACCTGCATCGGCACAGCCAGCAAACAATCTAAACACAGCAGCCACTCCAGTAACCCAGCAAACGCTGACACCTAAACTAAAATCTGGTGCAGAAGTTAGTCTATATGGTTATATCCGTGCCGATGCGTCTTATCAAGCGAAAGGCGCGTCCACGATGTACAACAATATCAGTGGTGTACCACTCAAAGGTACAGCGGAAGCAGCACAACAAAAAGATCGTTTACATTCAACTGCCAATGTCTCACGCATAGGACTCAATTTCACCACACCAACAGCGGCAGGCGATGTGGGCGGAAAATTAGAAATGGATTTCTTTGGTGGCGCTTCACGCGATCAGTTCCGTATTCGTCATGCCTATCTTACTTTGGATAAATGGTTGATTGGTCAGACTTGGTCTACCTTTATCGCACCTGAATACTATCCTGAAACGATTGATGCTGCGACCTATGTGGGCGGTGCATTACAACGCTCTCCGTTAGTACGCTATAGCGATTCATTATCTGCAAATACCAGCTTTGCCTTATCGGTTGAAGATCCAAAATACACAGCCACATCTGATCCTGAAAATAAAATGCGTTTGCCCGCATTTGTTGGGCGCGTAAATCATAAGTTTGAAAATGGTTCAATGCTATCTGGGCGTAGCTTTGTGGCTGAGAAGAAAACCAGCAATGATGATGAATGGGCGTGGGGCATTGGCATCGGGGGCAAATATCAGCTCAGTCCAAAAACCTTTTTAAAGGCGGATTATAACCACATCAAAGGAGATGGACGTTTCTTGATGTGGACGAATAGTAGTTATGCCATTGATGATCAAAACAACATCCAAACGAATGAATTTGATTCCATTTCGACAGGGATTACCCACCAATTCACTTCGCAGTTCCGTTCGACTTTGGGTTATGGCTATATGAAGGCCAAAGACGATAACGCATTTGCGCGTATCCATAAAAATAACCCAGCTCAAAATAAAGAACTATGGCAAGGCTGGATTAACGGCATGTACAACCCATACAAGCCGATTACTTTGGGGATGGAATATGTCTATGGCGAGCGAGAAACATTTGATGGTCGTTCAGGGGCAGATAGCCGTATTAATATGATGGCGAGTTATGATTTTTAATTTAAATAAAACCTTGAATAATATTGTTTTTCTTTAAGGTGCATTATGCCGTTTTAAATATGATGGAAAAATTATCTCATTGAGGAGATGCAGAATGACAACATCTACAGTTAATGTAAATGCAGTAATTGACCAAGCAAAATTTACCCCTTTTCACTGGAGCATTTTGCTTTGGTGTTTATTGATTATTATTTTTGATGGTTATGACCTTGTGATTTATGGCGTGGTATTGCCACTATTGATGCAAGAGTGGTCACTGACCTCAGTCCAAGCAGGAATGCTAGCCAGTACCGCATTATGCGGCATGATGTTTGGGGCAATGTTGTTTGGTGCTTTGGCAGACAAAATTGGTCGAAAAAATGTAATTTTAATTTGTGTCACTTTATTCAGCGGTTTTACCTTTTTAGGAGCTTTTGCTTCCAATCCATTTGAGTTTGGTATTTTACGCTTTTTGGCGGGGTTAGGGATTGGCGGAGTGATGCCAAATCTAGTTGCGCTCACGTCTGAATATGCACCAAAACGCATCCGCAGTACCTTAGTCGGCACTATGTTTAGTGGTTATGCGATCGGGGGGATTCTCTCAGCATTGATTGGGAGTTATCTGGTCGAAAGTCAAGGATGGCAAATCATGTTTTTGATTGCAGGTATTCCTTTGCTTTTATTACCTGTGATGTGGAAGTTTTTGCCTGAATCTTTAACTTTTTTGGTTAAAACAGGGAAAACTGAACAGGCGCAGAACATTATTCAAAAAATCTCACCTGAACAAGCGATTACCCGTAATACGAAACTAATGCTAAATGAAGAAAATATTCCAACAGGTAGCTCAGTCAAAGGATTATTTCAACAAGGTCGTGCCTTTAATACACTGATGTTTTGGGTATTATTCTTTATGTGCCTACTAATGGTATATGCCTTAAGCAGTTGGTTACCTAAACTGATGCTTGCAGCAGGGTATTCACTCGGAAAGAGTATTTTATTCCTACTCGCTCTAAATGTCGGCGCAATGATTGGTTCGATTGGCGGTGGTATTCTTTCAGATAAATTCCATTTGAAACCAGTAATTCTAAGTATGCTCATGGCAGGCGTTGCGGCACTCATTGGTTTAGGATTTAACTCACCAGCCTATGTTTTATATGGTTTAGTGACCGTTGCAGGTGCTGCGACCATTGGTACCTCAATTCTTCTTTATAGCTATGTTGCCCAATATTATCCATTAAGCGTGCGTTCTACAGGAATCGGTTGTGCTTCTGGTGTTGGTCGAATAGGTGCAATCGTGGGACCTATTTTGACAGGTATGTTATTGACATTAAACTTACCGCACACTATGAATTTTGTGATGATTTCTATTCCAGCGATGATTGCAATCTGTGCGATTTTAAGCCTAAAACGTCATAAATTTGATGAAGAACAACAGGTAGAAGAAGTAAAAGCTAATTTAACTGAATCGGGTAATGCTTAACTTGGTTTTTTGATGATTATTCAAATACTAAAGGCACATCGGAAAATTTGATGTGCCTTTTTATTTAAGGCACGATCCAAAATCTTATAGGTTTTAAAGATAAATATTTTAAAAGATTTCAATTTTATACAGATAAAAAAATGCACCTCTTGTCTGAGATGCATTTTTGATTTTTTGAAACTTAAATTTCGATAGCCACAGCAGTTGCTTCACCACCACCGATACACAGTGCAGCAACACCTTTCTTTTTACCTAAACGCTTTAAAGCGTAGATCAATGAAAGAATAATACGTGAACCTGTAGCACCAATTGGATGACCTAAAGCGCAAGCACCACCATGAATGTTGACTTTGGTTTCATCAATACCCAACTCATGAATAGGTGCCATTGCTACCATCGCAAATGCTTCATTGATTTCCCATGCATCGACATCCTCAACTGACCAGCCAGCACGATCAAGTACTTTTTGAATCGCGCCAATAGGGGCTACAGTAAATTCACTTGGATGCTGTGAGTGGCTTGAAGTCGCCACAATTTTAGCCAAAACATTTAAACCATTTGCTTGTGCATAGTCTTCAGTCGAGAGCACCAAAGCTGCAGCACCGTCAGAAATAGAACTAGCATTTGCTGCGGTAATCGTACCGTCTTTACTAAAAGCAGGGCGTAACGTTGGGATCTTTTCAAGATTTGCTTTATGTGGTTGCTCATCTTGATCAACAAGCTCGACACCCTTACGAGTCTTGACTTCAACAGCAACGATTTCTTCTTTGAAATATCCTTCGGTGATCGCTGTCTGTGCTTTTTTCAGTGAAGAAATTGCAAAGTTATCCATCTGCTCACGGCTATAGCCTTTGGTATTTGCCATATCTTGTGCAAAAGAACCCATCAAACGACCCGTTTCAGCATCTTCTAAACCATCCAAGAACATATGATCTTTGACCTCGCCATGACCCATACGGTAGCCACCACGAGCTTTAGGCAGGATATACGGCGCATTGCTCATCGATTCCATGCCACCAGCAACCACGATATTTGCGCTGCCTGCTTTAAGTGTATCCGAAGCGATTAATACCGCTTTCATCGCAGAACCACATAGTTTATTGATCGTGACTGCACCAACATGATCAGGAACATCAGCTTTACGCATCGCTTGGCGAGCAGGACCTTGACCAATACCAGCACTCAATACACAACCAAAAATCACTTCATCAACTTGTTCAGGTCGAATACCTGCACGTTGAATAGATTCACGAATCACAGCAGCACCCAACTCAGGTGCTGTTAAAGCGGATAGACTACCCTGAAAACCGCCCATCGCGGTACGACTACCTGAAACGATAACAATAGAACTCATTTTTAATATCTCTTGAAAATTTATGTTGTGATAAAACTGCTCTAGTTGGACCCAGAGCAGAACATTCGATCAAATCAAGCAACTAAGGATTTATTAAAAATTAAAGGTACACCTGTAACAGCGCGTATTTGCTCAAGTGTCACATCTTTCGCCAGTTCAATCAGCTCAACACCTTGTGGTGTAATATCCATTACACCCAAGTCGGTGATGATGCGATGTACCACGCCTTGACCTGTTAAAGGAAGACTACAATTCGGCACGATTTTTGGCGTACCATCTTTTGCACAGTGTTCCATCAGAACCACAACTTTCTGTACACCGACAACCAAATCCATTGCACCGCCCATACCTTTGACTTTCTTGCCAGGGATCATCCAGTTGGCCAAGTCACCTTGTTCAGAAACTTCCATTGCCCCTAAGATTGCAATATTGACATGACCGCCACGGATCATGGCGAAAGATTCAGAACTAGAGAAAAAAGCTGCGCCAGCACGTGCTGTAATGGTTTGCTTTCCAGCATTGATCAGATCAGCATCGACCGTATCTTCAGTTGGGAAAGCGTCAATACCGAGCAAACCATTTTCAGACTGCAACCAAACATTCATATTTTCCGGAATATAATTGGCAACAAGGGTAGGTAAGCCGATTCCCAAATTTACATAAAAGCCATCTTCAAGTTCTTTTGCAGCACGTTGTGCCATTTCATTACGTGACCAAGCCATTTTAAACTGCCTCCGTGCTTAAGGTTTTTTGTTCGATACGTTTTTCAGGTGATGCATTGAGTACAATACGATTTACATAGATGCCTGCCAAATGGATCTCATCTGGATCTAATTCACCAATTTCGACAACATGTTCAACTTCGGCGATGGT
The DNA here is from genome assembly GCF_004208515.1 of Acinetobacter halotolerans. GTDB lineage: Bacteria > Pseudomonadota > Gammaproteobacteria > Pseudomonadales > Moraxellaceae > Acinetobacter > Acinetobacter halotolerans. The sequence goes on from NZ_SGIM01000003.1 coordinate 215,861, forward strand.
GATTTTCCCAGCCATTGCACACTCAGGATTAAAGTTCTGCGCGGTTTTACGGAACACCAAATTACCTGCTTTGTCTGCTTTGTAGGCTTTCACAAGAGAAACATCGGCAGTCAGTGATTCTTCTAAAATATAATTTTTGCCTTTGAAATTTCGCTGTTCTTTACCTTCAGCGATCAATGTGCCTACACCTGTTTGGGTATAGAAAGCAGGAATCCCTGCACCACCAGCACGTAATTTCTCAGCCAAAGTACCTTGTGGGGTAAGTTCGACTTCAAGTTCACCATTGAGATATTGACGTTCAAATTCTTTATTTTCTCCTACATAAGAGGAGATCATTTTTTTGATTTGTTTTGTTTGCAGTAAAATCCCTAAACCAAAGTCATCCACACCTGCATTATTAGAAATACAAGTCAGACCGGTTGCACCGCTTTGTTTAACCGCCACAATTAATTTTTCAGGAATTCCGCATAAACCAAAACCACCTACAGCAAGTGTTTGGTTATTGGCAATCACATCTTTAAGCGCTGCCTCCGCGCTGCTATAAACCTTATTCATTCTCTTGTTTTCCTACTATCCCTTAGTGATTTAGTTTTAGCACTTGGTTTAGAGGTATAGAAGTTGATTTTTCTTAAGGATTAATGAGGAAAATTAATAAATAATAATTTAAATGGCATATTTTGACTTGTTATAATCTAATTAAATACAACCATCCAATTGATTTACATTGTAATTAATAAAAATAAGCGACAATTTGATTAGAAGTTGAATGACTCAGTAATTAATTTTCTAAAATTTATGGTTGATTAAAGTTTCAATAAATTGTTCTGAAATATGGGATATTTCAAAATTCTTTTTATAGACAATACCCACTGTTTTATGGATAGTTTCAGCTTGTAACTCAAGCAAAACATTTTGTTCTAAATCGATATGTTTGGCGAAGTGACGTGGAATCGCACTCACGCCAATACCAAGAGCAACAAAACTAGAAAGAGAGGAGATTTGATGACATTCAATTTTTAGATCCAATGTCATATTGTTGCGCAAGCAATTCTGTTCAATCAAATGACGGACGATTGAGGGCTTTTGTAAGGTAATAAAAGGATTGGAAAAAAGTTGTTGCCAAGTGATCGTAGAGGAGGTTGCTAAAGGATGATTTTTAGGCAATAAAGCGAGGAAATCCTCTTCAAATAGAGGTTGAAATTCTAAACCTTCAGTCATATCAGGTTCAAAACATATTCCTAACTCAAAGATCCCATCTTGAACTTTTTCGATAATGGTTTCATTCGGAATATCATGAATGGAAAAATTAAGGTTTGGGTGAAGTGATAAAAACGCATGAATCACGTCAGGCAAGATTGCATGAGTGACAAATGGCATAGAGGCGATACTGAGCGTACCGCGATTCAGTTTAAAACGCTGTTTGACATCATTTTCCATTTCATCCCAATTTGCGAGTAATTTTTTTGCATAGGGGATCAGTGATTTTCCCTCCTGAGAGAGTTCAACACGGCGCGTATTTCGATTAAACAACTTACCGCCCAATTCCTCTTCAAGACTTTTAATAGAAAGACTTAGGGCAGATTGACTCAGGTGTAACTCAAGAGAAGCATTGGCATAATTTAAGGTACGAGCAAGTGCCAAAAAGGCTTTTAATTGCTTAAGTGTCATCTCTTTCCCTGAGCTAAATCGTTCTATAGAGCTAATTTATCGTAAAAATGAACTGAATGTTATTTTAGAAATCATTTTTCAAAGAAAAGTTGATAAATACACCAAATAAAAACTCCCACAATTTGAAAAAAAAAGGGGAGTTTACTTCAAAGATTAGAGAAGATTTGACTTTCTCTAAAAATTATACTTTCAGCTTTTTAAGCCCACGGCTCACACCATTCTGTAGTGCAATTTTTATGATAGGACCAATAAATGGAACTCGACCTTTAAACATAATCGTATAGTCCAAACGACTACGATTATGACCAAGATCAGTAAACTTCATCACACCGCGATGATCTTTGATCGGTGCAATACCACTGGTAATGGCGTATTCAATCAGTTCATTTTCTTTATAGACTAAATTTGTTTCAACAAATGATGGTGTTAATGGAAGAGATAGCTTACGTGCCGAACCGACACCATTACGCGCATCCTTGCCATCACTGAGACGCGTCACTTTTGCTGGGGCGAAAAGTTTATTTAGGTTTTCATGCTCGCTGAGGATCTCAAAAACCTTTTCGACAGGGGCATTGAATTCTTGCGTTATGTTGATCTGTTGCATTTTTAGCATCACAATTCCTTCTTTTAATTTGACATGATGTATTGTCATTTTTGGATATTAGCACGCTTTGAATGGCTCAGGAATTTTCCTTTGTCGGAAATTTAAATAATGCCTGATTAAGATCATTCAACAAATCTAAGATATACAGTAGAAAAGCTTGTTCAATCGCACAAAATTGTGAATACTCCTCCTCGTAAAACTTAGGCTGTAAGATTATCTTTTGGGGTTAGGCAACGACTGTGAAAACATATCCATTTTCTCGTTTACAAAAAGCATTATTGGCAGTTGGCTCATTTTCCTGCTTAGGGCTTAGCTCAACAGTCGTACATGCAGAAAATGAAAATACGACACCACGACTTCCGACCATTACCGTCGCAGCACAAGTAGAACAACCAATTTATCATCAGCCTAAAGTGAATTTATCGGGTTTTACTCAACAAAATCTTATAGAGATTCCTGCATCCATCAATACAGTCACAGCAGAACGCATTGCAGATCAGCATGCAAAAACACTCACCGATGTAGTAAAAAATGATGCCGCAGTAGGCGATGGCTATGCACCAATTGGTTATTATCCAAACTTTGTCATGCGTGGCTTTGCTTTAAACCTCGGTTCGAGTTATTTACTGAATGGTAACCTCCTACGAGGTGAACAAAATGTAGCGCTTGAAAATAAAGAACAAGTCGAAATCCTAAAAGGCATAAGCGCAATTCAAAGTGGTATGTCAACACCCGGTGGTGTAGTCAACTATGTGACTAAACGTCCAAAAGAGATTCGTTCCATTACAGTTGAAGCAGACAGTCATGGCGGTCATCGTGTCGCGAATGACTGGGGTGGTTTCATCAGTGAAGACCAGCAATTTGGCTATCGAATCAATCTCGCTCACGAAGACATTCATCCATATGTAGAACATACCAATGGTAAACGTTTATTTGGCGCTTTGGCTTTAGATTGGAACATTTCAGATGCTTCAAAACTAGAATTTGATATCGAATCACAGCGTCAACGCCAACGTTCTGTCGCGGGTTATCAATTACTTGATGGAAAAACTGTACCTAAAAATGTGGAATGGGATCGCTTACTTGGCTATCAGAGCTGGAGTAAACCCGTAACCAATGAAAGCCTCAATGCCAGCTTAAAGTATAGTCAACAAATCAATGATCATTGGACTGCAAACCTGTCTGCATCACAAAGTCGTGTCGTGGTCGATGATTATTCGGCATTTCCATGGGGTTGCTACAGTGATATATGTCAGACTACAGGCTTAGGCAATAGTTTTGACCAAAATGGCAACTATGATATTTATGATTTCCGCAGCCCTGATGACAGCTACCTAACCAATCAATTTAAAACAGGATTAAACGGTAAATTTAATACGGGATCTTGGCAACATAAGCTTAATGTTGAATTGTCTCAGACCTACAAACGCCGTGCGCAACATGATGCTATCAATGAGTTAGTGGGCACAGGAAATATTTATAAAGATAGTGAGACATACAATCCTTCTAACATTCCTTTAGGCAATCGTTATAAATCTTTAGATAGTCAGCAAACCGCATTAAATTTGCTTGACCAAATCCATTTCAATGACTCATGGTCTGTTCTCATGGGTGGAAAACTGCTGCATTTAAATGAAAAAGCTTACGATGTTGAAGGTCATAATATCCGTGATACGGATTTAAATCGATTCTTACCTCAGTTCGCGCTGATGTATCAGCCTTGGGAAAATACCCATCTCTATGCGTCTTATGCCAAAGGCTTGAGTGATGGTGGACAAGCACCGTGGTTTGCATTCGGTAATGAAGAAAAAGGAATTGTAGGCAATGCATTTGCAACACTTGAACCTATCAAATCCACCCATTATGAATTAGGAGTGAAGCATCAATTACAATCTATGCTGTTTACTGCTGCCATATTTAAATTAGAGCAAGATCATCAATATACAAATTCTGATAACTACTACTTAACTGAAGGTCAACAACACAACCTTGGCTTAGAGTTGGGTGTACAAGGGCGCTTAGGGCAGAGCCTAGACATGATATCGACATTAGCTCTTACTCGTTCGCGATTAAAAGATATAAATGTCTTAGATTATCAAGGGCATCAAACTCAAAATGTGCCGAAAGTACGTTTCGCCAGTTATTTATCTTATCAAGTGCCACAAGTAGATGGATTACGCTTGTTAACAGGCATGCAATACAGCAGTAGTAAATACGCTAATAAATCAGGTACAGTGAAAGTATCTGGTTATACAGTATTTAATGTCGGCACTGCCTATAACTTCCGTGCTTATGGGTATGACAATACTTTGAGATTTAATGTTGACAATGTATTCAATAAAAAATACTGGCGAGATGCAGGTAGCTTCTTTGGGGATGATTATTTATTCCTTGGTGCGCCACGTACCGCGCAGTTGTCTTGGAATGTGAGTTTTTGATTGATTGGTTATCTTAAAGGTAAATATACACTCGTTGATTTGTTCATGATTTAACAAATCAACAGCAGTCTATATTCATTTTCTTTTTCGATAGGTGCACGATGTACACAAGGTAAAACTTGTTGTGCTGGATGATCTACCGCTAGCCGCCAAAGATGTCCTAAACCTAAATTCACAGGTTTTGTATCAGGTTTAGGCTGATAATGCAGATCAAAGAAATACTCTTCTAGAAAATTTTCAAATTCAGCTTCTGGGCCGTCATGTAATTTTTTAAGTTTTTCCCTGATTTCAGGAATTAGAATTTTTTGTTCAACTTGATTATGGGGCAGGATATCACTTGCAGAACCATGATAGGTGCACAAAAAAGTATCTGTTGGGATGGGTGATCGGTCAACATGAAACGAATATACATCTGTTGAAATAAAATCTAGCTCATCATCTCTTTCGTAACTTTTAAGCAAATTCAGAGACGGTGATGCTCCAAAATCAGTTAAGTGTTGTATATCACTTATGATAATTTCTCTTGCTAAATTGCCATTTTCCGAAAGTTGTAATGCTAAAAGGTCTTCAACTGAAATTTCCGTAATATTTTCTTTTAATTCAAGTTTGGATACAATCTCTTGAAAATTACCAACCAAAGTTCGATACCAGCAAATGGCATTACTTTCTCCTTGAAAATTGGAATTTACCAATTCAGAAAAAGTAGAAACCACGTTAATTTGATTGTTGTCAGAGAATGTATTCTTCATAAGAGAATTAGATAATAAACAGGGGCTAATAATAACACTTAGCTTTATAAAAACATTGCATTTCAATTAAAGTAGGTTGGTAACCCCGTTATTAAGAAACATGATTGTAATGAAGCCATGGTTACAAAGATCGCGGTAAATAGCTGATAGATGATATTTAGAATACACAGCAACGTGAAATTAAGATCGCAGATATTCACGTTGCTGTGCTAAAGTTACTAACTCCTAAAATAATTTCTGAAATATACAAACCAGTTTTGAATAGAGAAATAATAATGAATATGTATGTTCAGTCTCATTCAGAAATTTTCAAGACCACTTTGCCTTTGGTACGTCCAGTATTAACGTAGTGAAGTGCTTCTTTTATTTTAGAAAAATCATATTCTGTATCTACCACAGGTTTTATTTTTCCAGTCTCAACAAGGTGTGAGATTTGAGATAGCTGTTGACCATTAGGTTGCATAAATAGAAATGAATAAGTAACGCCACGTTTTTTTGCTTTACGTCTGATTGACCAGCTTAGAAGCGGGATAACACATTTTAGAAAACGGTTTAGATTAAATGCGTCTGTAGTAGCTTGATCGGGTGGACCTACAAGACTGATAAGCCGCCCACCACGTTTAAGGACATTGAGTGATTTATCTAAGGTTTTTCCACCTTGCGTATCTAAAACCACATCATATTCTTTAAGTTCTTGCTCAAAATCTGTCGTTTTATAATCAATAATAATATCGGCGCCTAGCTCTCTAACCCAACGAGTATTTTTACCACTGGTCGTTGTTGCGATAGTTGCACCTAGATGTTTAGCAAGTTGGATTGCGATTGAACCAACACCGCCTGAACCCGCGTGTATCAGTACTTTTTGTCCTGCTTGAACTTTTGCCATTTCAACCAGCGCTTGCCATGCTGTTAATGCAACCAAAGGTAAAGAGGCCGCCAGTTCCATCGAAATATTTTGAGGTTTAAGTGCAAGTGAAGACTGTTCAACCACAGTATATTCAGCAAAAGCGCCGTTTAAATCTGTCTTGGCATAGACTTCATCTCCAGCTTTAAACTGAGTAACGTTCGATCCAACTTCTACGACTGTACCTGCAAAATCATTGCCTAAGATGAAAGGAAATTTCACTGGCAGAATTGCTTTAAGTTCACCCTCTAAAACTTTTAAGTCGAGAGGGTTAATACTTGCAGCATGAACTTTAACAAGTACAGCGTCCGCTGTCAGTGGTGGTTGAGATCGTTCATCTAACTGTACGCCATCAATGTTGCCATAACGGCTAATATACGCTGCTTTCATTTGAAACCTCTATTTATCGAAATTCGTTTTAAAATTTTATAGGCTTGGGTTTGTTCTAAACTTTCAAGCTGCGGTGAATTAATTTGTCAAAGATTTTTGCAGGTGCAAATTGTCTTAACGCTTTTAAGTTTTTAGCAGTTTTTCCTGCTGTGTAGCGTGGCACGACCTGTTGGCTTTGAATAACAGCTAAAATTGTATTGGCAACCACACTTGGGTCATCTGACTTATTAATTGAGTTAATCATTTGTGTATGTAGCTTTTCACGAGTTTGATCGTAAAAAGAAATTTTATTGTCTGCTTCGAGTAAGTTTACTCCCAAAGACGTATTGGTATAAGCAGGTTCAATAAGTGACACGCGAATGCCTTGAGATCTTAATTCGTGATCTAAAGATTCAGAGTAACCTTCAAGTGCATGTTTTGATGCAGAGTAAAGTGCGCCAAAAGGCAGAGGTAAAAGTCCAAGAATTGAACTGATATTTAAGATTAACCCTGTTTCTTTTTGGCGCATATGGGGAATCACTGCACGAGTCATTCGAACAGCACCAAAAAAATTGGTATCAAAAATAGCCTGTGCTTGTTGCATTGAGCTTTCTTCGGCACCAGCAGGTGCTATTGCAAACCCAGCATTATTAATTAAGACATCAATTTTTCCTTCGGTTGCTATTACTTTTTCAACGGCTTGGGCAACTGAATTGTCTTGATTTACGTCTAACTCAATAAGATGGAATTTGTATTTTGATGAATCTTTTGCTCGTCTGCTTGTGCCATAAACAACAAATCCTGCCTCATGTAAAAGGTTTGCTGTTGCTAAGCCAATACCAGAAGATGCGCCTGTAATTAGAACTACTTTATTAGTCATACCATTTTCCCAATTTGAAGGTGTTCGCTATTCAGTTTCACCTTGATATTTCCATCATAATCTAAAAACAAAATAGTTACTACTAAAATGATAGTGCCTTTTATCGAATTTATTTGTCGTTTTTATTGGCTCATACGATTTTCAACACAATTTCAAAATTAATGCAGAAAGAGATTGCAGACAATTGATGAGTGGGATCCTAGAGTCATTGATGGAATTGCTAGAGAGCAGTGGGGCATCATCTTTAACAATCGGGGTCTTGGTGGTTCACAAGGAGAAACCCCAACTACTGTTCAATGGCTGATGATGCGATTGTATTCAATGAAACCCTTGGTGTTTAACTATTACCCAATAATAAAAAAGCACTCTCATTGAGTGCTTTTTTATTTATATTATTCGCTTTTTAGGCGAATAGGGCGAGTGCCAATTTCAGCTCCCGTCATTTGGTCTAACACAATAGGTTTGATTTCAGTACCTTGTTCTGCATCAAGGAAAGTCATCATTTTTTCAGGCTGTTCATAAGGTTTGTATTTTCGCCCCCATGCGCCAATCACAAATAAAACAGGTAAGAAGTCTTTACCTGCTTGAGTTAATACATACTCTTCACGCGGCGGGTGTTCAGAATATTGTCTTTTTTCAAGTAAGTTTTCATCTACCAACACAGATAACCGTTTTGTTAGCATTGTAGGTGCAATACCTAGACTTTTACGGAACTGATCAAAACGAGTAGATCCTACATGCGCATCTCGTAAAATCAACATGCTCCACGCATCACCTAGTACAGAAAGGCTTCTAGCGATTGGACAGGTTTCAAGACTAGTATTTTTACTCATAGAATTAATAAGTTGATATCTGACTACTTAAATAATAGTAACATGGTTCTATATTCTTAACTATGACAATTAGCTATTTAAAATGCTGAGGCTAGGGTTTTGATAGCTGCGATTTCTGTTTAGCTTTTTGGCGTAAGACATACAAATATAAGTTTTCTACTTTTTCACGTGCCCATGGTGTGGTACGTAAGAATCGCAATGATGATTTAACACTTGGATCTATACAAAAACATCTAATTTCAATTTTACGATTTAAGCCTTCGAAGCCACCGTAGTAATCCAATAACTCATCCAAAATGTCAGCAAGTTTTTTGCCGTGTAAAGGGTCATTGGAGGTGTTCATAATAGATCAACCATATTTTTGGAGGCCATTATTATAACCTGAGCTAGTTAGAAAATGAGAGAATTGGAACTTAAACGTAATTAACATATAAAATTACTGCTTAATAAGACTTTGATCATTAAACAACACTGGATGGTGGCTGCGTCAGAATAAGTTTGATTTTGACCTTGTTTACCATTTGCTTGCGCATACCACTGTGTCTTGGAATCAAACCAAATGGTGAGATTTCCACGATTAATGAAAGCTCGGTTGTAAGAAGACCAATTCGTTGTACGATATATTTTGGAAGCAGGCTTATTCATCTAGGAATTCTATTGCTGAATAAGTCCTGAGAGATAGGTTTGTGCAACAAAGTCTGTTGCAATTAAAAAATCTAATATTTATAAATATTGGTTAAATATGTTAAAAATAGATTTTTAATCACTAGAAGATATGAATAATGATTGAAATTATGACTTTAGTTATTGCTTTATTGTCTTTAATAGTCACCTATATTGTTTATTATAATAATACAGTTGGTGACGTGGTTGTTTACGCTCAAGTTGATTTAGGCAGACCATCTTTAATTAATCTTGTTATTCATAATATTGGTAAAGGAATAGCCAAAAACATTAGTTTCATCTGTCCAGATGGCGTTCCTTCACATGCATATGGCATATCAGGTTTGACAGAACCTAAAAAAAATTATGAATCAGGTGCATTTGTTAATGGTTTACCAATTTTATTTCCTGATGAAAAATTAATTTTCTCTTGGGGGCAGTTTGGGGGGCTTAAAGAAGCATTAAATGGCAAGCCACTTGAATTAACAGTTGTTTTTGAAAGCCGTACAGCCTTACAAATTTTTAAACGAAAAATTAAAAACAAGTTATCGATAGATCCTACAGCATTTGAAGGAGTAGATATTAGTACTCCAGTTTTTGAGAATGAAGTTAAAAAATCGCTGAAAGAAATCTCTGCTTCATTAAAAAAGATGGCATCATAAAATGTGTTCATTTAGCTTTTTTATTATAAAATGAATTATCTATTAAACTTCTGAAAGACTTAGTACTTGAGAAAATATGAGCAAAAAAATTTTAGATCGTTTTGAGCAATTACTTATTGAGGCGGAAAGTATACTTAAATCATCTTAAGAGTTTGATAGGGTTGCATTTCATTCGAAACTTATATTATGTTACTTAGGAGGATACTCAGCAACGTGAATATCTACGATAATAATTCACGTTGCTGAGCTGTAGCTACAAACAGTGTTGTGTAGGCTACAGTCTTAGACATTCTATTTAACATAAAATGAAGTTATGCGACTTCAGGATGATCCCTATAAATGACAGAAAATAAAGGTACTTTATCTAATAAAAGTGGTCCTATTTTAAAAAAATTGATTGATATGGATCCCGAGGATATAAATCTAAAATATATTTTTGATCACATTAGAAATTACGGTATTGCTTCCACAATGATGATTGCAGGTTTGTATTTATGGAAGCATCCTGAATCTGCATTTGGTATTATTCTAATTTTTAGTGAATTTTGGTCTTTATCATTGATTTTGTTGGGTTTGTTTTTAAATATTTTAAATCTTACTCAAATTATTTGGGTGCTGGGAAAGGTAAAAATGCCATTAGGCATCTATATTTTTCTAATGTTTTTAATTTTCTATATAGTACTAAGTTTTTTAGCCTCTTATGCTAAATACTTTATGAGTATTTCTTAAAACACATCAAAACTTTTGTAGTTTTTATAGCTGGATTTATTATTTAGAGTTGTTTATAAAATAATTTTAAGGACTATTTATATGAATAATTTATCCTTTAATGCACAAGCATTTTCAAAATTCATTGAGTGTCAAAACAACCAACTTGAGAATACTCCATTTGTAAAATCATCCTATTCTAATCCAGAAGAGTGGGGGGATAGTCTGCGTCCTTTTTATATTAGAGAACTTGATGTTGTGGACTATGATGGACGAGATTCATCTTTTCAGTATTATTTAATTTCTAATAAAAACTTTAAATTGAAATCATCGCAATATTCTGAATTAATTAAAGATTTAGATGAATCTGAACTCTTGAGGTTTATGGATAATAAAGAAGGGCATTCAAACTTTAATCGATACATAGTCTATGATAAGTTATTCACTTTAAAGGAATCTTATCGTCTTTCGTTTTATATAATCGCACTCGAATATCGTGCTTTAATTGAAGCAATTAAAATAAATAAAATCTCTAAAGAACTAGAAAAAACGGCAATTTTATACTGCCATCGTTGTTTGGCCAGTTCTTTCAATAAAAATTATCATAAAATTTAAAGTTAAAAGATGACTATAAATTAGTCATCTTTCCCTAAAACTTCTTCTCGATATTTCATGACATCTGCTGTTTTAAGTTCAGGTAGATACTTACGTATTAACGTATGGATTACATCTGACTCTTTAATTCTCGTCTTCTTCTCGATCATCATTTCAAGAGCAGTATTTTTTACCATCTCTTCTTCATCATCACGTAATCGAATAGTAATTGCCATTTCCTCTTCACCCTAAGCCTTTCGGCTCACACCTGTAATTTGTGATTTATATTTTATGATATATTGTATTATCACAAATCAGATGTTATAAATACCAGTTATTGTGATTTGTGATATTTGATTTATGAAAAATGAATACCAATTCTTCGATCGTCAGAGTTTTGTTCAAGCCTCATTTAATGAAGTAGCACGAATCGTTGCTGAACATGGTCATCCATGCTTAGACGTTTGTTGTCCAGCTGAATCTACAGAAAGATGCCTTGAGCATTTGGCAGTAGTTGCAAGTGACTGGTCGTATGACTATTCACTGATTGATGCCCATTTAGAAACCTATAAAAAAGCCAATGCTGAAATTCGTGAATATTTAGGAGAGTAGGGCCATGGATAAGGCGTGTGATCTAATTAATAAAATCCAAGACTTCGATAAAAACATTCATCAACTTAACGAAATCTATGAGCAATCTAACTCCATCATGGATGAAATTGTCTTAGCTGCTACATATTCGGAAATTGATCTTCGTGTTTGCCAAAACCTTAAAGATTATTTGAATGGTGTAGTTCAGAACAAATTGAACCATTGCCAGCAGCTCATCACTAAAAAACAGAAGCAACCCAAAGAAAATTCAGTCGTTCAAACCTTTGAACATAAAATAGCCAATGTACTGATAAACACGGTACATCCAATTAAGCAAGGTTCTCAAACCCCAATTTATAATATGCGGGAAACGATTGATAATTTTTGCACAAAACCTCTAGATATCATTGAAATTTTCATAATAAACCTTATTAATTTCTAATCACTTACAATTTACAAAGGATAATGAACAGTGAGTCAAATAGATTTATCAAATATTAAAGAAGTTATTGAAGAAGATAATATTAGTTCAGTAAATTTTCGATTAGACAAAGGGTGGCAACTTTTAGCTGTTTCTCCAGGAACCTACGATGATGGAGATTCGAAAAAAGCATATTTTTTATATACATTAGGGCATACAGAAAAACAGCCTTTACCAAAAACAGTGTTTAACTTTGGATCAGAGTCATAGCCACGCAGACTTGCGTAGGCTGAACTAATACGCAAGTCGAGTAGCGATCTGATTTCTGCATAACTTATATTATGTTACTTAGGATACTCAGCAACGTGAATTATGATCGTAGATATTCACGTTGCTGAGCTGTAGCTACAAACAGTGTTGTGTAGGCTACAGTCTTTAGATATTCTATTTAACATAATATACATTATACGCAGTATCGTATAGTTAAGCCTTTGTTTCATAAAGGCTTTTTAGTTTTACATTAATGATTTTGGTGGCGTTGGTAACTTCACGTCAACAACAACGTACTTCATAGCTTTACCAGTTGTGACCATGTCAAACGTGATATCAGCTTCGATTGGAAAGTCTTTTTGTTTAAATTGTCGCAACTGAGCCATGTTGCTAGAGTCTTGCCAATTGAAAGTCTCACAACCGTTGCCTATTGCCGTACCTTGGGATAAATCCATTGGAATCTCACAATACAAAGCAACATGATCATAGTGACGACCTGATTTATCATCAGGTTTAAAATCAACAGCTTTAGCACCCAAGATTTTTACTTTTGATGTATGCATTACATTCTCCGAGCAGTTAGAAGCACATGATCGAGTCGCTTGGGAAATGCAAGCGGATCAGCACAACAGATTAAATTGATGAGTTCTTCAGGTTCGAATACGTCTTTAAAGACGTTGATGTATTTACCGTACTGATGCTTGATATTCTCAATAGCGGTTTTGAAATTGATTTGCGCTGTCTTTGTAATGGTTTCGATACGTTCAGGCTGTAGGTGTTCAGCTAGATCGCGGAAACATGGATATGCAGCTATAAAGAATTCTGATGGTGCAAGTAGCATGTCAAAAGGAAGAATTCGATCTATAGATTTAAATTCAACCTCTGCACGTTGCCAATTGTCATTGGGATCACCCTCTGCACGACCTTTTTCGTACAGTCTCAGATACTTACCTGAGTCACGGCTACCAATACATAATGTACGTCCTTTGCCGTTCGGTCTGCGCCAATTGCCTTTATGCTCAATGTTTGGAGCACGATTGCCGAGTTGGAAGCCACCTAGCCCATCTTGCATATTGCCCCAATCGACACTGACGTTTTTACCTTCAAAGTCATCATGTGCAATATCAACACGTGTTAATTTCGCTCGTTTAGCTTGAGTAACTAAGAAGTTATAAAGTCTTAATTCCCAACCACTTTTAGCGAAATTACAACCACGTCCATTGATCATAATTAAGATTGTATTGCGTTGACCACCGATGCAGACAAAGCCGAAATCCTCACCAAGTACATAGCTTTGGTTGTAGAAATTAAGACCATTGTTACGACATGAAGTCGTTGAAAATCCAAAGATATGTTCTAAAAGTGGATCAAGTACAGCTACAGCAGCAGTACAACGATGTGATTCAAGAATAAATTCATCTTCTTGCCAAAGATAATCACCCAGTGACTCTAAACCGATTGTAAAGTTGACCCAGTCAATGACAGCAATTTCATTATCAGCAGGCATTCTATATTCAATGTGCTTCACGCCATCGTTTGTCATAATCATGTGACTTGATGGAATTGTGTATAGCGGATTGTGTTGGTACGGGATATCGGCGTCTTGTGGACGAGTATCGAATTTCTTTACCCCCATCTTATTAATGGGGGTTTCAACTGCCGATTTTTTCATTCCCCCCGATAACACAGTGGGTATTGGTTGTTTTTTGTACTTATCCATCAGCAAATCCCCATCGATCTAAAATTATCGTTTTCAGCTTTGATTGCGTCACAGTAGGCAGCAACTTTAGGATTTTTATAGCCCCACTGGTTCATCGTTGATTCAATGTAAAAAAGTACGAATTCAGTCTCGAACGCAGGATTACCCCCCACGATCAACTCAACTCCCCGATCATGAATAATCTTTGCTACAGTCTCGAAAGCTAGTTCTTTTTCCATTTTATGATTTATCACAAATGATATTTGTCGAATTTATAACATCTAATTTGTGATTTAGCAACATATCATAAAATATAAATCAGATATGATGTTTGACTTTTAGGAGATAAGACAATGGCAGTCACAGTTAGACTTCGAGATGACGAAGAAGAAATGGTAAAAGAAGCAACATTAGAGATGATGTTCGAAACAAAAATCAGAATCAAAGAGTCTGATTTAATACATGCATTAATCAGGAAATACTTAAAAGATATGAAAACAGAAGATGTAATGAAATATAGAGCTGAAATACTAAAAAAAGACGACTGATAATTATCGTTGATCCTGACTACTAGGTGAATAAATGATCAAAATTCTTATTGTCATAATTGGAATAGCCATCGGCTATTTCATTTATACAAAAATGAAAAAAGATGAAAGCTTAGAAATGATAGTAAAAAAATCATTCCCTAAATACTTAATAATAAATAAGTTTGGCACAGTAATGATATGTGAAATCAATCATAGAAATGAGCCTGATGAATTAATATTTATCAAAACTGGCAGACCTAAAAGCATAAAAAAAGAAGGTAGAAGAATAATCGCAACATACCCAGTTAAACCAACATCAAAAGAATTGAAAAATGATCTAATACAATACTTAAAATGATACTGCCCTACTCGATTTCCATAGCTAACAATTAGCTGCAGGTACGCGGTCGTCCTACGTCCTCCCGCCTGCCCGCAGCTTCGATTGCGCATAATGAGCATTGATGTTAAATGCATGCACGTGCGCTAGAAAGCTTAGCATCATTGACAAAAAAGCCGATTCTCAAATGAAAATCAGCTTTTTTATCAATGACTAATGCAAGTAACATAATGCAGATATTATACGTAATGTTAATAGATGAAATCTTGGGTAATGCTTTGCTGTAACTTCAAACTTATTTTATTGCTGCGCTACAAACCGAATCTCTACATCTTATGTATTTGTCAGAAGTTCTTCTAAAACCATCAAAACTTTAGGTATAGAGTTCCAGTACACTTTTATACACTGGCATGCTGTAAAGCGATACAACCAATAAAAACCAGCTATTTAATATAACTGGTCTTATTGACGTTCCTATGTAAATTTACTGCATTATTTCCACACCGATATTATCTAAATAACCATCATTGTCGTTACCACCGGTTCTTACGGCTTTAGCATGAACGCGAATTGATCGTGTACCCATTGGAACGGTCATGGTCGAGCTTTTAACAGTCCATGTAGCCGTTGCACTACTTAGTGTGCTACTGGTTGCTAACTTAACCCCATTGGCATTATAAAATTCAATATACATAGATGGCGTATCAGATTGGCCTGCCCAACCACGCATCGCCGCTGAGTATCTCACCACTGCCGAACCTTGGTCTATAATGGTTGCATAACTGCTCATATTGATATTTTGATACATAGCATCCGTACCAGAACTTGCGGTTCCGCCAAAACCACCGCCAGCAAAATAATAACTACCATCATAAGCTATTGTACCGCCATTTTGAGCGGCGGTAATCGCCTGCATATAACCTGTAGCTCGCGTCCACGATGACATTGAACCTTCAGCACCGCCATTACTTACCAAATTATTGCTCCATGTAGCATTACTCGCAGCCACGGTAAAGCTATTCGATAAACTCCAGTCGCTCCAACGCAGTGAGGTATCACGTGCACGAGCGCGGAAATACCAAACATCACCATTATTGAGGGTCATTTGTTCTGGCACTGCTGGGGTTGGAAAATTAGACATTTGATACCAATTCGGCTTTTGGACACGATAATAATCATCACCGCCTACAGATATTGGCGCTTTGTTTAATATTTCACTCAATTTCAAGCGCAAAATACTTTTCCCAGCTTGGGTGTCTATCATTGCTTTTTGCGCATCTATATAAATATTTGAGTCGCGAGTGTCATTACCCCACACATCAAACACCGTACCTGAGAAATTAGATTGCTTAGAAAATTGCCAGTGCATTTCTTCTGGGGTTATTCCGTTGGAAACGCCCACAAGCTCAACAGCTGTCGATGGCATAACTGAGGTAAGTGGCGCAACACCAACCGCTGCGGCATTGCTACCCACCGCCATTGTTTGTGTGTCGACTAAAGATAAAACACCGTTATTAATCGCAGTTAGAGTGGCGTTATGTGGCACACCCTGCAGGCTGTAACGGTTTAAAGTGATGCCTTGTGATGGTACTGCGGACACATCCATCAATACTATTCCAAACTCATTTCGGCTCACAGCAAAATTATGGTAATCCTTTAAGTCACTGGCATTAACCATATCTTCGGTATTTCCGCCAATGGTTGCTGAGTTCAGCCACAAATGTGGAACATTCATGGAATGACCACGTGAATAAGCATGAGTATGTCCAAAAATATGTCCTGACAACTTATTAGTCTGGCTGCTAAAATTTTCTAAACGACCTACAATTTCACAAGCCCCAATGGTTTCTCCTTGTCGCCATAGCTCAGACAAACAAGGATGATGAAATACCGCAAAAACTGACTGGGTTTGTGAATCTGTTTTAGCCTGTGCAATTTGTTGATCAAGCCAAGACAATTGTGTATCCAGTGCTTGTCTATTAAAAATACCCTGTCTTTGATCTGATGGATTGGTATTCAACCCCAAAATACGCATAGTGCCATATTGTAAATCAAACCATTGCTCTGGATAATTACTTGAACCATTACTTGGGTTTGAAAAATACTCCAAGTAATTTTTTAATTCACCATCTCCCAATACATCGTGATTACCAGGAACTGCGATTAATGGCACATTCGCCATTAAAGGCGTTAAAGGTGCAAAAAACTGACTTCTCCAATGTGTTCTATTGCCACCATTTTCCGTCAAATCTCCTGCAATCAAAATACCGTTAAATTGATCAGTACAATTGACAGCAACCCCACCACACTGCTGTGCTATCACCTGACTTACAATGCGATTAAAAACTGCCACAGAATTTGAGAAACTCGCTTGAGGATCACTAATAACGATAAACTTACCCGCAGTATTCATACCTTTAGTCGGCCATGTTTTAAATCTGCTTAGAGCAGTTGGATCACCCGCTACCTTAATTCGATACTCATAATTGGTACTTGTCTGTAAACCTGTTAAACGGGTTTCATAAACCGTGCTTGAATTTGGCGCTAAAGTCATATTTTGACTTTGAAATGCGCCCGTTGTACCCAACAATCGATACTCGACAACAGGTTGTGCACTTCCAGATGGGACCTCTAAGCCAATCGTCATTGTCGTATTTGTAGGACTTTGTAAATACGGTGCCACTGTTAAAGTAGGAGCTGCTGATGCCCCTTGCTCCCAAGCAAGCCCCAAGATCATGCTCAATAAAATACTGCTTCTTTTTAACTCTATCATTTATCAAAACTCCATTGAATGTAAAAATTTCGCTTTACATTTAGCCATCTTATTTTTAAGTAAATTGATTTAAACTAGATATATCGCAACATTGATATAGCAAAAAATATATCAACATCATTCAATCCAAGATTTTAAAATTCCCTATCACTGGCTTGAATTACATGTATCATGTCATTATTACTAACTCAAGGTCAGCATTAAGACAAATAAAGGTGACAGAATCATTAAGATAAAAAAGAATAAAAAATTATTTATTAATATAATACAGAAATGATATTAAGTTAATTATGTGAACAATCAATAAAAATATACCGTGACCATAATCACAATATTTATTAAGAATAAGAAAAAGTTTATTATTAATACTAGTATCACAAATTTATTTTATCTTTTTAATATGAATTACCCTTAGCAACTTCTCGATAAAACTTAGGCGTGACGTTTGTCCATTTTTTAAAAGCACGGGAAAAATGAGAAATATCTGCATATCCTAGACGCTCAGAAACCTGCTCAATTGATAACTTACGTTGTCTCAATAAATGCTCAGCATGCTTTCTACGAACTTCTGCGGCTAGAAGCTGAAATGCTGTCTGTTCATTCGTCAATTGTCGTTGTAGTGTTCTTTCTGAAATATGAAGTTTCTCTGCGACCTGTTTTAAAGATAAAAAGCCCTCAAATTCATCATAAAGTAGCTCCTTTACTACTGAGGTCACATTATCTTTGCTTCTTCTTTTTAAAGTTAAGTTCTGAACGTCTTGTCTGCATTGCTGTTTAGTTAGCCGAGCCACCAATGCATCTGCAGTTTTAAGCGCTAAACCAAGCACATCCTTTTTTAGGATTAGACAGTCATTTTTATGACCAAAACTGACATTTAACCCATTAAACCTTCTAAGCTCTTTGTAAAAAACAGGTTTATCTTGCTGAAATCTAAAAGTGATTTCCAATTTGTGTTGAACTAAATTTTCCAATATTTGTGCAAATCCAAAAACCAAGAACGTAATACCATGCGTATTCAATCTAAACTTTTGTAAAGGCTGATTAAAATATAGATATGCCATTTCTTCATCGACTTTAAGCCTAGGCTTAAACACCGAACAATGTAAGCCAATAAATTGCTCTAAGACCTCTATTGCATCCCCTAAAGTTTCTGATGCTGTTGCTGCAATTCCAACATGCCCATAACAAGAGACCTTCATCTCTTTTGCAAGATATAAACTTATTGCTGGCTCTTTTGTAAGTAGCGCTGCCTTTTCCAATAAGTAGTTAAAGACATTGAAATCTACATACCAAAATGGAGCATCTAATTTTTGCGAAGAAATACCTGTCCCAGCCAAAAGCTGTTCCGAAGAAATATCCCACTTTTTAACGACATCTACCAATAGATTGACATATGTGCCAGGTAATTCAGGGTTCATCACTCATCCTTTTAGATGCTACATTTGGCGTGAAATGGTAAATATTGGCGGTTTTAGAACTATGCCATTTTTCAGCTTTTAGGCATAGTAGATCTATCTAAAAATTTACATATTAAGGTTATTGATCAATGAATGTTTTGATTGTTCATGCACATCCCGAGAAACTTTCTTTTACTGCGGCGCTAAAGAATACGGCTCAACAAACTTTTGAGCAATTAGGTTATACCGTTGAGGTTTCAGATTTATATGAAATGAATTTCAATCCAATTGCATCAAAAGATGATTTTGAGCAGCTTAATCAACCAGAATATTTCAATTATGCACTTGAGCAACGTCATGCTCTGAAGCAACAACAATTTTCTAAAGATATTGAAATCGAAATTGAAAAAGTAAAACGTGCGGATCTGATTTTATTTAGCTTTCCGTTGTACTGGACATCGGTTCCCGCCATTTTAAAAGGTTGGATAGATCGTGTTTTTGTTTCGGGTCTTTTTTATGGTGGCAAGCGCTTTTACAATCATGGTGGCATGACTGGTAAAAAAGCGATGCTTTGTTTGACGCTGGGCGGACGCAGCAATATGTTTGGTGAAAACACAGTGCATGGCCCTATTGAACATTATTTATCATCTATCCAACGCGGCACACTCGCCTATGTTGGTTTTGAAGTTTTACCGCCATTTATGGCTTATCATGTTCCGTATATCAGCAATGAAGATAGACAAAATATTTTAATGAATTTTGAAGACTATATTAAAAACTTAGATGATTTAGAAGCGCTTGAATTTCCACATTTAGAAAATTTTGATGAAAAAATGAACCCGCTTAAATAAGAAATAAGAATAGAGACTGCGACTAAGTCCCCAAGCAAAGCCGCAGTCTCTATATTTGTGAAATTCTTAGTTGCTCGCCCGTTGCAGCTTATAACATTCGTCTAGCGCAAGTTCATAATACGCTAAACCTTCCTGAGCTGCTAAGAACGCTTTTCGTTGCATGTCAGGATCTTTATCACAAAGTCTCTTAATCAGCTCCATCGCTTCATAAGGATGTAGATCATCATAGTGAGCATGTGCTCTTAACCAAGCTAGCGATCGTTTATTGATATTGACCTCTGGGTTTTGGGTGTAACTTTGCACCCCTTTATAAACTTGTATGCTCCAATCCCCTGTCGCCCATTCTATTGCAAGATTCGTAGCCGCAATACTTTCAGCTAAGCTGCCTCGAAAGTTGACATCCCATAAGAAATGATTGACGGCATTCATCGCTGCGGGTGGTCTGACCGTATTTAACATTTCAACAGTCAGCCCAAAACCACCTGCCCAATCCTGATACCAACTCAGATGACGCTCTTCAACTTTAATATTTTGAATCAGCCAATCACGAGTCTCTGTGACCCCGTTCTGTGAGAACGATGTGGCTTTGGCTAGGGTTCCAGCCATATATGAAGGAAAATGAGCAACTAAAGGATAAAAGTTCAATAATGCCGAACGAAAACATTCAAGACTTAATGAACCACTAGCCATATCTAAAAATAATGGGTGTTTGCTAACTCGTTCTTTTGCAGGTAAAAGTTCATCCCAGAACTTTTGTGACCAGCCAGAATGAGCTGTGATTTCCAATTTTGTTCCATATTGACTCATAGCAGTCATTGCGATGCATCCTATTTCGTATGACTTGACTCAACCACATTCCATGATTGCTGCTTTTTTATAAATTGTATCCTAATATCCTAAATATACAATCACCATTCTTCGATTTGTTGTTGTTTTGTTTACCGGCCATCTTTTTTATTGAAATCATTCTATTACATTGCTCGATAGGCTCTAAAAACGCTGAAGTAGTGTAAGTTTTAAGCATAAAAAAACCATTGTGACAAAAAATTGACTTTTTTTGATTATCTAATACACATTTTAATTAATTCAGTGTAACGTAGTAAAAAAGAATTCCTATATCTGACTTACATAAAAAATCTTTGGGAGTGGTGAGAGATAAAATGAAGTTGAAGGCTTCCAATATCTTGGGACAAGAACAAATCGACTTGTTAATATCTCGCGGGCTAAATTTAGTTTGGTTTCCTAAAGAATTAGAAGCGATCTATCGAGATCAGTATAGAAATGAGGCCGCACACGAGTTTCGTTATCGTGGTCCCATCATTCTAGGTCTGTATCTGTTTCTTAGTTTCGGTATTTATCAAGTATTACCACCAGACATGCGACTTGAGTGGATTTCGTACTATGGGTGGGTGGGTATTATTATCCTAATCGCATGGTTGCTTTCTTTTCTCCCGATTATGAATCGATGGTTCGATCATTATGTCTGCATAGGTTCAGCGGGTGCTGTTGCAATTACTTTTACTTTAATCAACGTATTAGAACAAGGCCAAAACAACGTGTTATTTCACGCTGCAATGATGTATGCAGTGGTTATTATCTATGGTTTTGTTGGTATGCGTTTCTACACAGCGATCATTGCTGGTTGGTGTGGTGGTCTTGTGGGTGTCGCAGCCAGTACATGGCTAAATGGTTCAATAGATTGGACTTTTTTAAATAGAACTTATACGTTTAGTAGTTTCTTGGGTATGGCCCTCGCCTATGCCACAGACCGACAACATCGAGAAAATTATTTACAAAACTGTATGATCGAATTAAATCGATTAGAGCTCATGCGCCAAGCACAACAACTCTCTATTCTATCGCAGCAGGATGCTTTAACAGGTCTAGCAAATCGCCGCTATTTAGATGAAGTGCTTGAGAATGAGTGGAAACGCGCAATGCGTCATGAAATGCCAATCACCATCATGATGATTGATATTGATTTCTTTAAGGCATACAACGATACCTTAGGGCACATACAGGGTGATCAATGTTTAAGACGTATTGCAATATCACTTGGCTCACTCACCTCAAGAAGTGGTGATCTTGCTGCACGGTATGGCGGAGAAGAGTTTTTACTTCTGTTTTCAATGACTGACCAAGAACAGGCATTAATACAAGTCCAAAGACTCATGGATGTCGTTCGTAATATAAATATTAACCATCCCAAAAGTCCCGTTTCTAAGTATGTGACCATCAGTGTCGGTGTAACTACCATGACGCCCCATATAAATGATAGCCTTTCAGGATTTATCGCTCAGGCAGACCACGCATTGTATGTTGCGAAGAGTAATGGCCGGAATCAATATCATATTTCAACTTCTGAAAATATAATTTCTGAGGCGTTATAACTGATTGTTTGTGTATTTTCTAAAAATAAAAACCCCGTACATAACAAGTTATGTACGGGGTTTAAAATATATTAAGCTTCAATTGGTTTAAATGGCGGTACGACATCCGCATTTTGTGCGCGATGACGTAAGAAATGATCCATGAGTACAATTGCCAACATTGCTTCTGCGATTGGTGTTGCTCGCACGCCAACACAAGGATCATGACGACCTTTGGTTAACACATCAGTGTTTTCACGATCAATGTTAATCGTTTTACCCGGTGTGGTAATACTTGCTGTCGGTTTAAGTGCAATGGCGACACGGATGGTTTGACCACTCGAGATCCCACCTAAAATTCCACCTGCATGATTAGCAAGAAAACCGTCAGTGGTCAATTCATCACGCGTTTCATGACCAAACTGTCCTGCAACAGCAAAACCATCACCAATTTCCACACCCTTTACCGCGTTGATGCTCATCATCGCATGGGCAATATCAGCATCCAAACGATCGAATACAGGCTCACCCCAACCCACAGGTACTTTTTCAGCCAAGATCTCTAACTTCGCACCGCAGCTTGTGCCTTGCTCACGTAAAGAAGTGACCAATTGCTCAAAGCGTGGAACTGCATCGATATCTCCACAGAAAAACGGATTATTTGGAACTTCAGCCCAATCTAGTTTTTCTGCAACTTCATTACCGATTTGAGTCACGTGTCCGCGAATATTAATACCAAACTTTTCAGCCAAATATTTCTTCGCAATCGCACCTGCTGCAACACGCATTGCCGTTTCACGGGCACTTGAACGACCGCCACCACGATAGTCACGGAAGCCATATTTTTGTGTATAGGTATAATCAGCATGACCAGGGCGGAAAGTTTGCGCGATGTTGCCGTAATCTTTAGATTTTTGATCGGTATTACGAATCAATAATCCAATCGGTGTGCCCGTGGTTTTACCTTCGAAGACACCTGAAATAATTTCAACTTGATCAGGTTCTTTACGTTGCGTGGCAAATTTAGATGTCCCCGGTTTACGGCGATCTAAATCTTTCTGCAAATCATCTTCGCAAAGTTCAAGACCTGGCGGCACACCATCGACAATTGCCATTAAGCCAACACCATGTGATTCTCCACATGTTGTCACTCGAAAGAGTTGCCCAATACTATTCCCTGCCATGCTTTTGCCCCTTAGTTTTGAACGGATTGCTGAAATACGTCTTTATAACGACGGCATTGTTCAGCTGTTAATGCAAAAATACCTGAACCGCCTTTTTTGAAAGTTAACCAATGGAAATCAACGGTATTGAAGTTCTGGCGCATTGCCCACTCTGAATTTCCAACTTCAATAACGATCAAACCATCTTCGGTTAAATAATCAGCCGCTTGCGCTAACATTTTACGGACTAAATCCAAGCCATCTTGACCCGCAGCTAATGCGAGCTCTGGCTCATGTAAAAACTCTTCTGGTAAATCTGCCATATCTTCTGCATCCACATACGGTGGATTGCTGATGATCAGGTCATATTGGTTTTCAGCAGGAATTTTTGCGAATAGATCAGACTCAAGCAAAGCGACTTGATATTGTTTATCGTGATGTTCAGCGTTAATTGATGCGACTTCCAATGCTTCTTTTGAAATATCAGTTGCATCAACTTCAGACTCTGGGAACGCATAAGCTAGTGCAATTGCGATACAACCAGAACCTGTACACATATCTAAAATACGTTGTGGTGTTTTAGGATTCTTATTTTCAGGCAAACTATTGATTGCCTCAAGCATCTGTCCACTTTCATCTAAGCAATAAGGTGCAAAACGTTGTTCAATCAATTCCGCAATTGGCGAACGAGGAATAAGTACACGCTCATCTACATAAAATGGTTTGTTAAAGAAATAAGCAAGGTTCAATAAATAAGATGTTGGAATACGATCATTAACACGGCGTTCCAATAGGCTCAAGAATTCAGCTTTTTCACTTGGCAATAATTTAGCATCTAAAATTTCTGGGTCAGCTTTCCACTCAAGTGAGATTGTTTGCAAAACCAGTGCAGCGCTTTCTGCAAAATAATCTTCTGTGCCTTGTCCTAAGTGTGCGTCGTATTGACGAAGTGCAGTTACACCAAAACGAATAAAATCTCGAATGGTTACTAGATTTTCAGCCGCTTCTTGTAAATGTTCAGGGCTGATTGTAGGTCGCTCCACTTAGGCGTCTCCAAAAGTGCTAATTGCAAAACGGCTTATTCTAACGTGTTTTGGTCTTTTTTTTAATGGTTAAATCATTTTTACTGTGATTGTTTAAACGAATTGGGGTGATAGAAATCAAAATATGAGATATTTGCTATTCAAAATGATCTCAGTCGAAATGACATTATCCTATAAAAAGAAAATAGGAGAAAAACGAAATTCGTATTGGCCGAAGATGGATATAAAACAAGAGAAGATCTTAAGTAAAGTTTAACAAAATCAGGATATCTTACTGCTTGAGCCACTAATAACGGTTCTAGACTATATTTATAATTTACACAACAGTATGATTTGATTATGAGATGTAACTTTCTAGTCATCGAGACACGCCCGTTACAATGATGATTGAACTCTGGTATTAAATGATAAATATTGAAGGATGAGATGATGAAAAAGCCCATTTTAGGCTCTGTATTTCTTAGTTTAGCTTTGATCACTGGTCATAGTTTTGCGCATACGACTTTGCTTAGCTCAACCCCAGCGAACAATAGTATGATCAAACAAGCGCCAGAGAAAGTCACTTTAAACTTTGGCGCAGAAGTCATGCTGATGAATATCAAGCTACTTGATGCGAAAGGCAAAGATATTCCTTTAAATTATCAAGTCAACCATGATCATAAAAAGAGCTTTGATATTGCAGTTCCGCAACTCAAAGCAGGCCAATACACAATCGTATGGATGATTATGGGAGCAGATGGTCATCATATGAAAGGAGACTATCGCTTTACGATCCAAGCGAAATAAAATCCTGTTTTTTATGCTTTGTTGCTGCCTCTTTTTACAAAAAGATATCAAGAGGCTTTTTAAAAATAAAAATATTTGAAGGAAAAATATGTTCTTTGATCACTGGGAATATATTACATGGATCGCTAAACTCGGCTTGTATTGTGGTACAGCCTTTGTGATTGGTGGGCTTTTTTGTTATATCAGTCTTAAGCTTGTGTCTGAAATAAAAATAAAACTCATAAAATACATGGCATTGGGTACTATGTTAGGCGCGCTATCCAGCATTTTGAGCTTTCTATTTTTAGTCGGAAGTTTCTCAAATACTGGTCTATTGGGGATATTTGATTCTTTCTACTTCAATTTTCTGATTCACACATCAATAGGTCAAGTACACCTGCTACGAATCTTCTGTTTTGTAATCTTGTGTGGGCTACTTTTATTTAAATTGAGCCAAAAACACAAATATCTTGCCGTTATCTGGCAACTTATATTTTCAATCTTATTTATCCCCATCTTAATCAGTTTCGCCAAACTAGGACACGTTGCCAACTTCGGAACTTTGTCGCAACTTCTCATTTCCCTCCATGTACTAGCAGTGTCAATATGGATGGGCTCACTATATCCACTTTGGTTAGTCAGTCAAAATCTAACAGGCAAACCACTACAAGAAAGCATGATTCGTTTTGGTCATTTTGCGATTTTTATAGTCGCAGTCTTACTGATCTGCGGAATAAGTATTGCACTCTCATTCTTTCACGACTGGAAAGCACTAATTAACACTGCATACGGACAAGGTTTTATCGTCAAGATTCTACTTGCTTGTAGTATTTTACTTTTAGCGGCTTGCAACAAATTGTATTTCACACCTCGTTTGCAACAAGCCAAATATGCCAAGCAACTTCGTTATTGCATTCTTTTAGAAATAGGTTTAGGTCTTTTAATTCTAATGATAACGGGCTATATCACGACAGTAATCGGAATGGAATAGAACTCCTCTCCAGAGGAGTTCTATTCTTATCGGGACAAATATCTCGTCAGATCTTCGATACCTTTCAAAGTCATTGG
The DNA here is from genome assembly GCF_004208515.1 of Acinetobacter halotolerans. Classification (GTDB taxonomy): domain Bacteria; phylum Pseudomonadota; class Gammaproteobacteria; order Pseudomonadales; family Moraxellaceae; genus Acinetobacter; species Acinetobacter halotolerans. The sequence continues at coordinate 242,210 of NZ_SGIM01000003.1, forward strand.
ATACATATGATCTTCAAAAGTTTCTTTAATCCATTGAATCGTTTGGGTGTAATGCCAATAGCCTTCCAATTCAGGATTGAGCCAAGCTGTTTTGTCGAAGTGTTGGCGTAATCGTCTTAACCATACTTCGCCTGCTTCTTCATTCATGTATTCGACAGAGCCACCAGCAGACTTTAACTCATATGGTGCCATACTTGCATCACCCACAACGATGACACGATAGTCACGTCCATAGGTATGGAATAGATCCCACGTATTCATCCGTGTTGAACTTCGGCGATGATTATCTTTCCAAACATAATCATATAGACAGTTATGGAAATAAAAATATTCTAAGGTTTTGAATTCGGACTTCGCAGCACTAAACAGTTTTTCACATTCAGCAATGTGAGCATCCATTGAACCACCGACATCAAATAACATCAGTACTTTGATGCGATTACGACGTTCAGGAACAAGCTGTACATCTAAAATGCCCTGTTTTGCTGTTTCTCGAATCGTACCATCAACATCCAGCTCTTCAGCAGCACCTTGACGCGCAAACTTGCGTAAACGGCGCAAGGCGATTTGCATTTGGCGTGTGCCCAAGACTTGATCATCATCTAGATTTTGGTACTTACGTTGTTCCCAAACCTTGACTGCTGAGCGTTTGCGCCCTGGTCCACCGATACGCACACCTTCAGGATGATCACCAAAAGCACCAAAAGGTGAAGTTCCACCTGTGCCCACCATGCGATTACCGCCTTGATGCTTCTTATGTTGTTCACGTAAACGCTCTTCCAACATCTTCATCAGTTCTTCTAGGGAACCTGCTTTTTGTAGTTCGGCACGTTGCTCAGGAGTTAAGTGCTTCTCTAATAGCTCCAGATCAAACCAATCTTTGGGCAGCTTATGAACTTGTTTAAGCAATTCATCTAGATCGAAAGTTTCAATGCCATCGAAATAGTCTTTCATGGCACGATCAAACTTATCAAAGAAGCGTTCATCTTTAACTAAAACTGTTTTAGCCAGTTGATAGAACTGTTCTTGATCAGCAAACACAAGCCCTGATGCAACCGCCTGATTGAGATCAATCAGTTCACGTGTTGTGACTGGCACCCCATATTTGCGTAAGGTGTAAAACAATCGAACAAACATTGAAAAACACTCTTAACGGCGTGACATAAAGGCTAAACGTTCAAGGAGTTGTACATCTTGTTCATTTTTAATCAAAGCGCCATATAGTGGTGGAATGGCTTTAGATTTATCATGATTACGTAATACATCTTCAGGCATATCATCTGCCATCAATAGACTTAACCAATCAATCAGTTCTGAAGTTGACGGCGGTTTCTTTAAATTTGGAACTTGACGTAGTTTAAAGAAGACTTGCAAAGCCTCACTGACCAAGGTATTTGAGATACTTGGAAAATGAACCGCGATAATGTCACGCATCGTTGCTTCATCAGGGAATTCAATATAATGGAAGAAACAACGGCGCAAGAATGCGTCAGGCAATTCTTTTTCATTATTCGAAGTAATAATCACGATCGGACGCTGTATCGCGGTAACAGTCTCACCTGTTTCGTAAACATAAAACGACATTTTATCGAGTTCATGTAATAAATCATTTGGGAACTCGATATCTGCTTTGTCGATTTCATCAATCAACAACACACAACGCTCTTCACTGGTAAACGCTTCCCATAGTTTACCCGGTTTAATATAGTTTTTAATGTCATAGACACGATCATCACCTAACTGGCTATCACGCAATCGTGATACAGCATCATATTCATACAAACCTTGCTGTGCTTTAGTCGTTGATTTGATATGCCAAGTAATGAGCTTTAAGCCGAGACTTTCTGCAACCTGTTCAGCAAGTAATGTTTTACCTGTACCCGGCTCACCTTTCACCAATAAAGGTTTTTGTAGCGCACGTGCAGCTTTGACTGCCAGTTTCAGGCTATCAGTTGCAATATATTGATCTGTACCAGCGAAGTGTTGTGTATCAGCAGACATTTTTAAAACCTTATTTTTCTATCTTTAACAATGTGTGGATGTATACCTAAACTGAACGTGCAGTTTTATTTGCCGTGTATTTTGACCAGCAAAAGCCAATCAATAGGCCAGTACCAATGACAAATAAAATCAATGATAAGTTCGACCAGATTAAAACATGTTCTTGGGTGAGCACACCAAAAATCAAACCAAAAATAGCAGGTGCTAATGCTGAATTGGGGCCTTCTGAAATCGTAGGTGTTGCAAGAATCGCAAAAGCAACAATCCACAATATTCCACCAATTGGGTTTGGTAAGCGTGTCATCAAACGATACCAGCACCACAATGCAATGAGTGTTCCCGTAACATATACAATGATTGCAACATTCTCTTCAGGAAATTGATCAAGTACTGAAAGAATGTTCGCCCATATTGCAGTTAAAGTTTCAAGCACCGCGCAAACCCTCTGGTTCTACCGCATTTGGATTGATTAACCCTTCTGGCGGCATCTGCATAAAAAAGCCTTTGGTCTGTAATGAATCTAAAACATGAAGCACATTCACACGTGCAAGTTTACGTTCAGCATGGAGTTCTAAATGCATCACAAAAGTTGCTTTGCCAAATGCTTGTAGAACTGTTTCAGGAACACCTTCAAATGGATTTTCGAGTTCCTTGCCATCAGAATGGTTTGGACGAGCAATATACATATACATTTCGTCTTTTTTGCTCGATCTATAAATATCGCAGTGCATGTTTACTCACAACTCTTAACAATCTTAGGGGCTGTTGGTCTAGATATCATCTCAACAGACCTTAAACAGCATACATGAAAAAAAATACAGGTACATTAATGAATGTTAACGCAACAGTCGATTTTTGACTGCCATGTTTATCTAGAAATTTTCATTTGCGTCGCTAAATATTCAGCGTCCTGTTGCAACAATGCAATCAATGGTTCTGTGAGAACATCATAACGCCACCCAAGTAAATAGCTTGGTAACTCTTGCTCAGGCAAATGAAAAACCACATGTTCATAAATGGCATTCAGCCATTTTTTACGCAGCAAGACTTCTTTTGGTATTCCTGTTTGCATAACAATATCATCAATCAGCGCATCTACTTTAGGCGCGACTTCTTTAGAGTTACTTTTTACTGGTCGAGCCATTTTTAATGGCCAATCATCTTCTGGCGGTAAAAACTTCAACAAATCTAAAATCGTTCGACCATGCTCACGCACCACATTCGGCCGTATTTCTTTAATCTGAGCCAGTTGAAAATTATTATGTGGGTTCTTTTCCACCAAATCCAGCATGGTGGTGTTTTTCAGAATGAAACTGCGTGGCTGGTTCATTGCTTTGGTAATTTGATCTCGCCAAATACTCAATTGTTGTAACTGCATCAACTCACGGCGTGTATGACGATAATTGCCAATATTGGTATAAAGCTCTGGAAGTGGTGTTTCCATTGCAATTTCTTTGGTTAAATTCTGGCAATCTTCTAGGACGTAGTTGTACTGACCTCGACGCTGTAAATCATTTTTTAATGCATCTGCCAGTTGAACCAAATACAGCACATCATTTGCCGCATAACACATCTGCTTTTCAGTGAGCGGTCTAGCCAACCAGTCTGAGCGTGTTTGATCTTTTTCTATATCAATATTTAAGCAGGTCTTGAGCGCATTTTGATAACTGACTTGCAGTCCATGTCCAAGAAATGCCATGGCCACTTGAGTATCAAAAATATTCTTTAATGGTTTCTGATCAGCATAGTGATAGATCAGATCAATATCTTCACTACACGCATGAAAAATATTTTGTTGGGCATTAAATACTTTTTGCCAAAAATGCGATAAATCGAGTGTGGCCCCATCTAATAAGGAAACATGACCATTTAAATTAATTTGGCATACCCCAAGTTTTGGATAAAGGGTATCGACCTTAATAAATTCAGTATCAAGTGCGTAAGTGGAACATTGTTCCATTTGGGAGAGGAGAACAGCTAAATCGTTTTGCTGCTGGATAAATTGAAACATATTTGCTCAAATACAATAATAAAAGAACCATTGGCGACTAAACTGTCAAAATACAGTCATCGTACATGCGAGATTAAATGCAAAAAATTAATCAGTATTCCATATACTCAACATGAAATTACTCCTATTCCTTTTAATCAAAAAACGAAAATCCTTTTCGCCAGCCAATAGTGCCATAAATTCCAGCAAATAGATCTAGAATAATGTTAGACAAAATGTAAAATTTAATTATTTGTTTAAATTAACAACATGAATTTAAAATAAATATAAAAAAATAGGATGAATCTGCTATTTCATCCGCATACGATTATGTACAGCCTGACTCAAAGTATGACTATCTACATACTCTAACTCACCGCCTTGGGGTACGCCTTGCGCGATTCGTGTCATATGAATTGGCAAATGTTTGGTGGCCTCTACCAAATAATGCGCCGTAGCCTGACCTTCAACCGTTGCGTTGGTGGCCAAAATCACCTCTTGGATTTTGCCCTCGCTTAAACGTTGGATCAGATATGGAATACCAATTTCTTCTGGACCAATACCATCTAAAGGCGACAAATGCCCGCCCAATACATGATACTTCCCCCTAAAACTACCACTTTGCTCGATTGCCATCACATCTGCTGGGGATTCAACCACACATAACAGTTGCTCATCACGTTCAACTGAAGCACAAATATCACAGATTTCATTTTCAGTTAAAGAGTGGCAAATATGACATTCATGAATATGACTAGATGCTTCATGCAAGGCATAAGATAAAGCAAATGCGCCTTCACGATTTTTCATTAATAAATGTAAGGCCATACGCTGGGCTGATTTCGGACCAACACTTGGCAAAATACGTAATGCATGAACCAACTGTTCAAATCGTTCACTAAACACAAATAAGTTCTCAAAATCTATTCGTCTTAAACCCTCCCTTACTCGATCTTTGAAAAAGAGTAACTCAATGAAATCTCGTTAGTTTCATAAGAAATCCCCCTGAAAAGCAGTTAAAACATTGCAATCAAGAGGATTTAGAGAGGTTTAAGAGTCTTTAAAATGGAAGGATTTAAAATAAACCTGACAAGCCTGGTGGTAATCCCATGCCTGTGTTAGCACTTTGAAGTTTTTCTTCAGAAATTACTTCTACTTGACGTGCCGCATCGTTTATCGCTGCTGCAATTAAGTCTTCAATCATGTCAGCTTCGTCTTGCAATAGTTCTGGGCTGATTTCGATACGCTTAACGACATTGCGGCAAGTCATAGTCACTTTAACCAAACCACCGCCAGCTTCAGCATGAACCTCGGTATTTGCAAGCTCTTCTTTCGCTTTTTTAAGATTCACTTCCATGTCTTTTTGCATGCGTTGAGCTTGCTGCATGAGCATATTAATGTTCATAAGTCTCTCTCGTTAAATTAAATCTAAACCACGTGATATATCGCGAATAATATCATCAATATCTTCTAAGCCTACAGAAACACGAATTAAACCTTCTTCAATTCCTGCAGCTTGTTTGGCCTCAGCCGACATTCTACCATGCGAGGTCGTTGCTGGATGCGTGATTGTCGACTTTACATCACCCAAATTACTGGTAATAGATAAAAACCGAGTATTATCAATCACAGTCCAAGCACCTTGGCGTTCACCTCTCACAACAAATGATACGACTCCACCAAAACCTTTTTGCTGTCTTTTCGCAAGTTCATGACCCGGATGATCAGGTAAACCAGCATAGTATACTTTTTCAACTTTATCGTGTTGGTGTAACCATTCAGCAAGCTTTTGGGCGCTTTCACAATGTGCTTTCATTCGAATACTGAGCGTTTCTAAACCTTTAAGGAAAATCCACGCATTAAACGGGCTCATTGAATTGCCTAAAGTACGAATAACACCATTTACTTCTTCAAGTAAATCATGTTTTCCCACCACTGCACCGCCTAAAGCTCGACCTTGGCCATCAATATATTTAGTTGCTGAATATACAATCAAATCAGCACCAAACTTAATCGGTTGTTGTAAAACTGGTGTGCAGAAACAGTTATCAACCGCAAACAATGCACCATGCGCATGGGCAATATCAGCGATGGCTTGCATATCACCCACTTGAGCCAATGGATTAGACGGCGTTTCAATAAACAGTAAACGTGTATTTGGTTGAATCGCCTGTTTCCAGCCGTCAAGATCGCCTAGATCTACAAAAGTCACTTCAACCGCAAATTTAGCGACATATTTTTCAAACAAGGCAATAATTGAACCAAAAACAGCACGTGAACAAATCACATGATCGCCTGCTTTCAGATACGCCATACAGATTGCATGTACAGCCGCCATGCCTGAACTAGTTGCAACCGCACGCTCCGCACCATCAAGTACAGCTAAACGCTTTTCAAAAGCTTGTACAGTTGGGTTGGTATAGCGTGAATAGGTATTTCCTGCAATTTGCCCAGAAAATTTAGCAGCAGCATCAGCCGCGCTTTCACAAACAAACGATGACGTTAAAAAAATAGGCTCACTATGTTCACCTTCAAAAGTACGATTATGTCCCGTACGAATGGCGAGTGTTTCAAGTTGATATTCTAAATCATCGCTTGGATTCATGGTTTTATATGCCTTATGATCAATGGTCCTAATCCCCCTTTATAAAAATGCTTTTCATAAAGGGATTATCAAATCCTATCTATATATGCCAACATTTTGATCGCCTAAGGTATTTAAGGTCAAGGTATAAGATGAAATTATCGCTTAGACTTCGCGCAATCTTGACTCATGATGAGACTTTAAAAGATGAAATCACTTGTGGAAATACAAAAAGTAAATTTTAAACACCTCGCAATGCGCATATTCGAAGCAGACAAACTGGTGTTGTCTCAATCAACCCCCTATCAAGTGATTGCTCAGTTTAAACAAACCCGTGTCCGCTTTTACGCTTCAGAGAACAAACGTTTTAAAGAACCTCTTGTATTTGTTGCACCTCTAGCGATCAATATGGATATTTACGATTTATATCCCTATCGCTCTTTGGTGAAGCATTTTCAAGAAGCTGGATTTGATGTTTATTTAATTGACTGGGGCAAGCTCACTTATAAAAACTATCGCGTTGATTTTCTATCTTTCATTGAGAGATTCATTCCCAAGTGTATTGAAGCAATTCAACAACATGCCAACTCAGATAAAATTTCTTTGCATGGATGGAGTATGGCGGGAGTATTCGTCACGCTTTATACCGCGCACCATCAACCAAGTGTGGTGAAAAACTTAATTGTCCTCGGCAGTCCAATAGACAGTTATGCCTCAGGCTATATCGGCAAACTGTATAAAACCTTGGCATCAATCACCACACGCAATGCCACAATCAAAGACTATGTCTACAATCGACTCCCTAAATTGATGATTCATTCACCGGGTTTCTTAAATTCACTCGGATTTAAGTTACTTGACCCTAAAGGTTGGATTGATGGCAATATTCAATTATTAAAAAATTTAGATAATCTTAAATTGGTTCAAGAAGATGCAACGCTGAGTCATTTCTTAAACAATATGATTGATTATCCGGGCGGCGTGAATCAAGACATGCTCTTTAATGTCTGGTTGCAAAATCCCTTAAAAAATGGCGCGATCACACTCCAAGATAAAACCATTGAACTTAAAAACATTGATTGTTCTTTACTCGTGGGTGCTGGAAAATCAGATCAACTTGTTAGTTCCGAATCCGCATTTCCGCTTACCCAGTTGACAAATAGTCAAGATGTCACGTTTACTCTTATACCTGGCGGGCACTTAGGTTTAATGTCTAGTCAAAACAGTTCAATTGAGTTTTGGCCAACATTAACCACATGGTTGGCTGAACGATCAACTTCAATGAAGGAATAAGCGATGATTCAATCTGTTGCATTTATCGGTTTAGGCGCGATGGGCTATCGCATGGCAGCACATTTACCAAAACATTTCGATCAAGTCTTAGTCTGGAATCGTAATTTTAGTAAGGCTGAACAACATGCAACAGAATATGGAACCATCGCTGCTGATCTGTCACAGGCAGTACAAGCAGACATTATTTTTTCTTGTTTACCAACCAGTAGTGACGTTGAAAGCTTAATAGACAGTATTGAAATCAAATCTGGGGCGATTTGGATTGATTGTACCAGTGGTGTTCCTGAGGCAGCGCAGCGTCTTACAGAAAAACTAAAATCAAAAAATGTTGATTTCTTAGATGCACCTGTCAGTGGTCAAACTGTTGGCGCTGAAAATGCGACTTTAACGGTTATGGTGGGTGGAAATGCTGACGCTTTTGAACGTGCTTACCCTGCGATGGCTGCGGTTGGGAAATTGATTCAACACGTAGGTGATTCAGGTGCTGGTTTTGCGGTAAAAGCGATTAATAATATGTTGCTCGCCGTGAATTTATGGTCAGTTGCGGAAGGTTTTTCTACACTAAAAGCGCATGGTGTCAATTTAGATGCCGCACTTAATTGTATTAATGCTTCTAGCGGTAAAAGTTTAGTGACCGAAAATATCTTTCCTCAGCGTGTTCTGAGCCGTGAGTTCCCTGTGACCTTTGCTCTACCTTTACTGGCTAAAGATACAGGGATTGCTTTAGATCTAGTACATGAAGCAAAACTTCCTGCGCCTATACTTGCTTTAACGCAAAGTTTGATTCAGGCTGCAAGTTTGACTGCTGAACCCAATAGTGATTTCTCTGCTGCTGTGAAAATGTATGAGTCTTGGAGTAAAATCACGCTGGAATAAAATTAAGCTAGAAAGAGTTGTTTTTAGAAATTATCAGCCTAAATGAAAAACCATTCAGCCGAATGGTTTTTTTCGTACTAGCTTAGCTTATAGAGCGCTTAAAATTATCATCATTCCGACAGTGCTCAAAGCTGTCTCTTAAAATTTCAACCATACGATAAAGTTCTTGTTCTTCCTTAGTTGTAATAATTTTCTGATTAACTGGGTTAACAATAAAATCAGGTTCTCCAACTTTAACGTTTACCAATGCTTCTAAGGTTAAATAATGGCAATATGTAAAAGTAAGAATAATTTTTCTTTCAAATCTTAATTATTTACTATTCACATCAATTTTAAATATCTTTCCATTACAGACCCAAACCGTATAGATCTGCATATCAATCTCATAGACATATTCTGTTGCGCTGCATGAATAACGACCATCTCTATGTTTGAAATATCTTGGATAAGATTTTCCCATTTTTCTAAGTAAATCGCTTTCACTATCCCCTACACTTACAAGCTCATATGAGGAACGCATTGAGTTAGTTTCTCTTGCAAAAACACTGACTGATATTAAAATTGAAATTATTCCAAATATTATGTATTTCATTTTATGAACCAATTTTTATTTAATTCGCTTAATTTATCAAACAGTTAAAATAAAGTCATCCGTAAATCACCTGATGTTAACCTAACTCAATAAAGATAATTTGATAAATCATAGAAAAGTACAATGTAAATCACACAAAATCGCAATAAAACACTATATTTTTTTCTTTAATACCATGCATCAAAAACTGTTGATATCTAAAGTTTTTCTCTATTATTATGGATGGAATATGAAGTAAAATTACATTCAAATAATAGAGTTTCATTGAAATTTCATCAATACACCTTATATTAGTACATGCGCTGCGCTCAACGCAGTGCTTGCTCATAACGAGAGGAACACCTCATGAATAAGTTTACAGTTGCTGCTTTTGCTGGATTAATGGCCCTTACAGGTTTCAGCATGCAAGCCTCAGCATCGGAACAAGAATGTAAAAAGTTACAAGATAACTATAATCTGATCTATGCTTCTAAAGGCTTCTGTTTTAAAGATGCAGATGCTAAAGCCAAATATGGTAATGAGAACTGTCATACCACTAAGCCAAAGTTTTCTGAAAAAGAGCAGCAACGCTTAGACGAAATCAAAGCTCGTCAAAAAGAACTGAATTGTAAGTAATATTTCATTGCCCCTCTTTAAAAATAGAGGGACATTCCTACATCTATGATTTAAATTAAAGGACTAAGCATGGCATACGATGACCAAAATATTTTTGCAAGAATTCTTCGTGGCGAGTTACCTGCGATTAAAGTTTATGAAGACGAGCAAGTTCTTGCATTTATGGATATCATGCCTCAAGCCGATGGTCACACCTTAGTTATTCCTAAGACACCAGCAGTTACCCTACTCGATCTTCCTGCCGATGCAGCTGCTTATACTATTCAGATCGTTCAAAAAGTTGCTAAAGCAATGGAAAAGGCCCTCGATGCAAAAGGCATTGTCTTGATGCAACTCAATGGCGCTGCTGCGGGTCAAACTGTTCCGCATATACATTTTCATCTCGTTCCAGGTTCACTCCATGAGCTAGGTCGTCATGCTGTGCAAATGGGTGATCAAGAAAAGATTCAGGCACTTGCTGAAAAGATCAAAGCAGCACTTTAATCTTTTAACACTGTACAAAACGGGGTGATCACTCCGTTTTTTTGTTTTTGTAATTATATAAAAATCAATAAGAAACATAATTATTACGTAATATCAATCGTCATAAAACTGTCACTTTTCTTTCACTTCTCTGTCACAAAGTTTGCCGATACTGCATACAAGTTAGTGAGCTATGTAACTTTTTGTACATGAGCAAACTTATAACAGTAACTAAGGCAACAGCCATTTACAAAAAAGTGTTTTGGAGAAATCTCAATGAAAAAATTGCTTCTTGCTGCTACTGTAGCAACATTAGCCATGAATGCAGCGCAAGCAGCACCAACATTGTATGGTAAGCTCAATGTGACGCTCGATCAAATTGATAAGAATGGCTTTAAAGACGAAAGCGTAACAAAAGTAAATTCAAACGCTTCTCGTATTGGTATCAAGGGTGAAGAAAAATTAACAGACAATCTTTCTGCAGTTTATTTAATTGAATGGCAAATCAATGCAGATGGTGATGGTGACCAGTCTTTTACAAACCGCAACCGCTTTATTGGTCTTAAATCAGATGGCGTGGGTACATTAAAAGTCGGTCAATATGACTCATACTTCAAAACAGCAGCAGGTAGCAACCAAGATATCTATAATGATCACAACGAACTAGATATGACCGCTATTTTGGCTGGTGAAGATCGTTTAAAAAATGTGATCGGTTTTGAAACTGATAAAAAATTGTTGGGTGGTTTAGCATTTAACATCATGTTCCAACAAGGTGAAGAGTCTTCTGCCACTGAAAATGCGGCTAAAGGTTACAAAGGTAGTCGTGATGGTTTTGGTGACGGCGTTTCTACCTCGATCACTTATGACAATAAAGACTATGGCTTTGCTGCTGCGGTAGCAGGTAACTACGGTATCGCATCTAAATATAGTGCTTATAGCTTATCTGGTATTTATACTGATGCTATCCGTGTAACTGGTTCTTATGATTTCACGAAAATAGGCTTTGATGGGTTTGTATTGGGTGCTTTATGGCAAACAGCTCAACCGACAGATGACACTGTTACAACTACAAGCGGTTCTGATGTAACGTCATATAAAGGTTTACAAGAAGATGCGTATGGCGTAACTGCAGCGTACAAGATCCCTTCTACACCAATCAAGTTAAAAGCACAGTACATCTCTGCAACAACAGAATCAAATGGTCGTGATGATCGTAAACAAGATCTTTATGGTCTTGGTGCAGATTATCAAATCAACAAACAAGCACGTTTCTATGGTGTAGTTGGTCAACAAAAACGTGATTGGTTAGTAAAAGATGATAAGAAAACAACTATTGGCTTAGGTATGGAATATAACTTCTAATTTGAAACTTATTTCCTAATCAGTAAAAAAGGGCTCTATGCCCTTTTTTCATTTAGAGAATAGAAAAATCGTTGCTACTAAATTCATGAAAACAATTGAAATAAACGAATACCATAAAAATTTAAAAAAATGATCTTTTCTTAAAACATAATAAATTAACAGTATGACCAGCAATATCGTGGAGAAAAACAGCCAAATTAATCCATGTAATTGAGCATTTCCCCAAATATTATTTTCTACTGCAAAATGAACATTTCTGTATAAGGATGGTATAAATAAGATCGACAAGATAGATGAAAAGATAAATAACTTTTGTCGAAGCGCTTTAATAAAAAAACTGACAAGAATCAATAATGGTAAAGTAACAACGAAATAGATAAAAAATATTAAAATGAAGCCAACTCCGGACCCTGCCACACTCATAACATTCCTAAACCATTTGAATTTGTTTAAATACTACTATAGATCAAAAACAATTAGGCATTATAGAAAATCTAAAGCTCATCTCCAAATGAGCTTTAGATTCACAGAGAATAAACAACTATTTTTTCAAAAAACCACTCACAATATTCAAAACATTTTGAATATCATTATTCGCTTCTTGTGGACTTGTACTTGAACCTTGAGGGGTTAAAGAATCAATCACTTGTGGTAAAACTGATGCGATCGCGCCATAAATCGCTTGTTTTGGGGCCTGTGTTTGCTGTGCAACTTGCTCAACATCTTGGTCATCAAACAAACTCTGCATATTTTGAGTCGGTATATCGGTATTATTTGGCTGATTAGGATCAACCCAACTCTGTACTTGATTGGCTAAACCCGCATTTTTAAGTTTATCCAGTGCACCTTGTAAGCCGCCTTGTTTTTGAATCCAAGCTAAAATTAATGGTAAAACAGCTATCAACAAAGTTTGTGTTGTATTGCCACCTGAACCACTTTTAGCTTGAGAGTTATTCCCTAATTGACCAAGTACCGAACCTAAAACACCGCCTAGACCACCTTGTTGGCTCTGAGTGCTTTGTTGACCACCCATCTGTCCCAATACAGAACCAAGAATTCCTCCAAGCCCACCGCCTTGCCCCGATTGTTGCTGACTACCTAAAGCTTGCTTTGCTAACATTTCAACAATATTGCTTAAATCTGTCATGATCTATGTATTCCTTTGGAATTATTTATCCAAAAAGCATACGCTGCTTTGAAAGAACAGAACAAAATTGAATTGTTAAATTTTGCAAGGGCTTGCGGTTAACCCACTTCTATATTTCTCTGGCTGAAGAAGCACTCGCGTTCCACAAAAAGGAAAAAAATTAGATTTACCAACGGAATTTATTCCAGTTCTCAGGGTTAGCCCAAAACTTTGAATTAAACCAATCTGGCACATGCTTGTAGGTCAAAATATTGAATTGCCACAATGCGAAATCACTGTCATGGCTAGTCTTATCGATCAACTGAGTAAAACCAAGCGAACGGAGCAATTTTTCATCATCCAGCTTGCTCACGACAATAATACGTTTTGCCATCAAATCACGTAATTTCACCAGTAACTGTGCTTTTTGCGCTTCATTGACGTTTTGCATCTCTGCTGTATCAAATAATACAAAACCTAAATCATAACGCTGTGTAAATGGCAGACTTAAAAAGTCAATTACGTTAAAATAATGCCATTGAATGGAAGCATTTTGGTCAATCTGCTGACCTATACAAAGTGCAGTATGTATGGGCTGTTCTTTAGATAAATCGTCTAGCATAGAAGTGATGACATTTTGTTCAGCCATGCTGCAACCCTTGAATGAGAAAGATGAGAGTTTATTGATGGAACTACAAGGCATTTGTCATAAAATGCATGCAGCGCTCAAAACGCATAGTGTAACTGATCAACCAATACACAAGGCAAATGTTGAATATAAATTTATATTGGATCGTTCAGAAACTGATCTGCCATTTGTATTGGGTCAAGAACTAGAGATCGAATGGACAGGCAATATTTTCTGTACATCATGTGGTGCTAAAACACCTAAATCCTATTCCCAAGGTCATTGTTTTAAATGTTTCAAGACCAAGGCAGAATGTGATTTGTGTATTATGAAACCTGAAACTTGCCACTATCATCTTGGAACTTGTCGTGAAAATGATTTTGCGCACAATGTGTGTTTCCAACCACATATTGTTTATTTGGCAAATTCAAGCGCGCTTAAAATTGGTATTACACGTATCGTCAATATGCCAACACGCTGGCTTGATCAAGGTGCAACCCAAGCCCTCCCTATTCTAAAAGTTGGCTCTCGTCGTTTATCTGGTCATTTAGAAACCTTGATAGCAAGTCAAGTTGCGGATAAAACGGATTGGCGAAAATTGCTTAAAGGTGAAGCCGAGCCTTTAAATTTGGTTGAGCAAAGAGATCAAATCATTGAAGAGTTTGCACCAAAAATTCAAAGTATTCGCGAAGAGTTTAACCAAAATCTTGAGTTTGATGAAGGCTTAGAATTTTTAGAAAACGAAGCTCAACGTGAGTTTATTTACCCTGTTGATCATTATCCTGAAAAGATAAAATCATTGAACCTCGATAAAACCCCTAAAATTCGTGGCGTTTTACAAGGCATTAAAGGTCAGTATTTATTACTCGATATTGGTGTGATCAATATTCGAAAATATACGGGTTATGAATTGATTTTACGTGCATAACTAAAAGGTGGCATCGATGCCACCTTTTTTATTTTTGTTTACTCGGCTTTTAAACACTTCAAAATTGCTTGCACTGGATCTTCAGTATTACCAGAGATCAACTGCTTATGCATACTCACGTGCTGCATCATTTGAATATGTGCAGTTTCATGGTCCATCAATCTTTCGATTTCTGTTGCAAGTTTTTTCGGGGTTGCATCGGACTGGATCAGTTCTTCGATGACCTTCTTACCTGCAATGATATTAGGTAATGCGTAATAAGGAATTTTGACTAGAAATTTGGCGATCATATAGGTGAGCCAATGCAGTTTATAAAACGTCACCATTGGACGATGTAATAACATGGCTTCAAGTGTGGCTGTACCCGATGCAAGTGCCACAATATCACTGGCATTCATGACCATACGACCTATTTTTGATTCATTGTCGCTATTTTCTAAAACATGAATCTTGGCTTTGAGGCTGATATCCAAATTTTGGATACCATGCTCGATCTGCTGCTTTCTTGCATCGTTTATCGCCGGGATCAAAAATTCAAGCTCAGGATATTTGCGATGCAAAATTTCTGCTGCACCTGTCAATAAAGGCAACAAGCGTTCTATTTCACCGCGACGGCTACCTGGCAATAATGCAATATGCATTTTATTTGCAGATAAACCAAAGTGATGCTTTGCTTCTATAATTGGATTTTTTAATGGTAATTGCTTTGCCAATGGATGACCAACGAAGGCAGCTGCAACATCGTAATTTTCATAGAACGTTTTCTCAAATGGAAATAAACACAGCACCAAATCAATACTTCGCTTGATCCCATGCACTCGTCCTTGACGCCATGCCCACACCGATGGGCTGACATATTGAACGGTTTTAATCGGCAAACTCTTTTCTTTTATGCTTTTAGATAAGCGTAAATTAAAATCTGGCGCATCTATCCCAATAAAAATATCCACTGGCTGTTCCGCCCAACGCTCAACTAAGCCATCGCGTACAGCAAATAATTTTTTTAGGTCTTTTAAAACTTCAACAATCCCCATAACCGACAAAATTTCCATCGGATAAAAACTATGGAAACCTTCTGCAATCATCTGTGGACCACCAATCCCCTCAAATTCGGCATCAATTCCTTGTTCACGGAAACTTCGCATGAGTTTTACACCCAGCGTATCCCCAGAAACTTCCCCCACCACGATGCCAATTTTTAGTTTTTGCTTTAACAAGACCAACGCCCCATTCAAAAGTTTAAAAGATTCTAACAGAATGATTTTACATCGAATCGCTGTGAATAATGTAATTTGTTCATGATTGGTGAAAATCATTTTAATCTAAGAAATCATTGAGCTCGAACTTTGCTATCTGTATTTGCGATAAATCAACAATTGCTTGAATTAAACTTAGCCATTAATATAAACAAGAATCATTTGCATGTGTGATTTGCTCTCCTTTTGTTACTTCAAGAACATTTATGGCTAAATCCACTTCTCCTACTTTTGTCTATCGACTGAGTGTGTTCTATCGCTTTACATTTATATTCGTGCTTGGCTACTTAGCAATGATGTATTTGAGTTTAAGCCTAACGACACTCTTCAGCTATTTTTTAGATAAAGCAGAAGCGATTTTTCTCGCGGCATTTATCTCGATTTTGTTTTATTTAGCATTTGTTATTTTTGGATTTTGTTTCAACTCATTGTTGAAATTGACATTGCTCAGTTTGGTTCTGGTGGGACTCTTGTTTGGCTTATCTGTGGGTTTAAATTAAAATGCAAAATAAAGGCGTCCGCCAATCAATGGCATGGTTACATGCTTGGACTGGCTTGGTTTTTGGATGGCTTTTGTTTGCCATTTTTTTGATGGGGACGAGTTCGTATTATCGTCATCACTTAAATTTGTGGATGCAGCCGCAACTTGCACAATATCAAGTGAATCAAGATGTAGCGATAGGTACTGCGACTGATTATTTAGAAAAAAATGCGGCAGATGCTAAGTCATGGTATATCGGCATTGCCAATCCTGAGCAGCCTGTAAATAAAATTTATTGGGAAAAAGCAGACGGCGGCTATGAAAGTCGTAACTTGGATATTAACACTGGGCAAGAATTAAAATTATCAGCAACACAAGGTGGCGAATTTTTCTATCGTTTCCATTACCAACTTTATGGGATGCCGATCCTCATCGGACGGCTAATCGCGTGTTTGGCCGCATTTATCATGCTGATTGCTTTGGTTTCAGGCATTATTACCCACAAAAAAATTATTACTGATTTTTTTACCTTTAGAACCTTTAAATCACAACGCTCTTGGCTGGATTTTCATAATGTGTCTTCTGTTGTGGCATTACCTTTTTTTCTCACCATTACTTTTACAGGTTTAGCGATATTCTTTTATCTCTATCTACCCTTAGGAATGAAGAAACTATATCCAGAAAATCCATATCAATATTTTACTGAAATCAGAACAGTAAGCCAAAGCAATAACAATAATGCAGCACCTAAACCTAGGGAAACAGTTTCAATTGCAACCCTCCTCACCCAAGTACGACAACAATGGGGAGATCAAGCACTTGCGACGATCGAAGCAAAAAATCTGAATACTGATCAAGCAATCATTACTTTTAAACAATTGGAAGATCGATCCATCACCTTAGATCAAGCTCAAATTAGCTTTGATGGCACAGGGAGAATTTTAGCAAACACTCGCAATAATAGTTCGGTTGCGACTCTGAACTTTGGTATTTATAGCCTGCATATGGCAACTTTTGCACAGCCTGCGCTGCGATTCGCTTTTTTCTTGTCAGGGCTTCTTGGTTGTTTAATGATTGCTTCTGGTTTGTTGTTGTGGAGCTTAAAACGTCAGATTCAAAATAAATCAAATCAGTTCCATTTTGGCTACTACTTGGTTGATCGCTTGAATGTTTCTGCATTTGTTGGCTTACCGATTGCGATGCTAAGCTACCTTTTTGCCAATCGACTGGTACATCTAACAGAAACCACACCGAATTATGAGATTTATACATTCTTCTCTGTTTGGGGATTGAGCTTTGTAATTGCCCTCATCACGAAACAACAATATTTATGGAAATCCCAAATTTTCATTTTTGGATTGCTCGCAATTGCTTTGCCTTTATATAACTTAGTTTATCTCACGAATCATCAACTTCTATCGGATAGCCAAAGTTATTGGCTATTCTTACGCGTCGATTTATTCTTTGTTGTTTGCGCGCTCTTAGCTATTTTTATTTATCGTAATATTCAGCCTATCCAAGTCAAGGCACGAAATAAATTAAAAGCAAAACTTGATCGACAAGAGACAAAAAAATGATGTTATTTGCGCTCATTCTAATCGGTTTAGGTATGTTGCTATTATATCAATGCAGCGATAAAGCGATTCGTAAAATCAAACCACAGTATCAAAAATTGATACTGCGCTTTCGATTAGCGCTGAGAATTATTGCATTTCTGTGTTTTTTCTTGGCGGGTGCATTGCTCTGCTTAATCTACGGGTCTTCAATCGGTTTTATAGGATGGTGGATCTTTGCAACACCTGTGACTTTATTCTTAATCTTATGGGTCAACGAGCTTAACCCCACTAAAAAATAGGCTCTAGAGAGAGTAGATATCCCTCATAAGTAGTGGATATCTACTATTAAAAATTAATGTTTGTGATGTTCTTCGTGTTCAGAGGAACCCTTTTTATCTTTTTCTTCACAACACTTCATCTTTTTACAACATTCTTTTTTGTTAGCCATCTCTTTACAACAATCGGATGCGGCAAAAGCTGGAGTAACAGCGGTAAATAAAACTGCGGTCAACAATAATTTTTTTAAGCTAAACATAATCATATCCTCTAAGTCGCTAACCATACTATCCTTGTTTCAATATCAACATAACTTAGATATCTGAACAAATGCAACTCAATTATGACCATTGCTGGTGACAAAAACCTGAATAAGCACACGTCTTTATCTTTTTTTTGCATAAGTAAATCATTATTCATCACAACGAGTTAGATAAAAAAGAAATAAGATATGCTGTTTTTTGCATAATTTAGGCATATTGTCGATGTTCGGTCCAATGGAATTTATTTTAGCGGGTGTACTGGTTGGTTTCTGTGTAGGGATCACTGGCGTCGGCGGTGGTTCATTGATGACACCAATTTTGATCAGTTTGTTTAAGATCGAACCGCATATTGCCATAGGTACAGATTTACTCTACGCCTCAATTTCAAAATTCTGCGGTTCACTGGTTCATGCTAAAAAACTCAATATTGTTTGGCCTATAGTCCTTTGGCTCTCTTTAGGCAGTATACCGGCTTCCTTTGCTACCTCTTGGGTGCTAGAACACTACCTCAGTCAATCAACACATTACAAACCTATTCTGACTATGGTTTTAGGGGTGATGTTGACTTTGACGGGTATCTCAATCGTTTTCCGTGCTCAAATTGAGAAGTTCTTCGATCGCTTTAGAAATCGGGAACAAGCAAATATGGAAAGTGAACAACATGCCCTACAACATAAACGCCGATATATTTTATTTATGGGCATTATTTTAGGCGTGTTGGTGACATTATCCTCAGTCGGTGCTGGTGCTTTCGGCATCATGGCGTTAGTGATCATGTTCCCTAACTTACCGATGATTCGTATCATTGGTTCTGATGTGGTGCATGCCGTATTGCTGACTGCTGTCGCGGGTTTAAGTCATATGTCTTCTGGTAATGTCGACTTTAGCTTATTGATGTGGCTATTGGTCGGTTCTATTCCTGCAATTATTGTTGGGACATTGATCAGTTCGCATTTACCTGAAAGATTTATCCGTAAAATCTTAGGAATCACGCTATTTGCATTGGGTATAAATTTCATTATTAACCCTGTAAAAGAGAAACCGAAACCTGTTGAAACAACCCAAGTGGTTCTGATTCAGCAAACAACTCATTCTACAACAATAGTTTAAGTGCTAAATAGCCGATTGTTTATACATAAATGATGCGAATCGCTAGTTAATCAATCGGCTTTTCGTGCTATATTCGTAGACAAATTAACCTCTTCTTTCGATTGAATTTGTGACAGCAATGAATACTCTACAGTCAAATCCAGTTTCTCAGCCAGATATCGACGACGTTAACATTAAAAGCATTCAGACTTTGATTACTCCAGCAGAACTTAAAAGTGACCTCCCTTTATCAGAAGTTGCCTACCGAACTGTACTCAATGGGCGTAACACGGTTCGTAATATTTTAGATGGTAATGATAAGCGCTTGTTTGTCGTGATCGGGCCTTGTTCAATTCACGATACCAAAGCCGCACATGAATATGCAGATCGCCTAAAAGTACTCAGTGAAAAAGTAAAAGATACTTTATACATCGTCATGCGTGTTTATTTTGAAAAACCACGTACGACTGTGGGCTGGAAAGGTTTAATTAACGATCCTGATATGAATGACTCTTTCAATATTGAAAAAGGTTTGCATATCGGTCGTGGTCTTTTGCTTGAATTAAATGAAAAAGGCTTACCATGTGCGACTGAAGCACTTGACCCAAACTCTCCTCAATACTATCAAGACTTAATTTCTTGGTCTGCAATTGGTGCACGTACTACTGAAAGCCAAACACATCGTGAAATGTCTTCGGGCTTATCTTCACCTGTAGGTTTCAAAAATGGTACTGATGGTGGTTTAACGGTTGCAACCAATGCGATGCAATCAGTAAAACATGGTCACAGCTTCTTAGGCTTAAATGAAAGTGGTCAAGTTGCAATCATCAATACCAAAGGCAACCCATACGCGCATGTAGTTTTACGTGGCGGTAATGGCAAGCCGAACTATGATGCAACTTCAGTTGCTGAAGCTGAAGCAGCTTTAGCCAAGGCTAAAGTCAGCACCAAAATCATGATTGACACTAGTCATGCTAACTCAAACAAAGACCCGTATTTACAACCATTGGTTTTGAAAAACATCACAGAGCAGATTCTTGATGGCAACAAATCAATCGTGGGTATCATGGTTGAGAGTCACTTAAAAGGTGGACGTCAAGACATCCCTGAAAATCTGTGTGACCTCGTATATGGTCAATCTGTAACAGATGGCTGTATTGATTGGGAAACCACTGAAAAAGCATTATTAGAAATGCATGAAGCGTTAAAAGACGTTTTACCAAATCGTTAATCTTTGAATAGATCAAAAACAGGCTCTCATGAGCCTGTTTTTATTTGGTCTATTAAATATTTTTGAACTGTAACATTTTTTTAATTATACTGCTGCCACATTTCCCCCGCGACGTATCATTGATATGAAGCCCAGTCTCCGTCAACATATGCACAAGTGGCGTACCTTATTGGGTGCGATAACTTTGCTTTGTTTACTCTGGCATATCTTGTTACCAACCATGGTACATACAGGCGTCGTACCTGCACTTTATGCAATGCCATCACATTGCCAAGTCACAGAAATTCAAAAAGTCACACTGTTATCGACACAAGTACACAGTCACAATCATAGTGAACATCATCACCATACGATGCAGCAGCATAATCATCACCTTGATCATGCCCAACATGGCTCACAACTCAGTGAATATGCACAACAAGTCTATGCACTTGCTAGCCAAATCATGAAGCATTGCCCACTGTGTACCTATGGTTTAGATGCAGCCGTAATTATTCCATTGCTTGGCTTGATTATCATTTTCTTATTGGCTTGGTTTAGTCGTGTACGCTGTTTGTGCCATGCGTGGACACAGGATCTGTATATTCCACGTATTTTCTATATTTTCCCCCTTAAACAGGCTCCGCCAGTCGCTCTATAAATCGCAAACTTTTACATACGTATCCAGTTCATCACTGAGATACAGCTCGTTTAATGCTTTTATAGAGTTTTTAAAATGACGACTTATTTTCGTTTGTCAGTCTTAACGGCTGCGTGCCTGTCTGTTACTTACAGTTCATTGGCGATTGCTGAAGAAAATCCTGCACAAGACACCAAAACCTTAGCGACTATTGTGGTTACAGCAAGTCGTGAAGGCGAATCACTCAGCAATACCCCTACTGCGATTAGCCAAGTGAACAAGCAAGCCTTAGAAGATAATAATGCGACTTTTATTGGGCAAGTCATCAATCAAACACCAGGTGTATTGATGAATGATTTAGGCAATGAGCAACATATGATGTCAATTCGACAGCCGATGACTACCGCGGCAGTCTATCAATATTTAGAAGATGGTATTTCGGTTCGTCCTGTTGGTGTGTTTAATCACAATGCACTTTATGAACTTAATCTTGCCGGAATTGATCGTATTGAAATCCTACGTGGTCCAGCCAGTAGCTTATATGGAAGTAATGCCATTGGTGGCACGATTAACTTTCTAACCAAAGCACCAAGCGCAACACCAACTGCCGAAATTGGTGTCCGTGCAAGCAGTGAAGGATATCGCCGTATAGATCTTGGTGCTTCAAATACATTTGATACTGAATCTGGTGAACATGGTCTACGTTTATCTGGCTATGCAAGTGATCGTGGCGACAGCTGGCAAGATCACGCCGAAAGTAATAAACAAAGTCTCACCCTTCGGCATGATTGGCACATTTCTGATGCCACACAAATCAAAAATATTGCCAGCTATAACCATCTAAAAGCCGACATGACAGGAAGCCTGAACAGCAAAGATTTTAGTGAGCGTCCGGGTTATAGTTACCAGACATTTACCTATCGTGAAGTCGATTCCACCCGTTTATCTTCACAGATTAGCCATGCTTGGAATGAGATCAATCAAACTCAAGCAACCATATATTATAGAGACAACACCACTGAACAAAACCCAAGTTATAGCATTCGGACTGATATGCGAAATGGTGTGCCTACAGGGACTTATACGGGCCAAACCACTTATAATCAGTTCAAATCTTATGGTCTAAATTTGCAACACGCCACAAGCTTTGATCAGGTGAAGTGGATTGTCGGTACGATGGCAGAACATACGCCAAACAAAGCCAAAACTAATGATATTGAAGTATTTCGTGATCCGGAAACACGTATTTATACAGGTTTTAAACCACGAAAATTATTACGTGACTTCAATGTTGATGTCGATAACCAAGCCATTTACACCCAAGTCAATTGGCAAAGATTCGATAACTTAAATCTAGTCGCTGGCGCTCGCTACGACTGGATTAAATATGACTATCAGAATAATTTAACTCCATCAAATGTTACGGGTGCACCGAACGAAACACGTCGCTTCCATAAAGCCAGCCCACAACTTGGCTTTATTTGGAATGCACATCCGCTATTGGATATCTATAGCAACTGGTCACAAGGTTTTGTACCACCAGAAGTAAGCAGTTTATACGGTGCAAACTTAGTAACACCAAATTTATCAGAGGCAACCTTTAATAATATTGATCTTGGCATACGCTTTAAACTATTCGATGAACGTTTAGATGGTGAAATTACGCTTTATCGCTTAGATGGAGAGGATGAAGTCATTAATTATACTAAACCTGACAATACCCGCGAACCGCGTAATGCAGGTAAAACACGACATCAAGGCATTGAAATTGGTGGTACTTGGAATATTTCTGATCAATACGATCAGCGTCTGAAACTATCTGGAAGTTGGGCGAAACATGAATTTAAACAATTTCAGCCATCAGAAAGCTTAAATTATAATGGGAATCGTATGCCGAACTCTCCAAAAGCCTTTGGTACTGTTGAATATCAGATTAAGCCCATTCCTGAGTTGTTGTTATCGGCAGAAGGAGTTTATGTCGGCTCATACTGGATCAATGATGCCAATACCGAAAAATACGATGGGCATACGGTATTAAATCTACGCGCAACCTACCGCCGTAATGCATATGAAATCTATGGTCATATCATCAATGCTGCAGATGCGCATTATGCTGAAAGCACCTCATTTAGTAACAATCAAGCAAGCTATACACCTGCTGCACCACGAACTTATCTAGTAGGTTTACGTTATCATTTTGGGAAATAAATGGAATCAAGTACAGCTTTATTAAAAAGCTGTACTTTTTAAATATAAAACAACGCTATCACAAAACTGACGAGTAAAGCCGCCTCAACCAACTCAATTGCAGCTCCAACAGTATCACCAGTAATTCCACCAATTCGATGTATAAACTTCGCACGTAGATAAAAAAGCAAAAGCAATAAAGTAAGTAGACTTATGATTCCCTGCCATTTAAACACACAAAGCAATGATAATGTAATTACAAAAACCATCCATGTTGCAATTTTTGGAATACCATCGGTGATTGAACGCCCAAGTCCGATATTACGTACATATCGAGTTGTTAAGAAAAGAAATAAAGGAACACTTCGACCAATCGCAGGAACTAGGATCAGAAAAGTATGTAACTGTTGTTCCAGTAGTACATAAATTGCAGCAAACTTAAGTAAACAAAGCATCACTAAACTTAAAACACCGATAGGCCCGCATGCTGGATCTTTCATAATTTTAAGTGTACGCTCAGGATCACCAAAACCACCGACCCATGCATCAGCCGTATCTGCTAATCCATCGAGATGTAATCCGCCAGTCAGCCAAATCCACAATACTAAAATGATGCAGGCAACTAAAAGTGTGGGCAGTTTGAACAACAGTATAGAAAAAACAAATAAGATGACTCCAATCAATGCACCAATCAGTGGATAAAACAGCAAGGATTGAGCATTTTGTTTTGCACTAGGTATTCTTTTCAACTCAATAGGCAAAACAGTTAAAAATTGCAGCGCAATCCAAAATGGTGTCATGCTAAAAATCTCAGCCAAATAATATCTATAATTCATCAATTATGAGGAAATAAAAATGGGAATAGCAAGCCTATTCCCATTATAAGAAAACAATAAATTAGATTATTGAATTTGATAGCATTGCTTAAGTTTTAAATAATCATAATAAAAACTGTTTGCACGATATCGAGCATAGTTACATGAAGGTTTGAACAAGGTTTCTTTTTCATTGTAGAGCATTTTGATTAAGGTAGTTCCTTGAGCATTTTGATAAATATCCCACTGTAAATTTGCTGCCATAGGTGATACCAACTCACCTCTCCATGCACTATTTGTATAGTTATAGGTTTGGCGCAAAGGTAAAGGTTGCATCATATTGTGCAGCTCTAAAGTGGTTGCAAGTGGAATAATAATTTCTGCATGTGCAAAGCGTAGAACAGCTCGATGCGTTTGTTGTTGATCTACAACTGTATCCACCTGTTTGAACAAGTCCTGCTTTAAACCTTGTGCAATCGCACTGGTCACCTGATTTGACTCAGTAAAACTTGGCCCTTTCTCATAAAAATCATTCGCATCATTAAATTCAGCATAGAATTTTGCTGCTTCTAAAGGCATATATTTATCAAAATCAACACCTTCTAATTCAGTTTTCATGCCTCCAGAAATTGAATAAAGCTCATAAAGATATGCAGCAGCATCAACTGCACTGGTAATGGTGTTTTTGCCTTTTCCTTTTTCAGTAATGGTTTCTCCATTCGGCGCAATTACGCTGTACGAACCACTATTGCTAAATGTATAAGCTTCGCTACTACCTAACTTTTGAATAAATTCGGGCTTGAAAATCGGTGTAAGTACCTGCATTGCAACTTGTTCAGCACGCATATTACTTGCTAATTCATTGAATTTTTGTGCCAAATCAGCATTTTCTTCCGCAAACTTTTGATAAGCATGACTGGCATCATATATCGTTTTTTGTTGTTCGGACGAAGATTGAGTCATATCCTGATCAGCTGTTAACTTATGAAAGTAGAGCTTAAACCGATCTACACCTCCATCTTCGATGGAAGGTACACTTTCACTAGAGAGGCTGGTATAAGAACTCGGAATAATTTTGTTTTTGAGCAGTGGTTGCTGCCGAATAAGTTCATCAGTAAAAAACTTAGCGCTATCCACTGCACGGTCAACACCTGAGCTCTGTACTAAAATAGACGTTTGTTTGTTTGCGGTTGTTTTAAATAACTCAGGCAATCGTTGCAATAAACGGTCAGCCATACCGCGATGTTCTTGGATACCAGTCAAACTCTCGTTTCCATATCCAAACTGACGGATTCCTTCTACCCCATATCCCAAAAGAATATTGGCTTTCATGGTGTTTTCTAGATCCGCACCGAGTTTTTCACCAAGAGGTGTTAGTGCATTTTCAGCTTTTGCTTGTTTCCATAAGTTATAAAGTGCTAAATCGTATTTGATGCTAGATAGACCTCTTGAGCCATGACGTGCAACCAATTCAGTAAAAACCGCTTGGAAACCTTGTGGAATTGGCTCATATTTTTTAAGATCTTGTAAGGGCTGATAAGGTGTTTTAGTTTGATAATATTTTGATGGCGTATTATT
This sequence comes from Acinetobacter halotolerans, assembly GCF_004208515.1. Classification (GTDB taxonomy): domain Bacteria; phylum Pseudomonadota; class Gammaproteobacteria; order Pseudomonadales; family Moraxellaceae; genus Acinetobacter; species Acinetobacter halotolerans. The sequence continues at coordinate 268,021 of NZ_SGIM01000003.1, forward strand.
TTCAGGCGTTGTTTGTGATTGTTGATGATCATCATTGTTGCATGCGACCAACAACATACTTGCGCATAACATACTGCTTTTAAATAATATATTCATGAATTTTTTGCTTATAGATAAAGAAGTGCCATGTATCATAGACAAGAGCAATGACAGTTCTATTACACCGTTCAGTAAAAAAATTTAAATACAATCGTATTTCGAAGCTAAGGAATAAGTGAATTTTCCATAAAACCAATCTCACTTTCACCTTCAAGCAACTCTAATTGATACAGTTTTCCCAGCTCAGCAGGCATTTTTAACAATTCATTTAAATCATATTGTCTTGCTAAACAGGTTAGTAACTTTATTACTCCGCCGTGCGTAACAATCAAAGCAGTTTTCCAATTATTGTCCTGCATTTGCTGATGAATTTGTTTGAAACCAACCAAAAGTCGCTGTTGGAATCGCGCTAAAGGCTCACCATTCGGTGCTTGGAATTGGGTTGGAAATTGCCAAAAATTTGCCAATAATTCAGGCGATGTCTCATAAATCGTTTGTGTTGGAATACCTTCCCAATCGCCAAAATACATTTCTTTGATGTGCGGGTTAATAATGAAAGCTAAGTCTAATTGTTTCGCCAAGTTTTCAGCGAATAGACTACATCGTTGCAAAGGTGAACTAAAAATAACATCCCAATACTTGTGCTGATCTAGATGTTGTTGAATGGTTGTTTGCATCTGCAACCAACCTTGTTCAGTTAACTCATCATCAAGGTGTCCACGCAACGTATGGCTTAATGTCGTTTCACCATGACGCAGAAGATCAATCCGCAACTTTATCCCCTGAAACTGCCGCTTCTGCAAAGGTTGCCATCTGATTATGTAGCACACAAGCGAGTTGAATCATTGACAATGCTGCACCCGCACCACTTCCTTCACCTAAACGTAAATTCATGTTTAGAATCGGTTGAGCATTCAATTGTTTTAATACACGTTGATGACCATATTCAGCAGACTGATGTCCGAATAGCATCCATTCTCTTACTTTCGGTTGAATACCAACCGCACATAAAGCAGCCACTGAACTAATAAATCCATCCACGATAATCGGTAAACCAAGCTGTGCACAACGGACATAAGCACCTGTCATCGCAGCAATTTCAAGTCCACCCACTGCCGCTAAGATTTTTATTGCATCATCAGCGACATAAGACTTGTGTAATTTTACAGCTTGATCAATGACGTCGATCTTATGTAGCAATTGTTGATTGGTGATACCTGTGCCTACACCAGTCAATTGTTCAGCACTTTCATTCAATAAAAGACAAGCAAGCGCTGAGGCTGAACAGGTATTGCCTATACCCATTTCCCCAGCAATAAAAACATCTGCGGCTTTTGATTGTGCACGCTCGACACTCTCTTTACCTAGCCGTAAAGCAGTGGCGCACTCGTGTTCCGTCATCGCAGCTTGTTTAGCAAAATTTGCTGTGCCAGCACGAATACAATGACGCTCAACATCTACATAATCATAGGCCTCACCCACTGTGCCACAATCAATCACCTGTAAATGAGCGTGATGATACTTGGCAATCACACTAATGGCAGCACCACCTGATGCAAAGTTCTGTAGCATTTGACGCGTAACGGCTTGAGGATAGGCGGAAATATTTTCTTCAACCACACCATGATCACCTGCAAAAACGCTAATCCAAGGCTTTTCAATATGTGGGTGTACGGTCGCTTGCAATCCAGCTAAGGTAATCGCAATATGTTCAAGATCGCCGAGCGCACCAGTGGGCTTGGTTAACTGCAATTGACGTTGTTCAGCTTGCAATTTTGCATTCATATCGGGCTGTTTAACAGGCTCCAACCACCATTGAACAGATTCTGTCATGCTATTTCTCATCTTTTAAAATCATTGGAAAGCCCGCCACACAGAACACAACTTTATGTGCTAACTGCCCTAAAACTTGATGTAAACGCCCTGCTTCATCGACAAAACGACGACTAATTTCGCCCATCGGCACAACACCAAGACCAGTTTCATTACTCACTAATATAATTTTTGATTTCAGTTTGGGCAGTACACTGAATAATTTTTCGACTTGTTGTTGCTGGAGTTGCACATCTTCAGTTAACAGTAAATTGGTCAGCCATAAGGTTAGACAATCAACTAAAATGACCTGATTCTCTTGATCTACGTGTAAAAGTCTATCCGCAAGAAAAATGGGCTCTTCACAAAGCGCCCAGTCATGAGGTCGTTGTAGTTGATGATGTTGAATCCGATGCTGCATTTCTTCATCTAAGGCTTGCGCTGTTGCTACATAGACAACAGCTAGACCAGTTGCTTTCGCTGTTTGTTCAGCTAAGCGACTCTTTCCTGAACGTGCCCCACCTAAAATCAGTTGCAACATATTTAACCTAAACTCAGCCGATGGTAAGGATAAAGTAATCCTTGTAAAATCTGTGCTTTATAATAACCGAAAGTTAAATGTCGTACCTGAATTTTAAACTTTTGGGGTTGCAATTTTTGAATACGTTCAAGTATCAGTTCACTCTTCCATGCTTTGCGGTAAAGGCCTAAAGTAATATGGGGACAATATTCTGGCGCCGCAATTTCCGTTGAGCTTAAAGACAATTGCTGACGGATTTTAGATAAAATATTTTGTTTATCATGAATTTGTAAAAATAAAGCACTGCTAAAGCTATCAATAGCAGTCACTTCAAGTTCCAAACAATCAAATTGTAGCGCTTCTAGGTTTTTGATTTGTTGATTAAGTTTGCGTATTTCAAAATCATCATCAAATTTAGGGGTATGTGCAGTTAAAAAACCTGCAACAAACAATGTGATGTGATATTGACGCTGATTCAAGGGAATCAGTAGATCTGAGAATGCTTGTTTTAAGTATTCTAGGTATTCAATTAGTTCAGGTTGATCAATTTCGATATACCACAAACCGTATTGGACTCGCCCATGATGCCATTCAGGATAGCCATGTTCGCTAGTCGCCATCAGTTTTGTGGATGCTTGTAATAACACAACTTGCTAGATCGTTTTTAAAGTTGTGCTATTCAAACATACATCGGTTCATTTTTTAAAGCGTTTTTGACGCTTTCATTTAAACCGCTTCTAGCGGGGTTGCTAAGAGATTTTGAACATCAAGCTGGATACCTGCATCTTTCAGTTGCGACTGTATTCCGTTATAAAGTGCATCAAGCAACACCTTACGCTGACTTTCAGTAACATCCAACTGTGCAATATTTTTTTGTAAATGTTGTACGATCACCATTTCATCTAGATCTAGAATTTTTAAAGCATATACATAGCCATAAATCGCCCCTTTCAATAAATTTTGATAAGGAATTTGTTGGTGTATATGTTGTTCAATACTACCCAAAACGCGCTCATTAAAACTTAGTTTTCGTAAAGGATCTCTAGCCACACGCTCACAAGGATCTTTATAAGCTGATCGACATGAGTTCAAGAAACTCTCTGCCATACGATCCAGTTCTTTGGCTTGATTTGGAACGATATTGCCTAAACCTAATTTAATTTCATCCACCAGCTGTTCAACAAAACGCTGCATCTTTTGATCAGACATTGCGATACCAATGGTTTCCATCTCATTTAAACTGGCATACCAAGCCAACATAGCATGACTGCCATTCCACAAACGATTCTTAATCATTTGAATATCTGCAATCTGATCAACTAAAACCATTTGTCGCATTTTACTTAAGAGTGGACTCCGATTTTCAACATAAATCGGCATGTCTGCTTCACTATTGAATAATATCAGATCCATATTTTGCATGCTCTGACCTGCTTGAAACTGATCACGTAGGTCTTCTAAGCACCGAGTCATCTGTTGCTCGTGTTTCTCACTCAAAGTGGTTTCATCTGAGAGTTCAACAGCATCTTCATTCAAATTAGCTTGACTCTGTATATATAAACGATGCTTGATATTAAGCTGACGATATAATGCTTGATCGGTCAGTTTTGAAACCATTCGGTTCACGACCGTATCGCAAAAATAATGCTCACTTAAAATATGTTCGGCAATATCTTCATCAGTGATCTCAAGTAAAGCATCACGGATATATTTGAGTACCAAATACTTTGCACAAACTTTGTTAAGAACAATTAAAAAAGTAATGGGTTCATTATTATTCTGTATATCCTGAGACATAAAACGAGCAAGCAGACCCTTTGCAATAACTCTAGCTTCCGATTCAATTGCATTTTCTGGGATACATAATGCAATCAGGCTGGACTGCATATACATCTCAAGCATTTGTTGTTCATTATTAGCATCAATGACTGTTAGATTGTCAATTCGTTCATCATAAGAAGATTGACCATATCGAATGCTATAACCAGCAAAAGTATTCACAGACTCTAGGTATAAACGATTTCTAGTCGACGCCAACATTCGTTTAGGTCGGGTAAAACCATCCCAATGTGACAAGATTTGGGCTATATATCCGCCACCAATTGCACCAAAACCATGAATACCCACGGTTAACTGATTTAAACTTTGTGGAAAAGCTTCTTGGAGAATTGGCATCCCCATTTCTGGAATATGTTGATCCAAAGCATTTAGACATTCATACATGTCTTGATAATAGAAATTTGCCTTAGACAACATATCATCGTTTGGTTCTTTTATATCTTTAAATAAAATCGTGATGCCAGCTGCATCATAAGCCGAACGAATACCATTTTCAGAATCTTCAAACATCAAACAAGTTGATGTCTCCAAATTTAACTGTTCAGCAGCTTTTAAGAAAATTTCTGGATGTGGTTTCCCTTTTTCAACTTCATCACCACAAACCAACACATCAAAAAACTTATAGACATTGGCATTAATCAAATATTCTTCAGCGATTGCCCTTCGGCTTGAAGTGGCAACGGCCATCCTTAAACCTGACTTTCTTAAACGCTCTAAGACTTGAACTAAGCCCTTTTTAATGGGTACACCTAAGTGACGAACTGTCTCTAACTCTAATTCATCAGCACGTTTTCGAATTGCTTGGTATGGAACATCCTCACCATAATGTTTTTGAGCAAGCTGCTCAGCTGTTTTTGCACTTAAACCTAAACAGTTCATGAGATAATCATCAGAAAATTCCTGTCCAATGAGTTCTTGAGATGCCTGTTTCAATGTTTGAAACCGTAACCGCTCAGTATCAAACATTGTGCCATCCATATCAAAAATTGCCCCATGAACAGGATAATCATGAAAAATAAGCATTATTACTCCTTAGCTTTTTTATACGTTATCTAGAATAACCAATAAAGATGCCAATAATGCAGGCTGTAAATAAATGAAATGAAATTGATTAAAAATCATACAACAATCTCAGGTTCTTATTGTCTTTTGTTATAATTGGATAAAAAACTTGCACCTTCGTGTAATCTATGAACGTTTAATGATCGAATTTGAGTGACATACGCAGCAAAGCGTATGTCTAAAATCTGCGAATTACTGATGAAACCGCCTAAGATACGCTGAGAATCTAGGCCGGTTGTTCATTCATTTGTTGTTGCGATGCTTGATAATGCTCCCCAAACTTGTCATAAAAAGTTTCTCTAAAGCAGTAATACAACATCGCCGTTTTTTCCGCCATCGGAATCAAACCTTGGCTCTCATAACAAAGATCTTCTACCACCGCTGCATATGGTTTTACCGTATGGTCTGGTTCACCAACAATCTTTTTAGCTTTAGAATGTTCAAAAATATAGAAACTCAATAAACGAATTGTTGGACGTAAAAAACCTTTTCCAAATACCGATTTATCACCAAATAACAAATGCCATCCTAAATCATTGTCATCACCTTGGTAATAACGACCCAAACGATCTCGCTTACCCTCATAGATTTCGGTATAACCGACATCTTTGCCATTTACACCAACGATCAATAAACGTTGATGGTCGTCTGCCAACATTTTGTCAAAATAAACGTGTAGTTCAAGTTCAGATTTATTGAGTTGCCATTGTGGAATCACATGAGGTTCATGCATCCACTGATGCAATAAAGGTATATCTTGCGGATATTGAACTTGACGTAAGTAGTATTGTGTTCCGTCTTCATGGTATTCAAAGTAATCGGGTAATTGTTGAGAGATTGTGATCATCTTCTAATCCTGGCTTAGCATTATCTTAAATAGTAATGATAATCATTTTTATTAATACAGCAACCCTATTTCCCATTTTTCTTTGTTATTTAAACCAGACCACTATTTATAATAAAAATCATGGATCGACTCTACGGCGAGATAAATTTCTAACTAGACTTGCTGATCAGTTCAAATATGCTAAAAATGACAGCAGCTAAAAGGCTCAGCTTCCATAGCAGCGAAAATTTCTTTTTCAATCTATAAAAAAGTAAAATTTGAATAAAAAATGCAGTTGGAACGATGACAAACAACCAGGTTAACAATCCTACAGATAACCCCTCAAAGCGGTAATTCATCCACATTGAAATAGCCAATAATACTAAGCAGCTAATCACCATGATTTGTTTGATCTGTTGGGAATCCCACCAAGCAAGTTGCAAATGTTTTTGTCCAAACTTGCTTAGCATACAGCTTTGCATCAATGCAGCAATCGCCCAAAATAATGAGGCAAAACTCATGCTTTATCCCTCGTCTTTTTGATATAGAGGCGCAGAAAAGCGAATAACACAAACCCGATAGTGAGACAGGCAATATCCACACCAGCAATTGACCAACGTTGTTGTAATACGCTATTCCATAAAGATGCCTCAGGTATCGTCATAAAACTTAGTAACGGAATCAACAAAAATATAGATGCAGTTAAGCTCGTTAAAGCAATCACCCCTCTACGTATCGGAAGTATGAGACTAAAGATTAAGCTGAATACCCATGCACAATAAAATAAGGTGACCTGATGATTGATCAAAACATTCGATGTTAGTGGCAATATTCTATTCAAAAGAAGATAAATACCTGAAGCGAAAGGTAAACCTAAAAAAGTAAAAAAATTAATATGTTGCACTAATTTATATGTAAATGTGTTTTGTTCTTTAATTCTTTTTCTCTGCCATAACAAAGCGCCAGCCGCCAACATGACACAACCAATAATTCCAAGAAGCGCCAAGATAAAACGCATCCACATCGAGGCAAAATATCCAAGATGAATACCATAAGTTGACGAAGCAAATTGAGCAATTGCGCTCATATTTCTCGGCTGCTCGAGCTGCTGCGCTGTATTTGCATTAAAAATATATTGTGGTGTATTGAGCGTAATAATATTTTTATAGTTATAGTCAAAGGAGATCATTGCTTCTGATGTATTAGGTTTTTGAACTTCAAATTTATCCAGAATCGCACCCTCATCGGTACGCTCAGGCATTTGTGTTATAAAGCTTTGAAATGGTTGCATACTTTCTGATGACGGCTGAGGTTTTGCCATTTCAACAAACTGCATTTCACTATAAAACTTAGGAATTCCATCTTTTCCATAATGTTCGGTTAACCCCCAAGGGAAAACCAAATAAAATAAAATAATCAGACCTGTAAAGGCCATCACCAGATAAAATGGGAAGGTAATAACCCCCGTAATATGATGTAAATCGAGTAAGGTACGTTGCCCTTTAAAAGAACGAAAAACGAAGAACTCTTTAATAATTTTCTTATGGGTAATGATCCCTGTAATGAGACTAATCAGTAAAATGAGTGCCGCAATCGCCACAATCAGACTACCAACCGAGCTTGGTATTGGATACAAGGTATAATGCAGCTTAAAAAAGAAATCACCGCCTAAGGTATTACGTAACGGATTAAGCAACTCGCCTGTTTGTGGGTTTTGTAGTTGCTGATGCCGACCTTGTTGGTCTTGCCATTGCAGTAAGTTGACAGGCATTCGCTCGTTGGCCACCGTGACACGCCAGCGTTTAGCATCTGCGGCATGTTGATTTAGATAGTCAAATGCCATTTCAGCAGCGTGTTGCGTCGTCGGCATTTTTTGTACTTGAGTTACAATTTCTGGCTGCGACCAAACATTGATTTCTGTACGAAAATACGCGATTGAGCCTGTGAGAAAAATAAAAAAGATCAACCAAAGAAAGAGGATACCAAACCAACTATGCAGTATTGCTTGTATTTGACGGAAGTTCATTTCAAACAACTCCCCACTGGGCTAACAACCAATAACTGACAAGCAAAAAGATACCCAAACTATTAATTGCCCAAAACCACAACTTAGATATGACGGAACTGGTAAAAATGATATAAAAAATAAAAAAGATAAAACTGATGAAAACTGCAAAATACACATTTTCAGCTTTAGCAAAAGGTAGCCATTTGGCTAAAACCAGACTTAACCAAGAGCTATAACAATACGCAGCCAAACAAACAATAAACACTCTACGGTAGCTGAGATAAAACTTTTCTTGTTTTTCAGAGTGATTCATCTGTACGACCTTAAAAAAGAAAAAAATACTGTATGCAAAAAGGAAATATCTGCAATAAATACAGATATTTCCTTAATTAGACCGAATTAATAGTTAAAGGTATAACTTAAACCATAAGTACGACCTTCAGCAGGAAGACTTTCAACAAGCCCATATATCTTTTCAGCTTGCTGACTGTAGACAGTACGATAGTCTCTATTCCAAACATTATAGACACCAAAATCTACGCGGCCTTTCCATGCTGGGAAATGCGTTAATACATCCATGGTGGTGTAACCTTTTATTTTAACTGCAGCCGGTGAACCATCTTTCAAAGCTTCATCCGTACCTTTTACTGCTAGCATCTGTACCCGAGTACCAAAACCTTCATCGTTATTCCATTCAGCAAACACCGTCCCTTTGGTCGGCGATACTTGGGTAGCATTTAACTCTTTCCATTTGTTGTCTGCTTTATCTTTAAATTGACCACGGGTATAACCCAAGCTACCGCCAACTTTAAAATCCTGCATAAATGGATAACTTGCAGTGACTTCCGCACCATAAATGCGCTGATCAGTATCAACAATACTTGCCACTCTATTTTCAAACTTGGTTACTTTATCCGAAGTGTTATAAAAACCTGTGATCCCTAGGTTTAGCCCTTGCTCATCATTCAAACGCCAACCCAATTCATAACTATTTACACGAATAGGTTGTAAATCTGCGGTTGTGGTCAAGTTAAATGCGTCACGCATCATGCGTTGTACATCAGGGAAACTAAAACCTTGTGAAAAGTTTGCAAAAGCTTGTTGATCATCCGTTAGCTTATATACTGTTCCTAAGTTAAACAGAACCGTATCATCACTTACAGAACCGCTTGGCTGTTCAACACCTCGGGCAGTATAAGCTTCTGTTTTTGCTTTAATATATTGATAGCGCGTACCTGCTTGTACATTTAAACGATCTGTAAGTGCGTAATCTACTTGCAAGAATGTGCCAACATTTTGAATCGTTGTATCAGGCCCAGCATCAGAAGTCTTCCCCGTTGGTTTAAAGTGAAGTCCTGTATTTGATACAGCTAAGTGATCATAATATTGATCATCCTTTTCATGATCATAATCAACACCATACGTCAGCTTAAGATCACGGCTTGCAATGTTAAGATCACTTTGCATGGTGGAACGGAAACCCGCAACATCAATGTTAGACTGGCTCTGTGTTGCTTCGGTCATAGCAGCACCAGTATAGACTGGATAGAAACGCGCATCTTCTTTACGGTAGTACGCTTCTAGATTAAGTACTTGCCCCAAAACATTTTGATTTTGGTACTGTGTATTGAATGCATAACGTTCAGTAAATGGCTGCGTCGGTAATTGTAAGCCTTTTTTACCGATATAAGAGTTTGGTAAACCACCATAAACATAATTAGGGCCGTAATCAGGACCATATTCACTATCTTGCTTGTCTTTATAATACTGTGCTCCAAAACTCAAAGATTGAGTATCTGTGAGGTCAATACTAATACGTCCATTTACATCAATAGTGTCGGTATCTTGTCGACTGGTTTGCATTGGCCCAATCGCAATACGGTCACCATGACTATCAAACTGCGACCCACGACTGGTAAAATTCGCGCCTAAAAAGCCATTGAGATTATCTTTACTAAAAGCAACCGACTGCCCCACTTCATAAGCTAAACCATCGCCACGGAAAGTATCAGAAGATGTAATCCCCAATTTCGTTTCAAAGCTTAGTGGTTGCGATGCATCTGCACGTTTGGTAATGATATTGATAATGCCACCTGTTGCACCAGAACCATAAATGCTGGTTGCCCCTGAAAGCACTTCAATACGTTCAATCATACTTGGACTAATGCTATTGAGTTGTCGAGCAACATCACGTGAACCGTTTTGTGACACACCATCAATCAAAATCATCACATCACGACCACGCATGGTCTGCCCATAATTTGTGGTCGTACCTGTGCTTGGTGCCAGTGACGGTACTAATTGCGCTAACACATCGGCCAGTTTACGACCTGCACCACTCTGCTGTTCAATTTGATTTTTTTCGATGGTTTGAACCGTACCCGCAATATCTGCAATGTTTTTTGGTGTACGTGTTGCTGTGATCACAATTTTTTCTAACTGAGTCGTAGGCTTTTGATCAACGTTTGCTGTTACAGATGCATTCGAAGATACTGTTTCTGCATATGCCTGTTGGGCAAACATGGCTAAAACAGCAAGACAACACGGTGTCATCTTTAATAAAAACTGTTTTGTATTTATCTGATTCTGAAGTTCAGCCCCAATTTCATTGTTCACTTTCATTTTTTACTTCTCCAGAGAATTCGTTCAAGCCACTAAAAATGTTCAAAAGGCGAGCTATTATACTTAATACAAACACTAATGAGAATAATTAACATTAAAATAATAATCATTAATATTTTCCTGCGAAAAGAATTTCTCCTTCTTATGTCGCTCCTCATCTTCTAATTGCTGAAAAACATCTAGATATTCATATGCAATATCAGTTTTTAAGACAAAAACGCCATCTGCATCGGCAATCAATAAATCACCTGACTGCACTGAGAATTGATTGATATAAATCTCTGCATTGATTTCAACCAAACTTTCCCCTTGATTTCGAGTCGTGAGGCAGCTTACAGAATGGGCAAAGATCGGCAATCTGAAATTGAGCAAAGCGGTACGATCAGTAATTGCACCCAAAACAACCACACCTGCTAAACCACAATGTATGGCTGCAACACTTCTCTGCTCCCCCCAACATGCACGTTGAAGATCATATCGAGCATCAATCATTAATACTTCATTTGCTTTACAACTCATGAGCACATGTCTTAATTCACTTGCGTTATTTGATTCAAGTCGCGCCGTTCGTACAATACCGACTAACTTCTGCTCAGGTGAGATTGGAAAAACATGTGGAATATGCCCTATATCAAGCACATGACCAATCGTTGAGGTCGCGATATTTTGATAAGCAGCAACCAGTGATTCAAAATGGTCTGTTTGACTCATGACTTACTCTCTTTCATTTCTTTTAACTGTAAAGGACAATTGCGGCATAAAGTCTGCCCAGCTTCTTCAAGCTGAAAATAGAAGCAGCACTTTTTTCTCATATAAATTTCGTTATTTGGACACCAATTATTCCAAAGGGAAATGAAAGGATTTTCAGCTAAGTTAAAACTTTCGCCTGATTTTGCTTTCAGTAATGCAATTTGCTGTTGTAAACGTGATCGCTTCGCTTTGCTTAAATCTTGTCGTGCTTGGGACTGATAAAACTGGACTACTCGAACAGCTGCATTTTCCCAAAGCAAGGGATAAGGAACATGTCCAACTTTGGCAAGTTGTTGAAACAATGGATTGAATTGTCCCAACATATTTTCAATATTATGTAAGGACATGATTTGAAGTGATGATAATGTCGGTTCAACCAATTGCAATGTTCTATCCCAATGCCATGACACAGGTAAATCCACTGCCAATACCGCACTACTCCAGCCAATAAATGGCAACGATGCCGCATGACAATATAAAAAAGGAAGTATCCAGATCGTTGCCCAATATTTGATAAATAATGAGCTTGCGCAGGTCATATTTTTGGCATGAATATGCGCCGCAAAATTTTGTAAAACTTGTCTACAACTCGACTCATCCATGAGGTCGGCTAAACGGATTGCATCACCAGCTAAACAACGGATATCCAGTTGCAGATCTTGCTGCAATATAGCCGTGGTCTCAGACCACGTTTGCGGAAAATACAGGCAGGTATTCATAGCGAACACTATGAATGGTTCAAAGCATGCCACAAAGGATTCTGGGTTTCCCCGATTCCTGATGGCATACTTCCAATGCGTGTATCTTGTTCCAACAATGGTCGTAATAACTGTTTATAGGGCCATTGTGGTGTTTCAAACAATAGCTGTTGTAGTTGGATTCTGATTTCAGGCTGGAAGTCGAGTTTTTTTAGCTCTTGCTGTAATTGCTGTGCCAACACACGCCAAAGTTCTACCGCTGAAATTTGGTAATGGCTTGCCAACGTATCAACGATGCAACCTAAGTTAACCTGAATACCGAGTGTTTGAATGTAGAATAATAACGCCTCAACCGAATCGTGATAAAGCGTATTTCTAAAATCATGAGGGCTTAAATAATCAGGATCTTCTAAACCATTTTCTTCTAACCATGGCAAATAAATGCGTAAGGAATCATGATCACGGAACATCAAACCATCAAATTGCCCATTTTTGAGTACCAAGCATAAATTCTGCCCATGTATCTCGCCCATTAAACCTAAACGGAATAAACGTAAATTTACTTCGAAGAAGCACCTACATAATGCGGCGAACTGCTCAATCACTTGTTTAGTGCCATTGTCCTTCTGTTGTAATTGCAAAATATAGTCAAAAATAGCGGGTTGATCTGAAATGCGATGCCCAAGACTCGCCATCGGGATCAATTGGTAAGGTTGTTGCAATAATTCAGATGGAATATGGCGTCGCTGTGCGGCTAGATGCGTTGGTTTTTCAACAAATAACCATTCATTATTTGCGCTTCGATCTTGCTGTTTTTCTGGTAAATATGACCACCATTGACTTTCCTCACATAGCCATAACTTTTGTTGTAATACTGGATCTTTCTGTTTCGCTTGGACTAAGAGCTTCTGATTCTTTTCTCCATTGATCATTTTTACAATCGGTAAGAAGCGCAATGAACCCAGCGCTTTAATGCCGATTGGTAATTTAAGGCTTTCTTGTGGAATATCATCTGATAAAAGACTCCGCATAGATGCGCTGGCGTACATACCCTGAGATTTAAAACTCAAAGGTTGGCAAATTCCTGCTTCGACATCTTCAGCATAAAATTTATGAAATAAATGCTGAAATTGCCACGGATGAATTGGCATCGCGATATGAGTTTCACTTAAGCCACGTTGAAACATTTCTTGTTTTAGTTGATAACGCTCTGCTCGATTGATAAAAATCTGGCTCGGCTGCTGAGTAAAAGGATCTTCCACGCCAACACCAAACATCATTTTATCTTTATGCACTGCCACCCAGGAAATACATAACTCTTGAGCAAATTCAGGACAATACTGCATATATTCTTGCGGGTTTAAGCCTTCTTTTAACTTTGCTAAAGGATGGTACGGACGGTCCCGATAACCTGCATATTGTTCTAAAATTCGAAACACTTGCGCTGAACACTGATTCAGTAAATCATGTGCATTGACTTGATGCTGCTGCAACAAACTAGATTGCTTTATACACGTGTGAATTTGCTCAGCAAAAGTCTTCACTTTATCTTCGTGGCAATGTTGAAGCAGTCCAACTGCTTGCAAAAACTCGAAGAATTCAATCAATTCAATTGCATTCATTTGAGACTGCGTATCTGTATTTTCCAGCAATAGAATTTTTGAGTCCGCAGTAAAACACCATGTCTGTGTTACCCCCTTTTGTATGGGAAATAGCACGATACTTTGTTGAACTTGATCACGCAACAGCACGAAATGCTGTTTAAACCCTGTGCTAAACAATGATTCAAAATCAATATTATATTGTTCTAACTCAGATTGAACTGTAGCAAGATCAACAACACATTGCTCAGGAACTAATGCTTCCACCAAGAGCGCGTTAACAAAATCTTGTAGCATGGTTGGGTTTGACAACTGATAGATCGGTTGAAGTGCATTCATAAATAATCCTCACTTCACCTGCGCTTTAAAAGGCGCTAAAGGATTATCAACAAATTTAATTTGTAGACTACGATCACCGAATAGACGACGTTTGGTGAGTGACTCAATCCGTAATTTATCGGCAAAAATATCAAAAATTTGATAACGTTCTGCATGTTCAGGATGCTGCTGTTGATAATCCTGAATAACTTCAGCCGCCCATAGCCAGAAGTCTTGTTCCCATGCCGCATAGCTCTGGTTTAGAAAAATTGCAATATCTGTTAATGCGACGAAGAACAGACAAGCACAGCTAAAATCACGGATCCCGTCCAAATCATCCGTTAAAATAAACGACATACTATTGGTTTCAGCATGTTCTTTGGGCAATTGATCAAGTTCTGGCGCCCACTCAGGATGTGCTAAATGTGCAGGGCTATAACGTACGCCGTCATGGAAGTCTTTTAACAGTACGCGAGTCGGCCAGCCTTGCTGGTGAACTAAAATGATATTTTGACCATGGGATTCGGTCGCAATCCCCTCAGCGAACAGTAGATGAATCAATGGTGAGATAACCACTTTTAAAAGCTGACGTGTCCATTCTTCAACGCCATATTGCTGTAACCAAGGTGCAATCAATGCTTTTCCATCTTTTTGAATATGACTCACACCATTCAAAGGAATCGCATCTTCACCTTCACGTAAATATTGATGCACACTTTCACGCCATAAACATCCAATGGTGCCATAGGCCTGCTGTGCATGAGATTCGGGCAAACGCGTAAAATCAACGCTCAATCCATACACTTCGCGTAAAATTGCAAAATCGAGTTGTTTGGCAGTGTCACTATGATCAATTAAACGCTGCAACCAATCGGTAATGATTGGTCCATTCATGACCGTATGTTTCGCCAAAACACGCGAACTAGAGGTGTTAGTCAGGCTCATTGCCAATTTAATATAAGGCTTTTCTGGATGCTGTAAATTGGTCAGGGTACGCAATGACTGCTGTGCCAAATAACGATCATGGCTATGACCCAAATAAATCATTTTTTGATCCGCAATTTCTTCCGCAAAGATCGTAATCAAATGATTTTCCCATTGCCAAGGATGCACAGGAATCCAGACATAGCTATTAGCATTGACACCACGCTCATTTAGAACTTGCTGAAACAGTTGTTGATCTTGGTGATTGATTTGCGCTTGAAAAAAAGCATCAACATCAATGCTCGCTGAATGATTCTTTGCCACAAGGTCTTGGTGAATCGCAAGCCAAACCAACGCCATTGGCTGCGCAAACTCGACCCCATAGCGCACATTATCTTGCAAGCTAAAACCAACACGTGATTTATAACAAGGATGATATGGATGTCCCTCCATCAAATACGATTCTAAAATATCGTAAGGATATTGGATTGCAGGTAGAGCATAATTTTCGAAACAAACTTGAGACTGCAAATCATGAATATAAGTTCGCTTCAATTCAAAAATAAAATCTTCAACTTTTGCTGCATCGGCAATAGAACGCAACACCTCATCAATCACCTGATTTAAACGTGCAGGTTGTAGATCACCATTTACATCTTGACGTAATACATCTTGATCACGACTAAATCGAACCAATTTATAACTATATTGGCGCTGACCTGCAGCAATAAAACGAATCGTTTGTTGCTGACGATCTTGAACTTCAATACTGAAATTTTCCCCATCATATTCAGCAGCAATAATCTCTTCAAAAATTAAAGCCTGTAATAATTGTTTGATGACACGCTGTTCGACTTGTTTAACTTGTTCGAGTTGAGGTTTTTGCCATGCTTGATAAGCCTCTTGAACAATATGTGTATTTGATAAAACTGGATGTGACTGTCCCATTTTTGATAATCCTATTTATTTAATTCATGAATTTTGTGTTGATCTGGAAAGCGCCATGCATAAGGCAGAGCACATAAGATAAGTAAGCTGCAACAGATAAAAATTTCTTGGATACCCTTAAAGGAATCTACGTCGGGATAAGTACTGATTTGGAAAAGGTCTTGTCTTAATTGCAGATATAACGCCGCGAGCACAACTGCCACAGCCGCAAAAATTCGACGAAACAAATTGTTCAACGCCGCAGCCTGTGTGACCAAATGTTGCTGTTGTTGAGCCAAACTATTCAAACCTGCTGTGGTCGAGAGCATATAAGACAGCCCCATTCCCAAACCGTGCAGCACCATACAGAAGATGATGAACCAAACATTCTGAAAAGGTGCCCAAGCCAGCAAAGCAAATGAGATCGCCGTAATTAATAATCCGAGCGTCATTAATTTTGCAGCACCGTATCGATCAAGAAATTTTCCTGCTGGCTGACTACATAAACCAGTCACCAAAGCACTGCTCATCAATGCAAAACCTGTCCACAGCGGACTGAGCTTCAAACTCTGCTGTATCCATAACGGAATTAATAACATTCCGACAAATAAACCCACAGTTTGTACAATGCAGATCATTAAACTGAATCGAAACCCTTTTGATGCAAAGAGTGCGGGTTCAATCAACGGTTTGATCTTGCGCTTTTGTAAGCTGATAAACTGCCAAAATGTCAAAGCACTCACGCCTAACAACAACCAATAAATAGGTCGATATAAATCTTCGACTTGGTGAAGCTGACTTAAGGTTCCCAGTAGCAAGACCATACTTGTGCTGAGATAAATAAATCCCATCCAGTCGAATTGTTGTTTCAGATCAGCCTTTTCTTTAGGAAGATAGATATATCCCAAAATCAATGCGACACACGCAATCGGCAAATTGATAAAGAACAGTGCCTGCCAATCAAGCCAAACTAAAACTAACGCACCGAGCATGGGTCCAATCGCTAGGGTCAACATGATCATTGCACCCCACAAACCTGTGGTACTCCCCCGCTGCTCACTTGGTGTGACCGAGAAAATCAGCCCAAGTGACAAGGGAATCATCAACCCACTACAAAAACCTTGTAAGGCTCTGGCAACCAATACAGATTCAAATTGGTTAAGTAAACCACCCAATGCAGAGGCCAGCGCAAAACAGAGTAAAGCCACTAAATAAGTCTGTCGTTTGCCAAAGCGCTGACTGAAAAATCCAGCCAATGGCAAACTGATACTCATTGAGAGTAAAAAGGCAACCAGCACCCAACTTGCCCATATTTCCCCAATCTGAAAATATTGCATCAACTGAGGTATCGCTGGGTTGAAACTACTGTTGTTTAAACTGACTGTGCCGGTACCCAACATGACGGTGAGCAACACATAGCGTTGTATTTCTAACCGTATTGGTTGATCTGTAGGTATAGAAGACGGTTGCATACGTATTTCCTCTTTGCAACTCAGTCAATGTGCTCTGACAGTTTTATATGTGAATAAAATGCTTGTGTGCTATGACGAAGTTGACTAGATTTATGTGAGATACGTGATAGCCCTGAATCTGATAACTGCGCATGATCTGTAAATGAATGATCCAATTTAGATGAATCGATGACACCAAACTGCTGATAAGATTGAGCATGATCAAGCTTGAATAACGTTTCCCCAACCAACTGATTGGCAATGATTGCCGCTCGATGTGCCCCCAAACCCAAATCGGGTGTTCCTACACCATGATGGAAAACTTCCATATTTTGGATAAAAATACGTCCATCCCCTTGATAATTAACCTCAAAATCAGCATTGACCTGCCAGCGATCAGCACGATCAAGCAACATCAATGGCTGTAAATTCTCTAAAAATACAGGTTTTGGATATTGATAGCCTGTTGCAGCAATCACACTATCTGCATCTAACAGGTATTTTTCACCTTGTTGTTTATGCTCAAATCTCAGCCGAAGTTTCTCATTTTCGAGTACCTCAGCATGCTGTAATTGATGATGTCCCGCCAGTGTGACATCCGTTGCATTTCCCCCAATACTACGGTGATATAAACGCTCATAAATATCGCGAATCGTTTTACTACTTATCCCTTTATATAAATTTGCTTGTTGAGCGGGTAATTCAGCTTTAAGCGATGGCGGCAAATGATGAAAATAATTCATATAGTCAGGGCTAAAATGCTCTAAACCTAATGGTGTATTTTCCATTGGGAAAAAACCTGCAGATCGTGTTAACCAATGCAGATGAAAGTCTGGTCGAGTTTTTCCTTGGGCATATTGACGATCGAATAAATCAAGAAAAATTTCGGCAGCAGATTGACCTGAACCGATGAGTACCACATTTCCCTTTAATTTTTCAGGGCAATGTTTTAAATACTCTGCCGAATGTAAGCAATGTGATGTTTTAGGATAGACCTGCTGCAAACTTTCAGGCAGATGCGGTACAGTTCCTATTCCCAATACCAACTGTCGGGTGCGATACAACTGTTTCTCGCCATTACTCAACACTTCTACGGCAAAACCGCCTTTTATAGGCTGTACATTCAACACACGACTACTAAATTGGATGTTGGCTAATTGCTGCACAACCCACTGACAATAGTGGTTATATTCTTGGCGTGGAATATATAAATTTTCACGGAAATAAAACTTATATAGCCGTTGATGATGTTTTAGATAATTGAGAAAACTATATGGGCTTGTTGGCTCAACCAAACTGACCAAATCCGCCATAAAAGGCACTTGTAGCAATGCATTAGGTAATTGCATACCTGCATGCCAGTCAAACTGAGCTTTCTGTTCAAAAAAACAATATTTAAGATCACTTTTATCTTGCAATAAACTCGCAAGACTCAAATTAAATGGACCGAGTCCAATACCGATAAAATCATGCATAACTGACATCCTTCTGTGAAATAAACAGCGGATTGGGCAGTTGTACATAAACGGATTGGTGTTCAACAGGAGCAATCAGTTCATCCAGCTCATGTAAACGAGTCAGCAAATTGCCCTTATATGGCAAAGTGTCATTGAACAATAGACCTTGCAACAAGGTGCTATCTGGATATTGTTGTAACTGATCTTGTAAAAATACTTTTAAATGTTCAAGGAGGATCTCTTCAGCAATATAGCCCGTCGCTCCAATTGCATTAATAATGCCGAATAAAGTATTTCCAAAGAAATAATAACTAAAACGCTCATCCACAAAATCTTTAGGGCCCACGGCAAAGGCCTTTTCTTTCAACTCTGGCAATGCCGCTAAAATTTCAGTAGCAAATTCTTCTATGTAATAAAAGCCTTGGTTGTCACGCAACCATAAGTTTTTAGGGAAATGATTTTCTAGCTCTAACAGCACATTTTGTTGATGCGATTCAAATGCCATGCCATGACGATGATAGACATACATCAAGGGCTGCAAACTAACTTCAAGAAAGCGACTAAACCAATCAAAAGCAATCACCGAATAATCTGTTTCATGATTTGCTTTGGCTATTTTTGCAAAAAGCGCATTAAAACGATTCAGCGGTTTAGTTGGATGATCTTGGCACAATGATGCAATACATGTGACTTGTTGTTGCGGATGGAATGGCTGATCTCTGAAAATACAAATACTTTCATTCACCACTTCATCATCGATTTTCAACGCCATCCAAGCTGGATCATTGACCGCTTTTAAACTTGGACATTGCTTTAAAATATTCTGACCAAACTCACTATGCCAAAGTCGATGTGTTAACTCACCTCGATGACACTCTTTGGCTAAATTTACACGAATTGAATTGGTAATCATCACTGAAAGCGAAGGTTTAAGCATCCACGGCGCATTAAAACTGGCTAAAGTTCGAATGGACGTCGTTGGTGCAAACTGCCATCCACGCAAACCAAGATCAATCAATTGCCCCGTTTGCTTTAAACGCTCAAACCACGGTTTGCTTTGTAGATAACGTGCTTGCCAGGGATGTAGAGGGAGTAATTTGTATTGCGTATGCGTTCTAAGTAGATTTAAGTCTGATTCGGACAAATACCACTGTAATGCTGTTTTTAATTCCTTAGAAATACACTCATGGGTTGCACTCCCTTCAGCAATATACTCTTGGTGAACCAGCCAATAATGCATTTGGGTTAAGCCTTTATTTTCAGGAGAAAACTTTAACCAATCTTCATGAACAAAGCCTGTTCTACTTTTGGGTGCAGGATGCATGCTATGCCCCAAAATCAAAGCTTGCTCTGTTTCAATAAAGCTTTGCCCTGCTTTTACTAAATCATCGAATTCATGTTCACGGTTTTGTAAAAACTGTTGTAGAGCATCACGACTTTGAATCCATTTCTCTACTAAAGATGAAGCATCCAAAGGAACAGCAGATTCAGAAACCAGCTCTTCAAGCAAAAGCCCCACAATCGAGACAGGGCTTAATGTTTTAATTTGTCCGTGAATAATAATTTGAGGAAGATCAGCTAAACGGTGTCGTCCAACGCGACTGACATAAGATAAAGGGAAATAACATTGAGCTTGAATGGCATGTATCGGTATAGATAACAGGGTCAAACCTTGACTAAACGCCTGTTGTTGTGGATTTTGTTGATTTTGATTGAGAAAGTGACCTTTGTCAGTTTCTTGCATATATGCATTGACGAAATGTTGCATCGCCAATCGGTTGGCAAGTTGTTGCATCTGACGATATCCTCTTATGAAGAGAGAGTTAATTTTTTTAAGCGAAGTTTTCAGTTCTAAACAAACCCAACCATACTCAGGCCGAGCTAAAGACTAACACTAATGATAATAATTATCATTTATTAATTCAATTCAATAAAAGAACTTGCTAAATAGGTGTTTAAACAATTGAATATGAAGGTATTTATTAATATAGAAATGAAATTCAGATACAAAAAATAATAATTATGTTGATTAAATAAAGTGATAGATTTCTATTTAACAATAGCTTTTACAGATACCAACGTTAAAAAATGAGATATTCAAACACTAATTTATTGTTTGTGTGCATTAATCATCCAAGAGGTCAGAAAAAGTTGCTCCAAGCAATTTCGCAAGCTCTTGAGGATTAAGTCCGATGTCCAATCCCCTTTTACCACCACTCACATAAATCTTATCGAAGGCATTCGCCGTAGCATCAATCACCGTTTTTAAACGTTTTTTCTGTCCTAATGGACTAATTCCCCCCACTAAATATCCTGTTAAACGTTCTGCATCCTTAGGATTTGCCATCTGTAATTTCTTACAGCCTACTGCTGCTGCAACTTTTTTTAAGTTCAATTGATGATTTACAGGTAAAACTGCGACAAAATAATTCTTTTCGTCTGTCACCATAAGCGTTTTAAACACTTTTTCAACGCTCAAATTTAACTTCTCTGCTGCTTCTAAACCAAAACTTTTGGCATTAGCATCATGCTCGTATTCATGAATTGAGAATGCTATTTTGTTTTTTTCTAATAACTTACATGCAGGTGTCATGGTCGCTTGGTATTCTTCATTTGGGTTTTTAAAGTGGTATTAGTGTAGCATTTTCAGAAATATTTTTAAATTTGCTTAGGCTATTTTAAATATAAATCTATTCTTGATAAATTCCATGTCATCCTCATATATTTCTTTAATGTAAACGATTTGGTACAGCAACTCATGAGCTATAAACATAATAATTTAATGGCAATGCGCCAGAATTATTGGGAAGATGAATCTTCAACTGCTGTACAAGCTGAGAAGCAATTCCTTAAGAACACTTTGATTGAAGAAGGTATTTTTCAAAATGCGACACTAGAGGATACAAAATATTTCTTTTTCACTCTGCCTAGTATCATTATCGTTAAGGCACACGCTCTAGGTTTCCATCATAACTTTGTAAAGCAAATGTTGATAAAGCATATTGATTCGAACCGTGATGCGTTAATGCGGAAATCAGCCCTCAAAATTCAGTTTAAAATATAGGACGTTTGTATATCAACGTGAATTAAAAGGTTAACGTTTTACTTAGGCTATTTTGTGCTGTTGATCTGTTTCACAAATTTAGACTGATAATTCAAACGATTGAACTATTTTAATACGTTTAAAAGCTGTAATATCCACTACAATTTAGCTCTCGGCTTCACTCCCTTCGATTTCAGCATAGGATTTTTCTTTCATGTCCGATCAGAACGATAAGCTTAAGAACCTGAAAACCTCGTCTGTGGATCGTCGCTTATCGATCGCAAAAGCTTCTTTACTTGCTGGCACACGTTGGGCAACAGCTAACGCGACTTCTATGTTTTCTAATGAACAAGAAAAAGAAAAAAAACGTAAAAAAGCCATGAGTGATCAAGCCAATTATCTCGTCGCGGAAATTGGTAAACTTAAAGGTTCAATCGTCAAGATTGGACAAATGATGGCTTTATATGGCGAACATTTTTTACCTGAAGAAATCACGCAAGCACTGAATACGCTAAACAATCAAACTGTAGCGTTAGCTTGGCCTGCGATCAAAGCGCATTTACAAGAACAATTAGGCTCAAAACTTGACGATCTAACCATTGACCATGAACCAATCGGAACAGCTTCACTGGCACAAGTACATCGCGCCACACGTAAATCTGATGGTTTAGAGCTGGTTTTAAAAATTCAATATCCAGGTGTTGCTGAAGCAATTGACTCAGATATGAATTTGTTCAAAAACATGTTGAAACTCACTCGTATGGTGCCGCAAACACGTGAATTTGATCAATGGTTTGATGAAGTTCGTGAAATGATGCATCGCGAAGTTGATTATGGCATCGAAGCCGCGACAACTCGCCGTTTTGCAGCGCGTTTAAAAGAAGATCCTCGTTACATCGTTCCTCAAATCGTAAACGATTTTTGTGCTGAAAAAGTGCTCTGTATGACTTTTGAGCGTGGTGTACCGATTAACAGCCCTGTTATGCTCTCTCTCCCTCAAGAACGTAGAAACCAACTAGGTGAAGCGTCTCTAGAAATTGCTGTACGAGAACTATTTGAATGGGGTGAAATGCAGACCGATCCAAACTTTGGTAACTATTTAGTTCGTCTAGGCAATGGCGATGATGTAAGAGATAAAATTGTTTTACTTGATTTTGGTGCAATTCGCCAATTTGATGACAATTTACTCTCAGTGGCACGTAACCTAATCCAAGCTGGCTATGAGCACGACAAAGATGCAATGGTCAAAGCCATGACTGGTTATGAGTTTTTCGATGCGATGCCTGAAAGTATTAAACCAGGCATGGCAGATGTCTTTCTCATTGCGACTGAAGCATTTAGCTGCCCAAGCAACAATCCAAATATGCCAGTAGGTATTATGGATGAACACGATCGCTATGATTGGAAAAAAAGTCAGCTTCATAGCCGTGTCATGCAACAAGCCGCTCAATCAATGGCATCTCGTTACTTCTCTGTTCCGCCCAAAGAGTTTATGTTTATTAGTCGCAAGTTTATTGGTGCTTATACATTTATGACCGTCATTGAAGCAAAGACGAATGTAAGGAAAATGATTCGTCAGTTTGCGTAACTCGTCCTCATAAAAGTCACTTTGACCAATCTGATTTGTCAGTTTGGTCAATTTTTTTTAGATTAATTTTTTAGTATTTTTATTTACTTATTTAAAAACAAATAGATAACATCAAACCATCATGCAAATCACCCTTTATCTATATCCAATCAGCAGGTCAAAGAAGACATAGTCTTTCGCTCTAGAACATGTCAGCATAAAATCACAACCATCCTCTAGGATAAAAACATGTCGAATATGATGAATAAAGCTCAAGGCATTGGGCTATCTTTGATCACAAAACTCGCAGGAAGCGATATGCTCGATCAATTCAAATTGCGAAAATTTGTAGAAAAATCATTATATCAAGGTTCGAAAACAGGTTTTAAAGTACTTACAAAAACGCAGAAAGCCTTTAAATCACAACCTATTGATAAGCAACGTTTACCCAATCAAATCAATAAAAATTTATTTGATCTTAGTTTGACTGAAGAACAGCAGATGACTGCTGATGCAATGTCACAATTTGCGCAAGAAGTATTGTACACTCTGGCCCATGATGCTGATCACCATGCGCAGTTTCCAGAAGAACTATGGCAACATCTCGTGGACTTAGGCTTAAATTACTACGCCCTACCTGAAGCTTTAGGCGGTGTTGCGGCAGAACAAAATATCGTCAGCAATATTCTAATTGCAGAAAGCTTAGCAAAAGGCGATTTTAGTTTAACCGCGGGTTTACTGAGTACATTCAGTGTCATTAATGCCATTACCCGTTGGGGTTCAACTCAAGTCCAGTCGATGTATCTCCCATGCTTTGCTGAAGATACCGATGTGACAGCAAGTTTTGCGGTACAAGAAGCAACGCCTGCATTCAATCCTTTCCAATTAAAAACCACAGCGACAGAATCAAATGGTCAATTCTTCATTAACGGTGAAAAGACATTGGTCGTACTGGGTGATACCGCTGATGTGTTCTTAGTAAGTGCTGAATTTAATGGTCAGCCAGATGTCTTTGTCGTGCAGTGTAATGAAAGCATTTCGATTAAAGCCAATCCAGCTATGGGATTAAAAGCAACAGAAACTGCCACATTACAATTTAATCACACCCCTGCTTTGCGTTTAGGTGATGCAGATTTTGACTACACTGCATTTGTCGATCTCGGCAATCTCATGTGGTGTGCGATGGCTGTAGGTACTTGTGAAGCGATCAAGGAATACTGTATCAAATATGCCAATGAACGTACTGCATTTGGTGAGCCAATCTCTCATCGCCAAAGTGTGGCGTTTATGATTGCAGATATGGCGATTGAAATTGATGCTATGCGTATGCTGGTTCTTAACGCGGCAAGCTTGGCAGAAGCAGGCCAACCATTCCACCGTGAAGCATATTTAGCACGTTTACTTTGTGCTGAAAAAACCATGAAGATAGGTACAGATGGTGTACAAATCGTAGGTGGGCATGGTTTCACTAAAGAACATCCAGTTGAGCGTTGGTACAGAGACATACGTGCCACTGCAATTTTACATTCTGGCTTACATGCTTAATTGATGACCTGAGGATAATACAATGAATTTACAAAATCCTAAAAAATTCAAAATGATGGTTGATCAAGCACATGAAGTTGCTTTAAATGTGTTACGCCCGATTTCTCGTAAATATGACAAAGCAGAACATGCCTATCCAAAAGAATTGGATATGTTAGCCTCTTTGGTTGATGGCATGAATGAAGGTGGTGAAGGCATTAATGCAGGCGCAGCTGTTGGAAAAAAACGCGGTGAAGTTGAAACAGGTAATAAAAACGGCAACAACATGTCGACTGCACTTGGTGTCATCGAAATGTGTTATGGCGATACGGGTTTATTACTCAGTATGCCACGTCAAGGCTTAGGTAATTCTGCTATCGCTGCGGTCGCCAATGATGAACAACTTGAACGTTTTAAAAATACTTGGGCGGCTATGGCAATTACTGAACCAGGTTGTGGCTCAGACTCTGCAGCTATTCGTACCACAGCGACCAAAGATGGCGATGACTATATTCTAAATGGTGAGAAAATCTTCGTTACTTCAGGCGAACGTGCTGACTCGGTTGTCGTTTGGGCAACATTGGATAAAAAACTAGGTCGTGCGGCGATTAAATCCTTTGTAGTACCAAAAGGCACCGCAGGAATGAAGGTAGAACGTCTAGAGCATAAGTTAGGTATCAAAGCATCAGATACCGCAGTGATTAGTTTCATTGACTGTCGTGTCCCTGCTGCAAATCTATTAGGCAATCCTGAAATTGATGTAGCTAAAGGTTTTGCTGGGGTAATGGAAACCTTTGACAATACTCGACCGCTAGTCGCTGCAATGGCAATTGGTTGCGCTAAAGCTTCATTAGAGCGAATCAAAGAGATATTTAAAGACCAACTTGATCCTGACTATAAAACGCCCTATCTCCAAACTTCGAATTTAGCTGCCCAAATTTATCGTATGGAAGCCGAATGGGAAGCAGCTCGTTTGTTAACGCTAAAAGCAACTTGGATGGCTGACAATAAAAAACCAAACTCTAAAGAAGCTTCGATTGCTAAAGCAAAAGCTGGACGTGTGGGTAATGAAATTACCCTGAAATGTGTTGAACTGGCTGCAAGCCTTGGTTATGGTGAGGATGAGTTGTTAGAAAAATGGGCCCGTGATTCAAAAATTTTAGATATTTTTGAGGGTACTCAACAAATTCAACAATTGATCATCGCTCGTCGTGAGTTAGGTAAATCATCAAGCGAATTGAAGTAATCGAAATCTGTAAAAATATTCCATTAGAAAAGGCTTTCGAGTCTTTTCTTTTTTATTTATTATCTAAGTAATAAGCATAAGTTAATAGATGAATAAAATTCGCCTCCACCCTTTAATTTCATTTCCAACAGTCCATTGCACATTAGACAGGGATATAAATTAGATTCTATATTATAAAAATAAAAATTAGATGAAAGATATTAAAAACATAGGCTAAAAAAATGAAAGTAGATTATACACAAGATGAAATAGATTCTCGCACCCTTAAACTGATTGTGGGGTTAATTGCATTATTTCTGGCAAGTTTAACAAGTTTTTTAACGCATGGAGAAATCCAATCTATTAGTGAATCTTATCATCATGATGGATTAGTGCGTAATATATTCGTAGGTTGTCTATTCGCAATAGCTTCTTTCCTATTCGCTTACAACGGTCAAGAACCTCAAAAAGAAGCTCTCATTAGTAAAATTGCAGCAGTTTCAGCACTTGGAGTTGCATTATTCCCTTGCAAATGTGAGGTGATGGGTAATGTTTGCAAAAATATTAATGAATATAATCAAATAGTTTTTGGAATTATGCATATTATATCTGCGATTGTTATGTTTCTCATTTTAGCTAGATTCTGTCAAATTTTTTATCAAAGGGCAAAAACCAAATTTCTACGAGATGGAAATATCATGGCAAAACGAAGATCTTATATATATCTTATCTCAGGAATTACAATTGTCTTATCAATGTTGATACTGATACTAGATATGTTAATTCAATATTTACCTAATCCCATCATTCTAAATCCTAGGCTAGTGTACTGGTGTGAATTTTTTGGACTTGTCGCGTTTGGTATCTCTTGGCTAACATCAAGTAAAATTTTACCATTTATGGCAATGGAACACGAAGAGTTGCACATCTTAAAAAAATAATTATTCTTTCTTGTAGTTCCTAAGAAATATTTCCACACGGGAATTCAGTTTAATTTACGATGATACGGTAAATTAAACTGAGTCTTACCTATCGCATCGTCACAAACTCTTCAGCAGAGGTCGGGTGAATTGCAACGGTATTGTCAAAATCTTGTTTAGTCGCACCCATTTTCAATGCCACAGCAAAACCTTGCAAAATTTCATCCATTGCCAAACCAATCCCATGAATCCCAACAATCTTCTCGTCTTCACCAACACAAACCAATTTCATTTTAGTCGGCTGCCTGTGTTGCGTGATTGCACTAAACATTGATGTAAAAGATGAACTATAAGTTTTGACGGATTGTTTTCCATATTTTTCAATTGCTTCAGCTTCTGTGATTCCAACCGTGCCAATCGGTGGATGACTAAACACAACGGTTGGAATATTGTCATAATCCAAATATTCATTAGGTTTATTATTAAACAGTCTTTCGGATAAACGACGACCAGCCGCTACAGCAACAGGTGTTAATTCCATTTTACCCGTGATGTCTCCAACCGCATAAATACCCTCTTGCGAGGTATTTTGGTACTTATCAACCTCGATATAACCTCTCTCATTTAACTTAATATTGGCTTGATCAAGATTCATACTCGATGTATTCGGCTCTCGTCCTGTTGCCCATATTAAGCAATCAACAGTATGTTGCTCACCATTTTCCAAATGTAACACGACCGAACCATCTTCATTTTTTGTGACCCGCTTAGGCACTGCCTGCGCATGTGCGATGATGCCATCTGTTTGCATCACCTCAAGCAGAGTTTCACTAATGAACTGATCAAAGCGGCGTACAGGTAAATCCTTACGAATAAACAATTCGACCTTTGATCCTAAGGCATTCAGTACTCCAGCAAGCTCAACTGCAATATAGCCAGAACCTACAACAGCTGTCCTTTTAGGCAAAGCTGTTAACTCAAAAAAACCATTTGAATCGATACCATATTCAACGCCATCCAGTTTAGGCAAAGCTGGTTGAGTCCCTGTGGCAATTAAAATATGCTCTGCAGTATAGCGTTCAGCATTGACCTCAATGGTATTTTTATCAATAAAAGTTGCAGCACCATAAATCATATCAACTTTATTTTTACTTAGGCTATTTTGATAAGACCGATGAATTCGCTCAATATAGTCTTGTCTATTCTTGATTAAGATCTGCCAATCAAAAGACTCAATTTTGCTATTGAAGCCATAATCAGCTCCGTATTTTTGGATGGTTTCAGCGACTTGTGCTGCATACCACATCACTTTTTTAGGTACACAGCCAACATTGACACAAGTTCCACCAATTTCACCCTTCTCAATCAAGGCGCATTTTTTACCATGCATAGCGGCTCGATTAACCGATGCAATACCGCCACTACCACCACCAATCACAATATAATCATAATGTTTTGTCATTTTAGCCTCTTGAAATCTATTACAAGATTTTTTTAGTTCTACGTCATAGATAGATATACAGCAAGAGTGATTCAAATCAGTTTTTTTTTATTTTTTTAATACAAGAAAACAAAAAAGCACCAATCATTGCTGATCAGTGCCTCGAGTTTTGGAAATTTAAAATTTAGTCTGTAACAGCAACTTCAGTTGATGTTTGTTCTAAAGATGGATCTACCATACCAAATTTCTTGAAGAGTTTTGCACGACGTTTTGGATAAATATTGGCTTTATTGAGATCACCTTTATAATGATCCACTACACGTTTATCCATCATTTTAAACCATAATGGTGGAATTAATGCAGGTAGAAGCATACTTGCATAACCACTTGGTAACTCTGGTGCTTCATCAAAATGACGTAATGCTTGGAATGGACGAGTCGGGTAAGCGTGATGGTCTGAATGACGTTGTAACTGATACAAGAACAAATTAGTCACAATGTTATTATTGTTCCAACTATGCTCAGGCATTGTACGCTGATATTTACCATCTGCATTTTTCTGACGCTTCAAGCCATAGTGTTCGATATAATTAATAATTTCGAACAAAGTAATACCATAGAATGCCTGAGTCGCTAAGTAAGGAATGACACCTTTACCAAACAAACCAATCATTGAGCCATGGAATGCTGCACTCATTCCCCAACCTTGAAGTAATTCATTATCTTTAGACCAGAATTCTAAGCCTTTACGTTTTAAACGATTGGTTTCAATCTCGATTGCTGACTTAAAAGAACCGAAAACTGTACGTGGCCAAAACTCATAAAATGTTTCACCCATTTGTGAAGATGCTGGATCTTCAGGTGTCGCAGCACGTTTATGGTGGCCATAAGGGTGTTCAATACGGAAATGATTGTACCCTGTTGGAACGAGTGCCAAATGTGACAGAATATGGTCAATACGATCATGCTTATGGCTGAGTTCATGTGCGGTATTAATCGCAATACCATTAATTGCACCCATTGAAATACCAAGGAAAATTTTATCAATGAATGATGTTTCTTTTCGACTTGTTAAGTAACATGCATAAAAATTCGCTGCGTACTGTAGCGGAATGAAGCTTTTGACTAAACGCGAATAGTATGGGTCTTTTTCTAAAAGCTTAATATCTTCTTCAGATGGGTTATTTGCATCTTTACCAATGATTGTATCAATTGTTGGAATAACAATATGTAAAACAATCGGTCCGCCCAATGCAAAAACTTTTTTCAATGGACGAGGTGCAAACTGATAACCTGCTAAAATACCGATTCCGATTGCAGGTAAAGCTGGACTAATCGCCCATAAGTAACGTTTACGATCCAACGCTATTTTTGATTTAGGAATGCTTACTGGTGTAAGTTCGTGCTCTACATTTACTGGCGCATTCATCATCTTTTCCATATCTTTTCTATATACTTATATTTTCTAGGAAAATGTAACAGATTACAGTTGCGAGCGTCCAAAAAACCTATGTCAGAGTCTTTGGCATATTTCTGCCTGTTTTTGTCCCTTAAGCACATAAACACATGTTGAGTTATCTCTCTAGAGCTCTATAATTTATAGAATAACTACATCATGTAAAAATCATATGGATGCTCTAAGTAAAATTTTTGCTGATATTCATTTAAATCATACTGAATATATCTACTTGAAAACTCAAGGAGAATGGAGTTTTTTTTGCCAAGATCAAACGGCATTGATTGTACATATTGTGTTGGTCGGTTCGGTTTATATTCAAATTGATGCTCATAACAACGTAACTGCTCATGCAGGTGAAATTGTGCTTATTCCGTCAGGAAAAGCACATATTGGTGCAGATAATGCAATTACCAAGCTCGTTGATGCGATTGATATTTCAAAATTCTTCGATGGTCACAAAGAAGATGCCTTAGAATTTGGTACGGATTCTTCAAATAAAAATCTAATTTTAACGATACGTTGCCAAATCGACACCATCATGGCACGTCCATTTGTTCAAGCACTTCCATTGTTAATTCACCTACAACAAGGTGATGCGACCGCACCAGAATGGTTACAAATAGGACTACATTTTCTCGCATTAGAAACCCAAAATATTCAGGCAGGTCGAGATATTATTATTGATCATTTAGTTAATATTTTATTAATTAAATGTATACGCGATCACATTCAACAAATATCCACACAACACGGATGGCTCAGCGCACTCAACCATCCAGAATTGAGTAATAGCTTGGCAGCAATCCATAATCATCCAGAGGATGCTTGGACAGTCGAATTATTGGCTGAACAATGCTGTATGTCACGTTCAAAATTTGCGAGTTTATTCCATGACGTTATTGGTGAATCACCACTTGCCTATTTACAACAACATCGAATGCGATTAGCCAGCCAATATTTACGTAAAAGTAATTACTCGGTTCAACAAATTGCAAATAAAGTAGGTTATTCCTCTGAAACTGCTTTTAGTCAAGCATTTAAAAGAACATTTGAATTATCGCCCAAACAATATAGGCAACAATTTGTTGAAGAAGAAGATTGAACACAAAAAAGACACCGATTTAGGTGTCTTTTTTCTTTTTTATCAACTAAGTTTGCTTAGTTAACGCACAATACCACGTGTTGATTTCTCTAAAGAATCAATAAACAGTTGTGCTTCTGGTGTATTCACCAATATCTCATTTCGGATTTGTTCGATGGCCTGCTCAGAAGTAAGGCCAGACTTATAAATCAGTTTATATGCAGCTCTTAATCCTTGAATCGTATCTCTTGACCAACCTTTACGTCGCATACCTTCTATATTCATGCCAAATGCATGCGCTGGATTTCCTGACGCCATGACATAAGCAGGAACATCTTTGAGAATCAAAGCAGCACCACCAATCATACTATACGAATCAATACGGCAAAATTGATGAATCCCAGCATTGCCGCCAACAATGATATGATCGCCAACATGAACATGTCCCGCAACACCTACATTATTGGCAAAGATATTATGGTTGCCAATCACGCAATCATGGGCAATATGGGTATTTACCATAAATAAGTTATGGCTACCAATTTTGGTAATGCCTTGATCCTGAACTGTACCTCTATGCAACGTACAATGTTCACGGATGGCATTGTGATCACCGATCTCTAACCAAGTTTCTTCACCTTGATATTTCAAATCTTGGCAAATTTCCCCAACACTAGAGAATTGGAAAATATCATTATTTTTACCAATCCGTGTAAAACCACCAATCACCACATGTGAATGTAATTTTGTCCCCGTGTCAATACTTACATTTGGACCTACAATACAATACGGTCCAATCTGCACATCTGATGCGATTTCTGCAGATGGATCGATAATTGCTGTAGGATGTATTAAATTTTGACTACTCATGCCTGCTCAATTTTTTGGTGTGAAATAATAATCTCTGCCGTTGCGGCAATAATACCGTCAACGCTTGCAGTACAATTGTACTTGTAAATGCCGCGTTTTTGCATAACAAGTTCAGATTTTAAGATAAGCTGGTCACCAGCAACAACCTGTTTCTTAAATCTTATTTTTTCTGCACCAGCAAATAAGAACAATGAACCCGCTTTTGGCTTTTGATTCGTTAATACAAAACCGAGTATACCAGAGACCTGAGCTAAAGCTTCAATGATCAATACACCTGGCATAATCGGATAAGTAGGGAAATGCCCTTGAAGGAACTCTTCATTAATAGACACATTTTTATAACCGACAATGCTGTTTTCAGTCACTTCAGTTACACGATCAACTAATAAAAAAGGATAGCGATGAGGTAAATATTCGCGAATGGTAAGAATATCCATTGGCAATTCAGGCATTGTAAATGTTGGTAATGTAGATTCGGTCATAATAAATTATTTACGTAACTTAAGGGTTGATTCAAGGGACTCTAATTGAGCTTGCATATAATCAAGTCTTTTAGTGATTTGGGTCAATGGCACATCTGCTAATTGTCTCAAGCGTACAATTGTCTTTTTCCAATGACTATTTTCAAAAAGCCCCATCCCAGAAGAATAAGTTCCAGCCTCAGAAATATTTTTTGTGACCATTGACATTGCTGTAAGTGTCACATTATCTGTGATTTCAAGGTGCCCAACCACACCACTTGCCCCTCCTAGAATACAGTTTTTGCCAATTCTAGCGCTACCTGCTATTCCACATTTCGCGGCGATCGCTGTATTTTCACCAATATGTACATTGTGTGCGATTTGCACAAGGTTATCAATAATGACGCCATCTTCCAAAATTGTGTCATCCAATGCACCGCGATCAATACTACAATTCGAACCAATACGCACATCATTGCCGATCTGAACTGAACCTAATTGAGCAATCCGGTGCCATTTACCTTGATATGGTGCAAAGCCAAAACCCTCTGTACCAATTGCAGTGTTTGCATGTATACGGATTCGATCTTTTAATTTTGCTTGTCCAGTAATTGTGACATGCGCATCAACAAAACAATCTTTACCAACTTCAACCCCGTCATCAATAAACGAATGCGATTGAATTATCGTATTCGCCCCGATCACACAGTTTTCACCAATCACCACATAATGCCCGATATAAGCATCATCAGCGATAATTGCGGATGGGTGGATTTTAGCTGTACTTTCAATACCACGTTGAAGGATCTTTGCTTCGAATATATGCGTGAGAACTGCAAATGCTAAATAAGGATTATCAACAACTATAAAATTTTTCTTCTGGGTAAGTTGCTGTTTTAATGTTTCTGTGACGATATAAACACCCGCATCACTTGCCTCTGCTTGGGCTAAATATTTTTCACCATTCACAAAACAAATATGCTGGTTCTGAGCCAGTTCTAAACTTGCCAAATTAGAAATTTGAAAGTCTTTTTCACCGAAATACTCACCTTGTACAAGGTGAGCAAGTTCTTCTAAACGATAACTACGTCTATTCATTGATTATTTCATTGCATTAACCTTTTGAATCATTTTATCAGTTAAATCATACTTAGCGTCAGAGGCAATAGTAGAATTTTTATTGATAATCAAGTCTAAATTGTTTTCTTTGCGCAATTGTTCTGCCGCTTGCTTAACACGATTTTCAAAAGTCGTATTCATTGTTTGTAAACTAGACTGAACTTTAGACTGTAAGCCTTGCTGAGTCGTATTAAACTCATTCACTTTCGCCTGATATTGTGCAGAAAGTTTTTGTAAATCGGCTTGATTTGCAGACTGCGCTTTTTGTTGCAAAGTCTCGATTTCTTTACCCAATTGTTCCAATTTGGTCGATGTAGGTTTTACCGATTGACCTAGACTGCTATTTTGTTGTTTTAGATAAGTACTACTCTCAACAACTTTCGCTAAATCAACAACAGCAATGCTTGCTGCATTGCTCATCGCAGACATGGTTAAACCTAAACCGAACATAACAGCGGTTAATGTTTTCATGATTCCATCCTTTATATATTTTGTAACCTTAAACAAGGTCGTACTTAGAAAGTACGACCGATTTCAAATTGGATTGATTTGGTGTCATCACCCTTCTTATCATTAAGCGGGAAAGCATAACTGAGTGATAACGGTCCAATCATGGTGATCCATGTAAAACCTGCACCAACACTGTAACGCATATTTCCAGCATCAAAGTTGTAGTTATCTTTACAGTATTGTTTAAGATTAATTTGAGACTGTCCTTTAATAATCGGTTCCTGAGATGAACTTGGCACATCACATTGAGTATCAAAGACTTGTGCACCTTCAGCAAACAATACAGGTCTAACTTGACGTGCCCAATCACCTTTAAATGGTACAGGCAATGCGAGTTCAGTACCAAACTGAATCAGTGCATTACCACCAACTTCTTCTGGATCAGGGTCATTTCTGCCTGTTTCACGGAAAATAACACTTGGATATTTTGGACCCAAAGAACTATTGTCATAACCACGCACAGAGCCATAACCACCTGCATAAAAATTCTTATAGAATGGCAGATCATTACCAAAACCTAACTTACCATAACCTCGGAGAACAAAGCCTTTTGGCAAAGATTTAAATGCCTGAGCATCATAAGTGAGTTTTTGATAGTCAACATCACTGCCTGGAAGACCGACTTCTAAACCAACGCGATGCGACATACCTGACGTTGGAAAAACTGGTCGGTTAAGTGTATTATACGACCAACCCAAATTAAGTGTATAAGTTAAAAAATCACCTTCAAACTGATCGCCAAATGTGTATTTTTGATCTTCAGGACAAGGTTCATAACCAGTAATTTCTCCCGTCTCTGGATTTATAATTGGTTTAAGATCTTCTTTACAGTACTCTCCTGATCTACCTGTCTCCTTACCACCATTCGCTAACAAATAATCACGAATATAGGTAGATACGTTAGGCCCCGTTCTAACTTTAGTCTTATCGATACCCACCGAAGCACTTAAACTTTGATTTTCATCAATCGGATAACCAAAGCTCAAGCTTCCGCCTATACTGTCTGTCACGTAGTTATTGACGTTATAGTCTTCGTTAAGCTTAGTTTTACGGTAGTAAACGTTATAACCACGACTCACACCATCAATGGTAAAATATGGGTCAGTCACACTTAGGTTGTAATAGTCTTGTGTCTCAGAACGAGATAAATCAATCGCGACACGGTTACCTGTGCCCATAAAGTTAGTCTGGCTCAAACCTGCTTGGAAAGTTACACCACCATTTTGAGAGTAACCAACCGCCAAAGTTGTCGTTCCTGAATGTTGCTCTTCAACAGCAACATTTAAATCAACTTGGTCAGGTGTGTTTGGAACACGAACAGGTTTTACATCAACAGTCTTAAAGAAGCCTGTTCGCTCTAAACGAATTTTGGATAAATCAATTTTTTCATTACTTGCTAATGCACCTTCCATTTGGCGCATTTCTCGACGTAGCACCTCATCAGCGGTCTTATTATTACCTGTGAAGTTAATACGACGTACTGTAACTTGTTGCCCAGGATTAATATAGTAATTAAGATTCACCAACCCAGTCTGGTTGTTAATCTCAGGGACGACATTAACCTCAGCATAGTAATAACCCGCATTACCATATTTTCTAAGCAATAATTGCTTAACTGCATTCACTCTTTCTTGTGAATACGTTTCACCATCTTTATACAGTTTTAGCGCTTTTAGCTCTTCAGGCTTATAAAGTGCATCACCTAAGAATTTGGTCTCGCCAAACTTAAATTGGCTACCTTCATCGACAGAAACTTCAATAAAGATATTCTTTTTGTCTTCACTGATATTCAGTTGCGAATTAATAATATTAAAATTGATATAACCCTTGTTGAGATACAGTGCACGTAAAGCCTCTAAGCTTGCTGCCATTTTTTCACGTGCGTAACGATCATTACGGGTAACAATAGAAGCCCAACCACTTTCCTTTACTGCAAAAGCTTGTTTAATGTCACTATCGCTAAATACAGTGTTACCAATGATATTAATATCGAATACCTTGGCAGCCGTACCTTCGTTGAAGTTCAATAACAACTCAACACGGTTGTTTGGTCGAGCAACTGTTTCTACTGTTACATCAGCATCATAACGCCCTTGCTGGGTATATTGTTGCTCAAGTTCGGTTTCAATGATCTGTAGTGCAGACTTCTTGAACACTTCTCCTTCAGCGATTCCCATTTTCTTTAAGCCTTGTTCCAAAGCTTCTTTAGGAATCAGTTTATTTCCTTTAAATTCCAACTTGGAAATTACTGGACGCTCTACGACTTTAAAGACCAATACATCACTTTCTTTATAAGCTTTGATGTCATCAAATAAACCTGATGCGTATAAACTACGAATAGCCTCAGCAATCATTGGATCGCTGACACGATCACCCGCATTTATTGGCAACATCGAATAGATACTTGCAGGTGTTAAACGCACTAGCCCATCAATTCGTATATCTCGTGCAAGAAACTCGTCTGCTGCGTATGCTTGTTGTACCACTGCCATCGCACTGACCAGTGCCAAAGGCATTAATAAATGTGTGTGACGCATGCCCATATATTTTCCAGTAAGTTAAATTCCATTTGCGTTTTTTATAAACGCATGAAGTCGTTAAATAAAGCCAAAAGCATCATGCTACCGAGCAGTACCATACCAACTTTTAGACCCAATATCTGTATTTGTTCGGAAACAGGTTTACCACGGATGAGTTCAATAAAGTAATAAACCAAATGTCCACCATCAAGCATCGGAATCGGTAATAAATTTAGAATTCCTAAACTCACACTCATCAGTGCCATGAATGAAATAAATGTTTGCCACCCCATTTCAGCACTTTGACCTGCAACTTTTGCAATGGTGATTGGACCTGACAAATTATCTAGCCCAATTAATCCGCGGACCATTTTGACAATCGAGTTAAAAATCATACTTGAAAGCTGTACAGTTTTATCAACTGCAACACCAAAAGCTTCCAAAGGTGAATACTGAATAGTTTGCTTATAGTCATTCGGAATCGTGACTTGACCTGCATCACTTTTCACACCTAGAACACCAGTGACATTGCCCATATTGTCACGTTGACCACGGGGTATCATCTGCAAATGTACCAGCTCACCTTGTCGCATCACATCAATATTTAATAACTTTTCAGGTGATTTTTGAACCACACTCACTACATCAAACCAATCTTTCATGGCAACATCATTAATCGCCACAATTTGATCACCTTCTTTCATCCCTTGGCGAATCGCAGTGCCATCAGCAGTCAATTCTTTCACGACTGCTGGGATCATCGGACGATAAGGTAAAAAACCCAATGCATCTAAAGGAGATTGGCTTTGGTCTTTAAGAAAGTCCTGAATCGATAAATTAAATTGTTTCTCAGAACCATCACGGTCAACAAGTACCGACACTTGACCAGACTCACCTACTCGATTAATTAAAGCGAAGTTTAATTTTTCCCATGTCGGTGTCGTTTGACCATCCACAGCCAAGACTTTATCACCGACTTGTAGATCGACCTGAGCAGCAGGTGTATTTGGCATGATTTTACCAATACGCGTATTCAACTGTTCTTGTGCAGGTAGGAACAAAATCCAAAATAAAAAAACTGCAAAAATGAGATTGATTAAAGGACCCGCTGCAACAATTGCAATACGTTTCCAAGGAGGCTGTCGATTGAATGTATAAGGAAGGTCTTTTTCTGCGACATTTCCTTCACGCTCATCTAACATCTTGACATAGCCACCTAACGGCAACGCAGAAAGCTGATATTGAATACCAGATTTTTTAGATTGCCATTTTAGTAAAGTCGGACCAAAACCAATAGAATAAACTAAAACTTTTACACCAAGCTTACGTGCAACCCAATAG
The DNA here is from genome assembly GCF_004208515.1 of Acinetobacter halotolerans. Taxonomy (GTDB): domain Bacteria; phylum Pseudomonadota; class Gammaproteobacteria; order Pseudomonadales; family Moraxellaceae; genus Acinetobacter; species Acinetobacter halotolerans. The sequence goes on from NZ_SGIM01000003.1 coordinate 305,955, forward strand.
TGACCGAACTCATGAATTGCGATCAGAGGCCCTAACAATAAAATCGCTGCAACAATCATAAATAGTGCATTCATACGATTTAGCCTCCTATATCCACAATATACTTCTCTGCGATCTGTCTAGCGATCATATCAGTATGCAAAATGATGTCTATGTTTTCTGCTTTAGCATTTTGTACAGCGTCTAGGGTCTGTTCGACAACTTGAGCAATTTGTGTAAATCGAATGCGCTGTTGTAAAAATGCGGCCACTGCGATTTCATTTGCTGCATTCAAGATGGTTGGTGCTAAACCACCTGCTCTCATCGCCTGACGCGCTAGATTCAAAGCAGGAAACTTAACCTCATCAGGTGCTTGAAAGTCCAATTGAGCTGTGGCAAACAGGTCCAAAGCTGGAACATGTGTTTTTAGGCGTTTAGGCCAAGCCAATGCATGTGCAATCGGCGTACACATATCGGGGTTACCCATTTGCGCCAAAGTTGAACCATCCACATACTGAACCATTGAATGAATAATACTTTGTGGATGAACGACAACTGTAACAAAATGTTCTGATATTGAAAACAAATGACACGCTTCGATCAGTTCTAGACCTTTATTCATCAAAGTCGCTGAGTCAACCGAGATTTTTTGTCCCATCGACCAGTTTGGATGCTTACACGCCTGCTGTGGCGTGACACCACTTAATTGTTCTAAAGAGTGATTCAGGAAAGGTCCGCCAGAAGCAGTCAATAAAATACGAGAAACGCCTAGCTGTGGCTGTCCTGTACGTTCAGTCGTTAAGTAATCATGAGGTAATGATTGAAAAATTGCATTATGCTCAGAATCTACAGGTAATAGTAATGCATTATGTTCACGTGCAGCCTGCATCATAATGTCACCCGACATCACTAATGCTTCTTTATTCGCAAGTAAAACACGTTTACCCGCTTTAACTGCGGCAAGCGTGGGCAATAAACCAGCAGCACCCACGATCGCGGCCATGACAATATCAACGTCAGGGTGTTTAGCGATCTCAATTAAGCCAGTTTCATCCGATAGAATTTCAATTTGATTTAACTTTTCTTGGTTTAAACGCTGTTGCAGTTCACTGACTTTTTCATTCGGTACAACAACAATTTTAGGATGAAATTTTCTACAAATCTCTAAAAGTTCATCCAAACGACTATAAGCAGAAACCGCAAATACAGTGTATTGCTCTGAGTGCTGCTCTAATACTTTTAAAGTACTCTGTCCAATTGAACCTGTCGCACCCAATATACAAACAGCTTGTGTCATTTATAGATCTACACCAATAAGTTTTAAGATATACAACCCTGTCGCAAAAATAGGTGCAGCGGCCAATAAAGAGTCAATTCGATCGAGTACACCACCATGTCCAGGGAGTACACGGCCAGAATCCTTAATCCCTGCTCGGCGTTTAATCATCGATTCAAACAAATCACCCAATACTGAAGCAAACACAGTAATAATGGATAATATTAAGAATAAGACCAGCTGTACAGTAGTTAAATCTAAGTAAAAATATTGCACAACCAGCATAATAATCACAGTCGTTGCAATACCGCCATACAATCCTTCAAGAGATTTGTTTGGACTTACAAAAGGTGCAAGTTTCTTTTGACCAAATTTACGCCCAACAAAGTAAGCACCGCTATCCGCTCCCCAAACCAGCAAGAACAAATACATCAACCACCACGGCGAGCTAAACCAAACAGCATACAAGGCGGTAACAGCGGCTGAAATTAAAATAAAGCCTATGATATATAATGAAGAATTATACCAATTGTCTGATTCAGGAAAGTTTTTAACCCAATAAATACTTCCCAACCAAGTGAGAATAGACGCAGCCCAAAGTAGGAGTGCTACATCATCGTAGAACAATGCCAGTGTAGATACGAGTGCTACACAACCACCATACAACCACGCCTTTGGCTTTGGCACAGTGGTTGCAGTACGCGGCATAAGCTTAAACCACTCATAGCCAGCCACCCCCGCAGCTAAAATCATAAGCATAAACATTGGATAATGTGATTGCGTTGCAAACATGCAACTTAAAACAACAGCAACTAACACCAATGCGGTAATAATCCGCTCTAACATTATTAATTCTCTATTTTCGCTTGTTGAATCTGTTCAGATGTCTTACCAAAACGTCTTTCGCGCCCTGAAAAAACACGAAATGCATAATCTAACTCTTTTATTGTAAATTCTGGCCATAAAGTTTCAGTAAAATACAACTCAGCGTATGCGGCTTGCCAAAGTAAAAAGTTAGACAAGCGATAGTCGCCACCAGTACGAATCAACAAATCGACAGCAGGTAGATCATTTAGACTGACATATTTATCAAATAAATCAACATTTATCTGATCTGTTTGAAGTTTTCCAGCAAGTGCATCTTCAGCAATACTTTTTGCGGCATGTGCCATATCCCACATACCGCCATAACTCACGGCAATTGAAAGTGTCATGGAGTCAAAAGCAGCTGTTTTCTGTTCCGCTTCTTGCATTAAATCACGAAGCTCATTTGACAACCGAGAACGGTCGCCAATGAAACGTAGTGCGATGTTGAATTTTTCCATACGCGGAAGCTGCTCATGAATGGTTTCTTCAAGCAATTGCATGAGCAAATCAACTTCGTATTGGGGACGATTCCAATTCTCGCTAGAGAATGCAAAAACGGTCAAAGCTCGAACACCCATTTTTTTACAATGTTCGACGATTGGATCTAAGACATTTTTGCCTTCACGATGCCCATCACCTTTTTGCATTTGCTTTTTTTTGGCAAAACGATTGTTGCCATCCATAATAATGGCAACATGTTGAGGAAGAAGTGGATCTTCTTGCGAGGTCATAGAATTAGACCTTCATCAATTCTGCTTCTTTTGCTGCTAGACGTTTATCAACCTCAGCAACATACTTATCAGTAATTTTTTGGATATCATCACCAGCACGACGATCATCATCTTCAGAAATTTCTTTTTCTTTCAATAATGATTTGATATCACCCAAAACGTCACGACGAATATTACGAATAGCGATTTTTGCATTCTCAGCTTCAGTACGCGCAACTTTTTGCATATCGCGGCGAGTTTCCTCAGTTAAAGCTGGTAGCGGTACACGAATTGAATCCGCAGTAATTGGGTTCAATCCAAGGTCACTTTCACGAATCGCTTTATCAATTGCAGAAACCATTGTACGTTCAAATGGTTGAACCACAAGCGTACGCGAATCTTCTACACCCACGTTTGCAACTTGGTTAAGTGGCACATCAGAACCATAGTAAGGAACCATTACACCATTTAAAATAGATGGATGAGCACGTCCAGTACGAACCTTTGCAAACCCTTGCTCTAAAGATTCGAGGGTTTTCTGCATGCGCTGTTCGCTATCTTTTTTGAGATCGTTAATCATATGATCTTCCTTACTTATTCAATAGGTATTACAAAAAAATTATGCGTAGTATAAAGAGCTTTATGCTTCACGTATATTAGTTGGTGACGTGAGTACCTTCTTTTTCACCCATTACGACCGAAAGTAATGCACCAGATTTATTCATATCGAATACTTGGAGTGGAACATTGTGGTCACGACACAAACAGATCGCTGTCAAATCCATAACACCCAATTTCTCATCAAGTACTTGATCGAAAGTTAAGTGATCATATTTAACCGCATCATCATATTTACTTGGATCTTTATTATAAACCCCGTCCACCTTTGTTGCTTTCAGGATTAAGTTCGATTCGATCTCAATACCACGCAAACAAGCTGCCGTATCCGTTGTAAAAAATGGGTTGCCTGTACCTGCAACAAACACACACACCTCGCCTTGGCTTAGATAACGAATTGCATCACGACTAGAGTATGACTCAACCACTGTACCAATCTGTAATGCAGACATTAAGCGAGTTTTAATATTACGGCGCACTAATGCATCACGCATTGCCAAACCGTTCATTACTGTTGCCAACATTCCCATTTGGTCACCCGTTACGCGACCGACCAAACCATCTTTTTGTAATTGGCTACCGCGATATAAGTTACCACCACCAACCACGATACCCACCTGCACACCTAAACCAACTAAGTGCGCAATCGACAATGACATTTGATCAAGTACTTGGGCATCAATACCCATATCTTTATTTCCAGCTAAAGCTTCACCAGAAAGCTTAAGCAAGATACGTGCATAACGCGGATTTTTAGAAGTTGACATACTTTTACTCCAAACCGAACAATCTCAAAATTCTTAAATTTAATTCAACATCAAGCAGATTTAATCTGAATCAACTTTGCAAATAAATCATATTCATCTGCATCGGTAATTTCGACTTCAAGCAAAGCCCCTGCTTTAATCATGCTTTTATCAATATCTTCAACGAAAACATTGCCATCGATTTCTGGTGCATCTGCATATGAACGTGCAACAGCGACTGGAAACTCGTCTTCTAAATGATCAACAAGCACGGTCATCGTTTGGCCAATACGTTTTTGTAATTTTGCAGCGGAAATTTCTTGCTGAACTTCCATAAAACGTTCATAACGTTGTTGCTTAATTTCTTCAGGAACATGATCTGGAAGATCATTGGCTGTTGCACCCTCTACAGGTGAATATGTGAAGCAACCTACACGATCAAGTTGAGCTTCTTTCAACCAATCTAACAAAGTTTGGAAGTCTTCTTCGGTTTCACCTGGAAAACCAACCACAAAAGTTGAACGAATCACCAAATCAGGGCATTTTTCACGCCACAACTTTAGGCGCTCTAAAGTGTTTTCACTATGCGCTGGTCGCTTCATCAATTTTAGGATGCGTGGGCTGGCATGCTGAAAAGGAATATCTAAATATGGCAAAATTTTGCCTTGAGCCATAAGGTCAATAACAGCATCAACATGTGGATATGGATATACATAATGTAAGCGAACCCAAACACCGAGCTGACCGAGTGCTTCACACATATCATAGAATTTGGTTTTTACAGGCTGACCATTCCAAAAGTCCAGCTTATATTTAGTATCTAATCCATAAGCAGACGTATCTTGAGAAATCACCAAGACTTCTTTTACCCCTGCACGTTTCAATGCAGCCGCTTCTTCCAAGACCGAACCAACAGGACGAGAAACGAGATCTCCACGCATACTTGGGATGATACAGAATGTACAACGATGGTTGCAGCCTTCCGATATTTTTAAATAGGCATAATGCTTTGGTGTTAAACGAACACCTTGCTCTGGAACCAAATCGATAAATGGATTGTGCTTTGGTGGTGCTGGTACATATTCATGTACTGCCTCCATAACATCTTGGTATGCTGCCGCACCTGTTACTTTGAGAACATTTGGGTGCATTTGGCGAATTTTATCTTCGTCTTTGCCTAAACAACCTGTTACGATAACTCGACCGTTTTCGCTCATGGCTTCGCCAATCGCGTCTAAAGACTCTTGTACTGCAGATTCAATAAAACCACAGGTATTAACAACAACCAAATCTGCACCGTCATAATCTGATGCAACTTGATAACCTTCAGTCTTTAACTGAGTTAAAATTCGTTCAGAATCTACCAATGCCTTAGGACAACCTAAAGATACAAAACCGACTTTGGGGGTCTTCATGAATCTGCGCTCCACTTGAATCGGCGTATTGTATGACTTTTCTTGGCTTACGCATAGCTGCAAAAACATCTCTTTGTGTAATGCACCAAAATACAACCAATCTTTTAAATAAAATCTAACATTGCACCATTTTGGAACATGATAAGATATTGATTTAAACCCATGTATGTGAAAAATACCGTATAAATAGATCACTTCATGAATAAACTATTGAAATTTAGCAAATACAAAGTTGGCGTGCATTTTGCATTAAATACATTTAAGAAGTTAATGGCTATTCATTCAAATTGATATTTATTGCGCCATTTTAAAACAGGACGATTCACAAATGGATCAAAACACCACTATCGACTATCGACTCTTAGTAGATAATCTGACAACTGCCATTTTATTGGTCGATAGTAACCTTAATATTTTTTATTTGAATTCTGCTTGTGAAGCATTATTTGATATCAGTCTGTTTCGCGCCTCAAGACAACCTGTGTTGAACTTGCTACACGCTCATGATGACTCATTTAATACACATCAAGCCTTATTAAAGACATTAAAAAGCGGACAGCATTACACACGTCGTGAAGCTGTCATCAATGTGAGTTTTAAATCAATTCACGTTGATTACACAGTTTCACAGCTTAATATGGGTAAAAACAATTCTCCATTATTACTCATCGAACTCAACCCTATTGATCGCATGTTGAAGATTTCCAAAGAGGAAAATTTAGTTCAACAACATCAAGTCGCGCGTCAATTGGTTCGTGGTGTTGCACATGAAATCAAAAATCCTTTAGCGGGGATCCGGGGAGCCACCCAACTACTCGCACGCAGCTTAAATGATGATCGCTATGGCGAATTTACAGATATTATTATTAGTGAAGTCGATCGACTTACCAATTTAGCGGACACCATGCTAGGTTCACGCCAATTGCCTAGCTATGAACATGTCAATGTGCATGAGCCATTAGAGCGTGTTAGATCATTAATCACGAATCAAACCAAAAAGAAGATTAAAATCACACGTGACTATGACCTTTCACTCCCCGATGTCATGGCGGATCGCGATCAACTTATTCAAGTCATGCTCAATATAAGTGTAAATGCCGTACAAGCCATGACCGAAAATAAAGATTTTTTTGTTGAGTCAGAACCTGAACTTATTTTACGAACCCGTATACAACGCTTAGTCACCATTAATGGTTCTCTTCATCGCTCAACCGTTCGTATTGATATTGAAGACAACGGACCTGGTGTACCTGAAAGTATTTTAGAATCTGTATTTTACCCTCTCGTCACTGGACGAGCTAAAGGTACAGGACTAGGCCTTAGCATTGCACAAAACATCATGCATCAACATAACGGAATGATCGAGTGTCAATCCGTTTCTGGAAAAACCGTATTTAGCTTATATTTACCTTGGGAGTCAGACCGTGTCACGAAATAAAATTTGGGTAATAGATGACGATCGTGCCATGCGTTGGGTACTCGAAAAAACTTTTAAAGAAGAAGGTTTTGACGTTACCAATTTTGAAGAGGCACAAACAGCGCTGGAACGCCTACATGATGATGCACCAGATGTCATTCTGACGGATATTCGCATGCCAGGTATTGATGGTTTAACTTTTCTATCTAAAGTTAAAAACACTCATCCCGACCTACCTGTGATCATCATGACCGCTCACTCTGATCTAGAATCAGCGGTATCTAGCTATCAAACTGGTGCTTTTGAATATTTACCAAAACCTTTTGATATAGATGAAGCATTAGCACTGGTCAATCGTGCTATTTTGCATATCAATAAATTACAACAGCAAGAAGCAACTAAAACCGCAGCAGCGGCGCCTATTCAGTCAACTGAAATCATTGGCGAATCACCTGCCATGCAGGAAGTATTCCGTGCGATTGGGCGTCTATCACAATCACACATTACCGTTTTAATTAATGGTGAATCAGGAACAGGTAAGGAACTTGTTGCTCACGCTTTGCATAAACACTCACCACGTCGTGCTAAACCATTTATTGCCCTTAACATGGCTGCAATCCCAAAAGACTTGATTGAAACTGAGTTATTTGGACATGAAAAGGGTGCATTTACAGGCGCCAACACTCAACATCAAGGACGTTTTGAACAAGCCAATGGCGGAACACTATTTCTTGATGAAATTGGTGACATGCCATTTGAAACACAAACTCGTTTACTTCGTGTCTTAGCAGATGGAGAGTTTTATCGCGTTGGCGGACATATACCGGTCAAAGTTGATGTCCGGATTGTTGCTGCAACCCATCAAGATTTGGAAAAGCTGGTCAATGAAGGCCGCTTCCGTGAAGATTTATATCACCGACTTAATGTCATTCGCATTCACATTCCAAAACTTGCACATCGTAGCGAAGATATTCCTATGCTGGCGCAACACTTCTTAGCACGCGCAGGCAAAGAATTAGGCGTAAGCCCAAAAATCTTACGCACCGAAACAACTGACTATATGCAACAGTTACCTTGGCCAGGAAATGTACGTCAGTTAGAAAATACTTGTCGCTGGCTTACCGTCATGATCACAGGTCGTGAAGTTTATCCAGAAGACCTTCCTGCGGAACTCAAACAAGTCTCTGTACAAAAAATATCAAGTGATACAACACCTACAACGTCATCCATTGCTAATCCAATGTTAGTGGATCGAATGACTGTTCATCATTGGGATGAATTATTGGCTCAATGGGCGATTCAAAAACTCAAAAATGGTGAAATGAAGATTCTTGATATTGCCACACCGATGTTTGAACGCACCCTGATCACTGCTGCTTTACAACAAACACGTGGTCGTAAACGCCATGCTGCTGAGCTTTTAGGTTGGGGACGCAATACACTCACCCGTAAACTCAAAGAACTAGGAATGGATTCAACAGAGGAAGACGAAGAAGACGAAACCCGCCCAGCTTAGCCGTTAAAACTTTCTAGCAAAAAAGCGAGTCACCTATGTACTCGCTTTTTTGCGCTACAAGCGGTGTTAAGTCATACCCAAAACAGATGACCATACAATGCATATGGTTTTTGCTATAATGAGTATTACCCTGCATATAAGTATGGAAAACAATGACTGATATTTGTTACCCAAGCTGTGAACAACCTCAAACCCGTCGTGGTCAAGAACGTCGTTTAGCCTTATTACTCTGTGCTACCGATTTGTTTCTTGAAAAAGGGTATGATGCTGTTTCTTTGGATGATATTGTCAATCATGCGGGTGGTTCCAAGACATCTATTTATAAGTATTTTGGAAACAAAGAAGGGCTTTTTACCGCTATTTGTGATTACAGACGTGAAGTTTTTTTTAATGGGGTTTGCTTACCGTATACCTCGGAACAGATTAGTTTAAGAAATTATCTAAACAAAACACTCCAGCGTTTTTACAAACATATTATTCTTCCCGAAAATATTGCTTTTATGCGCATGTTCACCGAACAAACCCAAAAAGATGCGCAGTTAGCGAATTATTTTTATGATAAATGTGCCTCCAACATTCAAAATACCATCGCTTTTGCACTCGAACATGCACATTCAAACAATGAGATTTTTTGTTCACACCCCCATTTTTCTGCCACGATGTATTTCGGAATCTTACGCGATGTCGAGTGGCGTATTTTAATGGGATTAAACATCCCAGAAGATGATAATGAAATATTTGATTATATTGATTATTCTGTAGAGCTCTTCTTAAAGGCTCATCAAAAGGTCTAATTCTTTTGCATTTTTTTAGACCTATAGTATAGTAGTCAATTCTTTTTTATTCACCACCCAATAAAGAGCAATTAGTTATTGTTTTTATTCAATAATTATTGTGGGAGTAACTATGGCGCTTCGGCATTTTCTAACTTTACGTGACCTATCTTCTTTGGAACTGCAACGCATTTTAGATCGCGCGCATGAACTTAAGCGTATGCAACATAGCAATACGGTATATCAACCTTTTGTTGGTAAAGTTTTGGGAATGATTTTTGAGAAATCGAGTACACGTACACGTATTTCTTTTGAAGCTGGTATCGACCAGTTTGGTGGTAGTGCTATCTTTTTATCTCCACGCGACACCCAATTGGGTCGTGGTGAACCGATTGAAGATTCCGCTCGTGTGATATCAAGCATGCTTGATATCGTCATGATCCGTACTTTTGGTCATGACATTGTCGAACGTTTTGCTTCTTACTCAAAAGTTCCTGTCATCAATGGTCTCACTGATGACCATCACCCTTGCCAATTGCTTGCTGACCTACAAACCTATCAAGAACACCGCGGTAGTATCGAAGGTAAAACAGTTGCTTGGATTGGTGATGGCAACAATATGTGTAACTCATATATTGAAGCAGCACATATGATGGGCTTTAAACTAAAAATTGCCGCACCTGAAGGCTATGAACCACAAGCGAAATTTTTAGCCGAATTTGCAGATTGTGTTGAGGTTTTCAATAAAGCTGAAGATGCAGCCGTCAATGCCGACTTGATCGTGACCGATGTTTGGGCAAGCATGGGCCAAGAAGAAGAGCAAAAACTTCGTGAGCAAGCGTTTGCTGATTTTCAAGTCAATGAAAAACTCATGGACTTGGCTCACCCTGATTGCTTATTTATGCATTGTTTGCCAGCACATCGTGGTGAAGAAATTTCTGAAAATATGCTTGATCATAAAAATGCCGTTGTCTGGGATGAAGCAGAAAACCGTTTACATGCTCAAAAAGCATTGATGGAATTCTTACTAAACGAGAATCTCAAAAAAGACTAAATGGTAAAATAAAAACAGCATCATTTGATGCTGTTTTTTTGCGTCTTATATTTTTATTTGAGCCTTATAAATTGAACACTTAAATAAAAACACTTATAGTAATCCATGCCCTTTAGATTAAGTTTCTCTTTATAAGAAAACTTCAATGACGACACAGCGGATCTTATGACAACACTTGAGCAAGCTTTATCTGAAATACCAAGTTTCTCCGTGGTGCATGAGCATTTATTTAGCTCAGCTCAACCAACTGCAGAACAATTACAGCAGATCAAAGAGTATGGTTGTAGTACAGTCATTAATCTCGCAACTAGCAAATCAGAGAACCACCTCCCTAAGCAAGATCAAATTTGCTTGGACCTTGGTTTAAATTACATTCATATTCCTATTGATTGGGATATGCCTTGTTCAGAACAATGCCTTTTTGTTTTAGATCTCATTGATCATCTGGTACAGAATGAAGTGGTTTGGTTGCACTGTGCTAAAAATATGCGTGTGAGCAGCCTGATGTATTTATATCGCCAATTCTATATGAATATTGACCTCCCCGCTGCCCAAGAGCTGTTACACCAGATTTGGGAACCGAACGAGACTTGGACCGGTTTAATCCATAGTATTGCTTTACAACTTCAAGGCCGTAAAGCAACCCAAGAACTACAGCAAGCATTAATTAATACAGATCATTTTGCTTGATGTGAAATCAATACAGTCGCAGTCGCCAAGATTCCTTCTTGACGACCAGTAAAACCAAGTTTTTCTGTAGTTGTCGCTTTAATACTGACTTGAGTGATCTCTACATCGAGCACATCAGCAATACTTTGACGCATTTCTAGATTATATTTAGCCAGTTTTGGTCGCTCACAAGCGACTGTGATATCAGCATTATTTAAATGATAACCACGATCTAAAATCAGCTGATAAACATGCTTAAGCAGTACACGGCTATCGGCACCTTTATATTCAGGATCAGTGTCAGGGAAATGCTGTCCAATATCGCCTAAAGCCAAAGCCCCCAATAAGGCATCGCTTAGAGCATGTAAGACCACATCACCATCTGAATGTGCTTTTAAACCGTGTGTATGAGGAATTTGAACACCTGCCAAGGTCACAAAATCACCTTCTTCAAAAGCATGTACATCAATCCCTTGTCCAATACGAATTTGAGCAACCATATGATTTTCCTTTTTACAATATACTGAACAAATCTTGTATTCAGGCTTTCTATTTCGCTATAGTACGTTGAGCAAATTAGACTGAAAGTATAAGTGATTATGCTGTTGAACATTGTAAGAAATCAATTAAAGAAAGCAGGTTATATCATCACATTGGGTTGTTTCTGCTCAACATATACATTCGCCGAATCGATCAATTGCTCTATCAGCAACGCTGATCTCAAAATCGTATGTTCACAGCAATATCAAGAGCAACGACAAAAACTCAATGATAAATTTTTAACTGCTTATCTGGTCACTGATGCCCCTCTACAACTTTTACACGATACTCAAAAGTTATGGTTAGGCCAAATACGAAAATGTAAATCGAAAGCATGTTTTCAACAGCAGTTCGATGCGCGTTTTGATGATTTGAATTTTTATACTTCAATGAATCAAACGCTTACACAGCACTATTTAAAATACGAACATGGCAAACTTGCAGCGCAACCTGTTCATTTACAGATTCACCAGCTCGACAAAGATAGACTTAAAATTGAAGGGATCGCTTATCGAAGTCCTAACAACCGTTTGGAAACACAAACAGTATCATTGCTTGCTTATAGTACGCCAAATGAGAAAAATCAGATTACCGACAACGAAAAGATGTGCCAATATCAATTTGATTTTCAGAAAGCTTTATTGGTGATAAAAACTGAACAAAAAGGTTGCGAACGCTTTGCAGGCATTTATCGTTTGTATGATTGATACATCAACTTATTAAATGGAAAGCCGATGTCTCCATCGGCTTTCTAGTTACTTAGTTTGGAAACTTTTGAGCAATTTCTTGGCTAATTAAGACCGCTGTAGCGGCAGATAATGTCCAGCCTAAATGACCATGCCCCGTATTGTAAAACACGCGTGATTGTTTCCCCTGTCTCACTGCTGGCAACATATTTGGCATCATCGGACGTAAACCTGCCCAAGGCACCACATGCTCAGTTGAAATATCAAAATTTTGATTGACCCAATTAATTAACGGTTGGATACGATCAGCACGGATATCACGGTTATAACCATTGAACTCTGCTGTTCCAGCAACACGAAAACGATCAGCACCCAATCGCGAAGTCACAATTTTTGCACTTTCATCCAATAAGCTGACCCAAGGTGCATTGTTTACACTACGTTCGTCTTGCAGCTGCACTGTAATTGAATAACCTTTTACAGGATAAACATTAATCGTATCTCCAAGCATATCGGCCAATTGATAGCTACCGACACCACCACACACCACAATCAAATCTGCTTCGATTTCAGTGATCTGTTCTGAGTCAGGTTGCGTATTTTCCGAACTGTTTTTACACTTAACGATCACTTTATCTTGCAAACATTGAACATCAACCACATCCAGACCAAAACGATATTTCGCACCATACTCTTGTGTTTTTCTTGCTAAACCCACAGAATATTTATGAATATCTCCTGTTGCATCTCCAGAAGTGTAATATCCACCAAAATATGTACCTGTTAAATTGGGTTCAATCGCCTTCATTTCTTCAGGTGTGATCGCATTACGTTCCAGTTTCCCTTCGACTAGCACATCATTCACTTTTTTTGCGATTTCAAAGTCTTCTTTGGTATGGTACATATGCAAAATACCACGTTTTTCCAAATCAAAAGAAATGTTCTCTTTCTCTGCAATTTCAAATAAACGCTGTCTCGCCAACAACGCTAAACGCACAGTCTCAATCGTATTCGCTTTATAATTTTTGATGTGGGTTAAAAACTCAATTAACCAACGATATTTGTGCGCACTAAAAGATGGGTTGAGCAATAATGGTGCATCTTTTTTCCCCATCCATTTCATACCTTTGAGCACGGTTGCTTTTTGATTCCATACTTCAGCATTACAGGCGGACAATTGTCCACCATTGGCAAACGATGTTTCCATTGCTGGAAATAAGTGACGATCTATCACCGTCACCTCATAACCTAACTTAATTAACTCATAAGCAGACGTTACACCCGTAATCCCCGCACCAATTACAACAACATGTGGCATAGCAAACTCCTAGAAATGCATAACATTTCTTAATGCGTAGCCCCATCTGTCATGGTACCTGAGAGTTTTGGCAGATGATTACCAATTAATCATTGAGCCTTCCCCTTCGGTGAGTGTTTCTCGTAGAAGAAATAAATTTAAGTATATGTTTCTACAAATTGAGCACTGCTCTCCAGATTGTATGTCTATTATTACAGTCCTTCTGCCTGAGAGTTTCCGGGGTCGTTGCTCCTTCGGCGAGTTCATTGAAGAACTTCTCTCCCGCAATAATATTTATATCCCTACAAGCAATATATATGCCGCTTAAAAATTCAGACACTAAAATCTTGTAATTGTTTGTAGATGAAAATTTTATGTCAGTGAGTGTTATATATCAATAAAAAAGCAGACCCTAAGTCTGCTTTCTGTCATTAAAATTTACCTTGCAAGATTTGCTCTGAAAATTGACCTTTCCATTGCTCGCGCAATGTAGGTAAATAGAACTTTTCCCCAATCGTTACCAGCTCTGCATCGATCAACGAATGAATTTCATGCATCAACACATAGTCCAACGCAAGCAATGACAGTTGAGTTTGTTTTTGTGCAATCCGTTTACGTTGAGTTTGGGCCTTTTTTACCAGATCATTTGCAAAATCTTTATCTTTATATGTTGTAATTGCACTTAAGCGCAATTCAATGACACCCCAACCTTCCAATAACTTTTTAAAAATTTCAAAATCTTTTGAATTGGCTTCCCATGTTAAATTTTCTAAGTCGTTATCATCAGGCAATACTGGCAATAATAAATCAACAGTGCTTGGAAATATTTTCTTTAAATTCAACAGAAATTTAACAGGGTTTTCATGAGACAGACCAGAATATTGAATATGAGTTTGAGTATCTGTTAAATAAATATTAAGCATAGTAAAACAATGGTCTAGTCAATCAAACCAATATTGTACGCAGTTCACTTTGTAAAAACCACTCATAAAAAAGTCCTCCCATAAATGAGAGGACGTACAATTAAGATAAAATCACGACTTACTGTTCGGCGATACCATATTTTCAGGCTTCACAACCTCATCAAATTGCTCAGCGGTGACCAAACCTAATTCAACTGCTACCTGTTTTAAGGTTTTATCTTCTTTATAGGCTGTTTTGGCAACTTTGGCTGAGTTTTCATAACCAATCACTGGATTCAATGCAGTGACTAGCATTAAAGAATTATGTAAGAAGTGGTCAATTTTCTCACGATTTGGTTCAATACCCACCGCACAGTGATCGTTAAAACTATTACATGCATCTCCAAGCAACTGAATCGACTGCAATAAGTTATAGGCAATCACGGGCATAAATACATTCAATTCAAAGTTCCCAGATGCACCTGCCACATTGATAGTCGTATCGTTACCCAAGACTTGAGCAACCACCATGGTCATTGCTTCACTCTGTGTTGGGTTGACTTTACCCGGCATAATGCTTGAGCCAGGTTCATTCTCTGGAATACGAATCTCACCAAAGCCACAACGAGGACCACTCGCCAACCAACGAATATCATTGGCAATTTTATTTAAACTCACAGCCAATGTTTTTAATGCACCCGAAGCAAATACTGCTGCATCACGTCCAGCTAAAGCTTCAAATTTATTCGGCGCAGTGATAAATGGAAGTCCAGTAAGCACAGACAACTGTTCTGCTGCTTTGACTGCATAATCAGGGTGGGCATTTAAACCTGTACCGACAGCCGTCCCCCCCAAAGGTAATTCATATAAACCTGCGAGTGCTTGATTTAGACGCTTCACGCCATGCTCTAATTGTGAAACATAACCACTAAACTCTTGTCCTAAAGTCAGTGGTGTCGCATCTTGTAAATGTGTACGACCTATTTTAACGATATCACCAAACTCGTCTGATTTACGTTGTAAAGTGATTTTGAGTTTTTCGACAGCTGGAATAAGTAATTCATTGATTTGAAGACATGCTGCAACATGAATCGCAGTGGGAAAAGAATCATTGGTGGATTGAGCACGATTAACGTGATCATTTGGATGTACCGGTTTTTGCGCTCCGAGTGCTTGTCCCAATTTCTGATTGGCTATATTGGCAATGACTTCATTACAATTCATATTGCTTTGAGTACCTGAGCCTGTTTGCCAAACCACCAAAGGAAACTGTGCATCCCATTTTCCAGCAATCACTTCTTCAGCAGCGCCGACAATATATTCGCTTAGATCTTGAGGAAGTTGTTTCAGCTCAGCATTAGTAATTGCGGCTGCCTTTTTGACCAAGCCCATTGCACGTATCATCGCACGAGGCAAGCGCTCTTGGCCAATTTTAAAGTTCTGTAAACTTCTTTGCGTTTGCGCACCCCATAAGGCTTCATTAGGAACTTCAATTTCGCCCATGGTGTCGTGTTCAATTCGCATTTGCATATCATCAACCTCTGATCTATTTGATTAAAATTCTCACGGGCTGAAGCAAATTGATGCTTTGGCTAGCTAAGTCGTAGATTATCTATATAAACGACAACCCGCCTCATTATCATCAAACAGTCCGTTGATGTAAATAAGAATCATTAAGCTAACCACCCTTCAAGGTATTCAGATAAAATCGCCACTCATCTTCAAGCATTTGAGTTAAAGAACGTTTCGGCTCCCAATTCAATATGTTTTTCACCTTATCAATATTTGCGCCTAATTGAGCCAGCTCTTGATTTTGATAAACTGCGGGTTGTACACGAATCTCAGCCTGAGTCACTTTAGCGATTTCATCTAATAAGCTTTGAATAGAAGTCAACTGCGAATGGGCAATGTTGAAAGACTCTAAACAATTGTTTTGCGTGTCCAACCAATTCATCGTTATTAATACCACTTCACATACATCCAACACATGTAAGAAACTACGTTCTACCGTTCTGTCTTCTGTTTCTGCTTGATTTTGCAACTCAATACAATCTCTTTGCATCGCTGCAACTTGCAAAGCGAGTGGAACAATATTTTTAGGCAGTTGGGTGACATACTCTCCCAACACACCATGCTCGAAAGCCCCTACGATGTTGGATAGACGAAAATTCACAATTTTCCATTCGTGATCAACTTTATAAGTATCAGCAATGATATCTTCAACGATTTGTTGGGTTCGAATATAAGGATTTGCAGAACGATAATTAAATTCTGTTTCTTCAGATAGCTTAGGATCAGACTTTCCATAAACAGCTAAACTAGATAAATTCAACAACTGCCTAACACCCATCCGCTGCATAGCACGCAATAAACTCATGATACAACTGACGTTATCGTTATAGTACTCAAGCGGTTTCAAAGCAGATTCTTCGAGAGATTTAAAACTTGCAGTGTGAATAACCGTATCGATTGAATACTGCTCAAATACTTTATTTAGCGCTGGGGTATTACGTACATCCAACTTTACAAATGGAACATACATTCCTGATATATATTCCAAACGCTCTAAGGTCTGTAAGGTAGAATTAGCTAAATTATCAACAATAACTATTTCTTTCCCCTGAGCCAATAAACTCAAAGCAATGTGTGAACCGATAAAGCCTAAACCACCTGTGACCAAAATCATTGTATAATTACCTTCTTTTTAATTATGCCCACCTTCATTTCGCCTATATGACCATAGTGAATATTCAATGAGTACACTACTGCTAATTACTTCTGCACCTACTTCAGTTATGGCTTGGCATGCGTATGGTTTAGCCGAAGCATTACAAAATAAGCATGAAGAATTGCGTGTCTTTTTCTACCAAGACGGAGTTCAAGTTGCGAACGACTTACAGTGGGTTCCTGATGATCAACGCAATCTAAAACTAGAATGGCAAAAACTCGGCATTCGACTCCCTGTCTGTGTCAGTGCTGCCCTTGCTCGGGGTATCACTGATGCGAGCAATGCACAACGCCATTCACTTCAACATCACAATCTAGCACAGGGTTTCGAGCTAGTTGGACTAGGTGAACTTGCGGATGCAGTGCAAAATTGTTCACGTCTAATTCAATTTTAATTTAAGTTCTTTATTAGAGTGTTGCTTTTAAAAGGTATATTGTGTGAAATCTGTACTCGTCATCCTAACGCAGCCCAATTTAACTAGTTTGCAGGTCAACGAAAGCTTGTCTGCAACTATGGTTTTAGCAACCTTTGGTATTTCTGTCAAAGTTTTATTAAAGGATGCAGCTCTAAGCTTATTGAACAATCAGTTAGCATTTGACCAACTCAAGCATGCCTTTAAAGTTGCATCAAATATGGTTGAAAGTTTTGAGTTTTATGATTTAACGCCTATTTTAATCGAAACAAAAAATCAACAACTCAGTCTGATTCAAAATACTGAACAAGACATCGAATTTATTGAATTCAATCCAGAGTTTATTCAATCATTCGATCATGTGTTGTATTGGTAAGAGAGTCTATTATGAAAACCAACACTTTATTTTTGATCCAGTCACCCTATTCACAACTTGATAAGATGTGGGCTGATGTATGTCAAATGGCTCAAGCTGATGACTCGATTGTGATTATGGGTGATGCGGCGTTGTATATCCCCCAAACTATTTTAGATCGTTTTTCTCATCTTTATTGTTTAAGCAGCGAGCAAAGTTTATTAAATGTTGAAATTAAAGAGCATGTAAAAATCATAGAATATACGCAATTCGCTGATTTAGTTTTACAATTTGATCGCTGCGTCACTTTGAAATAACCCATTTCCAATTTTACTTAGGCTATTTTATGCAATTAGAGTTAGATCAAGATGGTCATTTGGTTGATTATACGATTTGGAATCAAGAGGTTGCTCAAGAGTTAGCTAAATCTTTGGATTTAGAGTTAACTGGTTGGCATTTTGAAGTGCTTCACGCGGTACGTCAGTTCTATCAACAATTCGGGCACTCACCAGCAACACGTCCATTGATTAAATTTTTAATGAAAACGGTCAACCCTGAAATCAATAACGCAGAACTACAACAGCGTTTCAATACAGGTTTAGTCGCTCGACATCTGAGTCGTTTAGCGGGCGTACCTAAACCTGCGAATTGTTTGTAATCCTTTTGGATCAAGCAAATTTCTTGGCACAAGTCACACAAGCGATTACAGCTATGGTCACTACTAACATGGTCATACTAACGTGTTCATGTAGGATGACTGCTGCAATAGCCAACCCAAATATTGGTTGTAATAACTGTAACTGCCCGACCGCCGCGATACCACCGAGTGCCAGCCCTTTATACCAAAAGAAGAAACCGATAAGCATACTGAAAATAGATACATAAGCTAAGCCCAATGCTGCAGACCATGAAATTTGTTCAAAGCTGACAGGCATATAAAAATAAGAAATAACAAGCATGACTGGCAACATCAAAATAAGTGCCCAGCAAATCACTTGCCAACCACCTAAATGCTTAGATAGCTTTCCACCTTCAGCATACCCAAATCCGCAAAGTATGATGGCCAGCAGCATAAAAATGTCACCATAATTGAATAGCCAACTTTGTGTTTGAATCAACATATAAGCGAATACAAGTGCAGCTCCTAAGATCGCAAATAACCAAAATGCGAAATTAGGTCGCTCTCCTCCTCGCAACACGCCAAAAACAGCTGTAGCTAAAGGCAATAACCCTACAAAAACGATGCTGTGGGCAGCACTAACATATTGCAACGCTAAAGCAGTAAACAGTGGAAAGCCAATCACAACACCAATGGCCACATAAAATAAAGGCATCCAGTCTTTTCTATTGGGTAGTTTTTGACGAGATAAGAGAATTAAAATTAAACCTAAAACACCTGCAATTGCAGCCCTTGCAGCAGTTAAAAATGTTGGACTAAAATCCATGACAGCAACACGCGTTGCAGGTAAAGAGCCTGCAAAAATCACCACACCTATAAGCCCATTCACCCAACCATTGCTTAAAAATCTCATTTCTTATCTCCACATCTATATGGAGAATTTAAACTGTGTTATGGTTTCTGCACCACATACAATACAGTACAGTTTTAAATAACTGTACTGCATGACAAACCAGTACAGTGAAAGAGTGAATGGATGAAAACAACAAAAATTGATTCGGTTATACAGCATGTCCGTGAGCAAATAAAAAATCGCTCATTGATGCCTGGCTCCAGACTACCGTCAGTACGATCATTAGCAGCTCGACTTAATTTATCGATCTCCACAATTGTCGAAGCTTATGAACGTCTTTCTGCGCAAGGTTTGATTGAAGCTAAAACAGGTTCAGGGTATTTTGTTGCAGGTCCTCTCGCGCCATTATCTATTTCGGAAATTCACCCTAAGATAGATCGAAACATTGACCCATTATGGATTTCAAGACAAGCACTAGAAGCAACACAAAATGTTTTGAAACCTGGATGCGGCTGGTTACCCGATGATTGGATGCCGCATGAAAATATTCGTAAAGCGGTCCGAAAAATTTCAAAAGCCAATGCAAAAATCCTGACCGATTATTCTACCCCGCTTGGTCTAACCGCATTACGTGAGCTACTGTCACGTAAAATTTTAAGTAAAGGAATCGAAGCAACTCCAAATCAAATTTTACTCACTGACTCTGGCACGCAAGCAATTGATTTAATTTGTCGTTATTTTTTAAAACCGAATGATGTGGTTCTGGTCGATGATCCCTGTTATTTTAATTTTCATGCTTTACTAAAAGTTCATCAAATCCAAATTGTTGGCGTACCTTATACACAAACGGGCCCTGATCTAGCCGCGTTCGCTCAAGCAATCAAAAACCATAACCCTCGTTTATACATTACCAATTCGGCGATTCACAATCCTACGGGTGCAGTTTTAACCGCTTCAACGGCTTATCAAATTTTAAAGCTTGTTGAGCAATCCAATTTGATTGTAGTCGAGGATGATATTTTTTCGGATCTGGAACTTCACACAGCGCCACGACTTGCCGCACTGGATGGATTATCACGTGTGATTCATATTGGGAGTTTTTCTAAAACATTGTCGGGCTCTGTTCGAACAGGATATCTCGCCACTAAATCTGAATGGATTGAAGATTTAACCGATATAAAAATCGCAACTTGTTTTGGTGGCAATCAGTTATCAGCTGAAATCTTATATGCTGCATTAACGGATGGAAATTATCGAAAGTATTTAGAGGAACTAAAAATCCGTTTATCAAAAGCAATGGATTCGACCATTAATCAATTAGCAAAAATAGGCATCACACCGTGGGTTAAACCACAGGCAGGAATATTTCTATGGTGCAAATTAGCAGATCATTTAGATAGTACTCGTATTGCAAAAACCTGCCTTGAACATGGTGTGATTTTGGCGCCTGGAAATGCATTCAGCCAAAGCCAAAATTATCAAAATTTCATTCGTTTTAATGTGGCACAATCTTTAAATCCAAAAGTTTTTGAAGTTCTATCCCAAGCTATTCAACTTGAAATAGAACAACAAAAATCATGAATCATGCACTTTTTTGCTTTTGATCCATAAATGCAAAATAACCTGGCCCAGCTGTCGCCCGTACATCTTTGACTTGAATAGGTTCGTCACATTCTGAGCAGACGATTTTAGGTATCATCTTCTTTCCACAGCGCTTGTGAGTAAACTCAATCGGCTTTCCAAGCCCCATATCCATCCATTTATCTGCCCACTGTATCATCGACAACATAATCGGATAGAGGTCTAAGCCTTTTTCAGTAAGTTGATATTCAAAACGTTCTTGACGTTCAACATACGGGACTTTGGCTAAGATACCATGTTCAACTAAGCGCTTTAATCGCTCAGAAAGTACGTGTCTGGTTAAACCTAAGCTGCGTTGAAAATCATCAAACCGACGTACTCCCATAAACGCATTTCGCAAGATCAGCATCGTCCAACGATCACCAAGTACAGAAAGTGTTCTCGCCACTGAACATGGCTGATCTCCTATCTCGTCCCATTTCATTATTATCACCAAATCATTATTTTAAAGTTTTTAAAAGACATTAAACCTTGTCTTGAACCGTAAGCTTAGAAACTAAGCAATATAAAATATACAGTAACTATCTCAGAGATCAGATGCAATATTGGTACTGAGCTAAAAGTGAAAAAAAACAATTAGTTTACACAATACAATCAAATCTTAATTGTGAATAAATAGCCCAGAAACCAGTTGTCCTGCTTCTATTTTAATATTGGCAGGAATACGGACCAAACAGTTTGCCTGCATGAGATTACTCAGCATATGAGATTGCTGTTTAGCCAAACTTTGTAGTTTAAGTTGCCCGTATTCGAAGTAAGCATGCATTCTCAAAAAACGTTCACGCGCATCTGATTTGAGTTCATGCGTCAGGATGGCGCTAAACCACTCTAATGGCTGATCTTGACTTTGTAGAGCATCTAATAAAGTTTTGCCATAAATCTGCATTGCCACATATACGGCGGCTGGATTTCCCGGTAATCCGAGTAAATAACAAGGATGACCCTCACTATTTAGTGGCTTATATTCTGCAAAAAAAAGCGGTTTACCCGGTTTTTGTTTTACTTTCCAAAAAACTTGCTCAAAACCCGTTTCAAATGCACAAGGACGTACAAAGTCATAATCTCCAACTGAAACACCGCCAGTGGTAATAATCACATCATACTGTTGTTTCAACTGTTCAAAGCAGTGTCTGACTTGTTCTGCTTCATCAGCAATATGCAAAATCTCCACATCTAGCCCATAATCATTGAACCATGCTTTCAACAATGGACCATTAGCATCGAAAACTTTACCTGCTTGTAAATCCGCAGGCGTTTCCGCAACTTCATCACCTGTAACCACAACGGCAACTTTGGGCACACTAAACACATCGATGGTTTGTACGCCAGCCATACTCAGCGCAGCAAGTGCACCACTATTAATTTTCTGCCCAACATCAGCCAATTGTTGGCCAACTTGGATTTCTTCACCAGTAAATCGAATATCTGCCTCTGGTTTGATATGTTCAGCTAAGCGGATGTTAGCATCAGACTCAACAATGACGATTTCCTGTCGTGCGACATGTGTTGTACCTTCAGGAATTTTCCCACCGGTAAAGATCCGAATCGCTTGCCCTTGTTCCAAAGGACAATCCGATACACTTCCTGCTTTGATTTCGCCTTTCAGGTCAAAGCGAGCATCTTGCAGATGCTCAAGCATGGTATTCAATGCATAGCCATCGACTGCACTTTGAGAAAAGTTTGGTAAATTTACATTTGAATAAACCGCTTCAGCCAAATAACGATTAAGACACTGCCCTAAAGGCAATGTCTCTGTCGCAAGTACTTGAGGTCGTGTTTGAATCAGTTGTAATGCTTCATCAATACTGATTAAACCTTTTTCAGCACCACATCCTGACATTATTCATATCCTCCTGGATGAGGTAAGTCACGGCATACATCAAAAATATGAACTAAGGCTGGTAAAATCGCGGCCATCGACTCACTTGCACCACCGCGACTACCCGGTAAAGTCACCACCAAAGAACGATCAATAAAACCAGCAACACCACGAGACATCGCAGCATAAGGGGTACGTCTTTGACCAAATGCGCGAGAAGCTTCCATTAAACCATCTAATTTACGTTCCATGAGAGGTTCAAGCGTATCGACGGTAATATCACGCTTACTAATACCTGTCCCACCTACCGTCATAATGCATGCATATGACTTAGTCAGTTCTAAAACCAAATCTTTCAACTGATCTGGTTCATCAGCTAAGATTTGATAATGAATCGGATCAAATCCAGCTTCAGTCAAAGTATCAACCACGGATTTACCCGCAGTATCAGGTTTACGCCCTGCTGCAACCGTGTCAGAAAGAACAATCACAGCAGCAGAAACTGGCTGACGCAAGGTACGTTTAAAATGAGACTTACCACCTTTTTTCTTCAGCAATTTACACTGATCTAAACAAAGTTCGTCAGGCTCACAATGTGGTTTTAACATATCGTAAATGGTCAACCCAGCTAAACTCGCAGCGGTTAAGGCCTCCATTTCCACACCAGTTGGTCCAATGGTTTCAACTGTGGTCAGAATCACCACGTGATCCTCTTTTAAATCATAATCAACATCAGCACGATAGATCGGTAAAGGATGACACAGTGGAATCAGCTCATCTGTGCGTTTCGCCGCCAAAATACCTGCAATGCGAGCTGTTTTTAAAGCATCACCTTTTTCGGTATTTCCATCTCGCAGTAACTGAATACAATGTGGTGGTGCGTATAAAATTGCTTGTGCTTCTGCAACACGATAACTTTCGGGCTTCATCCCAACATTTTTCATTCATTTTACCTGTTAAATTCTATACCAGACGGATTCTTGCCGACTTCTAATCCTTAATCATGCGAACAATGTTCATGGGTATGAACATGAGGGTGAGTCTCAACTTCAACCGCATCTTTGCGAATACAGCAGCCCTCAACATATTGGCTGGTGCCATCCATAAAGAATTCCTCTTTCCAAATCGGCACTTCATGCTTGACCCGTTCCACTGCTTCTTCGCAAGCCTGAAAAGCTTCACGGCGATGAGCAGCATAAGCAATCGCAATAATCGCGGTTTCGCTGACATCCAAATAGCCAATACGATGCATGACACGAACATAAGACACTTGATATTTGTCTTGTATTTCTTGTTCGATTTGACGAATCATTTTTTCAGCAACTGGGGTATAAGCTGTGTATTTTAAGGCTTTGACCGCTTTTCCTTCGTGATGGTTACGCACTGTACCAATAAAAATATCAATGCCCCCACATTCAGGAAAGCTTTGAATTGGATCAAAACAATCTAAACCTAAAGCTTGATCCTGAACCCTAGCAAATTCACGCATTTTTATCCTCCGGCTACTGGCGATAACAACACCAATGTACACGATGAAGCCAGTGCTGTTTGTCGAGTTATGATGTCCTCCCCAATTGCACAAGCACACTTTTCCATCGCAGTTGCAGACTCAGGATACTGCGTCACTAGATGGGACAGCACATCTTGAACCAACTGGCCAGCAGCAAACTCAAATGCAAGTGATTTTGGCAACAATCGTTCTATAGCACCAAAGGCTTCTATTTTAATTTCAATGGTTTGCATTTCTTCTCCAGACCATTTTTTCCTAAACTACCCACCCAACATGTGCATACTTATTTTACGCGCTTGTTGGTGTTGAATTGCGTGATAGCCTTGCGCTTTGCGCCAAATATAAGGTTTTACCTGCATATCAAGCTCATTAAAATCAGATATTTGTTTTATTTTCTGTTCTCTAAGTATATTCAACAAATACGGTTTAATATTTAGCCCTTGCTGAGCGAACAGGCAATTGTAGAGCTCACCTTGTGCAGTCAGTCGAATTCGATCACATTCACCGCAAAATGAATGGGTAATCGTTGAAATTATGCCGATACGATACTGTCCATCGAGTTGATACTGACGAGCAGGTTCATGCTGTTGTTGGATGAGCTGAATATCATAATGCGGTTTGAGTTGTTCTAAAATTTCCGCCTCACTAACAACCGCCTGATCGGTCCAATGCTGATCACCATCTAAAGGCATAAATTCAATAAATCGTAATTGAATATTGTGATGTTTAGCCCATTTCACCATCGGTAAGATTTGGTCATCATTCTGACCTTTCATCAATACACAATTGATTTTAAATGGCAGCCCTGATTTTTTTGCCGCATCGATACCGTTTAAAACAGGAGCCAGCTCTTTCTTCGTGAGGCTTTTAAATTGTTCGGCATCTAAACTATCAAGGCTAATATTTAGGTCATCCAAACCTGCCTGCTTAAGCTGCTCAGCATATTTAACTAAGTAGTGAGCATTGGTCGTCATTGAAATTCGCTTCAAACCCAGTGCTCTTAAAGCTTGCAAATCACGGATAAAGTGAACCACACCTTGACGCATTAAAGGTTCACCACCTGTAATACGAATATTTTCAATGCCTTGTTTAACCATATATTGGCAGAATATCAATAAGGCTTCAAAACTCAGCAAATCTTGTTTTTTCATCCATTCAGGATGTTCAGGCATACAATAAATACATTTGAAGTTGCAACGATCCGTCACGGAAATCCGCAACTTTCGTTTCATACGACCATATTGATCCTTTAAGATCGGTACAGTCATGTTGGCTATCTCATGCTTCATTATATGCACTCATATTGTGAATCTTCTCACTACTTTTAGCACAAACTCTGTGCATCCTTATTGGACTAACCCTAATGAGTCGATTTTATTACAGCAATAATTATTCCAATCTATAACCATTATTGCTTATTGTGTTGCTTATTTATGCAAACAAGTGACTTTTACTTACTATAAACAACCATTAATCATGTTGTGGTTCATTATCATCAAAATAACTCCGCACCATTTTCTATCACTTGTCTATAAAAATGATTGAATTTAGTGCGGCAGTCTGATTACTTTATAAAGCCAGTACTCGTTCCAACCGCACAGGTACATACTTATGATATGGTGTCTTGGACAAAGGATCACAATGCTGCGTTGAAGTCAGCAGATTCAATTGTGGCCCAATCGGTTTACCTCCACGATAACGTAAACCATAACCATGTGGTAATGACACTACACCTTTACGCATCCCCTCATCAAGCTCGACGGTGACTTGAATCTGCCCATGTTCAGAAATACATTGAAGGTGATGGCCATTTTCCACTTCTAACCTTGATGCATCTTCAGGATTCATTCTCAAACGTCCTTCCGCATCAACTTTACGCCATGCTGGATCACGATAGATTTGATTGGCGTTATAGCTGCGACGTTCACCAGCCAATAGAATAAATGGATAATCTCCTGTGAATGCCAATGACTGCTGATTTAATTGTGCCAACTCAACAAACATTTCAGGAATGGCTAAGCGAATTTTCTTATCTTTATAAGCAATCAAATTCCATACATCCCTGTACTCATGTTGTGATAAGACTACACCTGAACGTTGTTCTAATATGGTTTGGAATAATTTAACCCCTAGGTTAAGACGATTACCTTCATAACCAGCTCGCTTCACAGCTTTATAATGTTGAGCCGCATACTGCATGCTTAAGGGCAACAACAACGCAGTTGAAGCAGCATCATTTGGCAAAGTCTTGCCCAAAGTGCGATACACAATAGAGGCAGCAAATGGAATCAACTTTCTATTTCTCGCAAAGCTCGCGCCAAGTGCAGCAAAATAGGCCAAATAAGCTGTATTTGCAGAAGCTTTTTCCGCGATTTTACTCAAAATAGGAAATGTCTTAGGCATCACCTGCATTGCTTCGAGCAAGCGAGTGTAAATTTCTGCTTCGGGTAATGTATTCCCTTTTGCTTGGAAAAGTGGATGACGTAAATGGAACCCATTTTTAGGAAATTCCAAATTAAAACCAGTAAATTCCCATTTCTCAAACTGAGTATGTGCAGGCAAAATATAATGTGCCAAACGTGCAGTTTCAGTCATCGCCACATCTACAACAACTAAGAGATCAAGCGATTGAAAAGCCTGTTCATAGGCTGAAGTATCAGCATATGTAAGTAAAGGATTACAACTATCGACAAATACAGCACGAACGCGTTTTTCACCGCCTTTTAAGATTTCGTCAGGTAAAATATTAGGTGGAAAAAAACCCGAAATCGGAAACATTTTATGATGAACTGTACGTCGATATTTAGGGTTTCGCTCATCAGTATTTGTCAGAATTGGAATAAACATGGTATGCAAATTATTGGTACCTTGTTGACCAAAATGTCCTGCTAATAAGTATAAAAGTTTCTCTAAATAGCCATTTAGCGTTGTATTTAACGTATGTTGGATACCTAAATCAATTCGTACACAAGCACTTTTTGCTTTGGCGAAATCGCGAACAATTTGATAAATCAGCTCAATTGGAACATCTGCTTTTTGAATGTATTCTTCCACAGGGATGTTAAGGAAGGCCTGCTTAACTTGTTCAAATCCATGGGTATGTTGTTGAATAAACTGTTGGTCATACAAGTTTTCACGCAGCATGATTGCGATCATCGCTGACATCAGGTATGCATCTGTTCCTGGTTTTAATTGAACATGAATATCTGCTTGTTTGGCGGTTTCTGTAACACGTGGATCAAAAACCACCATAGTCCGATTAGGATCTTTTTTTATGTGTTTTAAGGTATCTCTGGCATTGGGGATACCATGCGCTTGAAATGGATTAGTTCCAATAAACAAAACATAATCAGCATGTTCAACATCTTCTGTGGTATGACAAGCTTGGCTTCCAAACAAACGTCCATTAACCCAAAAATCTCCCGTCTTTTCCTGTGCCAAAGAGTTATAGGCATAAAAACTTTTCATGGCGTACAACAGCTGGCGACCATAGGCTGCGCCTAAGTGATTACCCTGTCCACCACCACCAACGGAAGCAAATGCAGTTCCGCCATAGGTATTACGGATCTGTACCAGTTGATCAGCGATCTCCTGAATCGCCTGCTCCCAACTCACTTCCTTAAATGAACCATCCGCCTGACGTTTTAATGGAGAGGTTAAACGATCTGCATGTTTTTGATAATGCTGTAATCGTGCTGCCTTTTGACAAATATAACCTTGAGAAAATGGATGTTGATCGTCACCTTTGATTTTCTTAAATTGGTTATTTTCGATTTCAACACTGAGCCCACAATTTCGTGAACATAGAATGCATGCCGTGACGTCTTGTCTAGAAGCTGTAGAGCTTATTGTCATTTGTATTTCACCTTATACTTATTATCGGAATTGACCCATTAAACAAATTTGACCCGCCGAGCCCACAACTCGAATAAACTTTTGATCTTGATCAGAACAGATCTCAACTTGATTATGCTGTGAAGGTAATTTAACAGGCTTTAAAAATCGAACATCAATCTGTTGTATAGGTTCAGGTAACAACTCAAAACTACGCGCGAAAACACCAAATCCATGCAACACCTTTTGTTTAAACTTTGAGAGTTTTGCCAAGAAACCGACCCAATGAATAGGATTGAAATCTCCTGTTAACAACGCAAATTTCAAACCATCATCCGTAGTTGTAGACCATTTACCCAGTATGTTCCAATTTTTATGATCGATCTTCTCCATCCGTTTAGTTTTTTGAAAATCAGGCAAAATAAATGCCATATGTAAAACAGTTTCAACCAGCTCAGGCTGATTGATCGTTCCAGTCATAATGTGAACTGAGACGCGAGCTAAGCCATTGCGCTCATCTATTTGCGAAATCTTGGCTTGAACCAATAGCTGTTCATGCCGAGGAATCTTGCCATGGATTTTAAGACTCACGCCTTGATTAATCACTTGCGTCAACGAATAACTCGTTTGTAATAAAAGTCGTGTTGCAAACGATAGTCCCCATTGAGACACCATATGCGGCGGTAAATAATCTTGATATTTTTCAGTTTGAACACCACACCATTTTATATAATGATCGACCAATTCCTGGCTTGGTGGTTCAATAACTTCAGAAATAACAGCTAAAGCCTGCCAATCTTGAACAGTTTTAGTCGTTTTAAAGTGCTGAAACCCTATTTTCCCTAGACCAACCAACGTAGCCTGATGCTCAAATAAAAATTGTAATGGGATTTGCTTATAACCAATCGCAAACATTTGAATCTCCTATTCCATTTATTTTTCTAACATTCTTCTGCCCTCTAAATGTTAGTTTAAACTTTCATCAATAATATTCATCTTATTTAAAACCCGTATAAGTTCCAAAATAGAACTTATTAAGTTAAAGGTCAAGGATACTCAGCGGATAAACACAAAAATCTATACAGTATTTAAGGGATATTCTTATTTTTCAGACATAAAAAAGAGCACCTTAAAGTGCTCTTTTTTGCCTAAGAAAACTTAGTTAAAAGTTTTAAAACGAACGGCATCATCCATATACGTTTTTTCGCCTGCCGGAGCTTCAATTGAACCAAAGACTAATTGAGCGCGTAATTTCCAATTTGCTGGAATATCAAAAGTTTCAGCAACTTCAGCATCAATAATTGGATTGTAGTGTTGTAAAGAAGCACCTACACCGATTTCAGCCAATGCCGTCCAAGTCGCGAATTGAGCAATCGCACTTGAATGTTCAGACCATACTGGGAAGTTATCTGCGTACAATGCGAACTGCTCTTGCAAACCTTTTACAACGTCTTGATCTTCGTAAAACAGTGCTGTACCAAAACCAGCCGCAAAGCTATCAATTTTTGCACTTGTATTTGCAAATGCATCTGCAGGAACCATTTTGCGCAAAGTTTCACGAACGATTTCCCAAAATTTGCTATGAGACTCGCCATATAGAGTAACAACACGTGAGGTTTGTGAGTTAAATGAAGAAGGACTTTGTTTTACCGCTTCACGAATTGTTTCTTCAATGGTTGCTTGATCAACTGAAACGTTTTTACCAATTGCATAGATTGTACGACGTGTTTTGATGCTATTTAAAAAGTTACTCATGTTGTTATTCCTACCTATACCTGAAGGGAGTTATCTTGGATTGAGGTCAGTGTATAACGCTGCTTTTTTTAAGCATAGCCCTAAAAATACGACATATCGTTCTATTTTTGAGACATGTTTTTTATTGGTTAAAAAAAACTCCACTTCAATATGACGAAATGGAGTTTTCTTAATCATTGATAATTTATTTTTCTGTTTCAAATAATGCAGCTACAAATGACTTTGCTGAGAAAGGACGTAAATCATCGATTTTTTCACCCACACCAATATAACGAATTGGCACATGAGTCCGGCTAGCGATATTGAATAACACACCACCTTTCGCTGTACCATCCAACTTGGTAATCGTAATACCCGTCAAACCTACTGCTTCATCAAATAATTGCACTTGATTAATCGCATTTTGACCTGTGCCCGCATCTACAAT
Source organism: Acinetobacter halotolerans (assembly GCF_004208515.1). Taxonomy (GTDB): domain Bacteria; phylum Pseudomonadota; class Gammaproteobacteria; order Pseudomonadales; family Moraxellaceae; genus Acinetobacter; species Acinetobacter halotolerans. The sequence goes on from NZ_SGIM01000003.1 coordinate 336,373, forward strand.
TAACATGATTTCATGTGGCGCAGTCGCATCAATCTTTTGCATCACACGCTTCACTTTCTTAAGTTCTTCCATTAGGTGTGATTTGTTTTGCAAACGACCAGCGGTATCGGCAATTAAAACATCCATTCCTTTGGCACGTGCACTTTCAAAAGCATCAAAAATCACGGAGGCGCTGTCTGCACCATTGCCTTGAGCAACCACAGGGATGTCATTACGCTCACCCCAGATTTGCAATTGCTCAGTAGCCGCAGCTCGGAAGGTATCGCCTGCCGCAAGCATGACTTTTTTGCCTTCACCTTGTAAACGTTTCGCAAGCTTACCGATCGTTGTGGTTTTACCCACCCCATTTACACCGACCATTAAAATTACATAAGGTGATTTGTTTGGATCGATATGCAATGGTTTTACACGTGGAGCAAGTAAAGCGACCAATTCTTCTTGCAATGCTTTATATAATGCATTTGAGTAGATCAAATCACCACGTGCAGTTCTTTCAGTCAGGTTTGCAATAATCGTTTTAGTCGCATCAACACCAATATCAGCAACAAGTAATTGCTCTTCAACTTCTTCTAATAACTCATCATCAATTTCTTTGCCACCAATAAGAATATTGACCATCCCATCTGTAAAACTACGACGGGTTTTGGTCAAACCATCTTTCATACGACCAAAGAAACCACCAGCCTTTTGTTGATCATCATGCTCAGGTTCAGATGCTGATTCTGATGTTTCAATAACAGGTGTTGTTTCAACTTGAGTCTGCAGTGGACTCGATTCAATAATTGGAACATCGACAGCAGGTAAACTCGGCAATGTGACATCATCATCGCCGATATCAGCATTTATCAAGAATTTATTTTGCATATTCGATTGCTGTTGCATGTCGATTCCTTGAGAAAAAAGCAGCTTTTTAGAAGATGGCCAGTCTAGCATAAAATCCTATTTTTTTCTGACCAAGCCCAAGCATTCAGTTATTAATGAAAATCAATCAGCCAAAACTTATTCATCTTCTTTGGCCATTGCTGGGTACTGTCTAATTCGATTTGATTCAAATTGATAGGCATTTAAAAGTTTCAGATACTCTACACGGCGAACTTGATGTTGTTGCAATACATTCTCAGCCATATTTTGAGTTCTTGGATGGCTTGCTTGTTCTGAAAGTCGAATGATTTGCTGATACTGAAATGTATTAATCGGACGCTGTAACGCACTATACGCAAGCAGAAAAATAGACAATAAAATAAGACTAACCAAAATATTGTAAAATTGGTCTAATTTAAATCCAAGTCTGGATTGCAAGACTTTATGTTTAGAAATGATAGACAACATAACCTACCTCTGAGTTATGAAGTAGTGTATGTGTCTGATTCGCTCAGAACAAGTATCAAGTTTAATGATCTTTCACAGACGATTGCGTTATAGGCTGTTTTTCCACCAATAACGCAATTCTAAAAAGAGATCAAGAAACTTATGCCATGAGTGTTCGAACAAAAGCAAAGTATAGAATCAGTGCAATAATCGCCAAGCTAATAAAGATTGCAAACATCCCTACACCATTTTCAGCATCCGCTGGATGTAATTCATCATCGTCAGCGATACGCATCAGCTCTCCATTATAAATTTCATAAAAGCGATCTTTTTGCTCAGGCGTCAAACGAATTGCAAAATCATAAACGCGTTTACGCTGTGCAAGACAATAGTCACCCAAATGAATTTCTTGATGAAATACTGCTTCATCAAGCAACTTACGATGGTAATGAGCCAGAGCAATAATTTGGTTTTCTGATGGTGGAATATCAAAGCTTAAACCATCTATGATAGCTGACATGTTATTCTCCTTTTCTTTTATTTTCACTTTGATTTTACTTAAAATTACTTGTTCACAGTGTTTAATCGTGTAAGCTTTTATTTAAACAAAGCGAATGAACGTAAAAGCGAGTTAAATATTTGACAATTCCATTAATTTTGTCATAATAACTTCACAATACAATGTTAAATTAGCTTAAATTCAGAGCAATGTAGCTTTGAATAGAATATGCGGTAATCATAATTAAAATAAGGAGTTATATATGATTCAACATTTTACACAACATGAACTAGAACATGTTTATGCAAACGCGGTAAATACAATCCAGTCGCAAAAAAACTTTCTAGACGCCGTGAAAGAGCTTGAACAAGTTGCACAAGCAGGTCACGGGAAAGCGGCATTATTTTTAGCAGAGTTGTACTATCAAGGTTTCCGAGTCGAACGTGACTCCCTGAAAGCCCAGTATTGGCAGAAGATGGCAACCTTACAAGCATGATAAAACGTCACTCAGGTGGCGTTTTTTAATACCTATACTAAATAAAAATATTATTCCCAGAATACTAAGCGCTTCGCTTATCTTGCGCTGCTCCAAAGCTTTAGTCGCTTTGTTTTACTCAGGTGACGTTTTTCATTCCTTTAATACAAGCCACTACTCTCCAATTGTTGTATGTCCTAATTCACCACTTATGTTGGCATTTGTTAAGGTTTGAGAATATTTGCTTACGATTTTGATGAACAGTTTAAACATAACTGCCGCTTAAGTTTCTTATAATAAAACATAATTAAATAATACCAGTTTAATAATATGTATAGGTTCAATCATTTCCAGCCAGTATCACGAGAATTGATGATCAAAATCTCTATTCTCAAAACCATGATGTATTGTGGCGTTCTTTGGGGACTTTATCATGAAGGTTGGGCGATTAAGTCTGATCAAGATAGTCATCTCTTTCCATTCTGGCTCAATGGTGTTCAAGCACATCGCTACGCTAAGTCAAATTGGAAGCATTATAAGCCTCGTAAAATTACGTCGAAGGATTTTCATGAATCCTTACTTCCCTTGCTCACACGCTTACAAGTTGAACCAGCTTTATTTAATTCATCTCATTGCAAATTTAAGCTATCAACTCAACAGATGCAGCATTTCTTCTTTAGGCCGCATCACTCTATGATTACCGTTTAAAGCCTGTAAAAACGACACAATGATGACTTTTTCTCATAAATGCCTAAAAAGTCATCATTGATATTAAATTAGGGCTTTGCAATTAAAAAAAATACCGTTAAGTTAAATGAAAATGACAATACAACACAGGTGGATAAACAATGACAATCGTTGCTCAAGTCATAAAAAATAAAGCTGTACAATCAATTTTTACAATCTCACCAAATGCGACTGTACTTGAAGCGATTAAAATTATGGCGGACAAAGGTGTCGGTGCTTTAGTCGTTGCTGAAGATGAAAAAGTCATCGGTATTTTTTCAGAACGTGACTATACCCGTAAGATTGCATTGATGGAGCGCTCATCAAACAGTACGCTTGTTGCAGATATTATGACTTCAAAGGTTATTTCCGTCAGTCTAAACAATACCGTAGAAGAATGCTTACAATTGATGACTGATCGCCATTTACGCCATTTACCTGTGCTGGATAATGAAAAACTTGTAGGTTTTATTTCCATTGGAGACTTGGTTAAAGCTGCGATGGATGACCAACGTATTCTCATCGAACAACTTCAACAATATATTTCTGGCTAATTCCAATTTTCTAAAAAAAATGGGCAATTTGAAATTGCCCATTTTTATTTTTGTTTGTTCGCGTTATGCGGTTAAAAAATCTTGAATCGCAGGAACAAGACGCTTGAGCAACTCATCTGCTTGTTCTTTGGTCATATTTAACGGAGGCAACAAACGCACCACTGAACCTGCTGTGACATTGATAATTAATTGATATTGATCACGCGCAATCGCAACCAATTCAGCACAGTCTTTTGGTAATTGAATTCCAATCATCATCCCAAAACCACGCACTTGAACATGATGCTCAGCCAGTTGCTCACGCAACTTTTCAACAATGTAGGCACCTACTTTTGCAGCATTTTCAACCGCATTTTCTTGTTGAAGGGTATCTATTACGGTATAGACCACACGAGAACCTAGCACAGTACCACCATAAGTGGAACCATGGCTACCCGCTCCCAAGATACCAACTGCTTTACCCTGCGTCATCACAGCACCAACAGGAAAACCATTACCCAAACCTTTTGCTGTTGTCATTACATCAGGAATAATATTGGTGTGTTGATAGGCAAAGTATTTACCCGTACGTCCATTGCCTGTTTGAATTTCATCGAGCATCATTAACCAGTTATGCTGATTACAGAGAGCGCGAACTTCTTCCAAATAGCTAAAACCTTGAGGCGCAGTATTCACACCACCCTCACCTTGAATCGGTTCAATTAAGATCGCAACAATATCAGGATGATGAATAGCTGCTTCTTGGATTGCCTCGATATCACCAAAAGGAACACGGACAAAACCCTCAACAAGCGGTGCAAAGCCTTCCTGAACTTTTTTGTTTCCTGTCGCAGATAGCGTCGCTAAGGTACGGCCATGAAACGATTGCTCAGCAACAATAATTTTTGGATTGGCTATGCCTTGTTGTGCACCAAATTTACGTGCAATTTTAATTGCACCTTCATTTGATTCTGCACCGCTATTTGAGAAAAAGATTTCCTCCATCCCAGAAACCTCTGCAAGTTTCTGTGCTGCGGCTGTTTGCCAAGGAATTTCAAATAGATTACTGGTATGCACCAATGTTGCTGCTTGCTCAGCAATCGCCTCTGCGATTACAGGATGTGCATGACCTAAACCACATACAGCAATACCCGTTAAAGCATCTAAATACTCTGTGCCATCTGCTGTATATAAATATGCCCCTCGTCCTCGCACAAAACTGATCGCTTGGCGACCATAGGTTGCCATAATATGTGATGGTTGATCAGGTTGCACAGGCGCAAGAGTAATATTAGTCATAACAAACTCAATCTATCATTAGTTGTGGTGAAAAAAGTTATATAAGCAAAAACTTGCGTAGATTGAAAGCGCAAACTCACATTTATATAAGAAAAATCTTGAGTAATCCCCCGCATAGCCTTTTTTTTGGGTATATAATGTCGAAAGTTTAGTTGAGGATCTATCTAATGACGGAACAAGCGCGTGATACAGTAGCGTTAATTCGTGATCAAATTGCGAAACACCCTGTTTTACTTTACATGAAAGGCACTCCACAATTCCCGCAATGTGGTTTTTCTGCTCGTGCAGTAGAAGCACTTAGCCAAATTGGTCGTCCATTTGCCTATGTAAATATCTTAGAAAATCAAGATATTCGTGCAACTTTACCTCAAATTGCGAACTGGCCTACTTTTCCACAATTATGGATAAACGGCGAGCTTATTGGTGGTAGCGATATCATGCTTGAAATGTTCCAAAATGGTGAGTTAAAACCATTAGTTGAACAACACAGCGCGGCACCTGAGGCCTAAGCTGTACAAAAGAAAGCCAATCAAATGATTGGCTTTTTTATTGAATCAAATTTAATTCTGATTAAAACCAATGTATCTAAACATTCCTTCCACACCCAAATCAGCTTTATAGATTAGCATTACAGCATAATTGGCTTGCGTCACACTGAGAAAAATATTCATGTTTGGATCTTCATGAATTTCCTCAACAGGCTGTGGCAATGCCTCTTCAAAACGATCAGCTATATACTCAAAACCTAAATCCATAGCGATAAACAAAGTATGTTCACAAGGCTGAATATACTGTTCTTGCTCCCAATCTAAAACTGCATGATCACAATAAGGACAGCAAACATTTGCTGTAGCAGTAGACACTTCAACCAGTTGATAAGGCATATTGATCAATCAAAAAAATTTTAACGATTATAAAAGAATTTATGCTTCACAAAAAACATCTACTCATCACTTATTTTTGCAACGATATATCTATAAAATAATGAATGTTGCAGAAATGGAATTAAATAATGTTAACTGATTTAGATGATTTTTATTGTTTTGCTCTTGTTGTCGAACATGGTGGCTTTAGTGCTGCAGAACGTGCCACAGAAATCCCAAAGTCTAAACTCAGCCGTAGAGTCTATAACCTAGAAGAACAATTAGGTGTGCGTCTAATCCAACGCAGTTCACGTCATTTTGCTGTTACCGACATTGGTATGGATGTTTATCGACATGCTCAAGTGATGATGAATGCCGCTCAAGCAGCGCATGATGCGGTTAATCATTTAAGTAGTGAGCCTCGAGGTGTCATAAAAATCGGCGTTCCCGTTGATATTGCTCAAAATCAAATGGCAAAAATCCTTCCAGCTTTTTTGAAGAAATATCCTGAAGTTCGTGTACAAATGATAGTTAGTAATCGCCGTATTGATGTGATCAATGAGGGCGTAGATATTGCCTTACGTGTGCGTTCTAAATTAGATGATGATCCGAACTTGGTTTTACGACAGTTTGAAACGATTGAACAGCGCCTGTTTGCCAGCCAAGCTTATTTAAATGAGTTTGGACATTTGACTACACCAGAACAGCTGACTGATCATCGTATTATTAGTATGAATGAAGATCATCTCGATCAGCATTTTTTACTATCTGGACCAGACAAGCAACAAAAGAAAATCAAAGTAAATCCTGTCATTATGGGCTTAAACCTACTTATGTTGGCAGAGTTAGCCAGTCAAAATTGTGGAGTTGCATTGTTACCTGATAGCATTGCACAGGACTTTGTTCAGTCTGGTCATTTGGTAACTGTATTACCAGAATGGACCGCTCCGCATGGTATTTTCCATGCCGTTTATCCTTCTCGTAGAGGTTTGTTGCCAGCGGTACGTGTATTCATAGACTATTTAGTAGAACAACTAGCTCAATGCTCAACGAAAAAGGTTCGATATTAAAATATCGAACCTTGCTTTACTTCGTAGTGTTTATGACTAAATAGCAGGATAAGAACCTGTTCCATTCGGCCATGGTGTTAAAAGTTCAAAACCATCATCTGTGACAGCAACCATATGTTCCCATTGCGCCGATAATGATTTATCTTGAGTGACAACCGTCCAACCATCACTCAACTCTTTAATCTGTGGTTTTCCAGCATTCACCATTGGCTCAATCGTAAACACCATGCCCTTTTTCAATACCATGCCTTGGCCTTTCTGGCCATAATGCAAGATATTCGGTTGTTCATGGTAAACACGTCCGATCCCATGACCACAATATTCACGCACGATACTATAGCCTTCACGTTGCGCTACGGATTGAATGGCATGACCAATATCACCCAATGTCGCACCTGGTTTCACCGTATGAATACCCGCTAACATCGCCTCGTAAGTTGTTTCGACTAATTTTTTTGCTTCTGCTGTTGGTTCACCCACAAAATACATACGACTGGTATCACCAAAATACCCATCTTTAATGACTGCTACATCGATATTTAAAATATCACCATCTTGCAAAATTCGTTTTGCAGAGGGAATTGCGTGGCAGACTTCTTCATTAACAGAAATACAAGTTGTTTTTGTGAAACCGTGATAGCCAACATTGGCAGGGATTACTTGCAAGGTATTTATGATATAATCGTTACAGATATCATCTAAATATTCAGTTGAAACACCAGACTTAATATAAGGACCAATCATTTCCAATACTTGTGCCGCCAAACGCCCTGAGATACGTAGTCTCTCGATATCTTGTTCGGTTTTAATGGTCACAGTAGAAGCTCTCATCCGAGATATTCCTTATTCAAAAACAAATTAATTTGAAAATGCAGATCAAGTATTGCATTACGTATTTCAGATAGTTGTACGCCTCAACGATCAAATCTTCAATCATTTTATGACTAAAAGATCATTTTTATTTTACATTTAATTTCAATTATGCCCACAGGGAAAAACGATCGAGTACATGATGCTTGTAAGCGCTTTTTAACGAAATTAATTAAGCAATACCACCATGCAGTTCTAATGTAGTCTTTTTAGCCAAAAATAAACCAACTTTCACATAAATTAGTTTCAAATGACCGCACTTATGCTCTAAAATCCGCACTTTTATTTTAAACTCCCCTCTTTATGAACCAACTCCGTACGGGAGATATTATTGCTTTAGGTTTTATGACCTTTGCCCTGTTTATTGGTGCTGGCAATATTATCTTCCCCCCCATTGTTGCCCAGCAAGCTGGTGAACATGTGTGGCTTGCTGCATTTGGCTTCTTAATCACCGCAGTCGGCCTGCCTGTGATCACCATCATGGCCTTGTCACGCACGCAAGGTTCAATCGAAACCATCAGCTCGCCACTAGGACGATTTGCCAGTTTATTGCTTACAATCGTCTGCTATTTAACTGTAGGGCCCTTATTTGCAACCCCACGTACTGCTACTGTTTCCTATGAGATTGGTTTCGCACCTTACTTCGGAACATCAAGTACTAGCCTTTTCACCTATAGCATCATTTATTTTGCTTTTGTTACCGCGATTTCACTTTATCCAAACAAGTTACTAGACACGGTTGGACATGTGCTTGCGCCATTAAAAATTATTGCATTGGCAATACTTGGAATTGCTGCATTTGCCATACCGACAGGTTTGATTTCACCACCCATTCACAACTATGTTGCTAGTCCAGTTTCGGAAGGGTTCGTCAGTGGTTACTTAACCATGGATACTTTAGGTGCTTTGGTCTTTGGTATTGTGATCATTCAAGCAATTCAATCACGTGGTGTGACTGATACTAAACTCATTACCAAATATGCCATCATCGCAAGTTTAATCGCTGGTGTAGGGCTTACTCTAGTTTATGTCAGCTTATTTAAGCTTGGTTTAGGCAGTCATGAAGTCGCAGCAAATGCTGATAATGGCGCAATTATTTTGCATGCCTATGTACAACATGCATTTGGTGATTACGGATCATATTTCTTAACGGGTCTCATCTTTCTCGCATGCATGGTGACTGCAATCGGTTTGACCTGCGCATGTGCCGAATATTTCACCGAGTTGACTGGTTTACCTTACAAATTATTGGTATTCATTCTTACAGGTTTTTCGCTATTAATTTCCAATCTAGGTTTAACCAAGTTAATTGCTTTCTCAATTCCTGTATTGAGTGCGATCTATCCACCCGCAATTGTTGTGATTATGCTGAGCTTTTTCTGGAGATATTGGAATAAACCTCCTATTGTCGTCGGTTCAGTGACTGGCATTGCTTTTCTGTTCGGTATTATAGAAGCCATTAAAGCTGCTGGCTTTGGAACTCACCTACCTGCGTTTATTGAGCAATTGCCATTAAATGAACAAAACCTCGCTTGGTTACTTCCGTCAGTCATTGTTCTTGTGATTGCAATGATAGTAGATCGAGTGTTGGCAACAACAAAATAAGATGATTTGTCGTTAAAATAGTGTTTTATCCAAACATGATTTTTGCTATACAAAAAATATTCCTTTATCCAGCGGATGTTTTTTGTTTACGACAAATTATTCTCACCTAGATACCATTATTCTGTATAAATCATGAGGTTTCCCCCCCAAAACACAAAGTTACTCATTTAAATTTTATGCTTAAGTTTTTCAAATTGTAAAAAAATGAACTTGATATTTAACAAAAAATACCAGCAATACACATTTAAAATACTAAAACACCTTAGAAATCAAACCCCTTATAACTTTATTCAAAAAAAATATATATTTACCTATTGAATTAAGGTCAAAATCGCAGTACAACTTTAATAACAATTCCGACGAAATTACATGGTTTTGTCATCACAACAAGGAGGGATGGAGATGTTATCAACACATTTCAACAAGCAAGTCTTCATTAACACTCTGAAGACCAATGATTCAATTATTTATGCCATTACCACACTTGCATTAATGGCTACACTGTTATTTCAGGGTGCCATTAAAGGCAACTTGAAACCTGAATATTTTGTTTACGCACTGATTGTCTCATTGGCATTTTGTGTATGGGCAGTCGTTGATCAAAAATTCCGACAGCTCAGTCTCGCACGCAAGATAAAATCTTTAAGGAAAGTGGATGAGTGATCATCCATTTTTTTAATTCAGAAATTTAGCAATTGTTCCAAATACCAATACTGCTGTCGCACCTAGCTCAACAACAATTAAACTCAGCATAATGAGACTCATTGACCAAGCAGGAAGTGTCCATCGCCCTAATTGATGCGGTTGTTTGAATTGATTGGTGGTATCCTTTAAAAAGCCATGAATGATATAAGTCAAAATTGACATTGCAAAAAAGAATAAATTTGCAATGACGCAAAACAAAGCAATAGTTTCTGATAAAACGGTAAAATAACTTAAAACAGCAAGAATCAAACTCGCAGCAGCATAAAGTAGGCTACTACGATGGGCAATATCTACATAATAATGTGCTCTCGCTTGTTCTGTTTTTCTAATCTGATAATACTTCCACACGCCTGTCAGCATACCAATCCATAAAAAGACCCCACTAAACACAATCGCAATTTGTGTTGAGCTATTCAAATCATACATCGTACTTCCCCAATATAAATATGATTCATTATGCGCATCTATATTACCTAAAAATTGACTTTATAGTCATTTTTTAATCGAGTTTCTTTTTAGAACTCATGTAAAGTGAAATAATGCAATTACAAGAGTATTTTCAAATGAATACCTATGAATCATGCTGGATCAATTGTAAAGATGGTTACCAACTGGCTGCGCAATTTTATCCAGCCCAAGGCAGTAGCAAGAATTATCCTATTTTGATTTGTCCTGCAACTGGAATCACCAAAACCTTCTACCATTCTTTCGCTGAATGGTTAAGTCAACAAGGTTATAGTGTGCTCAGCTTTGATTTTAGAGGAATTGGGAAATCATTACATGGAGCATTAAAAGACTCAACCGCGAGTATTAACGATTGGGGATTATTAGACATTCCTGCAGCCGTTGAAACACTGTTGCATCATACACAAGCTGAGAAAGTGATCATCATTGGACACAGTGCTGGTGGACAGCTAATTGGCATTAACCCCAATTATGAGAAAGTCGCTAAAGTAGTCGCAATTGCAGGTTCTACTGGACATGTAAAAGGATTAAAAGGTAAGACCAAGCTTTTAGCACCTGTTATGTTTCATATCGTTTTTCCCCTCTCGAGCCTTATTAAAGGTTACGGTGCGGCTCGATTTATTGGTATGGGTGAAAATTTACCTAAAAATGTGGCGAAACAATGGGCTGAATTTTGCAGCAAACCAGGTTATGTCATGAATGCGATTGGTAAAAGCATATTTGAAGATTATCACCAAGAGATTCAATGTCCTATCACCTCATTTTGGGCGACAGATGATGAGATTGCGACCCAAGCAAACGTCAAAGAGCTACTCGGTTTATATCCAAATGCCAAGACCAAGTTAATTGAGCTCAAACCTCAACAACATGGCTATAAACAGATTGGACATATGTTGATGTTTAAAAAATCACATCATAAATTATGGCCCATTATCGAAAGTGAATTAATTATCTAATCAAAAACGCTCTATACCTTAAGATTCATGCTTTTCGCATCTAAACTCGTAATCCAGTTTAGATGCGTTTTTTATCGTGAATGGATGAAACCCATTTGCTAGCTATAATTTTTGCTTTCCCATCAATTAATTTTGCTTGCTCAACAACAACATTCATTAGAATTTCTTAACAAAGAACACTTTTAGAGTAAATATTCTAAATTTTATTACTATAAGTGTGATAAAGCATGTATTTATTCAACTTTCATCCACACCACTTATCCGTAATATTTTAACCAAATGATTAAAACAAACGTCTGTATTTTTTATGTTTTTAATGATTATTTATTTTGTAAATATACTGATTTCGTATTTTTATGACATTTTAGACAGAATTTTTTATAAAAAAGTCACGTCAAAACGTATCGTTTTTTCCTACAATACACTTATTCTACAAATGAGCAGAAATGTAAAATTGTAGGAATATCACTGAAGTAAAATGATTTAGGTTATACATCATTCATTACAAATTTATGTGAATTTTGTGATAATTCCCTTAATCATTTATAAAGATAATTCCATAATTATCTTTGGGTAGATTTGCTATAAATGAAATGATGAAAAAATCAGAAAAGGTTTTTTTAGCAGATAAATTGTAGACATTTCATGGAATCTAAGAGCGACGCTATATTGCTCTATATACAAGCATGGGAAAGAAGTAAATGACAAAGAAATATGCGCGTTTTTTACCTACAGCCGATTCATTTAAGCTAGAAGATTTTCCATACTATTGGATCTCTCAAGTAAATTCTCAGTACGTTCAAAACATTGACAACGTGCTTAAGAAATATGGTTTAGACAACTCTCGCCGTCGTATTTTAATTGCATTGGACGTTAAACCTCATGCCAGTGTGTCTGAACTTTCAGATATGGTCATTTCAAAAATGTCTACAACAACTAAAATCGTTTATCGCTTGAAAGATGAAGGGTATATTGAAACTTATTCTTGCAAAGATGATGGACGCATTACTCGTGTTTATCTAACTGACAAGGGCAAGGAAATGGTCATAAAAATCAATGATCTTACCTCTGTGATTTTAGAACAATCTTTTGATGGCTTAACTCCCCTTCAGATCGAAAAAACAATGGAAATTCTGAAACATATGTTTAAAAATCTTGCGCGTTGATTTTTTTGCTGAAATAAAAAAGGCTTCTAAAAGAAGCCTTTTTTATTTAGATCATTTAAGAAATCTAAAATGAGTCGAACATATTTAGCTGAGGCGTAATTTTTTCTATCTTTGGTTTAGGCACATGTGAACATTCAAACTCATCTACAGGAAAACCCTGCATAAAATCGAAGAGTTGATTGGGTTGTTTTAAATTCAGCCATTCATCTAAACGATCATGAGGAATAACCACAACTGATCGTTTTACATCACCTGGCTCATGAAAATCTTTCATCAGTGGATGGTCAATTGCATTCATCGTTAACATGGTTGCAGAACGAATAATCTGATCATTTAATTTTCGAATCTCATAAAGTGCCGCAATAAAAAAACCTTTGCCATCTTTACGGCGAACTCCCCATCTTTGCGGCTTATGATCAATATATTTACTTTCATAAAACTCTGAGACAGGGATAACACCAAACTTACACTTAGAAGCTGCTTCTTGAAAGCTTGGCTTCTGAAAAATTGTTTCGTGTCGCGCGTTATAAGTATGCTTAGTGATAAGAGTATCTTCTGACCATTTAGGCACCAAGCCAAACAATACCTCACGCCATTCTAGACCTTGTTCTGATTTAAACAATAAAGGGGTTTTATAACTTGGATAGACCTCATCCGCATATTCAAAAGGAATAAGCGGCAGTTCAAGTTGCTGGACCTGCTGAAAAGTCAAAGGTTTATAATTGGCACACATAAGATCACTTAATCATACAACACTCAAAAATAAGATAATAAAAAGGAGGCTTGTTCACCTCCTCACATAGCTAAAAAGGTTATTTAAATAACTTTTTCAATTTAGCGCTTAAACCGTGTACAAAACGATGTTTTGCATTAGCTTTGTCGCTGGTTAAAAAGTTGATCTGAATGGATTGTCGTTGCCCTTCATAAGGCACATAGCCATGCCAACCATTATCAGTCACTTTAAAAGCAACCAATGTGCCTGGACCCGCATTAATTTCTTCAACATAATCGTCCATGTTCTTTTCATCATTCAAAATACGAAGACGGCCCGTAGCTGCATCCCACGATTCATTTAAATAAATCAAAATAGTCAATAATTTGGTCTTTGAATCAGAATGAATACGCCCATCTTTTTGACGAGAATAACCACGTAAAGTGATCATCATTGGATGCTCCATCACATCCACATCAAATTTTTCAGTCAGGATTTGACGGAACTCTTTACTATCTAAAGATTTCAAAAAACGATCAAAATTGGGTTTAATTTCTACATCTTCTATGTTGTAACTACCACCTTGTTCAATCTTTGGAAAATCTTGAATAACAGCTTTCACTTCAGCGTCTACTATCGAATTTTCCACAACAAAGTATGGATAAGGTGAAGTAGAAACTTGCGCTTGTTTTAAAGCATCTAATTTTAAAATGTGTGACATCGTTACGATTCGACTGAATGATCAAATTAAAATAAATTATAGCAAATATTTTATTTGTATGATGTTTCGTATTTTTAACAATTGCTTAACATACAATATTTCACCAACCACTTTTATTTTGTACTTTTTATTAACCTGATATTTATCGATACAAATTAATATGCATAAAAAAGAGCCTCCGTAGAGGCTCTTTGGATTAGATGAGATTAATCACCTGTATAACCTTTTAATTTTAAACGCGCAGCGTGTAACAATGGCTCTGTGTAACCTGAAGGTTGCTCTGCACCTTTAAAGATCAAGTCTGAAGCTGCTTGGAAAGCAACACCATCAAAATTTGGTGCCATTGGTGTATAAAGCGCATCGTTCGCATTTTGTTGGTCAACAATAACTGCCATACGTTTTAGTACGTCTTCAACTTGCGCACGCGTTACGATACCGTGGCGCAACCAGTTTGCAACGTGCTGAGAAGAAATACGTAATGTTGCACGGTCTTCCATTAAACCAACGTTGTTGATATCTGGAACTTTAGAACAACCGACACCAAGATCAACCCAACGAACAACATAACCTAAAATACCCTGACAGTTATTTTCAAGCTCATTGTTCAGTTCTTCAGCCGTCCAATTTGTTTCTGGAGCGAAAGGAGGTGTTAACAAGTCATCTAAAGACAACATGTTTTCAGCTGCCAACTCATCTTGGCGTGCTTTCACATTGATTTGATGGTAATGCATTGCATGCAAAACAGCACCTGTTGGAGAAGGAACCCATGCGCAAGTCGCACCAGCATTTGGATGTGCAGTCTTGGTTGCTAACATATCTTTCATGCTGTCTGGTTTTGGCCACATGCCTTTACCAATTTGTGCTTTTCCTTGTAAACCACACGCCAAACCAATCGCTACGTTACGGTTTTCGTAAGATGCAATCCATTTTTGTGTTTTAACAGCTTCTTTACGTACCATTGGCGCGGCTTCCATAGAGGTGTGAATTTCATCACCTGTACGGTCCATAAAGCCAGTATTAATGAAAATTGTACGGTCTTTAGCAGCAGCAATACAGTTTTTCAAGTTTACCGAGGTACGACGCTCTTCGTCCATGATTCCGATTTTGAGTGTTTTTGCTGGCAAGCCAAGAGCTTGTTCTGCACGCTCAAATAACTCAACTGCAAATGCAACTTCTTCTGGACCATGCATTTTTGGTTTAACGATATACATCGAACCTTTACGAGAGTTTTTATTCTCATTTTGGCCACGAATATCTGCAATTGAAAGTAATGGCGTCACCAAAGCATCCATAATACCTTCAAAAACTTCTTCACCTTCAACCAAAATCGCAGGGTTTGTCATCAAGTGACCAACGTTACGAAGTAGCATCAGTGAACGACCATGTAATGTTGTGGTGCCACCAATTAAGTTTTGAACGGTACGATCTTTGTTCAGCGTACGAGTAACGGTTTTGCCATTTTTCTCGATTGATTCTTGCAGATCACCTTTCATCAAACCTAACCAGTTACGGTAGCCTTCAACTTTCTCTTCTGCATCAACGGCTGCAACAGAATCTTCTAAATCTTGGATTGTAGTAATTGCTGCTTCAAGTGTTAAATCTTTCACACCCGCTGCATCAGTTTTACCCACTGGGCTATTCGCATCGATATCAATGATAACGTGTAAGCCATTATTTAATAAAACGATTTCTGTTGGATTGGCAGCATCACCATTAAAACCAACAAATTGAGACTCATGCTCTAAAGATGTTGTAGAACCATCTTTCAGAGTTACGACTAAACGATTGTGATCAATCGCATATTTGGTCGCATCCGCATGTGAACCTTGTGCCAACGGGAAAGTTTGATTTAAGAAGTCCTTAGCAAATGCAATTACCTTGTCGCCACGAACTGGGTTATAACCCTTACCTTTTTCCGCACCGCCTTCCTCAGAAATTACATCTGTACCATAAAGCGCATCGTATAAAGACCCCCAACGTGCGTTCGCAGCGTTTAAGCAATAACGTGCGTTACGTACAGGTACTACCAATTGTGGACCTGCTAATAGAGCAATTTCTTCATCTACATTTTCAGTTGTAACATTGAAGTCTGCAACTTCTGGCACTAAGTAACCGATTTCAGTTAAAAATGCTTTATATGCGTTTAGTTCAAATTTATTGTTGCGATGCCACTCATCAATCTTTGCTTGGAGTTCTTCACGCTTAGCCAATAATGCTTTGTTCTTAGGGCTAAGATCAACAACGACTTGCTCGAAGTTCTTCCAATAAGTTTCACTGTCTAAACCAGAACCTGGTAAAGCTTCATTTTCGATGAAATCGTAAAGTTCTTTAGCAATCGCTAGCTTGCCTTTTTGAATACGTGCAGTCATTGTCTTTCCTGATGGTGCTAACTTTTTATAACAAGAAACCTAGTATACCGATTTATACTAGCCTGAATAGTAATATCACATTCCTAAATAGTAAGCATTTTCCAAGTAGAAGGTATTGACAAATATCAATTTATGCCTTATTTGAGAAATGAAATGCATGACATTCTTACAGTTTCGGTTTGCAATAGACTCAATTCTAAAACCTATCTAGTTATAGCAAAATTTAACCAAGAATAAAGCTATCTCTATCTAAATTTATAAAAAAAGGCATTCCGAAGAATGCCTTGTAGTTTTATGATGTTTTTGCAATTTGAATTTGCCGATGCTCAGAATTTAGATACTCATCTGATTGCATTTCCAACAATCTTGAACGTGTACGCTCGATTTCAAACGCCAGCCTATCACCTTCATAAAGTTCAATAATTGAATCTTCTGAGGTTAGTAACAACTTCACCCCACGATCATAAAACTCATCGACTAAATAAATGAAACGACGCGTTCCCTCTGACAAGAAATCAGTTAGATGCGGGACACCACTCACCAATACTGTATTATAAATATTGGCGATCTCAATAAAATCAGCAGGACTACGCGGCTTGAAACATAGTTCAGAAAACTCACACCACAATACATCTTCTGTGTGACCCAGTGTCTCTACCACCCGATTATTAATCATGATCGGTGAGTTTGACTGGACCTGAGTTTGTGTCAAAGCATGGAAACGCTCTGCCATCCAAGATTGTACATCATGACCAAGCGGGTGTTTAAACAGCTGTGCTTGTTTTAATACCCGTAAACGATAGTCAATCCCTGCATCTACATTTAAAACTGTACAGTTTTTCTGTACCAACTCAATTGTAGGCAAGAAGCGATCGCGGTGAATACCATTTTTATATAAACCCTCTGGCGCAATGTTTGAGGTTGCAACCAGAGTAACGCCCCGCTCGAACAATTTTTGGAATAAATCACTCAGAATCATTGCGTCAGTTACGTTTGATACAAAAAACTCATCAAAGCATATCACCACAGCATTTTTATAAATCTGATCAGCGACTGAATCTAGAGGATTGCGTTGTCCTGAAAGCTTATTTAACTCTTTATGTACATGTTGCATAAAGTGATGGAAATGCATCCGTATTTTACGACGGAATGGAACTGATTCATAGAATTGATCCATGAGCCACGTTTTTCCACGACCTACACCACCCCACATATATACACCTTTAGGATAGGTTTGACGACGGAAACGTCGAAACGCTTTCTTAGAAGCCTTATAGCGAGTGAGTAACTCTTTCCATACTCGATCTAACTCTTGCACTGCCTGAGCCTGAGCTTCATCAGGCATGAATTGTCCTGACTCAATTGCTTGAGCATAGCGCTCAGCAGGTGAAGTTGGAGTATATGCAGTGCTATGTGAGTCTGGTTTAGAATTTGACATAAGGTGTTATTGCAATTTTAATTGAGGAAAATTATATCGAACATTGAGTTCAAAGACATTAGATTTTAGGCTTATTTATCATAGCGTTTAAACATCATAATGTACCATTTTTAATCATTTAATGATTCCGATTATACTGCCTAGGACTGTGCCCGAACCATCTTTTAAACGCATGATTGAAAGCCGCGGGTTCAGAATAGCCTAACATTTCCGCTATTTGCTCAATGGAATATGAGCTACCTTCTATGAATTTTATTGCCTTCTGTTTAATCAGTCTTTCACGAATTTCTTTATAGCTGGTCTGCATTTGCTGCAATTGATGCCTTAAAGTCCGCTCAGGAATTTTCAATGCACATGCCGTTTCAGTCATGGTGGGTATGACCCCATTTTGCAATTCTAGATAGTCCTCAACGTATTCTACGATCGTCACTTTTGAGTGAGAAGCCTTCTCTAATTGTTCTATATCACGTAGGCATTTTTCTTCATACATTCTATAAGTCAATGTATCAGCCGAAGGAATTGCGACATCTAAAATTTGAGTATTATCTAGAATAAATACTGCTTGCTTACACGAAAATTTAACATCTTGACCATAATACTGCTGATATGCTTCGACCAACTGCAAATCCGTTGGTCTGTTAAAGGGTAGTTCAATCTGGATATTCGGTGCTTCTAGTCCCATCATCTTAAAAATATCTTGCAGGAACTTATAGGTTCCTGAGATTTCACACTGTGCCCTAAACTGCCCTAAATTGGTATCCAAATCAACAGGTTGGTAATATAAATGAATAGCGTTATTTTTAATTTCGAGCTGTAAAGAACCAAACAAATGCGTGAGCTGTTGAAAACGCACGCCATTCAACAAGGCATGATGTAATGTATCACTGGTAACAATCAACATGAGAAATGGGCCATATCCAGTCAAAGCATAGTGCTGACCGATGAACAACCCTTGTTCAGGTGAAATGTCTTGACTAATATGTTGCAGAATATCCCATTCAATGGCATCGGGTATAATTGAACTTGGATCTAAAGCGTCAGCCTGTATTCCCATATTGGCTAAACGTGCATCCACATCGATACCGACATGACGCATGCCTTGAATCAAATACATCAATCCGAGGATAGATCTCTTCATAATTCTGGATACAGTTCTCAAAACTTTAATGTTTTACTATAAAAACTTTTATAAATGAATTGCCGAAATGATCAAGTTTTACGTCTATACAATCATATTTAATCTCGCCAAAACCTTTAAACTGACACAAAATTTAGCTGTGTAGGGCGTGGACTATGCGTGATGTAAACCAAAAAGCAATTCAAAAAACTAAAGTTGCTATTATTGGTGCAGGATTTGGTGGTTTAGCGATGGCTATTCGACTATTACAAAGCCAAATCAAAGATTTTGTAATTTTAGAAAAAACCAATGATGTTGGTGGCACATGGCGTGAAAATCAATATCCTGGCGCAGCTTGTGATGTGCAATCACACATGTATTCCCTTTCATTTGCACCGAAAACTGATTGGTCAAAGCGCTATGCGGAAGCAGATGAAATCTTTGATTATATTCAAGATATTACTCAACAATATAATCTGAAAGATTATTGCAAATTCAACCATGAAGTCACTCATGCCGAGTTTGATGAAGAACGTAATATTTGGACGATAGAATTTAAAGATCAACCGACGCTTGAAGCTCAGTTTGTAATATTCGCTTCTGGCCCATTACATGTCCCTCAAATCCCGCATCTAAAAGGGATTGAAAAGTTTAAAGGCAAAGTTTTCCATTCTTCTCAATGGGATCATGATTATGATCTTAACGGTAAATCTGTTGCGTCTATTGGCACGGGTGGCAGTGCAATTCAATATATTCCAGAAATTGCACCAGAAGTTAAGCAACTTTATGTTCTTCAACGTACTGCAGCTTGGGTCATCCCTCGCGACGAACGTAAATACTCGCAGTTAAGTAAAACACTGTTTAAAGCATCTAATCTCTATCGTAAAATTCATCGTAGTCGTTTGTACTGGACCAACGAATCTCGCGTCGTACCAATTGTACAACCTCAGATTATGAAATATGGTCAAAAACTTGCTGAAGCCTTTATTCGCTTCCAAGTCAAAGACAAAGAACTTGCAAAGAAACTTACCCCTGACTTTGTGATGGGTTGTAAGCGTATTCTGATTTCAAATAAATATTTTCCTACCTTCAACCGTAAAAATGTTGAGTTAATCACGGATGGTGTTCAAGAAATTACTGAAAATGGCATCATCACAAAAGATGGCAAAGAACGTCAAATTGATTGCTTAATTTACGGTACAGGCTTTATTACTGATCCACGTATCTACTTAAAGCATTTCGATTGTGTCGGACGCAATTGTATTGAACTCAAACAAGCTTGGAAAGATGGTGCAGAAAGTTACTATGGGATGAGCACCAAGAACTTCCCTAACTTGTTCCAGTTATTGGGACCTAATACGATTCTTGGTCATAACTCTGTGATCTTCATGATCGAGTCACAAGTAAATTACATTTTACAGCTTATCCAAACCGTAGATAAAACAGGTACTCAAGCAGTAGAAATTAAGCATGAAGTACAAGATCAGTTCAATGAGCGTGTACAAGAGCAGCTTAAAGGTACCGTATGGCAAGCAGGTGGCTGTAGTAGTTGGTACCAATCAGCTGACGGTAAAAACTTCTCTTTATGGCCAACTTATACTTGGAGATTCTGGTTAGAAACACGTAAAGTGAATGTTGCTGATTATAACTTTCTCAGCACAACAGAAAACGTAAAAAACAATGCAGCCTAATCAATAATTCCTCATAATAAGCAGGTTATTCGTGACCTGCTTTTTTTTATGCAATCTGCTGTTCTTATTTTCCAAATCTTTATTGCAATAAGTCTAGGCTATTTTTTAGCACCCTATTTATCACAAAAAAATAAACGTTTTGTCTTTAAAGTACTTCCTTATTTTTCCTATATTTTATTAATCAGTGTTGCATTCGAACTCGCCCAAGCGTTGAATCATATTCAAAATCCCGTTGCAATTTTACCTCCTGCACTATTAATCGCATTTAGCACATCGATGGGTTCATTCTTCATTTGCTTGATGACTTATAAAGTCATTGATCGTCAAAGCGTACAAGGAAGAATATCATCACATCTATTTATCAATGCATTGAAAAATATTGCTAAAGCATTTTTAGCATTGGGTGTCGGAATTTTGTTGGGTGCGTTTGTAAATATGTCTAATCTACAGATCACATTTAACAGTTGGTATTTATTACTGGTCTTTATCTGCTTGATCGGTGTTGAACTCGCATTTACACAGTTTGACCGTAGTTGGTTAAGTTGGAAAATTTTACTTGTTCCTATTGCTGCCATCATTGGCTCGTGTATAGCCTCTATTTTCAACTATTTTATTCTATCCAATCACTTTAGCTTGAATGAGGTGATGGCTTTGGCTCAAGGCTATGGTTGGTATTCAATGTCTGGGATTTTATTCACAGAACTACACTCAGCCAAACTTGGTGGGATTGCGTTATTAACTGATCTGTTTAGAGAAATTTTCGCGATTCTATTGATGTATTGTCTCGGTTGGCGTTTTCCACGATCGGCAATTTCAAGTGCTGGCGCAACCTCGATGGATGTCACACTCGCCATGGTCAAACAATCATGTGGTACGCATTACATACCACATGCGATGATGAGCGGATTAATTCTTTCTTTACTTGCACCACTGTTAATCAGCTTGTTTTTAAATCTGAAATTATAATGGCTATTCAGTTTGCTAATTCGTCGATCACACCATAGGCGAACATAGTTCACCTATCCATGAGTAGATTTAAATCGAAGCTAAAATCGACTTTAACATTTCGGTTGGATTGTCTGCTTTGGTAATGGGGCGACCAATCACTAAGTGTGTAGAACCATCTTGCATCGCTTGTTTTGGTGTCACGATACGTTTTTGGTCATCAGCATTTGAACCTTCAGGACGTATACCCGGCGTTACAAGTGCAAAATCTTGACCGAGCATTTCACGTAAAATTTTGGCTTCTTGGGCAGAACATACCACACCATCCAAACCACTCTCTTGTGTGAGTTTTGCTAAGCGCTGTACCTGCTCAACGGGTTCTATATCTAAACCAATATCACGTAAATCTTCACGCCCCATAGAGGTTAAAACAGTCACTGCAATCAATTGCGTTTGATAGTTGCCCGCCTGCAATCGCTCAACACAAGTTTCCATCATCTTGCGACCGCCGGATGCATGAACATTAACCATCCACACGCCTAAATCAGCAGCCGCACAAACGGCTTGCGCTGTTGTATTTGGAATATCATGAAATTTTAGATCAAGGAAAACGTCAAAACCTTTATCTTGTAGGTTTTTAACAATAGATGGACCTTCACGAGTAAAAAGCTCCTTGCCCACTTTTACACGACAAAGTGACGGATCAAGCTGATCTACAATAGTTAGGGCGTCAAATTGGCTTTTTGCGTCTAAGGCAACAATAATACTCACAAATCTAATTCCATCACATAAAAATCGGTTCATTATAAGATGATTAATAAAATGAACAAAGCAAGAAAGCATCCAGAATGAAAAAAGCTTTCTCACCACGACTCTATTAAGCTATCTTTGCTCAGAAATTAATATTGCTCTGGTGTCTTGTTCTAGCGCTTCAAAAATATGTTCTTGGTCAGCAGGATAACAAATATAATCTCCCTCATTTAACAATACAGCATCGGAAGTTAATCCGACCTTTGCTCTTCCTTTCATGATAATAATATGTTCAATACTACCTATCGGATGCGGTTGACTACAACGTGGTTCGCCCGGTTGCGTTGTCAAAATATACACATCTCTTCGAGCTCCTGTTGGACATATTGCCAATAAAATCGCTTGATAATGTGCAATCTCTGATGAAACAGACGGCCCTTCACCAAAACGAATGACTTGTGTCTGAGCAATATTTGTTTCCATCAACTTAGCGAAAGGAATATCCAAGGCAACACATAAAGCCCATAAAGTTTCTAAACTAGGATTTCCTTGAGCCGCTTCTAATTGAGACAATGTCGATTTAGCAATACCTGCGCGACGAGCAAGTTCCGCCAAAGATACTCCAGCTTTTTGTCTTTCTCTCTGCAAACCTTTTGCAACAATTTCTATTGGCAACGCCATAAAACACCATAAAGAACGAACGTTCGCTTTGACGAACAGGTAAATATTATTCTATTATATCGTACGCTCGTTCTACATAGAAACCAATAATGCAAGATAAAGATCGATATAACCTGATTAAAGCAATAATACTCATATCAATTGCAACGGGTATTGTTGGCATTTCACTCGGTTCAGTGGCAGCCAGCTTTAACCTTCCAATTTGGATACCATTATTATTATCAGTTACCGTACTTGCAGGTGCAGCAGAATTCACTTTTATTGGAATGGTTGCTACTGGCACAAACCCAATTTTTGCTGCGCTGACAGGTATATTAATCAATATGCGTCACTTTCCATTTGGGCTATCAGTCGCAACATTTATCGAGACCAATGCTTACAGATTTATTGCTTGTCATATCATGAACGATGAAAGTGTGATGTTTGGCTTAAGTCAACAATCACCACAATTTAAAAAGTGGGCCTACTGGATGTGTGGCTTAGGAATTAGTGTTCTTTGGCCAATCGGTGTTTTGATCGGTTATCTATTGAGTAAGACCATTCCAGATATTTATGTATTTGGCATTGATGCTGCATTTCCAGCAATTCTTTTCGCACTAATTTTGCCACTATTAAGAAACAAAACAACTCGAAACAGAGTTTTTATCGGCACTACCCTATCTTTAGCTTCAATCCCTTTACTCCCAACGGGCTTACCCGTTTTAGTGTCAATGTTGGGTTTACTTTTGGGGAGTAAGTCAAAATGAGCCATGGTCAAAGCTATATCTTTGTTGGAATCGTTATTTTAGCTTTAGGGACTTACCTGATTCGCTATTCTGGCTTTTATTTAGCCAACCGTATGACGATAAATGAACAGCATAGACAACTCTTATCCGATTCAGCTTGCGTACTGCTATTTACACTAGCCGTATTTAATACACTTTTCACAGAGAACCATTTTAGTGGCATAAGTAAAATTATCGGCGTTTCAGTTGCTATTATTTTTGCTTGGAAAAAATACTCTCTTATTATTGTTATTTTAATGGCAATGATGGTGACCGCAACCTTAAGATATTTTGGCTTTCCTTAAAGAAAAAAATAGCTCTTTAATCAAATAAAGAGCTATTTTTTGAACTATAAAATCCTACGGATATTATAGCGCTTGAAATATCTTAATTAGAGCGGATTACGAGGTTGGCTTTCCGAATTAATATCCATCACCGTTTTCTCATGTCTCACACTAGCTGCAACTTCTGCGGCAGCTTGCTGAGCAAGTTGAATTTGCTCTTTCCGAAGATGATCGATATCTTTACGTAATCGCTTGATTTCCCAACTTGTTTGGAAAACGCGAAAAACTTGTACACCAAGCAACAATCCGACTACAACACCCAATGCTAAAGTCAATAAAAGCAATAGACCTAAACGCATTGCAGGAACTTGAGTAAACAATAGATCTACTGGTAGTTCTGTAGGGTTTTGCAGCACTAAAGCAAG
This sequence comes from Acinetobacter halotolerans, assembly GCF_004208515.1. GTDB lineage: Bacteria > Pseudomonadota > Gammaproteobacteria > Pseudomonadales > Moraxellaceae > Acinetobacter > Acinetobacter halotolerans. Next base: position 360,810 of record NZ_SGIM01000003.1, read on the forward strand.
TGAATAACCAAAAATAACAACGAGTAATGCAATTAATACATAACGCATATACACCTCAACTCTTAATTAGCGGTTTCGTTTACTGCATCACGAAGTGCTTTACCTGGTTTAAAATGAGGAACAGCTTTTGCGGCAACATCGACAGATTTACCCGTTTTAGGATTACGTCCTAAACGTGGCTCTCGGTGGTGTAAAGCAAAGCTACCAAAACCACGAATTTCAATACGATCACCTGTTGAAAGTGCTTCAATCATTTGATCGATCATAATTTTAACAGCATCTTCCACTAAAGGTTCAGCCAAGTGTGGGTTTTTAAGTGCAATCCGTTCAATTAAATCAGATTTATTAAGTGCTTCAGTAGTCATTGATGACCTCTTTAATTATTGCTACTTCTCAGTATTTTAATAATAACCTGTTTAAATACAAAACGGTAGCGCAGTACATCAATACTACGCTACCGTTTACAGTATTTTTGTATAAAAAGGTGCGTATCTGTTACAAGAAACGTACCTTTTAACAAATTACTTCATTTGTGCTTTAATTAAGTCACCAATGGTTTTAGGACCATTGCTTTCTGCAGTTTGAGTTGCAGCAGCTTGACGAACATTGTTCACAGCTTCTTTCTCTTCAGCTTCGTCTTTCGCTTTGATAGACAAGTTGATAGAGCGAGATTTACGATCAACGTTGATGATCTTCGCTTCAACTTCTTGACCAACTTCTAAGAATTTAGTCGCATCTTCAACGCGGTCGCGGTTGATTTCAGATGCTTTAAGCGTTGCTTCGATGTCATCAGCAAGTTTAACAGTTGCACCTTTAGCATCAACTGCAGTCACAGTACCTTTAACTAAAGCACCGCGTTCATTCGCAGCCAAGAAGTCATTGAATGGATCACTGTTTAATTGCTTGATACCAAGGCTGATACGGTTACCTTCAGCATCTACAGATAAGATAACTGCTTCAACTGTGTCACCTTTCTTGTAACGACGAATAGCTTCTTCGCCTTGTTCGTTCCAAGAAATATCAGACAAGTGTACTAAACCATCAATTCCACCAGATAAACCGATGAAGATACCGAAATCAGTAATTGACTTGATCGTACCAGAAACTTTTTCGCCTTTTTCATTCGCTTTAGCAAACTCTTCCCATGGGTTAGCACGAGTTTGTTTGATACCCAATGAAATACGACGACGTTCTTCATCAACTTCAAGAACCATAACATCAACTTCATCACCGATCTGAACAACTTTAGATGGGTGGATGTTTTTGTTAGTGTGGTCCATTTCTGAAACGTGTACTAAGCCTTCAACGCCTTCAGCGATTTCAGCAAAACAACCGTAATCAGTTAAGTTAGTCACACGAGCTTTAACGATAGAACCTTTAGGATAACGGTTCATGATCGCTAACCATGGATCTTCGCCTAATTGCTTAAGACCTAAAGATACGCGGTTACGCTCACGGTCAAACTTAAGTACTTTAACTGTAACTTCTTGACCAACTTCAACAACTTCTGAAGGGTGTTTGATACGTTTCCAAGCCATATCTGTGATATGAAGAAGACCATCAATACCACCAAGATCAACGAATGCACCGTAATCAGTAAGGTTCTTAATAGTACCTGTAACTGTTTGGCCTTCTTCAAGTTGAGCAAGTAATGCTTCACGGTCAGCTGAAGATTCAGCTTCCATAACTGCACGACGAGATACAACAACGTTGTTACGTTTAGCATCAAGTTTGATTACTTTAAACTCTAACTCTTTACCTTCAAGGTGAGTTGTATCACGGATAGGACGCGTGTCAACTAAAGAACCTGGTAAGAATGCACGAACAGGACCGATGTCAACAGTGAAACCGCCTTTAACCTTACCAGAGATAACACCAGTAACGATTTCGCCGTCTTCAAAGATTTTCTCAAGCTTAGTCCAAGTTTCAGCACGTTTTGCTTTTTCACGTGATAAAACTGTTTGACCCATACCGTTGTCAAGTGCTTCAACCACTACGTCAACAGTATCACCAACTTGAACTTCAAGTTCACGTTGTTCATTTAAAAATTCAGCACGATCAACAACGCCTTCAGATTTAAGGCCAGTGTCAACAGTAACCCAGTCAGAATCGATACTAACAACAGTACCTTGGATGACTGCACCCTTTTCAACGTTGAGGTTTAATTCACTTTCTTCAAAGAGGGCTGCAAAAGATTCGGTCATGATATACCTGATAAAGTCCGCGGTCTTGGATCAGACAAGGCCGGTTTAGTTAAGTTGTTACATTGTCCAAAAAATCTGATCAAGCAATGCTTCAACTGATAAAAAATTGTGTATCTATTTTATACGGCTATTGATATAGTCAACCATCAACTGAAACACTTCATTGATACCTATTGTAGAACTATCAATGACATACGCATCTTCAGCAGGTCTGAGAGGAGCAACTGTACGCTCCATATCTCTTTTATCCCTAGCCTGTATGTTAGATAAAATGTCGCTTATTTTAGCATCAAGACCCATGCCCTGCAACTGTTTTACACGGCGCTCAGCACGAGACTCAGCCGATGCCGTTAAATAAATTTTAGCTTGCGCTTCTGGAAAGATCGATGTCGCCATATCACGGCCATCAGCAACCAAGCCAGGCGTTTGGATAAATGCACGTTGGCGCTCAAATAATGCTTTACGTAATTCAGGGACAGCCGCAACTTTTGATGCGTACTCTCCAACCTGCTCAGTCCTGATCGTATTGGTGACATCGACACCATCCAACAAGATCAATGTAGTTGTATCCGTTGTTTTGAATTCAATATCCAAATTGAGTGCACAATCAATACATTGTTCTAATTTTACATCTAATTGGTCGAGCAAACCTTGTTGAAACAATGACAGCCCAAGTAGACGATAAAGTGCGCCTGAATCTAATAAATTATAATGGTAATGAGCAGCAATTTTAGCAGCCAAAGTCCCCTTACCAGACCCACTTGGACCATCAATCGTAATAATATGAACTGTCATTCCCATCTCTTATGCAGCAACTGATTTCGCTAATTTTGAAAATCCTAGTGTAATCGCTGCTTTGAGTTGTGCAAGGACTAATTTGCTTACAAAAGGTGCTTTTGCTGTAAATTCAATCTTATAAGTTACTAAAGTAATATAAGGCGTAATTTCTTTAAAGACAATTTGTCCCAAATGGTGCTTAACCAATGGATTGTTAATTAACTTATATTCAATACGTTGATTTTCTTCTAACAGCGTGATCTCTTCTTGAAGTGGCTTAATTGGACCAAAGCCCATACGGCGAATTGAACCAATACCATCTGGACGTTCAGGATCAGCAGAATCTTTTACACGCACTACTTGTAACGGTGCAAAAGCTTTATTATATGTTGCGTGTTTAGACAATAACTCAAAAACCTCAGAGATCGGTGCATTGAATTCTTTTTGTATGGTGATTGCATTACGCATAGTTTCGCCTTTTTAATTAAACCAAAATCATCGGAGGCTTAGTTTGCCACATTCGTGGAGACATTTTGAATCATTTAAGGACGTTTTTTGATAAACGGTTTTTCTTCTTTTCGCGTCTTCTTTGTTTAAAAAAATCACTGAGTTGAGTTGAACATTGCGCTTGTAAACAACCCTGTTTAAAGGTGAATTTATGGTTGTAATAACCATTTTCAAGCAGTTGACGGGCGCTGACCAGTGAACCTGCCTTAGGCTCAGTTGTAGCAAATACTACACGTTGAACACGCGCATGAATTAAAGCCCCCACACACATTGTGCAAGGCTCAAGCGTGACATAAAGCGTGGCATCATCCGGAAGTCGGTAATTATTGATAGATTGACAGGCCATACGCAGCGCTTGAATCTCTGCATGCGCCGTAGGATCCGAAAGTTTGATCGGGGCATTATAGCCCACCCCAATGATTTCACCTTGGCTGACAATAACAGCCCCTACAGGAATCTCCCCCTGAGCTGCGGCTAATGCAGCCTGCTCGTAAGCAAACTGCATCCAATGTTCATCATTACTATTATTTTCAATCATACGCCTTAAACAATAATACCGTATTGTCTTAACAAGGCATTCCAGCTATCAATATTTGTCACTGGCGGACAATCAGATAAAATATCTTTTAAAGTAATTTTCTCTGTCGCTTTCCATTCTGGAGAGAGATCTTTGTCCACTAAGCGAGCACGCACGCCTTCTACGAAGTCAGGATGACGGATTTTCCAATCGGAAATCTGAGCTTCTAGCGCAAAAACCTCATCCCAAGCATGACCCTGTTTACCCCATTGCCAAAGTAACCACGTGATCGCTGCTGTACTCGGTGACCCCTTTTGCAAGTTCTCACTTGCTTGGCGTAACCAATCACTACTCGCCTCACTCAATCCAATAATTGCCTGATAATCAAATTCAAAGTTTTGACCACGACAAACACTGTGAATAACATCAATCGAATTTTGCAAAGGGCCTGCTGCAACTGGACGATGCAGACTATTTAATGTGTCATCAATGGCACGGAAAGCACCTGCTGGATAATGATTCCAATCTACATTTAAGACTTTTTGCAAGACATTATCACGTTGTGCTTCACAGATATGTGTCGCCCAACCGATGCTAAATGCACCAGCAGCCGTCATAATCGATCCAGTTAGGCCAGTGAACAAACCAATTTGTCCCCGATCGGCCAGAAATCGACTTCCCCCTACATCTGGATATAAGCCGATATTGATTTCAGGCATAGCCAAACGTGAATAAGGTGTCACTAAACGGAACGGAGCCGCCATGAATAAACCAAGCCCACCACCCATCACATAGCCTTCACCCCAAACCACAATCGGCTTAGCATAATTATGAAGCAATAGGTCTAAGGCATATTCTTGCTCAAAGAATTTATTCGCAGTGTCAACTTCTTTATTTACAACCAATTGACGAAGCTTACGTACGTCTCCACCTGCACAAAATGCTTTTGGTGTGGTTGAATCTAACCAAATTGCTTTGACACTTTCATCATCATGAAAATGCTCAAACACTCGAAAAAGTGCAGTTACAATAGACTCGTCTAATGCATGTAAAGATTTTGGTCGGTTAAGACGAATAACTCGCCAACCATTTTTTTCTTGCTCAATAACCAAATCAGGATGATAGCTATTTAAATCAGGAGAAGTCATTATGCGTCCAATTGCCAGTCTATAGGCTCAATGCCATGTTGTTTCAAATAATGATTGCTTTTAGAAAATACTTTACAGCCAAAAAAACCACCACGGTTTGCCGCCAATGGCGACGGATGAGCTGCACTTAATACGAGATGTTTATTACGATCAATACGTTGTCCTTTACGCTGTGCATAAGCACCCCATAAAATAAAGACCACGTGTTCACGCTGCTCATTTAGTACATCAATCACAGCGTCTGTAAAATCTTCCCAGCCTTGCTTTTGATGAGAAGTTGGTTGGCCTGCCTCTACGGTCAGTACACTATTCAACAACAGTACACCCTGCGCAGCCCACTTACTCAAATCACCATGCCGAGAAATAGGCACAGCCAAATCACTATGCAATTCATGGAAAATATTACGTAAAGAAGGTGGTAATGCAACCCCTCTTTGCACAGAAAAACTTAAACCATTGGCTTGATTTGGGCCGTGATATGGATCTTGACCTAAAATTACAACTTTAACAGCACTCAAAGGCGTTGTATTTAGTGCATTAAAAATATGTTTACTTGGCGGGTAAATCGTCTTCTCTGCAAGTCTTTGCTGTTGCAAGAACTCACGTAAATGATCCATCTTCTGACCGAGCAGAAATTCGGATAATGAGATTTTCCATGACTCATCCAGCTGAACTTTACTTAACTTGTCCTGTTGCTGTTCAGTAAATTGCATCAATGTTCCTTGAAATGAATTCACTCCCTTGAGTGAGTAGGTACTTAAATATTAACTTGTAATTCTACATTCGGGTTTTGAAATCGCATTCCATTTTTCAAACGCTCATACATTTGTGGATCACTCCACTCGCTTTGAACTTGCTCTGAAAAAACGATTTGATCTAGGCTCAATATGCCCATTTGTTCATTATCAATATCTTCTTGAAAACTTTGTGCATAACCCGTATCAGTTTCGTGAACAATCACCGAATATACCTCAACATCCCCTTCGCCATTCTGGGTAACTGTTGAATTTAATACCTGTTGCGCAAGAAAAAAGAAAATACGAGAAAATTGTTCTGCTGATGGTGAAACTGGCAAAGCCACCCAACGTGCGCTAAAGGTTTTGCATGCATCAATATACGCAGCATCATCTTTTTGCCAATAACAAATCGCATGATCAAAACTATCAAATAATTCTTTAATTACGCCTTTAAGCAGCCCAAAATCATAAACCATTTGCCCATGATCTAACTTTGACGCTTTTAGTAATAATTCAACTTTATAGCTGTGCCCATGAATCGAACGCTTACAGCGATCCGATGTACAATTCCGTACAATATGCGCGTTTTCAAACTTAAATAATTTACGAATTAACATGCACCAAGCTGATCTTTTTTTGCAAACAAACTTTATTATAAAGCAAAAAAACAAGCATTGGGATTGAATTTAAATCTTGTGACTATTCAATAATCCAATCTACTCACTTAAATGGGGCAAGACTTCTTGAATAGACAATGACTTGTTTATCTTGTCGGTGCATCGAGCTGCTAAATTGGCGCTTCCGCTCACTTAAAACAACTTCTATTTGTGCAGTAAAAAAAGAAGATTTACTGTCTAACCACGTCGCCGCATCTGCCTTATTTTGCTGCTCTATTCCAGAAAAAGCATTGAGCTTCCACAAATCTTCAACATTATTGAAATAAGATAAATCAGCTTGTTTTGTTTTTAATTCTTGCTCTACAGCATTAACATCGACACTTGGATCAATACTTGCCAACAATAATGCTGGCGCAGTGTTCATATTAATCTTTGTTGGTTCTGGCAATGCCGTAATATATTGCTTAATCAAATCGTAGTTTTTCCCTTCGAAGCCCCTAACCAACTTTAATTCTTCAACACTATGAAATTTGGTATTTGGAGCTAAATAAGAAGGATCTAATCCTTGATAATAATTACTCTCAGCCCCCATCGCACCTGTTGTTTCATCATCAGTATCTTGCCAATCGATCACAGCTTGGCTTAGCTCTGCGGGTAAACCAACACGCTGTAAAAGTTTTTCAAACCAGCGACGAGCCAAATCATCAACTTCATTGCCATTTGCTTTTACCAAATTATTTAAGTTGAATTTTCCAGATTCATCCACTAAACGACCTTGAACAGAACCACCATCAACTGGAAATGATGGCATTGGTTTGGCCCAATTCTCCTGTAAATGATCAACACTATTACCGTTATCGCTATCTTGAATCAACAACTCCGAGAAAAATGCTTCGGCACTTTTGGCATAAAGTAAAGATTGATTCTGACGCATCAAATAGCCTGTATTTTCAGCACTATTACTTTGTCGTTTTGCGATGGTTGCTGCAAGAATCGTCGCAAGTGCAACCATAACCAAGATCGTAAGCAATGCAATACCACGTTGAGACGCATATGTCTTCATAGCAATTACTGACCACCCTGATTGTTGCTGACCAAGCTATATATCCACTCATAGTCTGTACCTGCGACCGTGAGTTGTATTTTAAAACCTAATGGTAATTTTTTTAATTCATTCACATTATTTGAATCACCCGTGTTTTCTGGCCACTCAGACAATTCCTGAGGATTTAATACCAGTACTTTAAACTGATCAACATTTTCCAACAAAGTACTTGAGATCGGCTGCACACGATTGGGGATGTTTAAATTTGCATATTTCAAACGATAGACTTTTTTTTGTGCTTCATCAAAACGATATTCAATACGCTCGTACGGTGATAAACCTTGTTTCAATGGATCAGATACACCAGCTTTACTGAACATAAAACTTCGATCATCCAACACCACGGCAGCCTGAAGCTGTCGTCCATCATTGGCCGTTAAAGGAATAATTTGTAAGCTGTCTCTTAAAACCTGTTGATAAGCATCCTGCAAAGCGAACAAATGTACCTCATGTTCGGCATTACGGTCTTTCACTTTTAATAAATAGTCAAATACTTTCCACCCCAACATCGAAAGCACAGCAAAAATCGCAATCGCAACCAGCAATTCCACCAAAGTAAAAGCTTGCTGTTTATATTTCATCATGTCTTCGCTTGTTCAGGATAGTTAAAAAATACAATATTGCTAATACCTGCTTCTACTTTATCCTGATCAACGTTAAACAAACTTATCTGTAACTCAATACGTTGTATTTTGGGGCTAATTGTAGGTTCAGCTTTTTTATCAATTTGCCACGTTTCACCTTGTGAAGAAACTTGCTTTGATTGAGTTCCATCTAACCATTCTTTATTCATCTCCATCATCGCAACTTCATTCATTGCAACAAATTGAGCTTTGGTCCGCAAAATCGCATTTGAGGTTGCTTGAGTGTATTGCATTGCAATTTTAGTCAATGCAATCGCAGCCACTGCAAAAATCGCAAGTGCGACCATGACTTCAAGTAATGTAAATGCCTTATTCTTCTTCATTTACTTTACCCAAATGATCCAGCGACAGCTCATGTCCAATCGGTCGTTGCTCATAATAAAATTGAATTCGAACAGGCTTCACCTCACCATTGCCAAACCAAATCAGTTGTGGCGCCCTGCCACCTAATAGATCGTCATTCTGTGCTCTTTTATAATTTTCAGCATCTAAACTTTGAATGCTAAAAGATACATTTTTCGGTAACTGACGAGGTTTAAACTCTTTATAAACCTGCCAAATACGATCCGCTTGTTGAATACGCTCATGACTTTGATCATGAGCGTATTCAAACAGGTTATAACTAAAAGATGAAACGTCTGTTGCATTCTGAGTATTTAACGCAAAAACTTTTGCTTGATCTGTGGCTTCTTTATTGATTTTCTTAAGATCAAGAATAAACATTTCTCTGGCTTGCATTGCTCTACGCTGGTCAACACCACCGATATTCAAGACCACCAAAGATGTCATGATGGTCATAATCACAATCACCACCATGATCTCAATCAGGGTAAATGCTTGTTGCGATCTCAGTGAAGACTTCATTTTATTGGTCACGAAGATGAAACTTGTTCAAGCTGCTTAGGCATGGCTAAAGCTTGCTCAATATAAGCGACTCGTAATGTATCTCTAGAACCTAAATAGCGCTGATAAAAGCTTGAATTTAGGATAACTGCTGCACCATAGGTCAAAGACCATATAGATGCTAAATAATCACGGGTTGTCATACTACTGTTAATATCAAGCAAATAACTTTCCGTCATTCGAATGATAATACGTAATCGTTGACGGCGAATCTTATATAATTCACTAAATAATTGCTGAATACCTTGTGCTGTTGTCGATAAACGCTCTTCAATTTGATGAAATAGTGCGGTACGTTCAGGATGGTGTAAATGATGCAACATAAAAAAAGCTAAATGCTCGGGAAAGCTTTTTTCTATATCTTGAATCATTGCTAACAACATTCGCTCATTACGAATAATCAGCAGCATATATAATTCATCTTTACTCTGAAAATGTTTATATAAGGTGCCTTTTGCAAGATCCAATTCGGCCGCCAAAGCATCAAGGGTCATGCCGGCTTCACCATTTTCTAACAGGAGTTGCTCAGCGATTTGAAAAATTAATACTTCTCGTGCCCGAAACTGAGCTTGACGATCCATTTTCACGTGATAACTCTCTTTCCTAATACAACAAAAACCGTTTATTTAAAATTTAAAAGATTTTCAAAATTCTGTGTTGTAATCACACCAATTTCTTCAACTGTTTTATCATATACATCAGCCAAGGCTTTTGCTACATACGGAACATATTTAGGTTCATTGGTTTTTCCTCGATAAGGCATAGGCGCCAAATAAGGACTATCCGTTTCAATCAATACACGATCTAATGGAACTTGTTTCGCAACATCACGCAGATCTTGGGCATTTTTAAAAGAAATAATACCTGAAAAAGAAATATAGTAACCGCAATCTAAAACTGCTTTTGCCGTTTCCCAGTCTTCAGTAAAACAATGCAATATACCGTGTGTCGATTGTTCTGCCCGAATAATATCAATCGTATCGTGCTTAGCGGAGCGCGTATGTACAACCACAGGTTTCTTTACAATTTTTGATGCTTGAATGTGACGAGCAAAACACTGTTTTTGCTCAGTAACATAATCGGTACTATGATAATAATCTAACCCTGTTTCCCCCAAAGCCCAGACCTTATCTGATTGGGCTAGTTCTATCAAACAGTCTGTTGTCGCACGTGCCATCACATGCCCATCTTCACAAGGATGTACCCCAACTGTGTAGCCCACATCATCGTGACGGGAAGCAATTTCAGCCAATTTAATATGATCATCAAGATCAACCGAGATTCCCATAAATTTTGAGACACCTGCAAGTCGAGCTTGTGCGAGTGCTTGATCTAGATCCCCATCATAAGGACTTAGATCTAACAAGGTTAAATGGCAATGCGTATCAACAAACACTATCTCTTCCTATTCATGACGCTTACATCGTATAACTTGGACGATCCATACCTTTAGAACCGGCCAATAATTTCTCAGCCTCGTTTTTATAATACACACCTTTTTCGCCAGCCAACTGGATCGCAAAACCCTGTGGCTTAAAATGAGTCTGTTTGTGAGAAATCCAAATGACTTTACCTGTGAGCGGAATCTTTTGAGATTGCTCTGGAAGTGTCGCCAAAATAAATACTTCCTGTCCCATTTTTACTGCTTGTTTAGTGGGAACAAATAATCCACCGCCTTGTACAAAAGGCATATAGCTCGATTGTAAAGTGGCTTTATCAGGAATATTGACCTGTATAATTCCACCCATCATTTGATGTTGCATAACCTTCCCCTGTTAAATACATAAAATTATCAATATCATTCAACATTGATAAACTTATAAAAAACCATCAATTCGCTTTGATCTGTTTTATAAACGTCCTTTGAATTACCGCTTACTTAGTATCTATACATGATTTATCATTTGATTATAGAAAACAATCCTTGAAACAACAAATGCTGTTTCAGCAAAATGTTGTGAAAACACTCAAAACGGCTGGTATTTCGTTAGATTAGGGATCTAACATAGACATTACAGCAGACCAAGCTTTCAAATCATGCGTATGACAAAAACTAAAAAACCGCTCATAATCAGATTACATTATGAACGGTTCAATTCGTTTCAAAAGGACTTACTTTTCAGTACACTTATAATCGAAATTTAGTTTGCGGATAGCTTGATCGGTATGTCGTGTCACAACAGCGATCTGCCGTGCCCCAGCTTCAATATAAAGTTTACCGCTGAACTGATTCGATTTTGCATTTTGTTGGCTATGATTAAATGAGTAGCTATACACGCACTCATAGGCTTGTGAGCCATGATTAGATGCGTCGATCAGAATAGAAGAGCCATTGATGTTTGACTCAAACTTGGGCTCAGCCATCGTAATGGCTGGTAAAATTACAAGTGATAATGCAACAGCTATAGATCTTATTTTCATCACTATATTCCTTATTTTTTGCTATTATTGTGAAGTACCTCACATTTTATATATTTTTAGTTCGGAAGTTATAATAAAAAACAATTTAAATACAAACTTTACAACCCATCTTAAACTACAGTCTAACCCTATATCCTCATTCAATTATCTACAAAAAATCAGCTACCCCATTCGTCTTACGAAAATCACAACTCAACATTCATCAATTGAATAAACAATTCATCCATAACCAATTGTGTCTGTACATTCTGTGCCACCATCAACTTCTTTTGTTGCACATCAGTATAAATCGCGAATAAATGTTCTAAATCATACTGTTCGGCTAAATCTTGGAAATCAAGATCATCATTTCTCAATGATTGATTCAACTTAAGACTAACTAAATCACCCAACAAATACTCAAACAAGGTCATGAATTCTGTAAAACTTAACTCTTTAGACCATTTGTTGGCATAGTGCAACGGCATACTTTTTTCAGCAACTAATTTTAGCCAATCACTTAAGAACGACGTGCGTTTTTGCAACCAACCGCTTTGCTCTATTTCAATCGCAGTCAATGGCATCCCGTTTGCTAGATTTAGCAATAATGAAATATGCTCACTGCTGATCTCGGGAATCTGCTGTTGTACAAATGACCGTGCATCTTCTACAGTTAGTCGATCTAAGGCGAAATGCTGCAAACGGCTGCGAATCGTTGCAGGTAATTTTAAGTAATGATCGGCAAGTAAAATCAAAATGACTTTTTCACCCGGTTCTTCAAGTGTTTTCAGTAAAGCATTTGCAGAGGCCATATTTAAAGCTTCTGCAGGTTCAATCACGATAACTCGCCAACCCTCACCAGTTTGCTGAACAAAAGGAAGTAAATCTCGTATTTTTTCTATTTTAATTTTCGCATTTTGTTTTTTATTGTCTTCATCTGTCGTGATATGCACATAATTAGGATGCGTATCAGATTTTAACCATTGGCAACTTGCACATTCACCGCAAGCAGCTTGAGGTTGTTTATTCGCACATAATATCCAAGCAACAAATCGCTCAGCAAACGCTTTTTTGGCACAGCCTTGTTTACCATAAAATAGTAAACCATGCCCGATTTCGGGAAACCGCGTTGTCAGCAATTCCCAAGTTTGGTCATGCCAAGAGTATGTCATTGTTGGTTGGATATTAACGATCATATTATTCAAATGCACTCACAGGCATTGCATTAAGTCGATCTAAATCGATTTGAGTATCAACACCTGGTGGTAAGTTGGCTTCTGCAACTGCGATCGCAATACGATGACCATTTTCTAGAACTCGAAGCTGCTCTAAACTTTCTAGTTTTTCCAGTTTACCTTGTTCCCACGTGACATATTCTTGCAATAATTTTACACGATAGGCATATAAACCCAAATGGCGAAAAGCTTGCTCATGCAATTTAACCTCAGCTTGTTTCGCACCATCACGATCATAGGGAATCGTTGCTCGACTAAAATAAAGCGCTTCGTTACGATTAGACATGACAACTTTAACAATGCTATCGCGCTGAAACTCATCTAAATGATTAATCTGCTCGCATAATGTAGACATTGAACATTGCGGATTATCAACGAGAAGTTGCGTTACCTGTTTAACGAGTTGCGCTGGTAGTAATGGCTCATCACCTTGAACATTGACAATAATATCGTTTGATGCCCAGCCTTTAATGCGAGCAACCTCACTCAAACGATCCGTCCCAGATGGATGATCCGCACTGGTCATAACCACATCTACCCCTTCAGCACGACAAGCATCAGCAATTCGAGGGTCATCAGTCGCTACACATAAATCATCGAAACCTTCAACCTTCCGCGCTTGATCGACCACACGTAAAATCATCGGACGACCATGAATCAATAAAAGGGGTTTTGCTGGCAAACGAGAACTCGCAAAACGAGCAGGTATAACGATATGTTTCATGGTGATTCTCTAAGAAAATTGAATACCAACTTGTTGCAACTGCTGTTTCAACAAGTCATAACAATCAGATGATAAAACGGCCTCAACAGGTACAACCCAAATTGGTGTATTAAATTCAGGATGCTGTTGCAACAGGCTCTTAAATTTTACAGCATCTTTTTCAGTCGTAATAATTGCATCTTGCGAATCAAAAATTAAATCTGCGATTTCATAATCATAGTGATCTGGAAATTCATGTGCTTGATATTGACTCACACCCAGCTTACTTAGTGTCTGATAAAAGCGCTGCGGAAAGCCGATACCAACGACAGCATTAAAATATTGGTTCGCATCAAACCAACTTAACTCTAGATGATTGTTGAGTAGATAAGGTTGCCCAACATCTAAGTACATATTATTTTTTGGCTGAGCCACTTTAGTATGCTCGATGACTGTACTACTTTTTAATCTTGATTTTGGTTCTCGCAAATACCCTTCAGGTAATAGCTTTTCATTACCTAAACCACGGTTTTGATCCAATACAATCCATTCAATCTGACGACCTAAAGCCCAATGCTGAAGACCATCATCGCTAATAATCAAATCAAGATCACCAACAGTTTGCAACAATAACTCTATAGATGCTTGACGATTAGGCCCAACTGCCATCGGGACATCGGTCGACTGAACAATCAAACAAGGTTCGTCACCAACAATGGAAGGTTCAGATAACTGTTCCACTTTTGCAGGAAAAGGACCCTGTCCGCCATAACCACGACTGATCACCCCAACACGTACACCTTGCTGTTGTAAATATTTGACCAACTCAATCAGCAATGGGGTTTTGCCGCTTCCACCCACAGTGATATTACCAATCACCATGACAGGTATAGGAGCGTGGTAAACCTTCTTAACACCAACTTCATACAAGCTTTGATTTAGACAGAAACCAAACCGATACAACCATGCCAATGGGCGCAAAACAATTAACCATGAAGCTTGTTCGTTCCAAGCATCCTGTATGCGTTGCGCCATCGACATGATTAATCTTCCTCAAAATTACGCTGATGTAACTGGTAGTACATACCATGTTTAGCAAGTAACTCTGTGTGCGTACCCTGCTCTATAATCGCACCTTTGTCCATGACGACAATAAGATCTGCATTTTCAACTGTTGATAAACGGTGTGCAATCACGATCGTGGTACGACCTTGCATCGCTTCATCAAATGCTTGTTGAATGAAGTATTCAGACTCGTTATCAAGTGCACTGGTTGCTTCATCTAAAATCAAGATTGGTGAATTTTTCAAAATTGCTCTGGCAATCGCAATACGTTGACGTTGACCACCTGATAGATTTAAACCTTGTGCACCGAGAACCGTGTCATATCCATGTGGCAATTCCATAATAAAGTCATGTGCATAAGCTGCTTTTGCAGCAGCAATAATCTGCTCATTACTAGAATCTTGTAATTGACCATAGGCAATATTGTCACGGACCGTACGATTAAATAACACCACTTGTTGATTGACCATTGCAATTTGCGAACGCAAACTGAGCAATTCAATTTCATGTACTGGAATATCATCAAAATAAATTTGCCCGCGACTTAGTTCTTGGAACCGTGGCAGCATATTGACTAAAGAGGTTTTACCAGCACCTGAACGCCCAACCAATGCAATCGTTTGCCCCGCTTTTATATCTAAAGAGAAATCTTTAATCGCATGGGTACCATCGCTATATTGCAAATTTGCTTGATCAAATCGAATATTGCCTTTCAATGCAGGTTTAAGTTGCCCTTTATTCTCTTCTTCTGGCAAATCCAATAATTCAAAGACTGAATGAGCTGCAGCCAAACCACGTTGTAGTTTTTCATTAATATCTGTTAAGTTTTTCACGGGTTTAGAAATCAAACCTGCGGCAGTGATATATGCAACAAATTCACCCGCCGAAGTATCACCAAATACTTGCGGTCTTAACGCCAACCAAAGAATAAGTGCCATTGCACATGACAAGATTAGCTGAACTACAGGGCTGTTAATATTTTGAACCACCACCATTTTTAAACCACGGCGAAGGTTTTCTACCGATGACTTATAAAAGCGTTGTTGCTCAAAAGCTTCACCTGTAAAGCTTTTAACCACCGAATTGCCATTAATGGTTTCTTGAACCACGTGATTCACATCACCCATGGTATTTTGTACTTGTAGTGAAAGTTTGCGCATTCGCTTCGCAGCGACACGAACCAAAATGCCAATCACAGGCATAAATACAATAATACAAAGTGTTAAGCGCCAGTTGGTATAAAATAAATAACTAAGCAGCCCAATCACAATTAGACCATCTTTTACAACGGTTTGTAGTGAATCTGACGAGGCAGCTGTCAACTGTTGTACGTTGTACATCAACTTAGAGCTAATGTGACCTGATGTATTATCAAGATAATATTGTGCAGGTAATCTTAAGAGTTTCGCATAAACCTCTTGACGTATACTAAAAACCAATCTTCTAGAGATCACGGCTGTAAAATATCCACCAAGAAATAAGCCGACACCACGGAAAAACATGAGTAAAACGATTAAGACGGGAAACCAGTTCAAGTTTTCTCGACTACCGTCCTGAATCGCATCAATAATATATTTAAGTAATTTCGCTACCGAAACTTCTGTGGCGGCATTGATACTAAAACCAATCAATACCAATAAGGCGACGCCCCAATAAGATTTTAAATAAGCTAAAAGACGCAAATAGACTTTAAAATCTTGATTCACTCAGTAAAACCTCTAGTTGGAACTTTAGTGCTGATGTTGACATTTACGAAGCCAAGCTGTCCAGCCACATCCATCACACGAATCACATCTTGATGTGCGGCACTTGCATCAGCAGCAATGATAAACATAAAATTTCGACGATCCTGTGCAACTTGTTTAATTGCAGTGCTCAGATCAGCAATCTCTTTACTTGATAATGCTTGACCGTTCACAGAATAATACCCTTTTGAGTCTACCATGATTTCAATTTTGTCATCGAATTGTTTCGGAGGGACACCTTTGGCATCAGGCAGCGTAAGATTTATACGACTTTGCTGACTAAAAGTGGTTGAAAGCAGTAAAAACACCAAAATAAATAACATACAGTCAATCATTGGTGTCAAATTGATGTGAATATCTTCAACCTGAGAACGTTTAAATTTCATCATGACACCTATGCTTAACTTGCACGACGGTGTTCATGCACATGTGCTGCTTTCTTGTAAAAAAGCGCCGCATGAAACAATGTTGATTGTTGCTCTAACTCAGCAACATATTCATGCACCACACGCTGAAAATAGCGATAAGCAATTATGGCAGGTATTGCAATTAACATCCCGACAGCGGTAGTAATTAACGCCGTTGAAATCCCCGGCATCATCATGCTGGCATTACCCGAAGAACCAATATCAACTACTAAAAAAGCCTGAATGATGCCGATAACCGTGCCCAACAAACCAAGTAATGGTGCGATTGCACCTAATGTACCTAAAAAGTTGATATTTTTTTCTAGGTAACTGATTTCTTGTGAAGCTGTGGCTTCCATTTGTGCACGAGCAAATTGCTCACCTTGGTTTTGATGTACATAACCCGATTTTAGAATACGACCTAGAGGGCTTTTTTGGGCTTCATCATGTTCCAAATGTGAAACAACTGATTCCACATCTGCACCATTCACCAGTAATGCTTGAGGTAAAACTTGTGAACGTTTCAAACGAATGAAACGTTCAATAATAATCGCAACCGTAAAAATTGATGAGAGAATAAGGGGCAGCATTAACCAACCACCCGCTTTCACAAGTTCCCACATATTATTCCCCAATAATATTTAAAATATAAAAAGGAGGTCTTCTAAGTATTAGTTTGGCAAACAAATATTTAGGATTCCATCCAACTCATCCAATGAGTGATATTGAATCACTAATTTCCCTTTGCCTTTTTGATTATGGTCTATTTTCACATTTGCCCCAAAACGCTCTGAAAGCTTTTGGGTCAGTTGTTCAATATCTGGAGAAATTAGCGCCTTTTCCTTTTCAGGCTTCGGTTCATTCCACTCACGAACCAACTGTTCAGTTTGACGGACCGACAAACCTTTATCAATGACGATCTGTACAACTTCAATCTGGTCTTTCGCTTTCAAAGTCAAGATGGCACGTGCATGCCCCATATCAATTTGACCCTGCTGCATGAAATCTTTAATTGGGTCAGCCAAGCTCAATAAACGCAATAAATTGCTCACTGTGGTCCGTGCTTTACCTACAGTTTCAGCTATCTCTTGATGACTTAAACCAAATTCTTCATGGAAACGTTGCAATGCCAAGGCCTGATCAATTGGGTTTAAATCTTGACGTTGAATATTTTCAATCAGCGCTAAGGCAATCGCAACTTGGTCATTGAGTTCACGTACAATTGCAGGAATTTCAGTCAAACCCGCCATCTGTGCTGCACGCCAACGACGTTCACCCGCAATAATTTCGTATGGATACTGCTCATCGTCCACAGGACGAATCACAATCGGTTGCATCACACCATGTTTTTCAATCGAAGAAGCAAGCTCTTTTAACTCTTGCTCCTGAATAAAACGACGAGGCTGATATTCCCCACGTTTCAATAAATTGACATCAATCTGCTTGAGTTGACCATGATCTAAAGCTTGTGCCTCAAGTTGCAATTTCTCTTTTTGAATTGAACCCAATAGCGCATCTAAACCACGACCTTTAGCCAACCCGCGTTTTTTGATGCTCATACAGCACTTCCTTTTTTCACTTTACTTTTCTTCAATATTTCTGCGGCCAAATTCAAATAGGCAACTGCCCCTTTTGAACTCTTTTCAAAATAGATCACAGGCAAACCGTGTGCAGGTGCTTCAGCCAAGCGAATATTCCTCGGCACAACCGTATCATACAGTTTCTTACCGAAATATTGTTCCAACTCAGCTGAGACATCACGTGTCAATGCATTACGGGCATCGTACATGGTACGTAATACCCCAACAATTTCCAAGTTTGGATTAAGGGCTTTTTGTATACGATCAATTGTTTGTGTTAAGTCAGCCAAACCTTCCAATGCATAGTATTCGCACTGCATTGGAATAATCACGCCATTGACAGCCGCCAACGCATTGACCGTAATCAAACTTAAACTTGGCGCACAATCGACAATAATATAGTCATACGATGCAGCAACTTCTTGCAACGCATTTTTAAGAATAAACTCTCTGCCTTCTTGCTCAGCAATTGCAAGTTCCACCCCAGCAAGCTCACGATTTGCACCTAGAACTTTATAACCAACCTCTGCTTTTTGAATCGCAGTCTCAATCGGAACTTCACCCAAAAGAACGTCGGTTATTGAATAAAGTAAATCATTTTTTTGAACACCAGACCCCATCGTGGCATTGCCCTGAGAGTCCATATCAACTAACAAGACACGTTTCTTTAGGATCGCCAAAGACGCAGCAAGATTCACCGCTGTCGTGGTTTTCCCTACACCACCTTTTTGGTTTGCAATCGCAATAATTTGAGCCATGATTACCCTTAATATTTTTTATTGAATACGTTGAAGTAAAAGTAAATGACGTTGTTCATCTAGTCTTGGTACACGAAGTTCTATCACTTTACACGAATATTCATTTTTCAGCTGCTCAACCTCATCCATCGGGACTAAGCCTTTCATTGCAGCTATAATGCTTTGCTCATGCATATATGGTTGTGCCGCATCAACAAAGTCAGACAATGATGCAAAAGCACGACTTGTAATGACATCGAAATGACCAAGCTCATCAATGCTCTCTTCATTTTCAACACGTGTTTGCACTGCAATTACATTTTTTAGTTTCAAATCAGCAATAAATTGTTTTAGAAAACGAATCTTCTTCCCATTTGAATCTAATAACACGCAATGACGTTCTGGTTGGCACAATGCAATGATCATGCCTGGCATACCACCACCTGTTCCTACATCCAACAAACGCCCCTGTGGTAAATCATTTAAGATACTTAAACTATCCAATAAATGTTTAACCAACATTTCTTTAGGGTCGCGAATAGCTGTCAGGTTATATGCCTTATTCCATAGCACTAAAGCATCTTGATATTTCAACAACAGTGTTAGGGCTTCTTCGCTCAGGCTTAATCCTAAGGCTTGACTTCCTTGCTTTAATTCTTGAAAAAAAGGATGCATAACGGTGCAACATCTCGATAAATTTGCTGTGCAGTATACCGATTTCTGATACAAGACACAGTAGGACTTGTTGAACGATTATGCAGTTAAACATCTTACAGCATGATAAACTGCACAATCCTCTGTATTTTGCCATTCTTCATACAAATCAAAGATAGACAACGTATTTATAAAAGCTCGCCGTGCTGAATTTGTTGATCAAGTTGCTCTAATCGCTCAGGCGTTCCAACATCTACCCAGACTGCTTGCATTTTCTCAGCTGAAACTTGCTGTTGATGCATCGCTTGCTTTAGTAATGGTGCTAAAGGTCGTTTCCCACCCTCTAAACCAGCAAACATTTGTGGAGACAATACTGCTACACCACTATAAGTGAGCGCCTCACCCAATTGAGCTTGCTCAAAAGTATATGCTAAATCATTCGAAAGAATGAAATCACCATTTAAATGTTGTGGGGGGTTTTCGACCAAGACCAAATGCGCTTGTTTATGATCAAGATTAACATTCAATAATGAAGAAAAATCCATGGTTGTCCATACATCACCATTGACCAAGATAAATGGTTCATCACCTAACAATGGTAATGCATTGATGATTCCACCTGCTGTCTCTAAACCTTCGCCCTCATGTGACCAAAGAATAGTTACACCAAATTGAGCGCCATCACCTAAAGCAGCAACAAGTTTATCAGCCAACCAAGCCGTATTAATTACGATTTCAGTCACACCGATTTGTTGTAGCTTTTCAATATGCCAAACAATCAGTGGCTTCCCACCCACTTCTAACAATGGTTTTGGTGTGTGTAAGGTTAAAGGTCGCATGCGATTGCCTAGACCCGCAGCCAGAATCATTGCCTTCATTATGCTGCTACCTCGTAATGACCATATTTAGCAATAAATTTCGGCATGACGACATCACGAATAAACTGCATAAAATCATTTAACTCATCATAACCTTGACTTTCTTCGAGCAAATACCACATCACTCGTGGCAAATCATTTAAATAACCAGATTTACCATCACGCTCAAATAAACGCACAAAAATTCCTAGAATTTTGAGATGTCGTTGAATCGCCATAAGATCAGCATCACGTTTGAATTGTTCAAAACTACGATTTTCTTTCGCAGAATCTGGCAATAAGTCATAAAACACTTCAAACCATTGATACACACGTTCAGCATTCCATTGCACATAGGCATCGCGTGTAATCGAAATCAGATCATAAGTATCCGCACCAATCACCGCATCTTGAAAGTCGATCACCCCCAGAGCCTGCTCATCCTCAATTTTCATGAGGTTTCGACTATGAAAGTCACGGTGCACAATCACTTGTGGTTGATTGGTCGCCTCGACAGCCAGAAAGTCAAATGCTTGTTCAATGGTTTCAAGCTGCTGCTCTGTAGGCTGAATATTCAACGAAGGCAATAACCACTCCGTTAATAAACGCATTTCGGTCATTAACTTTTCATAAGAATACGCAGGCAAATGGTTTCGACCATCAATTTTTTGCAATTCAATCAACTGCTGAAAACTTTGCGCATAATATTGATCAACCGTGTCATCATTTAATAATGTCGACAAGACAACATCACCAAAATCCTCTAACAGCAACAAACCTTGCGTTAAGTCTTTCGCAACGATATGGGGTACTCGGACACCATGCTGATCAAAGAACTCATCAATACTCACAAATGGAATACAATCTTCTTTTTCAGGAGGCGCATCCATTAGCATATATGTTTTGTTTTGTAACTTGATTCGCGCATAGCGACGGAAGCTGGCATCACCTGCTAGAAAGCTGATCTCGAACTGATCAGATTGCAGTGTGGTATGCAGCCAAGTTTGTATCAATTGTTCACGTTGTGTATTCATTTGCAATAAAATCTAAATCTAGCTGAGATTTTGAAAGCTTAAGTGTAGCCACTTATCAACTTTTTCTCTATGATGCGACAATAATTAATTGTGAATTAGCGTATTGGTTAATGAGACAATGAAACATCAGTTTAAATATAATCCTTTAGCAACTGCTATTTTGACACTCTTATGTGGCGGCTCGATTCAATCAAGTCTCGCAGCGGATAAACTTGTGCCGTTTACGTCTCATGCTTCTACGCTTGATAATACGCAGCTCAAAGCCATCGCTCAGCAAGATCCAGAAAAATATCCTGGAGAAAAATTTTTCCAGCAATATTACGTTGACAAATCTGCGCCAGAAGCACAATTACGTAACAATCAATATTTAAGTTCAGCCTTCTGTCAAGGTACATGGATTACACCTATCAATCCAGTAACCAAAACTGCTGATCAAAATGCAACAACCTCTGTTATTACAGCAGATTATGGACACTATGACCCAAATGGTGACTCTGTTTTACAAGGGAATGTGGTGATTGATCAAGAAGGCCGAATGATACGGGCAGATAAAGTCACCCTTGATTCCACTCAAACCCATGCGAATGCACAAGGGAGCGTTCAACTTGCTCAAGCAGGTTTACTCACCCAAAGTGACCAGATTAACTATAATTTAAAAACCCAAACAGGTGATTTAAACAATAGTTTCTATATCACCGAACAACAGCATGCACATGGTCATGCCAACCAAATTCGACGCCAAAATGAAAATTTAGTCGTTTTAACGGATGCAAGCTACACAGCTTGCCCTCCTGGCCAAAAACCAGCATGGAAAATCCAAGCTAAGCAAATTGAGCTCAATCAAGAGACTGGACGTGGTGTCACTCGCGGCACAAAACTCTATGTAAAAGATGTACCTGTACTTGCTGTGCCCTATTTTAACTTTCCTATAGATGATCGACGCACTACTGGTATTTTAAGCCCCAACTTCGGCTACAGTAATGATGGCGGTGTTCAGCTTGCAGTTCCAGTTTATCTGAATTTAGCGCCCAACTATGACTTAACACTTACACCAAGTTTCATGAGTGAGCGTGGTACCAAACTCGACGCTGATTTCGGTTACATGACAGAAAATTTTGGTGCTGGTCGGATTTGGGGTGGGTATTTATCGAGTGACAAGCAGTATGACAAGGAAAATCGCTCTGATTTGCATTTTCTCCATCATTGGAAAATCAATGAACAATGGTCGACCAATCTAGAATACAACTATGCTTCTGATAAGGATTATTTTTCCGATTTCGATACCAGTCCAAACTCTAAAACAGATTTAAACTTACGTCGTGCATGGGAACTAAACTATAGAAATGGTATTCCCGGACTAAAAGCACAACTAAAAGTCGAAGACTTCCAAACTTTAGATAAAACAATCGAGGATGCGGATAAGCCTTATGCTCGTCTCCCACAATTTTTATTAAATTATATGACTGGAGACCCACAAGGCTTACAGTATGAGTTTAATAATGATACCGCTTATTTCAAGAAATCCATTAGTGATGGTTCTGCCTTGGAATCTAGTGGTACGCGTATTTATAACCAGTTTGCAGTGCGTTATAACCACATCACACCATCATGGTTTTATGTCATTCCAGAAGTATCTGTACGCAGCATCAACACTTTCTACGACCAAGACTCTAAAGAAGGCCGTGGACTTGCATCTTCGGATGATTTAGAAAAATCTGTAGTTGTCCCCCAATTCACTTTGGCAACTGGGCTGACGTTTGAGAAAGATGGTAAATATTTGCAAAGCATTTCTCCACGTGCTTTTTACGCATATTCACCATACAAAAAGCAAGATGACTATCCAAACTTTGATTCGACCTCAGCCTCGATCAGCTACGATCAGCTATTTAACCCTTACCGTTTTTATGGGCATGACCGCTTAGAAGATAATAACTTCTTATCCCTAGGAGTCACCTATAGTCTATTGGATACAGAAGGTTTGGAGCGTATTCGTGCAAGTGTCGGTCAAAGCTATTATTTCAATGATCGCCGCGTCAGCCTAAATGAAGAGCTAGATCAATTTGATACGCAAAGCCGAACTGGACCTATTGTGAGCGTGTCTAGTCAACTGAATCAAAACTTTACCATTAACGCAAATTCAGCATGGATGTCGAATGGAGATAATGCTCAACGTGACGTCCAAGCCTATTACACTGGTGACAAAGGCAATCTATACAATCTAGGTTATTTCTACAGGAAAGACATTAAAGATCGACAAGATGCATATGATCAAGTTGTTGCATCCTTTATACAACCTGTAAAAGATAATTGGCGTATTATGGGACATGCTCAATATGACTTAGACAATAATCTGATGCGAGAATATTTACTTGGCGTAAATTACGAATCATGTTGTTGGGCTGTCTCTGTTTATGGTCGTTCTTACTATAACGATTTGGATGATCCAAACCTTCCAGACGTACATAGAAAGCGCGCTGTAATGGCAGAGTTTACACTTAAAGGTCTAGGCGCTTTAAACAATAAACTTTCTTCTCTTCTTGAGAATAGAGTTTTAGGTTTTAACAAAATCAATCAATCTTGGACACAACGTTAATGAAGATAAAACATTTTCAACATATCTTTAGAGCCACTGTTCTCGCCGCCCTAATTTCTTCATCAATGCAAAGCTTTGCTCAACCTACGGATGAGGTTGTTGCAATTGTGGATAGTAGTGTCATTCTCAGAAGTGATTTGGTGCAAGGAATTGCTGAAACTGAACATCAATTAAAAGCGCAAAACAAACCCGTTCCGCCTCAACAATATTTACAAATGCAGGTTTTGGATCAACTTATTGTTCGTCAAGCACAGCTAGAGCAAGTAAAACGCTATGGCATTAAACCTGATGAAAATAGCTTAAATGCCGCAGTATTGAGAGTTGCAAACCAATCTGGAGCGACCACACTCTCTGCCTTCCAACAAAAGTTAGATGCTATGGCACCAGGAACATATGAGGGACTACGTAACCGTATTGCCGAAGACCTCGCAATTGGTCGTCTACGTCAACAACAGGTCATGTCTCGCATCAAAATCAGTGATAATGATGTTGAAAATTTCTTAAACTCTCCTGAAGGTCAAGCTGCGCTGGGCACACAAGTTCACGTGATCCACATGCGTATTGCTGGTGAAAATACCACTGAAGTGCGAAAAGTAGCTCAAGAAGTAAGAAAATCACTCGCTACAAGTGATGATCCTAAAGCGATTAGTACCCAGCTCTCAACTTCAACCGTTAAAGTGGATGGAGCAGATATGGGCTTCCGCTCTTTATCAGACATTCCAACTGAGCTCTCTGCCCGTATCACTCCATTAAAAGCCGGACAGACTACCGAACTGGTTAACGTACGAGATGGGATCCATGTATTAAAATTACTTGATCGCAAACAAAATGATCAAAAAGCCCTAGTACCCCAATATCAAACACGCCATATTCTGATTCAAACATCAGAGGTTGTCAGTCTTGATCGTGCCAAACAAATGATTGATAGCCTCTATAATCGAATCAAGGCTGGTGATGATTTTGCCACACTTGCAGCAACTTATTCGAATGATCCTGGTTCAGCTCGTGATGGCGGAAGTCTTGGCTGGGTAAGTCCAGGTGTGATGGTGCCAGAGTTTGACAAGGTTATGAAAGACATACCTGTTGGAGAGGTCAGCGAACCATTCCAAAGTCAATTTGGTTGGCATATTTTAGAAGTTATGGACACTCGCCAACAAGATATGACCAAAGAAGCCCAAGAACGTATGGCTCGTCAGATCTTAGGTGAGCGTCAATTTGAAATGGAAGTAGACAGTTGGACTCGCGAGCTTCGTGCCAATGCCTACGTTGAAATCAAAGATGTGAGTTTAGATGCAAAAGCACAATAAGCATCAGTAATCACATTCAAAAAATGCCAGCGTATCCGCTGGCATTTCTTCGCTTAAATCACACAAAAAAACAGCGACAATTGCCGCTGTTTTTAATTCATCACAAATCGGTTTTATTTGTAACGATCGACCATTTTCTCTAAAGAAATTGGGCGAATCTTGTCTGCATTACCCGCTGTACCAAATGCTTCATAACGAGCGACACAAATATCTTTCATTGCTTCAACAGTTTCGCCAAAGAATTTACGTGGATCAAACTCACTTGGTTTCTCAGCCATCATACGACGCATTGCACCTGTAGACGCCAAACGCAAATCGGTATCAATATTAATCTTACGCACACCATGCTTGATCGCTTCTACAAGCTGATCTACAGGCACACCATAAGTTTCTTTAATATCGCCGCCATATTGATTAATTACCGCTAACCACTCTTGTGGTACAGAGCTTGAACCATGCATTACAAGATGTGTGTTTGGTAAAGCAGTATGGATTTCTTTAATGCGGTCAATTGCCAAGATATCGCCTGTAGGTGGACGAGTAAACTTGTACGCACCGTGTGAAGTACCTACAGCGATCGCCAAAGCATCCACATTAGTATCCGTAACAAATTGAGTTGCTTCTTCAACAGAGGTTAAAAGCTGAGAATGATCAAGTACACCTTCTGCACCTACACCATCTTCTTCACCAGCCATACCAGTTTCAAGGCTACCCAAGCAACCGATCTCACCTTCAACTGAAACACCACATGCATGTGCCAGTGCAACGACACGACGTGTTACATCAACATTATAATCATATGAAGTTGGCGTTTTACCATCCTCGCCCAATGAACCATCCATCATCACTGAGCTAAAGCCCAACTGAATCGAACGTTGGCAAATATCAGGACTTGTACCATGATCTTGGTGCATTACCACAGGAATATGTGGCCACTCTTCAATCGCCGCCAAAATAAGATGACGCAAGAAAGGTGCACCTGCATATTTACGTGCACCAGCCGAAGCTTGCACAATCACAGGTGAATTTGTCGCATCTGCAGCAAGCATAATTGCGCGCATTTGTTCTAAGTTGTTTACGTTAAACGCTGGTACGCCGTAGTTATGTTCTGCAGCGTGGTCCAAGAGCTGGCGCATCGAGATTAGAGCCATAATATCCTCCCAGGTAATGCGCCATATTCTACATGTTGATCTATTTCAATTCAGCAACTAATCACAGGATTTCAAAAAAAAACCTGAATCTTTTGTGTAATTTGCGTATCAAAACACACTTGCAAATAAAAAAGACCAAATCAAAAAATGATTTAGTCTTTCATATGTCAAATGTTTGGCTCTACAACCACTAAAACCTGTTATTAACTCGGATCTAGCAATAACCTTCCATTCGAGTTAGTGGTAATTTTTTACCAATCGCTTTTTCAATCTCTGGCAAATAAAATGCATCATCTTCAGATAAGAAACTAATACTTACACCCTGTGCACCTGCACGCCCAGTACGACCAATACGATGCACGTAATCATCAGATTGTTCAGGCAGAGTGAAGTTAATCACATGTGAAACACCATCCACATGAATACCACGACCAGCAACATCCGTTGCAATCATAATATTGTTCTTGCCATTTTTAAATTGATCCAACATCTTCACACGCTTATCTTGTGCAATTTCACCCGATAGCATTCCAACCTTATACCCATCACGCTTCAAATGATCATATAAGCGGCGCACTTGATCACGACGGTTTGCAAAGATCATCACCTTATCAATCGGCTCATCACGAAGAATTTCTTGTAAGAGTTTATACTTATCTTGCTTCGCAACCATATAAACACGTTGTTCTACATCACTATTGGTCTTTTGCTCTGGTTCGATTTCAACCGTTACAGGCTCAAACAACCACTGTCGTGCAAGATTTAATACGTCATAACTAAAAGTTGCGGAAAATAATAATGTTTGACGTTGCTCTTTAGGCGAAGAAAAACGAACAATTCTTTTTACGGATGGAATAAAACCCATATCCAGTAAGCGGTCTGCCTCATCAATTACTAAAAATTCGATGCGATCCAACCAGACTTCTTTTTGTTCAACGAAATCAATTAAACGCCCCGGAGTCGCGACAATAATATCAACAAAGTTACGATCCAACATTTTCTTTTGTTTATCAAAATCTACACCACCCAATAGGGTAACAAGATGCAAATTTGAAAATTTAGTAAGGGCTTGAGCATCACTTTCGATTTGCAAAGCTAACTCACGTGTAGGTGCCAAAATTAACGCACGTGGCTCACCACGGAAACGTTGATCTTGAATAGGATTATTTAATAGATCATTGATCACACTCACCAAAAAGGCAGCTGTTTTACCTGTACCTGTTTGTGCTCGACCAATGGCATCATGCCCTGCTAGCGTATATTTCAAAACCTTTTGTTGAATTGGGGTCATCTGAGTAAAACCCAAAGCATCAATCGCTTTTTTCAACTGCGGATGTAAATTTAAGGTTTCAAAACCTGGCGTCATATATGCTCTCGAACCATCAATGACCAAAACAAAGTCGTTATTATAAACAAAAACGCCCCAATATAACATTGGAGCGTTTCATATTGCATTAAAGCAATAGAACAAATTAGTCTAAAGGCTGAACGTTTTCAGCTTGGAAACCTTTTTGTCCTTGAACTACGCTGAATTCAACGCGTTGGCCGTCACGTAAAGAACGGTGACCGTCGCCCATAATTGCGCGGAAATGAACAAATACGTCATCACCACCATTACGCTGAATAAAACCAAAGCCTTTAGTGTCGTTAAACCACTTTACTACGCCTTGTTCACGAGCTGTCATAAGTCAATCCTCAGATATTGAAAGATAAGGACCTTCCGGTGTTGCAAACAGCAGAGCCAACAAGGTTTTAAAATTTTTTATAATTTTAAAGCTTGTAATCATTCTGTAAAACTATCAACAATTTCCGGTTACATCCATTTGTTATAGGCTTTATTACAATAAAATTATAATAAACACTCCCTAAAACGCACCGAGCTTAACATGGGTTTATCACAATTAATAGATTTATTTTAAGTTATTTCCCCTGTTTCCATTGATTTCGTACGATTATTTTGCTGAGTTTTTAGTAAAAAAATTTTTCAAAAACTTTGTCAAAATTTGCTAAGATGATTTTGTGTTAAGTTATCTAAATGATTATGACCTTTACCCTTTCTAGCTCCACAGAAATTATTGATGCTTTAGGACAACCTTGTCCGATGCCATTACTTTTACTTAAACGCGCTCTAAAAAAAGCAAATGATAAAAAACAATATTTATTAAAGTCATCTGATCCACATAGTGAAATTGATGTAACACGATATTGCCAAATCCAACAACTCCAATGCCAAGTTCTAAAAATTTCTGAAAATGAATTCCACTATTTAATTGAATCTCTTTAGGGTTTTTCCTGTTTACTTTTTTTGTTAAACTCTTGGTAAAGATAGATTTACATTTCTATACTCAAATTTCCTTAATGATGAAGCACATTCGCATTAAGATGAAATTGCTGACCTAATACCATCCTATAAGGAGACTCCATGACTACTGACAGCAGCAATCAATTGATGCCCCTGTCATTGTCTGCGCCTGGCGTAAACCTTGGTGCATATATCAGTACTGTCAATCAAATTCCAATCTTAACGGCCGAGCAAGAAAAAGAACTTGCTGATCGTTATTATTACGACCAAGACCTTGATGCTGCCAAACTATTGGTCATGTCACATTTACGCTTTGTGGTACACATTGCGCGTAGCTACGCAGGTTACGGGTTACCACAAGGTGATTTAATTCAAGAAGGCAATCTTGGATTAATGAAAGCAGTAAAACGTTTCGATCCAAATATGGGCGTTCGTTTGGTCTCGTTTGCCGTGCATTGGATCAAAGCTGAAATTCATGAATACGTGATTCGTAACTGGCGTATCGTCAAAATAGCGACCACCAAAGCTCAACGTAAATTATTTTTTAATTTACGCAGTCTAAAAAAATCAAGCAAAAAGCTGACGCTAGAAGAAGCAAAAGCCATAGCTCGTGATTTAAATGTTACAGCTGAACAAGTAATTGAAATGGAAGGTCGTCTAACTGCTTATGATGCTGCATTTGAAGCACAAGGCGATGATGATGATGACACGCCCCATACAGCACCTGCGCTTTATTTAGAAGATAGCCGTTATGACCCTGCTCGCTTAGTCGAGGAAGAAGATTACGAGCAACAAAGTACCGCTGCTTTGCATGAAGCAATGGATCAACTAGATGACCGCTCTCGTAATATTTTACAGCGTCGTTGGCTAGATGATGATAAGTCTACCTTGCATGAACTTGCTGCTGAATATAACGTTTCTGCCGAACGTATTCGCCAGCTTGAAAAAAATGCAATGGAAAAGATCAAAACCGCGATGTCAGCGAGTTAAACGTTAAATAAAATGAAAAGGGCTTAATGCCCTTTTGTTGTATTTGGCTATGCTTAATTTCTCGAATATGATAACTTTACCACTCAAATTTCTAGTTACATTGTAATTATGTGGATAGCGATCTCTGCGCTGAATCTCGCGCTTGCGGTGATGCTCGGTGCCTTTGGTGCACATGGCTTAAAATCTTTTGCTACGCCTGAACAACTTACTTGGTGGGCTACAGCAACACAATACTTCTTCTATCATGCCATTGGTTTGCTTATCTTGGCTGTATTAAATAAAACCACGCCAACCTTTCCAATAAAAATTCCTTTTATTTTGATTCAAATTGGTATCCTCTTTTTCTGCGGTTCGTTGTACATTATGGCGCTTGGCTTACCTAGAATATTAGGTGCAATCACCCCGATTGGTGGTGCATTTATGATTGTGGGTTGGGTGCTACTCGCATGGCAAGCAATCAAGCATGCGAAATAAGGATTTATCATGCAAATCTATCTAAATGGCGAGTTAACTGACACGTCTTGCGAAAACCTACAGCAACTGATTCAAGACTTAGCCCTAGAAGGCAAACGCTTCGCTGTAGAAAAGAATCAACAGATCATTCCGAAAAGTAGACTTGAGCAAACGACAATTGCTCCTGAAGATCGTATTGAAATTATTCAAGCTGTTGGTGGCGGCTAATTGGCTAAAAATGGAGTAAGCCCATGCAAGATTCCCCTTTAATTATTGGTTCACGTACTTTTCAATCACGTTTATTGGTCGGAACTGGTAAATACAAAGATTTAAATGAAACTGATTTAGCCATTCAAGCCAGTGGTGCTGAGATTGTGACGGTTGCGATTCGTCGTGTAAATATTGGACAGCATCCAGATCAACCCAATTTACTTTCAGTTATTCCACCTGAGAAATACACGATTCTGCCAAATACTGCAGGCTGTTTCGATGCAGATAGCGCAATTCGTACTTGTATGTTGGCTCGTGAATTACTTGATGGTCATAACTTAGTTAAGCTCGAAGTGCTTGGTGATGAAAAAACCTTATATCCAAATGTGACAGCGACGCTTAAAGCGGCTCAAACATTGATTGATGATGGTTTTGAAATCATGGTCTACACTTCAGATGATCCAATTGTCGCTCAAGAACTTGAAAGCATGGGTTGTGTAGCGATCATGCCTTTGGGCAGCTTGATTGGTTCTGGTTTAGGGATTCTGAATCCACATACCATTTCAATCATTAAAGAAAATGCCAAAGTTCCTGTGTTAGTCGATGCAGGTGTAGGTACAGCAAGCGATGCTGCGATTGCGATGGAACTAGGCTGCGATGGTGTATTGATGAACACGGCGATTGCCGCTGCTCAAAACCCGATTTTGATGGCTTCAGCGATGAAGAAAGCTGTTGAAGCTGGTCGTGAAGCATTTTTAGCTGGTCGTATGCCACGTAAACGTATGGCCAATGCGAGCTCACCAGAGACTGGGTATTTCTTTAAATAATATGTTCTATGAAGGGATAAACCCTATCCCTTCAATACTCATCTTATAAACCACACTATTAAGGCACTCTTATGTGCTTCTTTATCATATGCCCATTATACTGTAATGGCATAATAGCTAAAAAAATACCAATTAGTACTTATTAAATCCTTTCTTATTTTAGAATATAGATATTTCAAGAGGAACAAATGAAGTTCAATATAAAAAAAGTTCTAACCTTTTTGGCTTTAGCTACCTCCTTAGCATATTTTTCAAATTATATGATAACTAGGGATTATAAAAAAAATGAGAAATACATTGTAAAAATATTCCAGCAAGATACAGGGCTACATGAAAAATATGGAGATATAGAAAACTTTAAATTAAGAAAATCAGGTTGGTATTCTGGGGATAGTCAAGAACCTACTCCATATTATTACTATCATTTCTATATCGCAGGAAGTCTTAAAGATGGAGTAATTGAGTTGATAATTTACCAGAACCAAGAAAAATATGTAGTAAAATATATAAAATAAAGCATGACTTAATATAAAAAATCAACCACTTACAGAGACAATCCCAAATAACCCCTCAAATTCCCTTTCGCTCTCTGCTCAAAATTCTGTTGAAAATATGCCGTTTGATAAAGCGATTCTGTCTGATAAAAATGTGCTAGAACTTCTTTTCTTTTAATTAAATAAACATCTGGATCAACCCAAGCATACTCCTGTTGAATCTGTTGTTCGTATTCCTCGAAACGCTCAGGTGAAGTCGCTAAAATAGCTAAATCAATATCCAGCAAAAATTGTAAATCCACTTCTTCAGTCGATTCATGCTTTTGCGTGGCTGCAATCCAACGCTTTATTTTCTGAATACGATCAATTTGTAAGTCTTGAGCTAAATACCGCTCAAATAGCTCAACACTTTTCAGCTCATTATCTTTAGCTTGTGGATCATAAACCGCATCATGAAACCACAAGGCCAATGCGACTGCATTCGAATCATTTAATTCAGATCGAATCGTTTCAACTAAAACAAGACATTCATATAAATGCTGAATCGTATGATAAGCCCTTTGCTTTTCGCTATAAGCAGCAATCAGTTTATTAAAAGTTCTCTGAGGTTCAGAAAACTGATAATGCCGATGCAACTCATACCATGATTTTTCTAATGTAGATAAATATTGCTGCATAATCAGTCATCTCTACATTGCTTGATTCAGCCATTTTGCCAATGATTCGGCATCTTTACGATCAAGAAAAAGCTGATATAAGGTACAGGAGCCAAATTCATGTCTCAGTTCCTGTTGACGTACTGGGTGATTGCCAAAACGAAAACGTCTTGTTCCATCAGTATCTAAGGGCAAAGCATAAACCCCATAACTACGCGGTTCTGTCAAATGCCCTTTAATACAGACTTGATCAGATGAAATCGCATGTTTTAATAAATGTTCTTTGCTTAACATCACACCCCACCCACGACAAACTCAGGATGACTACTGTTCATCCCGTTTAAATACAAGTTCTTTATTTGATGAACTTCCTGCATCAAAGTAATATCCTTCACTATTAAATGCTTTTAATTGTTCTGCTTCACTCAATTGATTTTCAATTAAGTATCTTGCCATTAGACCACGCGCTTTTTTCGCATAGAAACTAATCACTTTATATTTTCCATTTTTTTGATCTAAGAACACAGGTTTGATAATTTCCGCCTGAATTTTCTTTTCATTCACAGATTTATAATATTCGTCAGAAGCTAAATTTACCAATACTTTTGCATCAATTTCAGCTAAATCTTGATTAATTTGATCGGTGATAATGCTACCCCAAAACTCATATAAGTTATGTCCACGTGTATTCTTTAACTTTGTTCCCATTTCCAAACGGTATGGCATCATGAGATCTAAAGGACGTAACAAACCATAAAGCCCCGACAACATCCTTAAATGCTGCTGCGCAAAATCAATATCTTGCTCATCTAAACGATAGGCATCCAAACCTGTATAAACATCACCTTTGAATGCAAATATCGCTTGGCGAGCATTTGAGAAATCAAAATCTGCATTCCAGTCACGGAAACGCTCTACATTTAGATTGGCGATTTTCTCACTCACGGTCATTAATGAAGCGATTTCACTCGCTGAAAGTTTGCGACACACATCTATCAACTGCTGTGATTGTTCCAATAAGCGTGGTTGGGTATGTGTATCGGTAGGTAAAGCCGTTTCGTAATCAAGTGTTTTCGCAGGAGAAATTAGAGCAAGCATATTCAATCAATATCAATTTATCTTGGTTAAACTATAACAGTTGAGAATTTTTAATGCCAATTCGTGTTCTCGTTAAGTTTTATCGGTAAAATAGTGGATTCTTCCATAATTCATTACATATTTTATGTCTGAACAACTATTCATCCAAGGTCCTGTTGGTCAAATCGAAATGTTTGTTGATCAACCCCAAGGTGAAATCACGGGTTTTGCTATTGTCTGTCATCCTCACCCACTACAAGGGGGTACACCCCATCACAAAGTGCCTGTTTTACTCTCGCAAATTTTTAATGAAATGGGTTGTGTTGTTTACCGTCCAAGTTTTCGTGGGCTAGGTGGTAGTGAAGGTACGCATGACCAAGGTCATGGTGAAACTGATGATATGTTGGCTGTGATTGAATATGCACGTGCAAAACATGTGGGCTTAACGTTCTATGCAGGAGGTTTTAGTTTTGGCTCACATGTCTTAGCAAAATGCCAAGCGCAACTCAGTGAAGAGCTACGCCCGAAACAATTAGTTTTGTGTGGCTTACCAACAGGTTCAGTTGTTGATCTCCGTCACTACAAAACGCCTGAAATTAATGGTGATATTTTGTTTGTACATGGCGAACAGGATGACATTACCCTGCTCTCAGATATGATCGCTTGGGCAAAGCCCCAAAAACACCCGATTACCATCATGCCTGGTGCAAATCATTTCTTTACAGGTTATTTGAAACAATTACGCCAAGTGATTGCTCGCTTTTTAAAATTGTAGGCTTAACAACAAATTATTAAGAAAAATATACTTCTTTTGAATCCGATGTCTGTTATATCAGTACAGATGAATAGGCATTAGGGTTCTTTAATGAAGTTAAATAAAAAACAGGGACTATTTTTAAAACACACCATTGAGTATTGGCAACAACAAGGAACGATTACACCTGACGTCGCCAATGATCTTAAAAGCAGCTTTTCCATTCGATCTTTTGATTGGGAACGACTAGCAAAATATTCATTTTGGATCTCGATGATTTGCACAGTGATTGCAGTTGCTGCAATCACCCTAGACGAATGGTTAATGACAATACTTGAACAATTATTTTTAAATTCAAAAGTCATCCCATGTCTCATATTTGCTGCTGCGGCCGCTGCTTTTTATATATTTGCCTATCGTCGCCGTAAAACCAAGCCCTTACACCACTTTAGCAATGAAGCGATTATTTTTGCTGGTGTGCTTTCTACAGCCGTTTCCGTGGCATATTTTGGACAAGCGATTGATAATGGTAGCGGACATTTCTCGTTGCTATTTTTACTTTCCACAATCATTTACGCCGCACTCGCCTTCTGGTTTCCCTCAAAACTGATTTGGATCTTTTCTCTGCTTTCGCTCGGCTCTTGGTTCGGAGCTGAAACAGGCTATATGTCTGGTTGGGGTGCATACTATTTAGGTATGAACTTCCCTTTGCGCTTTGTGTTATTTGGCGGAGTGCTGATCGGAGTCAGTCTATTGTTTAAACGTCACACGCGTTTTTCTGACTTTGCTCATTCAACGTATGTCATGGGCTTACTCTACCTATTTATTGCTTTATGGATTCTTTCAATTTTTGGCAACTATGGTGATTTAAGTAGCTGGTACAACGTTAAACAATACGAGCTACTTCATTGGGGCATCTTATTTGCATTTGTTGCTATCATTGCGATTATATATGGCTTAAAACACGATGATGCAACTTCACGCGGTTTTGGTATTACCTTTTTATTTCTAAACTTATATACCAAATATTTTGAGTTCTTTTGGGTTGGTATGCATAAAGCAATCTTCTTTATCATACTCGCTGCTTCATTTTGGTGGATTGGTCGACATGCAGAAAAACTTTGGAATTTAGAGTTTTTATCTAGCCAATCGCAGCGTAAGAAACAACTACCTGATCAAGCTGAATAACGATTAGAAATCACTCCAACTCAAGCCAAACCGAGCCAAATATTTTTTGACTCGGTCACTGTCATTGGTGGTATTGTGTTGCTGGCGTGAAGCAGCAAAAAGCCTTTCGCATTAAATTTTCTTACACTAGAATAGATTTTTAATGTTCGTTTAATGAGGCATACATGAATACAAAATTAAATGAGTTTTTTTTTAAAGATCCATTTAAAACCTTGTGGATTTTCACTTTATCTTTTGGCTTTATCATTCTTATATTCTTCTTTACAAACATTGAATTTTTACCAAAATTCGACCTACAATCTACATTTAGTGTATTTATCACAATTACTTTATTTAGTATTTCTACCATTATAATTCTAACATTTATGAATATCCTTCCATCTTTATCGTGGTATGAAATATTTATGAATAATAGACATACGTTAAATTTCTTAAAAGAAGACAAAGAAGACAAAGAAGACAAAGAAGACAAAGAAGACAAAGAAGACAAAG
>NZ_SGIM01000030.1 GCF_004208515.1 Acinetobacter halotolerans
GGTATCTGGCAGTTGTCCTTGGTCATCAAATTTGGTCGGACTGCGTTGTGCTTCGTGCAGTCGTCCTGTGACATAAGGGCGATCGATGTTGCCGTCAAAAAAGTCGATCACCACAATTTCACCAATGCGTGGCAGGAAGCGTGCCCCATAACCTTCGCCTGCCCATGGAGTGAGTACATCGACCCATGCTGAATCGGTATCGTTGTCGTTACTGCCTGCGCCGCCATCGTGTTGGTGGTCGTCATTTCGAGTGAACAAGAAGCGGACTTTGATTCTGCCCCATTCATCGACATGGATTTCTTCACCTGATGGTCCAACCACTTTAGCGCGTTGTGGATGGGCTGCTGGGCGGTGTTGTAGGGGTTGGTATTCGGGTATGGTTTTGATGCTGCGACGTTGTAGCGTCAGTTGGTTGGCTTGGCGTTCTTCACTCTTGTTTGTGTGCTTGTGGTCTTGCTGCCATTGGCTTTGATCAATCAAGCTTTGGATTTGTTGGTTTAAGTCTTTGGGTAGGTTGTTTTGGTTGTAGTAGTTTTTGGCGATGATCAGAAATTCTTGGTCTGATCCATTATGTTGGTCAATTTCTGGATGTTCGGTCAGTTTAAACCAGTAGCCGACTTGGCTATCGCGTACGGTGGTATGGGCAATAAATTGTTTGGCTTGGGCATCGTGGTAGTGGCTGAGGTTTTGGTTCAGTTTTTCAATTTGGTTGTTGCCTGATGCGGTTGCGCCATCTTCACCATTGAGGTCTTGCATCCATGCTGGGGTGAAGTGCCATGCGTCTTCGAGTCCCAAA
>NZ_SGIM01000031.1 GCF_004208515.1 Acinetobacter halotolerans
TTTAAAAGTGATTGAGAAAGTGGATGGTCTGAGCTTTGACGAACTACAGGCTTTGACGGGTGCTCAATTGATTGATGCGACTCATCTATAAAATCAGCACTGCCGTAAAACGTTTCCCCTAATTTACTATCGTGATAGGCGACATGGATGTCGCCCGTTGAACAGGGAGGCAAGGAAGCCTCCTCTGTTCAACAATGGGTTTTGTCACTTTTGCCCTGTCAAAAGTGAGTCATTGCCTACGCAAAGGAAGTATGACCAAACCCGTAATTTGTGGCAGTGATCACAACAGATTGAAATATGGAAGTGTAAGAATATGAAAAACGCTTATATCATTGATGCGATTCGTACCCCATTTGGTCGTTATGCAGGTGGTTTAGCACCTGTTCGTGCTGATGATCTCGGTGCAGTTCCGATTCAAGCTTTAATGCAACGCAATCCAACGGTCGATTGGCAACAAGTCGATGATGTGATCTATGGCTGTGCCAATCAAGCAGGTGAAGATAACCGTAATGTCGGTCGTATGTCTGCGCTGTTAGCAGGTTTACCGTATCAAGTTCCGGCAACCACAGTGAACCGTCTTTGTGGTTCATCTTTAGATGCCATTGCCATGGCTGCACGTGCGATTAAAGCGGGTGAAGCAAATCTGATCATTGCGGGTGGTGTCGAAAGCATGAGCCGTGCACCCTTTGTGATGGGGAAATCAGACAGTGCATTTGGGCGTAGTCAAAAGATTGAAGACACCACCATGGGTTGGCGTTTTATCAATCCAAAGCTCAAAG
>NZ_SGIM01000032.1 GCF_004208515.1 Acinetobacter halotolerans
AAATGTATGGTGTAGACACCATGCCACAAACCGCTGAAAACGTAGCGGAACAATTCAATATCAATCGTACCGATCAAGACCAGTTTGCCTTGGTGAGCCAACAACGCACTGCTGCAGCGCAAGCCAAAGGCTTTTTTAAACAAGAGATCGTCCCAGTCACTATTCCGCAACGCAAAGGCGATGCGGTCGTTATCGATGCTGATGAACATCCTCGTGCATCGACCACCATCGAAGCACTGACGAAACTCAAAGCTGTAGTGAAGGCAGAAGGTACGGTTACCGCAGGTAATGCTTCGGGGATTAATGATGGTGCGGCAGCGCTATTGATCGCCTCAGATGAAGCGATTGCTCAATACCAACTTAAGCCACGTGCCAAAATCATTGCAGCAACTACGGTGGGTGTTGAACCACGCATTATGGGTTTTGCACCTGCACCTGCAATCAAAAAGTTACTGAAACAAGCCAATCTCAGATTAGAACAAATGGATGTGATTGAGTTGAATGAAGCATTTGCAGCTCAAGCTTTGGCAGTAACGCGTGATTTAGGTTTGGCGGATGATGATGCGCGTATCAATCCAAATGGGGGTGCGATTGCCTTAGGTCATCCCCTCGGTGCATCGGGTGCACGACTGGTCACTACAGCCTTGAATCAGCTTGAGCAAACAGGCGGTAGCTATGCTTTATGTTCAATGTGTATCGG
>NZ_SGIM01000033.1 GCF_004208515.1 Acinetobacter halotolerans
GTTTGAGCTTTGGATTGATAAAACGCCAACCCATAGTCGTGTCTTCAATCTTTTGGCTACGTCCAAAAGCACTGTCTGATTTCCCCATCACATAGGGTGCACGGCTCATGCTTTCGACACCACCCGCAATGATCAGATTTGCTTCACCTGCTTTAATCGCACGTGCTGCCATGGCAATCGCATCTAAAGATGAACCGCACAAACGGTTCACTGTGGTTGCCGGTACTTGATACGGTAAACCTGCTAACAGCGCAGACATACGACCGACATTACGGTTATCTTCACCTGCTTGATTGGCACAGCCATAAATCACATCATCGACTTGTTGCCAATCCACGGTTGGATTACGTTGCATTAAGGCTTGAATCGGAACTGCACCGAGGTCATCTGCACGTACAGGGGCTAAACCACCTGCATAACGTCCGAATGGAGTGCGAATCGCATCAATGATATAAGCGTTTTTCATATTGTTTTTCCCTTAGATTTACCCAATTTCCCTCTCCTTTTAGGAGAGGGCTAGGGAGAGGTCAATCTATCCCTGTGTCGCATCAATCAATTGAGCGCCTGTCAAAGCCTGTAATTCGTCAAAGCTCAGACCATCCACTTTCTCAATCACTTTTAAG
>NZ_SGIM01000034.1 GCF_004208515.1 Acinetobacter halotolerans
GAGGCCGTACAAGGGCAGTCTGATGGAAGTTTGACCCTATATAAACTCAAACTGCAAGACCCTACTGCACTGTGGCACAAACGCCGTAACAGCCGCGTGTTTATGAATAAAACCGTGCTGGATATTGTTCAAACCCTTTTTAAAGAATGGCAACAACGCAGCCCCTTATTCGCATCCAGTCTTACACTTGATATTAGCGGCGTGACACAAGACTACGATGTCCGACCCTTTGTGATGCAAGCCAATGAAAGCGACTATGATTTCATTACCCGATTACTCAGAAGCGAAGGCATCAACTGGCTGATCGATGAAGGCCAACTCAACGTTGCCAACAGCAATAGCCCAATCCAAGCCCAAAAACTTCGCTTGATCGATGACAACAATCAATACCAAGCCTTAAATCGAAGAACGATTCGCTACCACCGCAGCAGTGCCACCGAACAATACGACAGCATGACCAGCCTCATTGCGGAACGTTCTCTACAACCCACTGCAGTGCATGTCCAACGCTGGCAAGCTGATGCCTTAGAACAAGAAGACGGTGCAGGCAGCGTCCAAAGCAAACATCGGCATAGCGAACAACACGACAATGCCAG
>NZ_SGIM01000035.1 GCF_004208515.1 Acinetobacter halotolerans
CGCTGGTAATAAATCTCCAGAAGTTACAGTAATCGCACCTGATAATGGCGACAGCGATTCTGACTCTGACAGCGACTCTGATTCTGACAGCGACTCTGACTCTGATAGCGACAGCGATTCTGACTCAGACAGCGACAGTGATTCTGACTCTGATAGCGACAGCGACAGCGACTCTGACTCTGATAGCGACAGCGATTCTGACTCTGATTCTGACAGCGATTCTGACTCTGATAGCGACAGCGATTCTGACTCTGACAGCGACAGTGATTCTGACTCTGATAGCGACAGCGACAGCGACTCTGACTCAGACAGCGACTCTGACTCAGACAGCGACTCTGACTCAGACAGCGACTCTGACTCAGACAGCGACTCTGACTCTGATAGCGACAGTGATTCTGACTCAGACAGCGACAGCGATTCTGACGACACTACAGCACCAGATGCACCGACAGCTGATATTGTTAATGAAGGTACGCAA
>NZ_SGIM01000036.1 GCF_004208515.1 Acinetobacter halotolerans
CAAGACCACAAGCACACAAACAAGAGCGAAGAACGCCAAGCCAACCAACTGACGCTACAACGTCGCAGCATCAAAACCATACCCGAATACCAACCCCTACAACACCGCCCAGCAGCCCATCCACAACGCGCCAAAGTGGTTGGACCATCAGGTGAAGAAATCCATGTCGATGAATGGGGCAGAATCAAAGTCCGCTTTCTGTTCACTCGAAATGACGACCACCAACACGATGGTGGCGCAGGCAGTAACGACAACGATACCGATTCAGCATGGGTTGATGTACTCACTCCATGGGCAGGCGAAGGCTACGGGGCACGCTTCCTGCCACGTATCGGTGAAATCGTCGTCATCGACTTCTTTGACGGCAACATCGATCGCCCTTATGTCACAGGACGACTGCACGAAGCACAACGCAGTCCGACCAAATTCGATGACCAAGGACAACTGCCAGATACA
>NZ_SGIM01000037.1 GCF_004208515.1 Acinetobacter halotolerans
GACTGTTAATGTGCCAGTCGTTGTACCTTCATTCCCCTCTGCATCTGTTGCAGTGACTGTAACTTCATAATCACCATCTGCTAATTCTGCAACAACATTGTCAGCAAGTGTCCATGTACCATCGCCATTATTCACAGCTTCATAATCAACACCATCAATGGTGACCACAATAGTTGCGGTTGGACTATCTACAGTACCTGTTAGTTCTGGCGTGCTGTCATTCGTCAAGCTCGTATCAAGTGTGACTTCAATATCTGAGTCGCTATCAGAGTCAGAATCGC
The DNA here is from genome assembly GCF_004208515.1 of Acinetobacter halotolerans. Taxonomy (GTDB): domain Bacteria; phylum Pseudomonadota; class Gammaproteobacteria; order Pseudomonadales; family Moraxellaceae; genus Acinetobacter; species Acinetobacter halotolerans. Next base: position 282 of record NZ_SGIM01000037.1, read on the forward strand.
TGTCTGAGTCACTGTCGCTATCAGAGTCAGAATCGCTGTCTGAGTCGCTGTCGCTATCAGAATCAGAATCGCTGTCTGAGTCGCTGTCGCTATCAGAGTCAGAATCG
>NZ_SGIM01000038.1 GCF_004208515.1 Acinetobacter halotolerans
ACTGGATAATGCTACTGGCGTTATCGGTACACTGATCAATAATGGTTCAACTGCTGCAGATATTATCCAACACGTCATTGGTGAGGATTTACTTGGCGGTGGCATTCTTGATGGCATCACTGGTGGTATTGGTGGCGACGGTGGTCCTCTTGGTCCAATCACAGGTATCATCGGTGGTATTACTGGTGGCGACGGTGGTCCTCTTGGCGCAATCACTGGAATTATCGGTGGTATTACAGGTGGCGGTGATGGTGGTCCACTAGGTCCGATCACAGGCATTATCGGTGGTATTACGGGTGGTGACGGTGGTCCTCTTGGCCCAATCACTGGCATCATCGGTGGTATTACTGGTGGT
>NZ_SGIM01000039.1 GCF_004208515.1 Acinetobacter halotolerans
TCGAGCAGGCGAAGGATTACTGATCACCACCCATGCACAACAACAAGCACAAGGTGAGCACCTCGAAGCGCAAACAGCCAAACAACAACTGGAAGGCAACCAGAATAATGCCAAAGCCCTCAGTGAAGTGGCGAAGAACCAACAAACCGATGAGTTAGAATCGGTTGAGCAGTTACAGGCATTTGCAGAGCAAATTCAAGACAAAATTGCTCGTTTTGAACAAGCGATGCTATTGCTGAGTTCACCCAATGGTATAGGACTCAGTACCGCAGAAGATATTCATCTATCTGCAGACGGACAACTGAACCAATTTGCAGGGGATAGT